>NZ_JAQNDK010000002.1:1262692-1894038 GCF_028368935.1 Sorangium aterium | reverse complement strand
TCCGAGCACGGGTTCGAGGCGTTGATGCGCGCCGTGTTCGGGCAGGTGTGCCAGCGGTTGATGGTCGTGTCGTACTGCACGCCCGGATCGGCGCAGCCCCACGCCGCCTCGGCGATCTGGCGCCAGAGGTCCTTGGCGCTCAGCGTGTCGACGACCTCGCCGGTCGTCCGGGAGCGCGTCTCCCACGCCGCGCCCGTCGCCGCCGCGCGCATGAACTCGTCGCTCACGCGCACCGAGTTGTTCGAGTTCTGCCCGCTCACCGTGTGGTACGCCTCGCCGTTGAAGTCGGAGGGGTACCCCGCGCCGATGAGCGCCATCGCCTTCTTCTCCTCGCGGACCTTCCACTGGATGAAGTCGACGATCTCCGGGTGGTCCATGTCGAGGCAGACCATCTTCGCGGCGCGCCGCGTCGTGCCGCCGCTCTTTGTCGCGCCGGCGGCGCGGTCGAACACCTCGAGGAAGCTCATGAGCCCCGAGCTCGTCCCGCCGCCCGAGAGCTTCTCCTGCTTCCCGCGGATCGCGCTGAAGTTCGTCCCCGTCCCCGACCCGTACTTGAACAGCCGGGCCTCGCTCTTCACGAGGTCGTAGATGCTCATCAGGTCGTCCTGGACCGCCTGGATGAAGCACGCGGAGCACTGCGGCCGCTCGTAGGCGTTCCGGGTCTCGACGATGTCGTCGAGCGCGCCCGTCGCGTTCGCTCGAGGCGCCGACGCCTTCCCGTTGGCGCTCCCGTTCCCCGCGTCGGCCGAGGCCTCGTTCCAGGCGAAGTTGCCGCCCGACCCCTCGATGCCGTACCGGTGGTAGAGCCCGCAGTTGAACCAGACGGGCGAGTTGAACGCGCCGTACTGGTGCACGAGCAGGTAGGCGAGCTCCGCCTCGAAGGTGTCCGCGTCCTTCGTCGAGGCGAAGTAGCCACCGAAGTGCTCACCCGCCTCGCGGATGGTGCGCGCCAGCCGGTGGACGACCTGGCGGACGCTCGTCTCGCCGAGCTCCTTCTTGCCGTGGATCCCCGCCTTGCGGAAGTACTTGGAGACGACGATGTCGGTCGCTAGTTGCGACCAGCCGGCGGGGATCTCGGCGCCTTCCATCTTGAAGACGACCGAGCCGTCGGGGTTGGTGATGACGCTCGATCGGCGCTCCCAGGTGACCTCATCGAGCGGATCCGCGGCCCGGTGCGTGAACCGCCGGTCGAACCCGAGCCCGCGGGGGCGCGAGGCCCCCTTTTTCGCGCTTTTCTTCGAGGCTGCGCCGTCGACCTGCGCCTTGGTGGCCCCCCCGGTCACCGGACGCCCACCCCCATCTTCCTTCGTCCGTGCCGTCATCTTGCCGTTCCCGGCGGGGAGCTTACCGCCGTCACCCACAACTGCCGACTGGGCCATTTCCAAGTCCTCCTGTGAACCACCGCACCTGGCGGTGACCCGGGTCCTACCGAAAGCACAAAGAGTTCCCTGGAGAACTCCGAGGCATCATCGCCTCGATCTCCACAGGTCTCGTCGCTTCTCCCCTACTACCTGCTCAAACGTTCCGTCTTCCGACCAGTGAGCATAGTTTCAGGTGCCATGCCTGAAAGGCGTGCGCCGACATGCGGGAGCGCCTGACCGCCTGCTATCCAAACTCGCGAACGGCCCGTGCGTCAAGGAGAACCGCTACAGGTTGGGATCTCCCTCCGAACAGGGCCCACATATAGGGTCTCTCTGTCCGGTGCGGGATTCCTAGCGATCCGTGATCAGTTCTGAACAGGTGCTACCCACCGGGCGCACAGATTACGCACAGCTTCTCCCGCGACAAAATCCGCCGCTTCCATGGAATGCGCCCAACCAACCACCAGCTCTTCCATGAAGCCGGCCGTCGCCGCCTAGTCCAGGTCGTCGGCCTCCGCGCAGTACGCGAGCACCCGCTCCCCCTCGCAGTGGATGGCGAGCGCCACCTCCTGGGCGATCCCGCGAAGCCCGACGAGCTCGAGCAGCGTGGGCACCGGCGCGGGCAGCAGCGGCGGAGGTGGGATGTACCGCGACGCGCGCACGATGGCCGGCTCGATGGCGGCCGCCTTGGGCCCGATCATCTGGCGCAGCTCGTGGAGCGCCCGCTCGAACCCGCCGAGCATGTCGACGAGGCCGCGCGCCTGCGCCTCGGCGCCGCTGTAGACGCGCCCCTGCGCGAGCGGCTCGATCTCCTCGACCGGGCGGCGGCGGCCGCGGGCGACGACGCGGAGGAACGCCGCGTAGATCGCGTCGAGCTCGCGCTCCACCACCGCCCGCTCCCCCGCGTCGAGCTTGCGCGACGGAGAGAACAGGTCCGCCCGCGCGCCGCGCTTCACGACGTCGGTCGAGACGCCGAGGCGCTCGAGCAGCGGGCCGAGCGCGAAGCGCGCCGACACCACGCCGATGCTCCCCGTGATCGTCTGCGGCTGCGCGACGATCGCGTGCGCGGCAGCCGCCACGTAGTAGCCGCCGCTCGCCGCCACGTTCGACAGGCACGCGACGACGGGCTTCACCTCCGCGAGGCGGGTGACCTCGTGGTGGATCCTGTCGGAGGCGAGCGCGGAGCCGCCCGGCGAGTCGACGTGGAGGATGACCCCCTGGACGCGCGGGTTCTGCCGCGCCGCGCGCAGGCTCGCGACGAGCCGCTCCTCGCTGGCCAGCGACGCGCCCCGGAAGTGGGCGCGGCTGACGATCGCGCCGTGCACCTCGATGACGCCGAGGACGGGCCGAGGCCACACCGGCGTCAGCGAGAGAGCGCGCCGCGCGCCCAGGTAGCGGTCCGCCGACACGAGGCGGTTCTTCGAATGCCGCGCAGCAGCAGGAGCTCCTCCGCCCGACGCGCCGTCCGCGTCTTGCGCGCCGCTCTCGGCGCGGCGCGGCGCCGCGGTCGCGGACGGGAGCGACCCCGACACGAGCATGTGCTCGAGCTCATCCTCGTACGCGACAGCGTCGACGATGCCTCGCGCGACGGCCTGCTCCGCGCCGAAGGGGGCCTCGTCGATCCACCGCGCGGCCGTCTCGCGATCGACGCGGCGCCCCTGGGCGAGCGCCGCGGTCAGGTCCCCGAGGCGCCCGTCGAGCAGGGCGCCCACCTGCTCGCGCTGCGCGGCGCTCATCGTGTCCCGCACGAGCACCTCGCCGGCGTTCTTGTACATCCCCTTCGCGAACACCTCGGGCTCGACGCCGACCTGCTCCAGCGCGCGGCGCACGTAGCGGCCCTCCACAGCGAACCCGAGCGGCGACACCATCGTCTCGGGCCCGACGACGATGGCCCGCGCGGCCGAGGCGAGCAGGAGCGTCGTGGTGTCGGCGCCCATCGGCAGGTAGGCGACGACGTCCTTGCCCCCCGCCCGGATCTCGAGGAGCGCGTCCCGGAGCGAGGCCGCCACCGCCGGCCCCGCGTGCACCGACCGGATCCGGAGGAGCAGCCCCGCCGGGCGCGGATCCTTCATCAGGTGCTTGCCGAGCTCGCGGACGCGCTCCACCGAGAGCGGTGCCCTCTTCCTGGGACGCCACGAGAGCGCCAGGCGGACCCTGGGCGGCTGGAGATCGACCACGCGGCCGTCGATTTCGAGAACGACATACCCGCCCCGGGGTGCAGCAAACGCCCAGCGGAGCGCGCTGACGGGGAGCAGCAGCAGGCGGAGGAGATTGACGAGCAGGGCAGCGATCACCGGAGGCTCCTCGAAATCTGGGGAAAGGCGGCTCGGCGTCCGCCGGCGGTCACGATGGGGTGGGGGGAGACAGGGTGTGCAGGAACCGGTCCGCGCGGCACGAGATCCGGTGGCGAGGTCGGCGCCGCCTGGCCCCGGCGCCGGAACTGGAAAGAGAGAGCGTGACGCAAGGGGCCACCCTGTGGCTACACTGTCGCTCCAAGTTTCGAAGGGGACGGCGAGCCGATGTGGGTTACGTCTTGAAGAAGTCGTCCTCTCTCTTTCAGACCAGCTCAGCAAGCTGCGGGCCGTAGGCCCCCGGCGCCCTGGGTGGCAGACCCCCTCCACCGAACGTGCATCCCGAGCAGAGCGCCCCCGCCCCGAGCCAGCTCCCCCTGCCACCGCCGTCCACCTTGCGGCTCGTGCCCCTCGGAGGGCTCGGCGAGGTCGGGATGAACTGCCTCGCGCTTCAGCAGGCGGATGGGCTGCTGCTCATCGACTGCGGGGTGACGTTCCCGAGCACGGACCTCGGCGTCGACGTTTACCACCCGCGCTTCGATCACGTGCTCGCGCTCCGCGATCAGGTGCGCGGCATCGTGCTGACGCACGGCCACGAGGACCACATCGGCGGGCTGCCGTTCCTCCTGCGTCACCTCGACGTCCCCGTCTGGGGCCCGCCGCACGCGCTGGAGCTGGTGCGCTACCGGCTCGCGGAGCACGCGCTCGAGGACAAGGTGCGCCTGCTGCCCACGCAGGTCGGGCGCGAGGTCGCGATCGGCGGCTTCGTCGTGGAGCCGCTCCGGGTGACGCACTCGATCGTCGACGCGACGGCGCTCGCGATCCACACGGCCGCGGGGCTCGTCGTCCATACCGGGGACTTCAAGCTGGACCCGACGCCGCTCGACGGCGAGCCGACCGACGAGGCCCGCTTCCGCGCGCTCGGCGACGCGGGCGTCCGGCTGCTCCTGTCCGACAGCACCAACGTGGACTCGCCCGGCGAGGCGGGGAGCGAGCGCGCCGTCGCCCACGCGCTGGCGGAGCTCGTCGAGACCGCGCCCGCGCGCGTCGTGGTCGGCGTCTTCGCCTCGAACGTGCAGCGCCTCCTCGCCCTCGGTCAGGCCGCGATCCGCGCGCGCCGCAAGATCTGCCTGCTCGGCCGCAGCGTGCAGACGCACGTGCGGGCCGCGCAGACCGTGGGGAGGCTCCCGTGGCCGAGCGACCTGCTCGTCCCGCCCGAGGTCGCCTCGTCGATGCCGCGCGAGCGGCTCCTCGTCATCGCGAGCGGCACGCAGGCCGAGCGGGCCTCCACGCTGACGCGGTTCGCCTCGGGGACGCACCCGCTCCTGCGCCTCGAAGAGGGGGATCGGGTCGTGCTCTCGAGCCGCGTCATCCCTGGCAACGACCGCCCGGTCGTCGACATGATGGCCGGGCTGCTCCGCCTCGGCGTCGAGCTCGTGACGTGGTCGACGGATCGGCGCGTCCACGCGAGCGGGCACGCGCACCGGACGGAGCAGGCGCGCATGATCGATCTCACCCAGCCGCGCGGCTTCCTCCCCGTGCACGGCGCGCTGCACCACCTGACGCGGCACGCTGAGCTCGCGCGGGAGCGCGGCGTGGCCGAGGTGCTCGTCGCCGAGAACGGCCACGTCGTCGAGATCGGCACGACGCAGCCGCTCGGCCGGAGCGGCCGGGCCGTCGCCGGCCGGGTGGCGACGGCGGGCGGCGAGGAGCTCGGGGAGGAGGTCCTCCGGGAGCGAGCGACCCTCGGTCGCCAGGGGGTGGCCTTCGTGTCGCTGGTCGTCGATGTGCACGGCGCCCTCGCGGCGCCGCCGCAGGTCCTCGCCCGCGGGGTCACCGGGGAGCTCGAGGGCGGCGCGCTGAGGGCCGCGGCGCGCGCGGTCGCGCAGGCGGTGAACGACTGCGAGCCGCGCGCGCGGCGCCGCGACAACGACATCATCGAGATCGCCCGGCTCGCGGCGCGCCGGACGCTCGAGGCGAAGCTCGGGAGGCGCCCGCTGGTGACGGTGGCGCTCACGCGTCTGTGACGCCGCTCGAGGGGAGCCCTCCGCCCTCGGGTGGCGCCGGAGCCGGCGACGGCGGCGGCGCGAGGCTCTCCGCGCGAGATTTCCTGGGCCCGGTGCTGCTCTCCCACATCGAGCGCGTCCGCGCCGATGCGCGGCGCGTCGTCACCGGGAGCGAGCAGGGCGCGGAGCCGGACGCGGAGGCGGTGCACGACTTCCGGGTCTCGCTTCGCCGGCTCCGGACGCTGCTCAAGCCGGCGCGACGCATCTACGGACGGAGGCGGCTCCGCCCCGTGGCCGAGGGGCTCCGGGAGTTCGCGCGGGCGACCGGCGCGCTGCGCGACGAGGAGGTGCTGCGCGAGACGCTCACCGCGCTCGATCTGGACGAGGCGGCCCGGGCGGCCGTCGCTGGGTGGGTCGCGCAGCGCGCGCGCCGCGAGCGCGAGGCGAGGGCCCACATCGTCGAGCTGCTCCAGCAGGATCGCCCGGACGACACGGGCGTGGCGCAGGCCGACGCGCCGGCCGAGGGCGACACGGGTGCGACGCAGACCTACGCGCCGGCCGAGGGCGAGCGGCTCCGGCTGGAGCCTCACCTCGCGCGCCTCGAGCGGCGCATCTCGCGCCGGAAAGCGAGGAAGCGCGGCGCCGAGGCGCTCGCGAGGCGAGCGATCGGTGATGCCCTGGACGACGTGCGCACGCTCGCCGCGAGCGACCCGGGCGACGGCGCGGCCATGCACGCGCTCCGGATCCGCTTCAAACGGCTGCGCTACTCCGCGGAGACGTTCTCACCGCTCTTCGGAGAGCGCGCCGAGCGCACCGCGAAATCCGCGTCACGGATGCAGCGCCGCCTCGGCCAGCTGCACGACGCCGATGAGGCGCTCGCGCAGATGACGAGAGCGGAGGCGCTGGCGCCTGACGCGCGCGCTGCCGTCATCGAGGCGCTCGCCGCAGAGCGGGCGCGGCTCGCTCACAAGGCGACCGAGGAGCTCGCGCGAGAGCTCGATGCGCTCACATCGCTCTGGTCGGGCGATCCCCGCGCGCTCCCGAGCGGATGACGCAGCGCACGGGGCGCGGTGCAGCAAGGAGCGCCGCAGCAGGCGCGCTCCGGACTGGGCGAACGGGCGCCGGGATCGCCGGCTGCGGAGCTCGCCGTGCGGACAGGCGCTTCGTGGTACCGTCGGTCGGGCTCCTTCGAACCGAGGCGAAGCCCGCCGATCCCGGAGGTCGTGTTGCGCCGCTCTGCGTTCCAAAGCGTCACCGCGCTCGTCGCTCTCCTCGCGGCGAGCGCCTGCACCCAGGACTTCGACCAGTTCGAGCCCGCGCTCTTCCCGGGGCCGTCCGGGAGCGGCTCCGGCGGGGCCAGCAGCTCGGGCGGAGATGGAGGAGGCCAGACGGCGGCCGGGAGCACCACGAGCGGCGGCGCCGGCGGCGGCGAGCGGTGCACCAACGGCGAGGATGACGATGGCGATGGCGCCGTCGACTGCGCCGACGACGACTGCGGAGGGTTCGCCTGCGTCGCCGCGCCCGAGGACTGGCAAGGGCCCGGCCTCCTGTACCAGGGCCCCGACGCCGCGGACGTCGCCTGTCCCGAGGGCTTCTCCGAGCGGGTGGACGTGGGCGGCCGCGAGCCGCTCGACACGCCCGCGACCTGCAGCGCGTGCGCGTGCGGCGCGCCGACCGTGGCGTGCGAGACGCCCGCGGTCACGGTGTACACGCGTGGCGCGTGTGGCGGAGCGAACGCGACGCTGCCGGTGCAGACGGAGGACTGCATCAACCTCGGCGGCGACCTCCAGGCCGGCAGCTACAGCGCCGAAGCGCCCGGCGTGGATTCGGCGACGTGCGCTCCGTCGGGCGGCGAGGCGACGTTGCCGCCGCCGCGCTTCGGTATCGAGGGGCTCGTGTGCGCCGCCGGGCCGGACGCCGGCGGATGTGGAGCCGGCGAGGCCTGCGCCCCGCGAGAGGTCGACGCGCCGTTCGAGCAGGGCGTCTGCGTCTGGCGCGACGGGGACCAGCGCTGCCCCGAGGGGTTCGGCGAGCGACACGTGTTCGCGAGCTCGATGGTCGACAACCGCGGCTGCACGCGATGCACGTGCGACACGGGCGGCGTGCGCTGCGCGGCGACGCTGACGCTCTTCGAGCAGAGCCGCTGCCGGGGGCCCGGCGAGACCGTGCCGTTCAACGGGGCCTGCGTCGACGATCCGCCCCCTGCCGTCTCGGTGTCGCTCGAGGTGACCGGGACCGGCAGCTGCCAGCCGCGCGGCGGCGGCCCCACAGGCGAGGTCGAGGAGGGCGAGGACAAGATCACCGTCTGCTGCGCCCGCTGAAGGAGCGGAGCGGTGCGCTGGCCGCGCGGCGCTGAACGGCGCCGCGCGGCGCGCCGCGCGCTTACTGCCGGAAGATCTCGACGCGCTCGAGGACGACGTCCTGGTTGGGCCGATCGCGCGTGGTCGCCACGTTGGCGATGCGGTTGACGATGTCCTGCCCGCTCACGACCTTGCCGAACACCGTGTGACGGTTGTCGAGGTGCGGCGTCGGCCCGTCGGTGATGAACCACTGCGCGCCGTTCGTGTTCTTGCCGGCGTTGGCCATGGAGAGCACGCCGGCGCCCTCGTGCCTCAGCGAGGGGTTGAACTCGTCGGCGAACTTGTACCCGGGGCCGCCCGTGCCCCAGAGCGCCGCCTTGTCCGGGTAGCGCGAGAGCGGGTCGCCGCACTGGATCATGAACCCCGAGATCACGCGGTGAAAGCGGACGCCGTCGTAACAGGGAGTCCCCTGCATCCCCTGGCCGGTCTTCGGATCGGTCCAGTTGATGGTGCCCGTGGCGAGGCCGACGAAGTTCTTGACCGTGTTGGGGGCGCCCTCCTCCTCGAGCCGGACCGTGATGTCACCGAGCGAGGTCTTGAGCCGGGCGTGGAGCTTGCCGGTGCCGGGCACGTTGATCTGGGGGAATTCCATCGGGACTTCTCCTTGTTTTGGCCGCCGAGGCGGCGCCGTCAGCCGAGGGAGGTGAGCCGCGGGCCCCCCTTCCTGCGTTCTGCTGCGCCGGTCTTATCTCATCTGGCGCCGCGGACGAGCGGCGAAATGACCTCACGCGCGCTCGAAGAGCGTCGCGATGCCCTGGCCGACGCCGATGCACAGCGAGGCGACCCCGACCTTGGCGCCGCGCGCGCGCATCGCATGCACCAGGGTGCACGCGATGCGCGCGCCCGAGCAGCCGATCGGGTGCCCGAGCGCGATCGAGCCGCCGCGGACGTTGACGCGCGCCGGGTCGAGCTCGAGCGCGCGCGAGCACGCGAGCGCCTGGGCCGCGAACGCCTCGTTGAGCTCGAACAGATCCACGTTGGGTACGCGCAGCCCGGTCCGCTGAAGGAGCTTCTTCACGGCCGGGATCGGCCCCTCCCCCATGAGGTTGGGATCCACCCCGGCGGTCGCCGTCGCGATCACCCGCGCGCGCGGCGTCGCGCCGGCGGCCTGCACGGCGTCGCCCGAGGCGAGCAGGAGGGCCGCGGCGCCGTCGTTGAGGGGGGACGAGTTGCCCGCCGTGACGGTCCCGCCCTCGCGAAAGGCGGGCTTGAGCTTCGACAGCGCCTCGAGCGTGGCGTCGGCGCGCACGCCCTCGTCGCGCTCGAACAGGACGGGATCGCCCTTCTTCTGGGGGACGAGCACGGGGACCACCTCGTCGGCGAAGCCCCCCGACTCCCACGCGAGCGTGGCGCGCTCGTGGGAGAGGAGCGCGAACCGATCCTGCTCGTCGCGGCTGATGCCGTGCTTCTTGGCCACGTTCTCGGCCGTCTCCCCCATCGACTGGAGCTCGAACCGCGCGGCCATCCTGGCGTTCGGATAGCGCCAGCCGAGGGTCGTATCGTAGAGGGTCGGCGCGCTCCGCTCGAAGCGCTCGGCCTGCTTGGGCATCGTGAACGGCGCGCGCGTCATGCTCTCGACGCCCCCCGCGATCGCGCAGTCGGTCTCGCCGGTGGCGATCATCCGCGCGGCGTCGGCCACCGCCTCGAGCCCCGAGCCGCAGAGGCGATTCACCGTGACGCCCGGGACCTCGTAGGGGAGGCCGGCGAGCAGCGCGGCCATGCGCGCGACGTTGCGGTTGTCCTCTCCGGCCTGGTTCGTCGCGCCGAAGACGACGTGATCGAGGCGCGGCGCGAGCGAAGGATTGCGACGCACGAGCGCGTCGAGGACGTGCGCTGCGAGGTCGTCGGGGCGGACCGTCGCCAGCGCGCCGGCGTAACGGGCGATCGGTGTCCGGACGGCGTCGACGACAAAGACAGGGCGCAGGGCAGCAGCCATGACGAGAGCGTAGCGTCGCCTGGTCAGCGCGCAGCGGAGATCGTGCGCGCCCTGGAATCTCCGCTCGGCTCGACGCGCGCCGCGCCGGCGTCGATGTCGCGTGCGCCCGCCCGATCACGCCAGGGGTGAGCACGGGGGCCGATCGGAAGGCCGGTGCGGAGGACGACCGATCGGCCTGGTCCGTCCTGCACAGGGTGGAAGAGGCGGCGCGCAGCGGCTCAGTAGCTATCGCTGGATCCGCCCCCGCCGGAGCGACCCCCGCCGCCGCCGCCGAACCCGGACCCACCGCCGCCGCCGCGGCCGCCGCCGCCACCTCGGAAGAGGAGCGCCTGGAGGACGAGCCACAGGAACCAGCGGAAGGAGGGCGAAATCAGCGCGAGCACGAGCGCCCCCACGATGGCGACGACCGTCACGCCGATCCTGATCGGCGAGACCGGGGCGGGCGCCGGCTGGGCGCCGGGCGCCGGGCGCCGTTCCTCCTCGGGTGTCCCGGCGACGAGCGTCCTGGCGATCTCTGCAGTTCCCTGGTCGATGGCCTCGCGGAATCGATCCTGCCTGAGCAGCGGGTTGATGGTCTGCCGGATGATGTCGTTCGACTGGAGATCCGTGAGCGCTCCGCCCACGCCCTTGCCCGTCTCGATCCGGACGCGCCGCTCGTTCGGGGCGATCACGAGGAGAACGCCGTTGTCGGCCCCGCGCTGGCCGAGCTGCCAGGTATTGAAGGCCTCGTAGGCGACGTCCTCGATCGTCTCGCCTTCGAGGGATCCGGCCACGAAGGCGACGATCTCGAACCCCGTCTCGCGGCGGATGCGATCGAGCTTCGCGTCGAGAGCGCGGATGTCGGACGGCTCGAGCCGTCCAGCGGTGTCGACGACGTGCCCTGTGAGCGTCGGCGGCGTGAAGTCGGCGAGGGCCGGCCGCGCGACGAGCGCGCAGACCAGCGCGAACGCGGCCGCGACGGCCCTGGCCACGGCCCGCAGCCGCGCCCCGCCCATGCCGATCCGGCGCATCGCCGCGCCCCTCATCAGAACGAGACCTTCGGCGCCGACTGGACCTCGGGAGACGCGGTGAAATAGACGCGCGGCTTGAACGGCTGGCCCGTCGCCTTGTTCACCACCTGGCCCCGGATCTTCAGGAGCTCCGCGTTGTACTCGCGCGCCGCCTGGTTGTACTCCTGGCGCGCCCGGAGGATCCGGTTCTCGATTCCCTCCAGCTGGATCTGGAGGCTGTGGAAGGCCTGGTTCGCCTTGAGATCAGGGTATTGCTCCTGCACGACGAGGAGCCGCGAGAGCGAGCCGCTGAGCTGCTCCTGCGCCTTCTGGAAGGCCTGCACCTTCTCCGGATCCGTCAGATCGTCGGCCTTGAGCTGGACGCTTGTCGCGCGGGCGCGCGCCTCGGCGACGCTCGCGAGCGTCTGCTCCTCGTGCTTGGCCGACCCCTTCACGACGGCCACCAGGTTCGGGACCAGGTCGTAGCGCCGCTGGAGATCCGCCTCGAGATCGGACCATTTCTGGGCCGCGATCTGATCTTTCTCGACCAGCAAGTCGTAGCGCTGGCAGCCGACGACGGACGTCATGACGGCGAGCACCGCCAGGAACAGGGAGGCCACCGCGAGGCGCTTCCGAAATGTCGATTTGTGAACAATCCGCATGACTGGCTCCAGGGTCGCTTGCATTACCCGTCGGGGTTGCGTCGCGAGACGCCTTGCAAAACCCGGCCCCATGGCGCCCGCGGCGGGCTGGCGTGCTGCGGCGCCCCCGCGACGTGATACCCTTTCCCTGTCGTGCCCTCGGTCGGCGCGCGCCATGCACCGTGCAGGAGGGCCGCAGGGAGGCCACACGCGTGGCGCGCCGCCACAGTCGCCCATGACGATGAGCCACCGCCCGCGCATCGCAGCCCATTCGCTCAGCCCTGCAGCTTATGCGCCGTACGGCGACATCCTCATGGCCTCGCCGCACGGCGAGCCCGGGAGGCCTGCCAACCAGGGGACGGCGCGGCGCTTCGATCACCTCGCCGCGATCGAGAACCTCCGCCCCGGGCACGCCTCGCTGAACGTCTCGGTGTTCCGCTGCGCCCCGCGCTCGAGCTTCCCGCTCCCGATCGCCCTGCTCGAGAAGCACCCCGGCTCGACCCAGGCGTTCGTGCCGATGAGCGCGCGGCGCTACCTCGTCGTCGTGGCCCTCGGCGGCGACCGGCCCGAGCTCGCGACGCTCGGCGCCTTCATCGCCCACGGCGCCCAGGGCATCACCTATCGCCCCGGCGTGTGGCACCACCCCATGATCGCGCTCGACGCCGAGGCCGACTTCGTCTGCCTGTCCTGGGAGGACGGCTCTCCCGGCGACTGCGCCGTTGTCGAGTACGCAGAGGGCGAGCGGATCGCGGTCGCGATCGACGCGATCGGCGCGATCGACGCGATCGATCGCTGACGGCCGGACGTCGCCTTCCTCCTCGCCGATCCCGCGCGGCGCGATGGCCCGCGCCGCCGCTGCTGGGAGGCACCGCGGCGGCCTTGGGGGGCGGTCGCCTCCGGGCCGCGCTGCGCCGCAGCCTCCGGGCGCGCGCCGCGCTATAGAGGCGCCCTCCCCCGCCATGCGCCGCTCGACCCCCAATTGCTCGTTCGTCGCGCAGGAGCAGCGAAGGCTGCTCGCCGCGCTCGACTCCCTCGACGTCGCCGACGTCGCCCGCATCCTCGAGGAGTTCGTCACGGACGAGCGCAGGGCCCGGCTGCGCGGCGTCATCGCGGCGCGGCTCGATGCCGTCACCGTGGCCATGGATGCGCCGCACGATCCGCACAACGGGGCCGCCGTGCTCCGCTCCTGTGACGCGTTCGGCTTGCAGCGGCTCCACATCATCGAGCGGGCCGAGCAGTTCCTCGTCTCGAACACGGTCTCGCGTGGCTCCGAGCGCTGGGTCGACGTGCGCACGCACGCGACCACCGAGGCCGCGGTCGCCGCGCTCCGCGCCTCGGGGCACGAGCTCGTGGCGACCCACCCGGAAGGCGAGCTCACCCCGCGCGACCTCTCGAGCATCCCCCGCCTCGCGCTGGTCCTCGGCAACGAGCGCGACGGCATCCGCCCCGACCTGGCCGCCGGCTGCGCCCGCGCCGTGCGCGTCCCGATGCGCGGCTTCGCGGAGAGCCTCAACGTGAGCGTCACCGCGGCGATCCTGCTCGAGCACGCGACGAACGGCCGGCCCGGCGACCTCCCGGAGCCCTACCGGAACCATCTCTATGCGCGCGCGCTGGTGCTCACCGTCCCCCACGCGGCGGAGATCCTGGCCGCGCGGGGCATGCACCTCCCCCAGCCCCTCGGAGGAACGCCGCCCCCTCCCCCGAAGCCGCGCGGCCCCAAGCCGCGGAGGCCGCCCGCGCCGCCCGCGCTGCCCGCGCTCGAGCCGCGCAGCGCCGGCGCCCCGCGGGAGCCTGAAGGCGGATAACATGCAGCTCCCCATGCGAAGCCCCGGTCCCCCGCGGCGCGAGCCGCGCGCCCGCCGCGACGCGACGCGCCTTCCGGCGCCTCACGGCCTCCGCGCGCGCCTCGCCCGCGCGGCGATCGACGTCGCGCGCGGCGCGGCCGCCCTCGCCCTGCTCCTCGCCGGCTGCATCGAGGTGCCGCCGCCGCCGCCCAGGCCGCCCCTCCAGCCGAAGGACATCAAGGTCTCCGAGGGCGTCGGGCTCGAGATCGCCTGCACACCGACGGGGGTCGAGCTCTGCTTCGACGCCCGCGACAACAACTGCAACGGCGTGATCGACGAGGGCTGCGGGCTCCACACCGGGATCCTCCAGTTCACGATCGCGTGGGAGGAGCCCGAGGCCGACGTCGATCTCAACGTCTATGACCCGGCGGGAGAGCTCGCGCGCGTCGGGGAGCCGACGGCGAGCGGCCTCATGAAGGATCGCGACTGCCCGCGCGTGAGCGGCGAATGCCAGGAGCAGAACGTGGAGAACGTCTTCCTCACCGAGGGCGAGCCGGCGCGGGGCCGCTACCGCGTCGTCGTGCGGCTCGACAAGCTGAACGACGCGACGGCCCCCATCCGCGTCCGCCTGAGCGCGCGGGTCGGTCAGCGCTCGTACAGCATGGCGCTCGATCTGTCTCCCTCCGCCGCGACCGAAGAAAAGAGCGTCGAGTTCACGCTCTGAGCCGCTCGCGCGGCGCGCCGCCCGCGCCCCTTGGCGCCGCGCGAGGAGCCACCCAGCGCGCGCCGACGTATCCGCCCTTGCAAGAACAGAAATCCGGCGAAGGAGCTCCGCGCGATCCATCGCCGCCGCGCGGTTGACGTCCGGCAGCCGCCCACCTTAAAAGATGTGGCCATTTTGCACCTGGAGACGCCCCGCGAATGAATCCCACGTGGATGCTCACATTGCTCGTCGGCCTCTTCGCCGCCTTTGCGTGGAGCGCCAACCGGCGTTGGCAGCTCCTCAAGGTCGGGCGCGGGGAAGACCGGCTCGACCGGATCGCCGAGCGCCTCAAAGGCACCTGGGAGTACGCCTTCCGGCAACGGAAGATGGGTTACTACCCGCTCGCCGGGCTGGCGCATAAGCTCATCTTCTTCGGATTCCTGGTTCTCCTGCTCCGGACGCTGATGCTGTGGGGGCGCGGCATCGACCCGTCGTTCGACCTGTGGATCCTGGGGCACGAGCCGGTGCGGCTCCCGGGCATCGGCGCGGTGCCGCTCGGCGGAATCTACGAGTTCGTGAAGGACGTCATGGCCACGCTGGTCGTGGCCGGCGCGCTCGTGTTCATCTACTACCGGGCGATCAAGCGCGAGCGGCGCATGACCCTGTCCGGCGAGGGGCTCCTCATCCTCGGCATCATCGTCACGATGATGGTGAGCGACATGCTCTATGACGGCGCCTCGCTGGTGCTCCACCACCGCTGGTCCACGGCGGCGTGCGGCCCGGCGGACGCGGCGCTCTGCGAGCGCGTCGCCACCGTGACGGCCCCGTTCGCGGGCGTCCCCGCGGACCCGGCGGCGCTCCGCTGGCACCTGTTCCCGGCCCCGGCGGGCTCGCTGTTCGCCGTGCTCCTGAGCGGCGCCAGCCCGGAGACGCTCGTCGTGCTCGCGCACATCGGGTTCTGGACGCACGTCACGCTGGTGCTCGTGTTCCTGAACCTGCTCCCGCACTCGAAGCACTTCCACATCATCACGTCGATCCCGAACGTCTTCACGCGCAACATCGAGGCGCGCGGCCGGCTGCCGCTCGTCGCGGGCAGCGCCGAGGCGATCGGCGAGATGGTCATGAAGGCGGCCGAGGAGCCCGAGAAGGCCGCCCCGGTCGGCGTCGCGCGCATCGAGGATTTCACCTGGAAGGCGATCCTCGACTTCTACACGTGCACCGAGTGCGGCCGCTGCAGCGACAACTGCCCGGCCCACAAGACGGGCAAGATCCTGAGCCCCAAGCAGCTCACCCTGGACCTGCGCGATCACCTGTACGGCCGGGAGGGGGAGTTCATCAACAGGCCGGGCGGTCCGCGGGGTGGCGACGGCCACGCGGCCCAGGCGAACGGCCAGGCCACCGACGGGGCGGCGCAGGACGGCCAGGCGGCGGAGGCGGCGGAGACGCAGGAGCACGCGGAGCAGGCAGCGCCGGAGAACCCGGTCCCGATCCCCGAGGTCGCGTACAAGCCGGTCGACCTGGTGGCGAACGTCGTCCATCCGGACGTGCTCTGGGCCTGCACGACGTGCCGGGCCTGCGAGGAGCAGTGCCCGGTGATGATCAGCTACGTTGACAAGATCGTCTCGATGCGCCGCCACCTGGTCCTCGTGAAGGGCGAGTTCCCGGCGGAGCTCGGGAATCCGTTCAACGCGATGGAGGTCAACGGCAACCCCTGGAACCTCGCGCGCCTCGACCGCGGCAACTGGGCCGAGGGGCTCGAGATCCCGACCATGGCCGAGAAGCCGCAGGCCCCCGTGCTCTACTGGGTCGGCTGCGCGGCGAGCTACGACGACCGCGCGAAGAAGATCGCCCGCGCGACCGCCAGGCTCCTGAAGGCCGCCGGCGTCGATTTCGCCATCCTCGGCCAGGAGGAGACCTGCACCGGCGATCCGGCGCGCCGCGCGGGCAACGAGTACCTCTTCGCGATGCTCGCCGAGCAGAACGCCGCGACCCTGAACGGCTACAAGGAGCAGGGCGGCATCCGGAAGATCGTCACGACCTGCCCGCACTGCTTCAACACGCTCGCGAACGAGTACCCCGACTTCGGCGCGAAGTTCGAGGTCGTGCACCACACCGACTTCCTGCTCGGCCTGGTCGCCGAGAAGAAGCTCGTCCCCAGCAAGCCGGTCGAGGGGAAGGTGGTCTTCCACGACTCCTGCTACCTCGGCCGCTACAACGACGTGTACGAGCAGCCGCGCGACATCCTGAAGCGCATCCCCGGGCTGCAGCTCGTCGAGGCCGAGGGGTGGAACCGGCAGAAGGGGCTGTGCTGCGGCGCCGGCGGCGCGCAGATGTGGATGGAGGAGCAGAACAAGGACCGCGTGAACGTCAAGCGGACACTGCAGCTGCTCCAGACCGAGGCGAAGACCATCGCGACCGCCTGCCCGTTCTGCCAGACGATGATCACCGACGGCCTCAAGGATCAGTCCAAGGAGGAGTCGATCCGCCAGCTCGACGTTGTCGAGCTGCTCGAAGAGAGCTGCGCTCTCGACCGCTCGGCCGGCAGCCGCTCGGCCGCCGCCCCGGACACCGCCGAGACGGCTGCGTCCGCCAGCGCCTGATCCCGCCGAATTCCGTCACTATTGCACGCTGGAACGGTGCGTCCTGCGGTCCATGACGCGCCGTTCCAGCGCGTTCGCCCACATGTGCGCCCTGGAGCAAGCCTGATGGTGTTCAGGCGCAGCCTTCTCGTGCGTCCCGTCTCGGCCTGAGCTAGATTCGGCCCTGCCGCCGGAGGTGGATGTGATTGAAGGCGCTCTGAAGGGGACCCCGAACCTGGACCCCTGCCCTACGCCGGAGGGGACCGCAAGTGCGGATTACCGGCTCACAGGGATACTGGCCCATCCGATTTGCGTCTCGGTCGACGCGATCGCCGACAATGCGCTGCGCGCGCGTCAAGCAGCCTCAGGCGCAACCGAGCACCGCTGCGACGTGTGCGACAGGGCCATCGCGGGCGAGCCCCACGGGCGCGGCCTCTACGTGTGGTCGCGTGGCGACGAGCTCCGGTTCGAGGAGCCTGCGCTGTGCTGCCTCTGCTCGGTCGCCATCGGGATGACCGCGCTGTCCGCCTGGAACGTCGAAGAAGAAGAGGGCTGAGCGCCCGCGGCCTGCGCCGAAGGCGCGGGCCCAACCGCCCTCCGTCGCCCGCCGGACGGATCACCGCACGTCAGAACGCCTCGCCGATCGCCAGGTTCACGGCGATGGGCAGCACATCGAACAGCTTGCCCGGGCGCCGCTCGTCCTCGGGCCAGCCTGCTGCTTCTGTCTCATTGCAGACACCGAGCACCTGCAAGCAGGGGATGCGGTAGCCGACGTCGAAGCGCAGCGGTCCGACCGGCGTGACGTAGCGCAGACCGAAGCCCGCCGAGAGGTGCAGGCGCTGCGCTCCCGAGCGGAACAGCCGGTGCTCCCGGGTGACATCGCCGGCGTCGGCGAAGATCACCGTACCGAAGCTCTCGCCGAGCGGTATCCGCAGCTCCAGGCTCGTCTCCCACAGCAGACGGCCTCCGATGGGGACCAGCGGGGCCTCCTCGTCGGCGCTGCCGCCGGCTGTCAGGCTCGGCACGCGGGCGTGCGGGCCGACCTCGTTGTACCCGTATCCGCGGTTGCTGGTCGCGCCGCCGCTGAAGAACCCACGGAACTGCATCAGCTGAAGGTCGGCCCCCACGTCTCTCCGGCAACGGTCCCTGTCCACGCCGGCGAGGGCGTCGCACTGGGCAGGATCCACGGAGGCGTCGCCGTAGTCGCCCGTGAAGAGCCACCCGGTCATCAAGCGGAAACCCAGGGTCCATCTCCTCGAAACAGGGAAGTAGGCGCGAAACTCGGGCTGAAGGCGGATGTCGTGCGCGGAGTGAAACCGCTTGTCCCGCTCGTCCTGCGCCTTCTCGCCGACCAGGGCCTCCGCGATCGCGGTATCGAACCCCAGGTAGCCGGCCAGCTGCGTGTCCAGCGCGATGTAATAGCCGTGATGGGGGGTGACCCTGTCGGGCTTCCCCGCCTGGTTCAGGCGGCGGTCATAGGACACCAGCGCCTGGAGGTAAGGGATGAAGAGGGTCCCGAACCCGGAGGGCAGCCGCGCCGAATTGTAGGTGAACGGACTGTTCAGCTGGACGTTGTAGAGGAGGGCCGCGTTCAGGTCCGATTTCAGGAAGGGCCGCTCGATGCCGATGGACCCGACGTACTCGCGGTAGCCGACGATCGCGTGCTCCGGAGCCTCCTGGGCAGGACTTGGTGCAGCTCCTGACTCCCCCTCGCCGCCCTGCTTGTCCGGCTTGGTGCAGAACTCCCCTGTCTGGGGGCAGTAGAGCTTGAACGAGCCGCGCAGCACCGCGGCCGTGCGCCGCTCGATCGCCCCGGGCTGGCGGAGCTCGGACCGGAGCTGGATCTCCGGCAGGAGCCGGAACGTGTCCCCGAGCTCCTTGCCGAACAGGTTCGAGAACTCCACCGGATAAAAGACGAGGCCCGGCCGGGCCTCGACGCTGAAGCGGCGCAGCCCCCCGAGGAAGTTGCGATCCTCCCACCCGGCGACGAGGTGCGCCTCGACGCGCGAGCCGACCTCGGCGCCTCCGCCGAGCCTCACGGCGCGCAGCGCGGACGGCTCCACGGAGAACGTCACGGGGACGACCGGGTTCCTGGGCTGTCCGGGCGGCGCGAGCTCGGGCTTCACGGCGACCGCGCCGAACACGCCGAAGTCGGCGAGCGCCTGCTCCGCATCCGCCAGCTCCGCGGTCGAGAAGCGCTCGCCCTCCTCGATGCCGATCGCGGTCCTGACGGGCGCCTCGGGCAGCTCGCCGAGCCCCTCCAGCTTGACCTTGCCGAACCTGCACTCGGGGCCGAGCTCGATCGTGTAGCGGATCCGTGCCTCGTTCTTCACGAGGTCGACGTCGACGTGCCCCTCCACGTTCGCGTAGGCGAAGCCGCGATCGGTGAGGACCCGGACCAGGCGCTTCTTGAGCTCCTCGTACCGAGCCTCGTCCATGCGCTCGCCGACCTTGAGCTCGCCCTTCGCCTCGGTCACCGGCCGGTCGATGTCCCTGCCCTTCTCCAGGGTCCAGTCCCGCCACGCGAGATCCACCGACGCGATCTTCACGGGCGCGCCCTCGGAGACGACGATGCGCACCCGCACGCGCCCCTCCTTGCCGGGGCCGCCGAAGCGCTGCACCCGCGCCGCCCGCACCCGCGCGCCGTAGAAGCCGCGCGCGCGGTAGTACCGCTCGATGCGGGCCAGGTCCCGCTCGAGGACGAACCGGTCGAACCGCTCGTACTCGACCGTGAGCGCGTCCCAGATGCTCAGGATCGGCACGGGCTCGAGCGCGCCGGCGAGGAGGCGCGAGCTCTCGGCCGTCGCGATCCGCGCGGCGAGCTCGTCGCCGCTGATCACCTCGTCGCCCTCGAACGAGACGTTCTCGATGGCGCACCCGCTGAGGTCGGGACGCGTACACGGCGGCGGTTGACGCGAAGCGGCACAGGCGGAGGCCCCGAACACGGCGAACATCACGAGCGCTGCGGCGATGGGGCGAGGCATCGGGACAACTGAAGGAGAACTTTCGGCTGTGCCGGCCGAAACGCAATCGCCCCGATGTGCGCGATGGCGAGGATTCAACGTTACGCCTGTGTTTTCGATATGCTGCGTCCGCTTCGGCCGCCGAGGGCCCGCTCCAGTCTGGGCGGCATTCGGAGAGCGGCGCGAGCGAGGGAGAGCCTACGAGATGGCAGAGCCGACGCAAAAGGAACCTGGTGCCGGTGGGTACCTGGGACATGGATTGCCGCACGAACCTGGGCCTCACGGGGTGCTAGCGGGCGCCGGCGCGCCGTCCGCAGTCCCCGCCCCCGAGGAGCGGCGTGGCGCCCTGAAGGCGCTCGTGGCGATCGGCGGTCTGGCGTGCGCCGGCGCGATCGCCGTACCGGCGGCGAGCTTCATCGCGGCCCCCGCCGCAGGCAGCGCCGGCGCCGCAGGCGGGCGCGAGCGCTGGGTCCGGGTCGGGCGCCTCGCGGACCTCCCGCCGGGCGAGCCGCGGCGGCTCAAGGTGATCGGCGAGGAGCGCGACGCCTTCACGGTCGCGAAGGACCAGATGCTCGGCGCGATCTGGGTCATCCGGGAGGGCGAGAAGATCCGCGCGATGAGCGCCACGTGCCCGCACCTCGGCTGCGGGATCGAGCTCAACGACGACAAGAAGAGCTTCAACTGCCCGTGTCACGCGTCACGCTTCGGCCTGTCGGGCGCGCCTGAGACGGGGCCGTCCCCGCGCGCCATGGATCCGCTGGCGACGAGGGTCGTCGACGGCTGGCTCGAGGTGGACTTCCGGCGCTACCGTGACGGGGTCGCCGAGCTCCAGGAGATCGCAGGATGAGCCTCGGCGACTGGCTGAACGAGCGCATAGGGCACCGCGAGCCGCTGCGCCGGTTCCTCGACGAGCCCATCCCTGGCGGCGCGCGCATCGGTTACGTGTGGGGAGGCGCGCTCGCGCTGCTGCTGCTCATCGAGGCCGTCACGGGCGCGCTGCTCATGTCGGCCTACGCCCCGAGCGCGACGACGGCGTGGGCCAGCGTCGCGCACATCAACTTCACCCTGCGCGCCGGGTGGCTCATCCGAGGCCTCCACTACTTCGGAGCGCAGGCGCTCGTCGTCCTGGTCGCGATCCACGTGGCGCGGATCGCGCTCCACGGGGCGTACCGCGCGCCGCGCGAGATCGGCTGGTTCCTGACCCTCGGCCTGCTCGGCGTGATCCTCGGCTTCGCCTTCACGGGCAACCCGCTCCCGTGGGACCAGGACGGCTACTGGGGCGCGCGCGTCGAGACCGGCATCATGGGCTCGGTCCCCGTGGTCGGGTCGTTCACGCAGCAGCTCGTCATCGGCGGGAGCTCGCTCGGGCACCTGACGCTGACGCGGCTCTACGGCCTGCACGTCTTCGTGTTGCCGGCGGTCATGGCCTTGCTGCTCGCCGCGAGCTTCGCGCAGTTCCGCAGGCACGGCTTCGGCGCGCCGCACGGCGCCGACCTCGGCAAGGCGGATCGGTTCTACCCGAAGCAGCTCGGCCTGATCCTGCTGGCCGTGGCGCTCGTGCTCGTCGTCGTGTTCGATCTCGCGGCCATGGAGCACGGCGCCCCGCTCGAGGCGCCCGCGGATCCCGTCAGCGACTACAACGCCCGCCCCGCGTGGTACTTCCGCCCGCTCTTCGAGCTGCGCAAGTTCTTCCCTGGCTCGCTGGAGCTCATCGCGACCGTCGGCCTGCCGGGGGTCGTCGGGCTGTACCTCGCCCTGCTCCCGTTCATCGACAGGAAGCCCGGCCCGCTCCGCGCGCGGCTGCCGGCGCTCGCGCCGCTGTTCTTGATCGGCCTCGGGGCCGTCGGCCTGCTGGGGAAGTCGCTCGTGAAGGACGCGAAGGACGAGGCCTTCCAGCGCTCGGAGGCGCAGAGCGCCGCGCGGACCGCGCGGGCGGTGGCGCTGTTCAAGCAAGGCGTCCCGCCCGAGGGCGCGCTCGCGATGCTCCGGAACGACCCGGAGACGCGCGGCGAGGACCTCTACAAGAAGGAGTGCGCGAGCTGCCACCGGCTGAACGATCTCGGCCCGCCCAAGGAGAAGCAGACGGCGCCGGATCTCACGGGGTTCGGGACGAAGGCCTGGGCGCTCGAGGTGCTCAAGGATCCCGACGCCGACCACCTCTTCGGCAAGACGGCGTTCAAGGAGATGATGCCGTCGGCGGTGAAGCCGCCCGCGGATCCCGAGGCGGCGAAGGTGTTCACGCCGATGAGCGCGGCCGACCAGGAGACGATCGCCGCGTTCCTCGAGGGGCAGGCGCGCGGGGAGCCCGGCGCCGGGACGCCCGGAGAGAAGATGGTCCGGCAGCGGTGCACGAGCTGCCACCGGCTCGACGGCAAGACCGACGACGAGGAGTCGGCCGCCCCCGAGCTCCGCGGCTGGGCCTCGGTCGCGTGGATCGAGGCGCAGATCACGAACCCCGGCAGCGGCAAGGCCTACCCGCCCGCGGCCATGGCGAAGGATCTGGAAGGCCACATGCCGGCGTTCGAGGAGAAGCTCTCCGCGAGCGACCGGAAGGTCCTCGCCGCCTGGGTCTACCGCCGCGGCCGCGGTGAGTCCGGGACGACGGTCGCCGCCAAGGCGCCCGACAAGAAGCCCTGAGCGAGCCGCCCGCCGGCGCTCGCTGCCCTCCGCTCTCCTCCTCCCGATCACCCTCTCGTCTCGATGAGCGCCGCCGCGGCGCGCGCTCGGCGCTCGCGCGGCTCGTGGACGCGCGCCGATCCGTTCGGGTCAAGGCGCGCGATCCGACAGGCGCTCGCGCGGGGCGCGCGATCTGCCAGGTGCGCGCGCGGGCGCGACGGGCCGGCACGCGCGGTGCTGCGCGTCCCGAGAGGGAGGGTCGGTGGCGACATTGTGCACGGTCGCCTCCACGCCGGCGTGCGCGCGGCGCCCGCCTCGAGCGCGGGCGGCGATCGAGCCCCAGAAAGAGCAGGACCCGTGGACCTGGATGCGGCTGTAAAGCACCACTTCCTGTGGATCGCGGGCACGATGATCGCGTCCGCCGCCTACTTCCAGGCGTCGGGGGTGTCTCACCTGCTCGGGAAGACGATCATCCCGGACAGAGCCGCCAGGCTCTCTTCCACGCCCCCTGCGCCTCACCGCGCGCTGCGCGACGGCCTCCACGCGACGAGCGCCGAGGCGATCCTGCAGCGCAACCCCTTCGACTCGGCGACGGGGCCGCTCCTCCCGCCCCCGGGCGGCGCTCCCGAGGAGCGCGCGCCCGTGGCGCACGGCGATCCGTGGAGCGATCCGACCTGCGACGCCGGACGCGTGGTGCTCATCGCGGCGTCGCAGGACGCCGCGTGGTCGTTCGCGGCCATCGAGGGGCCCGACGGGCAGACGCAGCTCCGCCGGCTCGGCGGCGACGCGGCGGGAGGCACGCTCACGCGCATCGCGTGGGACCGCGTGTGGATCACCGCGGGCGGCGCGCGCTGCCAGATGCAGCTCGGCAAGGCCGGCAAGCTCGGGAAGGGCGCGCGCGAGGAGGCGCCCGCGCCGCAGCCCCGGCCTCAGGCGAGGCCGGTCGGGAGCAACGACAACCTGAACGCGATCCCGCCGGAGATCGCCGCCCGCATCCGGCGGGTGAGCGCCACGGAGTTCAACGTCGACCGCGCGGCGGTCGATCAGATCCTCGAGCAGCAGGCGCTCCTCATGCGCTCCGCCCGGGTGATCCCGGAGCGGCGAGGTGACCAGGTCGTCGGGCTGAAGCTCAGGATCAGGCGAGGCTCGCTGCTGGAGACGCTCGGGCTGGAGAGCGGAGATACCCTGAGGTCGATCAACGGCTTCGACGTCACCGATCCCCAGAAGGCGCTGGAGGCCTACGCGCGGCTCCGGACCGCGAACCGCCTGTCCGTCGCGATCGAGCGCGGCGGACAGCTGATGACGGTCGACTTCAACATCCGCTGAGGACCTGCGCCGGGCGCGCGCGGAGCTCAGCCGAAGGCGTCGACGGCCGCCCTGGCCGCCTGGCCCGAGAGCGACGGCGGCGCGACCGTCTCCCACCACGCCGCCGCGTGCTGCTCGGTCCAGTCGGCGTCCATGTGGAGCGCGGCGAGCCGCTCGGACAGCTCGCGCGCCGACTGCGGCCGCCGCGCGGGATCCTTCTCGAGGCAGTCGAGCACGATGCGATCGAGCGCGGGCGGGATCGCGCGTGCCGCGCGCTTCGAAGGCGCGACGGGCGCCTCCGTCGCGTGGAGCAACATCGTCTTCATCGACGTCTCGGCCTCGAACACGAGGGCGCCCGTGAGCAGCCAGTAGGCGACGCACCCGAGCGCGTAGATGTCGGTCCGGCCGTCGATGGGGCGGTCGCCAAGCACCACCTCCGGGGCCATGAACGCGGGCGTGCCGGTGATCGCGTTGTCCGCGGTCAGCTTGGAGGGGTCCGCGTCCTTCTTGCGCTGGGCCACCAGCCCGAAATCGAGCACCTTCAAGAAATCGAGATCTGCGCCGTAGCGGCACAGGAAGAGGTTGGCGGGCTTGATGTCCCGGTGCACGAAGAAGGCCCTGTGCGCCTCGTGGAGCGAGTGGCAGGCCTGCCGGAGCAAGTGGACGACGCGCGCGGGCGGCTGCGGGCCGTCCAGCTTGACGAGGGTGTCGAGGTCCATGCCGTCGAGCAGCTCCATCACGTAGTAGAACGACCCGTCGCGGGCGACGCCGAAGTCGAAGATGCCGATCGTGTGCGGCGATCGGAGCGCGGCGGTCGCCTGGGCCTCGCGCTCGAACCGCGCCTTCGCGTTGCCGTTGCTCGATGGCTCGCCCTGGAACGCCTCGGGCCGGATCAGCTTCACGGCCGCGGGGCGGGCGAGCATCCGGTGCTTCGCCCGCCACACCTCGCCCATGCCGCCGCCGCCGAGCCGCTCGACGAGCCGGTAGCTGCCGAGCTCCCGCGCCGCGTCGAGCTTGCGCCCGAGCCCGAAGACGACGCGCGACACGAGGACGGAGAGCGCGAGCGCGATGACGCTCGGGAAGAACCTGCGGAACATCGCCTCGCGCGAGGGCGGCTCCATGAAGCCCGAGCGGACGAGCACCCAGAGGCAGGCCGGATCGGTGAGGATCGCCAGCGTCGAGGTGAACAGCGTGCGCACGCTCGGGGCGGGGACGATGATGGGGAACATGAGCACCCAGACGGCCACCGGCGGCCATCCCGGCAGCATCGGCCCCTCCGGCCACGGCTGCGCGTTGGAGATGACCGAGAGCAGCGCGGCGCCCAGGATCTTGTAGGCGAACGAGAGATCGACGATCCGCGGCGGCGACAGGAGCCCCCTCCGCGCGATGACGAAGAGCGCGGCCGAGACCAGCATGAACGGCAGGAAGACCGCGACGCGGATCGGGTAAGGGCCGAGCTCGAGGCCCGGGATGAGCTCCGACACGAGGAAGCCGAGGGCGCCCGCCACGATCGTGCAGAGCGCCATCCACGCGACGCGCCTCGTCGCCTCCTGCTCGAGGTCCGGAGGGAGGCGCGGCGACAGCCACTCCCAGCGCGGCCTCGCGCAGGTCTTGCTGGCGTCGGGGCCGAGGAAGACGGTCTCGCTCATGGAGTCGCGCGCGAGGCCCACGGCCTCATCCGTTCTGCTCTAGGGGAGGACGCAGGCCGCGGGAATAGAAGAGTCGCGCGCGAGGCGCGCGCCTCTCGGCATGCGCGCGGCGGCGCTCCTTGGAGTACGGGCGGACGCGGCCAGCCCGCGCGGGGGAGCGTTACTTGATGAAGACCTGCGCGGCCGCGATCCCCGCGCCCTTCGTCGCCTTGAGGATCACCTTGCCCGGGCCGCCGATCGGCAGGGGGTTCTTCCAGCAGCCGGAGGCCTTGCCGCCGAGCGTCGCCGCGGCGCCGGTGGTGCTGTCCTGCGCGAGCACGACGGGCGGCAGCGCGGGCGCGGGCTGCGAGACGAGCTGGATGTCAAGCTCCTGGACCCCGAGGCCGATGCCGACGACCGTGTAGCACTTGCCGGGCGAGATGTTGATCTGCTGCTCGAGCGCCTGGCCCTCCTGGAACTGCCCCGCGAACGGCCCGCCGTCCGGCTTCATCCCCGGGGCCTCCGTCGTGCCCATCCCCTGCAGGATCGGCGTCGCGGCCACCGCGGCGACCGGCGGGATCGGCGTGGCGGCGGAGCCCGCGGGCGCGGCGGTGGTGGTGGGCGTGGGCACCGCCGTCGCCGGCGTGGTCGGCACGGCGGAGGCGCACCACTGGCCCGGAGGGCACGGGTTGTTCGGGTCGATCGTCGGCTCGGGGGTCGACGAGCACGCGAGCGCTCCGAGCGCGGCGAGGGAGAGCGGGAGTACGTGGAAGACACGCATCATGAGAATGCTCCTTCGATGGGCATGAGCTCGCCCGATCGCAGAACGAGGTGCCAGCGCTTCTTACACCGGCTGCGGTTCGACGTGTGGGTCGAGCTCACGAAGCAGCGATCTCGACAGTGCGCCGGGTGCAACCCCTGCGGAAACGGAGGAAACCGGGTGGGAGCGGTTGCAAGCGGATGCGAACGGTTGCGAGCGGAGGCAAACGGAGTGCAGACGGAGTGCAGACGGATGCAAGCGAAACGCAACCGCGCCGCTTTGCGCCGCGCGCACGGCGTGCTACCGAAGTCGGGCACGCGTGGTCTTGCAATCCCGAGTAGTTAAACTATACACGTGATCCGCGTCACCCGCGCGGGGACGGCAGCGCGCGCCCAGTGGCGGACTCCGCAGCGTGCCTTGCCTCCTGGCCACCTCTGGCCCGGGCGGCGTGCTCACGCCGCACAGGGCCCGATCCGCTGCATCCTGTGCGCCCGGCGTCGTCGCGCGGACTACGCGCATCGCCGGAGCAGCCATGAGCCAGGATCAAAAGCCCCCTCCCGTCGAAGGCAGCGCCCTCTGGTACAAGGACGCTATCATCTACGAGGTCCATGTCCGCGCGTTCAGCGACTCGAACGCAGACGGCATCGGCGACTTCGAGGGGCTCGTCGACAAGCTCGATTACCTCCAAGATCTCGGCGTCACCGCGATCTGGCTCCTGCCCTTCTACCCCTCGCCGCTGCGCGACGGCGGATACGACATCGCGGACTACGCCAACATCAACCCGTCTTACGGGACCCGGCGCGAGTTCGCCCGCCTCCTGCGCGAGGCGCACCGCCGCGACATCCGCGTCATCACCGAGCTCGTCCTGAACCACACCTCGAACGAGCATGAGTGGTTCCAGCGGGCGCGGACCTCGCCCAAGGGCTCGCGCTGGCGCGACTTCTACGTGTGGAGCGACACCCCGCACCGCTACAAGGACGCCCGGATCATCTTCAAGGACTTCGAGACATCGAACTGGGCCTGGGATCCGGTCGCCAACGCCTATTATTGGCACCGCTTCTACTCCCACCAGCCCGACCTCAACTTCGAGAACCCGGACGTCCACGCCGCCGTCTTCAAGGTGGTCGACTTCTGGCTGGAGATGGGCGTCGACGGGCTCCGGCTCGACGCCGTACCGTACCTCTACGAGCGCGAAGGGACGAACTGCGAGAACCTGCCGGAGACGCACGAGTTCTTGCGGAAGCTCAGGCGCCACATCGACGCGAACTTCGCCGATCGCATGCTCCTCGCGGAGGCCAACCAGTGGCCCGCCGACGCCGCGGCGTACTTCGGGAGCGGCGACGAGTGCCACATGAACTTCCACTTCCCGCTCATGCCCAGGATGTTCATGGCGGTCGAGCTCGAGGACAGCTTCCCGATCGTCAACATCCTGAAGCAGACGCCGGTGGTCCACGAGAGCTGTCAGTGGGCGACGTTCCTCCGGAACCACGACGAGCTGACGCTCGAGATGGTGACCGACGAGGACCGGGACTACATGTACCGCGTCTACGCGCAGGAGCACACGGCGCGGATCAACCTGGGCATCCGCCGGCGGCTCGCCCCGCTCATGAAGACGCGGCGCAGGATCGAGCTGATGAACGCGCTGCTCTTCTCGCTGCCGGGGACCCCCGTCCTCTACTACGGCGACGAGATCGGGATGGGCGACAACATCTATCTCGGCGATCGCGACGGGGTGCGCACGCCGATGCAGTGGAGCGCCGATCGGAACGCCGGATTCTCCAGGGCGAACCCGCAGAAGCTCTATCTGCCGATCATCATCGATCCCGAGTACCACTACGAGGCGATCAACGTCGAGGCGCAGCAGCAGAACCCTGCTTCGCTCCTCTGGTGGATGAAGCGGCTCATCACCCTTCGCAAGCAGAACAAGGTGCTCGGCCGCGGGACGATCGAGTTCCTGCACCCGGACAACAGCAAGGTGCTCGCGTTCATCCGCGCGCACGCGGACGAGCGGCTGCTCATCGTCGCGAACCTCTCTCGGTACGCCCAGCACGTCGAGCTCGACCTCGCGCGCTTCGAGGGCATGGTGCCTGTCGAGCTGTTCGGCAGGAGCCGCTTCCCGGAGATCACGAGCCGCGGTTACTCCCTCTCGCTCGGGCCGCACGACTTCTTCTGGTTCGCGCTGGAGCCGGCGACGCCGGCGACGTCCGTCGGCGACGCCGAGGCGGCGCCCGCGATCTCGACGAAGGGCTCGTGGCGGACGCTCCTCTCCCCGGAGGGGCGCAAGGTGCTCGAGCCGGCGCTCGGCAAGTTCATCGCGGCGCGGCGCTGGTTCCGCGGCAAGGCGCGCACGCGGCGCGGCACGACCCTCGCGGACGTCATCCCGATCCTCCGCGGCGAGCAGACCGCGGCGGAGCACTACCTCCTGCTCGTGCGCGTCGAGTACACGGACGGCTCGCCGGACACGTATGTCGTGCCGATCGGCTTCGCCACGGGCGACTACGCGCGGACGCTCGCGACGCGCACGCGCCACGCGGTGATCGCGGACGTCACGATCCGCGATCCCGAGCCGGAGAGCGCGGCAGCGCCGGAGGGGATCCTGTACGACGCCCTGACGACCCCGGAGTTCGCCGCGCTGATCCTCGCCGCGATCCGGGCGCGGGGCGTCGCGACGGGCACGGCCGGCGAGCTCCATGCGCTGCCGCTCGGGACGACGCTCGAGTCGCTCGGCGAGGGAGAGCTCCCGGCGCGCATCTCCGAGAGCGAGCAGAGCAACACGACCATCATTTACGGCGACAAGCTGCTCCTCAAGATCTTCCGGCAGGTCGAGGAGGGCATCAACCCGGAGCTCGAGATCGGCAGGTTCCTGACGGACGAGCAGTTCCCCGCGACGCCGCGGCTCGCCGGGGTGATCGAGTACCAGGGCCGCGGTCGCGAGGCGACCACGGTGGCGATGCTCCAGGAGTACGTGCGGAGCCAGACCGACGCGTGGACGAGCACGCTCGAGGCGCTGAACCGCTTCTTCGAGCGGGTGCTCACCGACGAGGGGTCGGTGAAGGGGAGCGCGCCGCCGATGCCGCCCGGCACGCTCGTCGACGCGTCGCGCGCGGCGCCGCCCCCGGTGGTGAACCAGCTGATGGGCACCGAGCTCGTGAGGATGCGGCTGCTCGGCGAGCGCACCGCGCAGCTCCACCTCACGCTCGGCAAGCACAGCAAGGACCCCGCGTTCGGGCAGCAGTCGTTCACGACGCTGCACCAGCAGTCGATCTTCCAGTCGGCGCACGGCATGCTCGCGCGCACCTTCGCGCTGCTGAGGAAGCGCGAGCGCTCGCTCCCCGAGAGCGTGCGGGAGCAGGTGTCGGCGATGCTGCCGCGCGAGGCCGAGATCAACGCGAAGCTCCAGCAGATCGTGTCGAGGAAGTTCGACATCCCCCGCATCCGGACGCACGGCGACTTCCACCTCGGCCAGGTGCTCTCGACGGGCGACGACTTCATCCTGATCGATTTCGAGGGGGAGCCGGCGAGACCGCTGAGCGAGCGCCGCTACAAGCGTGGCCCGCTCCGGGACGTGGGCGGGATGCTGCGCTCGTTCGACTACGCCGGCGCCTCGGCGCTCCGGGACGCTCGCCTCCGGCCCGAGGACGTCGCCGTCCTCAAGCCGTGGACCGACGCCTGGGTGGCGTGGATCTCCGCGAGCTACCTCGCGGGATACATGGAGACGGTCGCGCGCGCTCAGGCGACCGCCGAGCCGCGGGCCGACGCGACGACGCCGTACGTGCCCGCGAGCGACGCGGACACGGCGCTCCTGATCGACTTCTACATGCTCGAGAAGTGCATTTACGAGGTCGGCTACGAGCTCAACAACCGACCTGACTGGCTGGACATCCCGCTGCGCGGGCTGGAGCGCCTGATCACGCCCAGAGCATAGGTCGCTCCGGACTCTCTCTACTCTTCCTCTCCTCTTTTCCCGACCTCTGGATGCGCCGGCGACGCTGGACGCAGCGGGAGGCGCCGTTATTCTCGGAGCATTGGTGGCGCGATGATCCGGCTTGAGCTCGCGGGCATGCACACGCGGCTGCACTCGACGTTGTGCGGCTCATGCCCGCAGGGCCCGACGGGCTGCTGCGCCAGCCCGCCGGGGGTCGAGTGGTCGGACATCGGGCGAATCGTCTCGCTCGGCGGCGCAGGCTGGCTGCTCGAGCAGATGGCCGCGGGCAACCTGCGCCCGGGCCGGCGCGGCCTGCTCATCCTGCGGGTCGAGCCCCAGGACAGCGATGGCCGAGCGCTCCCCAAGAGGTGCGCTTTCCATGGTCATGAGGGCTGCACCATCCCCCCCGAGCGGCGCGCGGCGACGTGCAACTACTATGTTTGCGACGACGCCTTCGCGCACGGAGGCGAGCCTCGCGGGGCCCCTGAAGCGCTGGCCGGCCGCAAGGCGCATGACGCGCTCGTGGATCTCTACGGGAGATGGGATCTAGAGCTCGCCGACCGCATACGCGAACGCTGGCCCGACGGGCCTCCGTGGAACCACGATTTCCTCGACTGGCTCGGTCGAGAAGTCCGCCGCCTCGCGGCCAGGGCAGCGCCATCCATGCGGGTCCTCAGGGCCGGCACTTGAAGTATCCCCCGAATTTTTCGGGGGAATTCACAGGGAGACGAGGAGCCCTAATTGGACGGTATCGTGCTGACGTCCTGACGCCGGAGCGCGACGGTGCGCTCGACGACGTCGGACGCGGAGAGCTGCAGGAAGATCGACACGTCGACCCAACCGGCCCTGGACACCACGACGACCTGCATCCCTTGAGGCAGCTCGACGCTGAGGGGCGTCTTGCCGAGCATGGTCCCGTTCCAGCTCACGTTCGCGTCCGCGGGCTCGCTCTTGATCGTGACCTTGGCCTTCATCGGGCTCGCTTCGAGCGCCGCCGCAGCCGTGGACACGGCAGCAGGCTGCTCCGACGCGACGGGCTCCACCGAGCGGTCGCGGAACATCGCGAAGGCCCCCGCGGCGAGCAGCGCGACCACGCCGAGCGCAGAGGCGAGATACCCACGCTGCCGCCAGGACGAGGCGCGCCCCACCGTCGCGCCCAGGCTGCCCGGGTCGACGGCCGTGGGCTCCTGCTGGTGGTTGGCGGGGCCGCTGTGGCTGTGATCGCTGAGGAGGGGTAGACCGGCCGCGGTCGCGGAGGGCCACATCGAGCGGTTCATCCCCATGACCATCGAGGCGCGGGGGAACTCTCCGACCATCGAGGCGCGCTGGATGTCGCCCGCGACGTCCAGCGAGGTCAGGTACTCGAACTGCGCGGTGACCTGCTGGCGCACGAGCGCCCTGCTCTCCGAGAACATCTCGAGCACGTGCGCGCCGAGCTGCTCCGTGCGGACGTCCCCGCCCGAGGCCCGGAGGTAACTCTCCAGCGCGTCGCCCATCTCCTGCGCGGTGGCGAACCGCCGATCCGGATCCCGCTGGAGGGCCCTCGCCACGATCTCATCGAGCGCCGGGTCGATGTCCGGCACGACGGTGGAGAGCCGCGGGATGTCCCGCGTGAGCAGCTGGTGCATCACGGCGACGTGATCGCCATCGAACAGCCGCCGCATCGCCAGGAGCTCCCAGAGCACGATGCCGATGGCGAAGATATCGGCCCGCCGGTCGACGTCGGTGCTCGCCATCGCCTGCTCGGGCGCGGCGTAGGCCATCTTGCCCTTGAAGGTTCCGCTCTCGGTGTGCGCATCGTTGAGGGCCGCCTTCGCGACGCCGAAATCAACGATCTTCACAGCTCCGTCGTACGTGATGAAGATGTTGTGCGGCGAGACGTCGCGGTGCACGACGCCGAGCAGACCGCCATCGAAGTCCGCGAGCTCATGCGCGTAGTGCAGCCCGCGCAGCGCCTCGACGATCGTCCTGACCCACGCCCCCCGCGTGAAGCTCGCGGCGCCAGGACAGCCGCTCACCACCGCCCTCACGACGTCCTTGAGCGGCTGGCCCTCGAGGTACTCCATCACGATGAAGTACCCGCCGCTCTCGCCCCCGATCTCGTAGGTCTGAACGACGTTGGGGTGATTGAGCCGGGCCGAGAGCTTGGCCTCGTCCAGGAACATCAGGACGTAGCGCGGGTCATCCGCCATCCCGACGCGGAGACACTTCACGACGACAAGCTTGTTGAACGACCCGGGCCCGCGGGAGACGGCCAGAAACACATCTGCCATCCCTCCACGGCCTAATTTTGCAATCAGGCGGTATCGACCAAGCAAGCTGTTGCTCGCTTGCTGGGTCGAAGAGATGGTTTGGCCGCCTGCATTCACGACATCCCCCGCTATAAGAGCTTAATTAGCCCGTTGACCTGGAGTTTGCAAAGACTTTTACGCCTGGAAACAATCCGCGCCCCCTGTAGAGACGCGTGCCGCATTGCTCCATCGCCTGGCCATCCACCATGGCTCATCCATGGCACATCGCAGCGTTCTGGCGCAGCGCTCCATCGCCGGATTGCTGCGCAAGGACACCCCCGCCCAGGCTGTGGATGTCATGGCCCTAACGAAATGGCCACGATCGAACCGGCAAGCACGTGACCACACACACATGGTGCCCCTGTCGGGTCACCCGGTGTTCGGTCACCGCTCCATTGTACACCAAGCGCTTCACGAGCGGTGAAACTGGATGCGTGTCGCAGGTCGATCCTCGAGACCCTCCTCGGGGTCGCACAAGGCCAGCGGGACACAGGCCCGCTGGCCCGAGACGGGGCCAATCAGTAATGGCGCATACATGTTTGACCTGGAGGGCGGCGGCTCCCGAGCAGGCCGGACGACCTCGGCTTCCCTGCGGCGCCGGGGGCTCCGCAGGAAATCGACGTCCGCCCTGCGCGGAGCTCTCTACAAGGCTGTCCTGGTCGTTCTGTGGAGGAGATCTACCAAGGGTCCTGCGCCCAGAACCTGCGCACGGCATCGAGCGTGGCGTCGAGCTGCTCGAAATGCGGGAGACCCAGCGTCGGCGCGATGCGGGCGACCTCCACGCGCGCGTTCTGCTGCGTGAGCTCGCCGAGGCGGTCGAAGCGCGAATAGGGGTCACGGTCGTGGAGGATCAGCGTGGCGACGGGCAGACGCGCATACAGGCGCTGGAGAGCGTCGTCCGTGAACAGGTCACCGGTGATGAACGCGAGGGGGGCCCGGTGGGCAAAAGGCTCCTTCGACGCGCTGATGGCATAGTCGACGAGGCCCGGATCCGGCGCGCCGACGAAGTTCTTCTTCAGGAACCAGCGAATGCTGGGCGGCGCGGCCAGCACGCGAAAGAGCGCCTCCGCGACGTAGGGGACGCGCGAGACAGCCCGGAAGAGGGCGCTCGCGCCGGGAGGCTCGCGGCCGAGCCCCGTCGGGGACACGAGCACGAGGCTGTGAACGATGCTCATCTCCTCGCAGGCGACGGCGGCGGCGAACTCGGAGGAGAGGGAGAGCGCGATGACGTCGGCGCCGCCCGGCGCGCGGACCACGTCCGTGAGGAAGCGGCGCAGCGCGGCGCGGTAGAGCTCGCGATCGTACACGCGGTCCGCTCGCTCCGAGAGGCCGAACCCGGGAAGATCGAGCGCGTAGACAGGCCGCTCGCCGCGGAGCGCATCGAACAGGGGCGCCATCTCCCTGGACGAGGCGGCGGCGTCGACCCCGTGCACGAGCACCACGGGGCGCCCGGCAGCGCGGGTGTCCACGTAATAGGCGAGGCGCCCCGCGCTCCACGTGTCCACGTGCCGTACCTCCGCGTCGAGCGCAGGGGCGAGGGGCGCGCGCTCCGCGGGGCGGAGCGCGCTCGGCACCAGCCGATCGACGAGCCCATCGAGGCTCATCGCGCGTGCGCTCATCACGTCTCCCCCGGCGGCAGCATCCCCTCGTTGTCCGCGCGCTCGAGGTCGGCGATGCTCGGATTCCTCGGCGCCGGCCGCGACTTGACGCCGCCGTCGCCCGGCCTCGCCTCCTGGCCGGCGTCGCTGCGCTTCTCGCGCTCTCGACGCTCTGCTTGACCAGCGACCTCCTGCGCTGCGCGCACAAGCCGCTCCAAACGATCCTCCTCCAGGTGATGGCGAGCTCCATCGGGACCACCGTGCCGATCCTCGAAACGGTGGTGCCCAGCGTCGACATGGCCATGAGACACCGCGCGATCAGGTCGAACTGTCATGCTCAGCTCCTTCCGCACGAGGTCGAAGCATGGACCGTGCCCCCGCGGACCGCGGCCCCATCAGCGCTCGCCGAGACGATACCGGGCTGAACAGGAGCCAGGACGCCTCGAATGTGACCATTTGCCTCGGTCACCCGCGCTGATCCGGGTGACAGTGGCAGGGGAGCAGGTGATGAGCCGTATCAGGAGCAGATGGAATCGGGTCCTCGACGCCGATCCGGAGGGGACGTCGTCGCCAATCAACCTCGCTGTTGCTGCGCCGCCGACGCGGAGTTTGCGCAGGTCCTGGAAGGTCTGGCACGGGAGAAGGAGGGCGGCGGTCCGCTGCCGCGCCGGCGCTGGAGGCCTAGGGAAGCCGCCCGGCCGCGATCCCCGGGCTCCGGACGTCAGCCCGTGACGTCGAGCTTCCGGCCGGCCGGCTTGTTGATGTCGGCGAAGAAGTCGTTGCCCTTGTCGTCCACCACGATGAAGGCGGGGAAATCCTCGACCTCGATCTTCCAGACGGCTTCCATGCCGAGCTCGGGGTACTCGAGCACCTCGACCTTCTTGATGCAGTCCTTCGCGAGGCGCGCGGCCGGGCCGCCGATCGAGCCGAGGTAGAAGCCGCCGTGCTTCTTGCACGCCGCGGTGACAGCGGGCGAGCGGTTGCCCTTGGCGAGCATGACGTAGCTGCCGCCGCTCGCCTGGAAGAGGTCGACGTACGCGTCCATCCGGCCGGCCGTGGTGGGCCCGAACGAGCCGGAGGCGTAGCCCACGGGCGTCTTCGCGGGGCCGGCGTAGTAGACCATGAACTCCTGCAGGTAGCTCGGCACGCCGTCGCCGCGGTCGAGGCGCTCCTTGATCTTCGCGTGCGCGATGTCTCGCGCGACGATCATCGGGCCGCTCAGCGAGAGCCGCGTGCGGATGGGGTACTTCGAGAGCTCCGCGCGGATCTCGCTCATGGGACGGCGGAGGTCGAGCTTCACGACCTCTCCCTGGAGATCCGCGTCGGTCGTGTCGGGCAGGTACTTCGCAGGATCGGTCTCGAGCTGCTCGAGGAAGATGCCCTCGCGCGTGATCTTGCCGAGCGCCTGACGATCCGCAGAACAGGAGACGGCGATACCGACAGGGCACGAGGCGCCGTGGCGCGGCAGGCGGATGACCCGCACGTCGTGGCAGAAGTACTTGCCCCCGAACTGCGCCCCGATGCCCGTCCGCTGCGCGAGCTCGAGCACCTTCTGCTCGAGCTCGCGATCGCGGAAGCCGCGCCCGCGCGCGTTGCCCTCGGCCGGGAGCGTGTCGAGGTACCGCGCCGAGGCGAGCTTCGCGACCTTGAGCGTGTGCTCGGCCGACGTGCCGCCGACGACGATGGCGAGGTGGTACGGCGGGCACGCCGCGGTGCCGAGCGCGCGGATCTTCGCCTCGAGGAAGGACAGCAGGCTCTCCGGGTTCAGGAGCGCCTTGGTCTCCTGGTAAAGATAGCTCTTGTTCGCGGAGCCGCCGCCCTTCGCCATGAACAGGAGCTTGTAGGCGTCGCCGTCCGTCGCGAAGATCTCGATCTGCGCCGGGAGGTTGTCGTTCGTGTTGACCTCCCGGTACATGTCGAGCGGCGCGAGCTGCGAATAGCGCAGGTTCTGCGCGCGGTAGGTCTCGAAGACGCCGCGCGCGATCGCCGCCTCGTCGCCGCCGCCCGTGAAGACGAGCTGGCCCTTCTTGCCCATGACGATGGCCGTGCCGGTGTCCTGGCATGACGGGAGAACGCCCCCCGCGGCGATGCTCGCGTTCTTGAGGAGCTCGAGGGCGACGAAGCGATCGTTCGAGGAGGCCTCGGGATCGCCGAGGATCCGCGCGAGCTGCGCGAGGTGACCGGGCCGGAGGAGGTGGGCGATGTCGCGCATCGCCTCGCGCGCGAGCAGGGTGAGCCCCTCCGGCTCGACCTTGAGGAACGTCGAGCCGGCGGCCTCGAAGGTCGAGACATGGTCGCGGCTGACGAGACGGTACGGGGTCTCGTCATGGCCGAGGGGGAGCATGTCCTGGTACTGGAAATCGGTCATCGTTGGGGTCTCCGGGGGAGCAGAGAGGCAGAGAGGCTGCGGGTCCCTCCTTCTTTGCATGGCTCCTGCCCTGGGCTCAACACCCACCCAGCGCCGGTCGTCACGGGGGGAGCGCGCGCGCGACGTCGTCGAGGACGGCCGAGATCGACCGCAGGAGCGGCTCCCGGGCGCTCCGCAGGAAGAAGTGCCCGCCGGGGAACATCTCGACCCGGAAGGCCCCGCGCGTGTGATGGCGCCAGCCTTCGAGCTCGGCGCGCTCCGCGCGCTCGTCGTTGATGCCCCCGAACGCGGAGATCGAGCACTCGAGCGGGGCCCCCGGGACGAACGGCTCGGCCTCGTTGACCGCGACATCCGCGCGCAGGAGAGGCAGGAAGAGCGCCAGGAGCTCCGGCTCGCGCAGCACCTCGTCGGGCGTGCCCCCCATGCGTCGGATCCGCTCCAGAAACGCGGGCTCGGGCAGGCCGTGGAGCGGATCCGAGCCGGGAAGGTGAGGCGGGCGCCGGCCCGATACGAGGAGATGGCGCGGCAGCGGAGCACCCCGGCGGCGGAGCTCGCGCGCGAGCTCGAAGCAGACGAGCGCGCCGAGGCTGTGGCCATACAGCGCGAACGGCTTCGTGAGCCATGGCTCGAGCGCGGTGGCGAGGGCCTGGACGAGCGGCGTGATGCGCTCGAACGGCGGCTCGCTCATGCGCGCCTCCCGGCCGGGGAGCTTGAGCGCGCAGAGCTCGGTGTGCGCGGGGAGCTCGCGCCACCAGGCGTTGTAGATCGACGAGCCGCCGCCCGCATAGGGCGCACAGAAGAGGCGAAGCCGGGCACCAGGGTTCGGCCGCGGCACGCCGACCCAGAGGTCGCGGCTCGGGCTGGGGGTCGTCATCACGGGGCGCTCAGCATAGCTCGCCCCGGCGGCGCTCGCTCCCTACCATTTGCTGCCCAGGGCGACGCGGATGGTGGCGACCTTCCCCTGATCGAGGCCGAAGCCGAGGTCGTCGTCGAGCGCGACAAGCGCGCCGACGCGGGTGAAGGAGCCCTTCACGAGCGGCTCCCAGTCGACGAACGGCTCCGCCGCCAGCTGGGCCGAGTTGGTGGAGGAGAGAGGGAACGCCGCCTGGAGGCGCACGCCGATGCCGAAGCTGCCGAACGGGCGGAACGCGATCTCGTTGCCCTGCTCGATCACGGTCTTCGTGTCCTCCCCGTCCCGGGTCGGAAAGAAGACCTGACTCGCGAGATCGTGGGTGAGGAACAGGACCTTGCCGACGTTGATCTCGGTCCCGACGCGCGCCCGGAAGGCCCAGTGCGCGAGCAGCACGCGCTGCGCATCGAAGTAAGCCCGCGCGGGGAAATTCGCCACCGACGCGACCTCGAGCTCCGTGCCCGGGTGCGGGTGGAGCGGGATCGTGAAGCTCATGCCGCCGAAGAGCGCGAGGATGGGCAGCGCGTTGGCAGCGTAATGGAGGCCGAACGTGGGATTCCCGATGAAGAACTGGCTGTATCCTGCGCCGCTCGAGAACGGCCTGCCGAACAGGTCTGTGGACTGGGGGCCCGAGACGTCGCCGTAGACGAACGGGATCTCCGCGTCGAGGTGGAGACCGGCGAAGAGCTTGTACTGGGTGGCGGCGGTGATGGCGACGCCGAGCCGCGACGACTCCTCGACGGAGGCCTCTTCGCCGTTCGCCGCCGCGATCTCCCGCTGGTAAGACGAGCTGAGGACGTCGATCTCGAACCCGAACCGGCCTCCCTGGCTCTTCGCCCAACGCTCCTTCGTCTTGTCCGTGACGGGCTGCCGCGGCGCCGCCTCTTGCCCCAGCGCAGGCGCGGCCAGCGAGAGCATGAGGAACAGGGTCCCAAGAGACGCTTTGGTCGTGCTCACCTGGTGTCTCCCATCTCGTTCTCAACTCGCGGGCAGCGCGGGCGATTGACCACCTTGTCGCACCGTCGCCGCGGCGTCGTACGGGAGAGGCCCCCATGACCGCGGCGATCGCCCGGATCAATGCAGCTCCAGCGCCCTGGATGCAAGCGTTTTGACCGTCGCGACCCTGCGACGCTCTGCGTCGGTCCTAGAAAGAGCCCGCGAGCTCGAGAGACGCCGGCGCGATCTTGAGGCTCACCGGAGGAGATGACGCGCGCTCTGCGTCGGCGCGCTCCGGGCCTGCACCAGCGACAGTGAGGTAGATCGAGAGGCCGCCGGCGAGCACCGCGGCGCCCGCGAGCAGGTCGGTGGTGAGCGCGAGCGCCTCGCTCCTCGCCCGCGCTCGCTCGATGGCGCGGGCGTCGCCGGGATACCGATCGAGCTCCGCGTCGAGGTCGCCGGAGGCGCCGAGCGCAAGGACCCCCGTGGCGGCCGCGCCCACGGCGAGCGCGCCGGTCGCGAGCCAGGGGAACAGGGGCACGCTCCGCTGCTGGCGAGGCGCGCGGTCGTCCATCAGCAGCGCGCCTGGCGGCGCCGGCCGCACCGCGCCCGGCGGTGCCGGCGCGCCGCCCGCGCCCTCGCCGGGGCCCTGCGAGGCCCGCGCTTCGGGGAGTTCGATCTTGAGCTGAACGTGATCGCCGCCGGCCACATCGACGACCCTCAACAGGGCCGGGCGGCCCGGCGCCTCGGCGACGATGCGGCGGCGCCCGGCGCTCATCAGGAGGGGCTCAGAAAGCGGCGTCTCGCCCGCCGGCACGCCGTCCACGGAGATCTCGACACCCGGCGCCGATGTCGAGATCTCGACCGTCGCGACGCGGCCCCTCAGGACGGCGAGGTCCCGCTCCACCTCCGCCCGCCGGCCGCCCGGGATCTGCTGGCCACCGTCGGCGAGGTACTTCTCGAACGCACGCAGCGCGCAGGCGTAGTCCTTGAGCTGATAACACGTACCCGCGATGTTGTAGAGCACCTGATAGGCGGGCGCGAGCTCGTAGGCGCGGCGAAACTCGGTGAGCGCAGCGCCATAATCAACCTCGTTGTAGAGCTCGACGCCTCGCCGGAAGCGAGCGTCGGCTTCCTCGGTCTTGTTGCCGGCAGGCTGAGCGAGCGCGCCGAGCGGGGCGCTGAGCACGATCGCAGCGCAGAGGGCGAGCGCTGTCGGGGTCTTCATCGGGCGTACGGGCTCTCCAGATCGATCCCCCGCTTCGGCTTCTGCTCGGCAGACGGCGGCGACAGCGGCGCAGGCGCGCTCGACGGCGGCGCGGCGGACGCAGGCGGCGCCGCGGCGGCGCCCGCCGGGGCGCCCCGACCGATGGGGGCGAGCCTCCCTGGCTGCGCTTCCGGAGCGCTCTTCAACGCGAGGCTCAAGAAGAGATCGTTGCTCGCCGTGATCGTCTCTTCCTGCGCGATGAAACCCGGCGCCTCCACGCGGATGACGTGCACGCGGCCATCCCTGGCGAGGCGGCCCTCGTAGGCGCCGCTCGACGTCGGGGAGCCGTCGATGGAGACCTTCGCGTCGACCGGCGAGACGCGGACGACGAGGCGGATGTCCTCCTCCTGCGTCGGAGAGGGCTCCATCGCGGGCGGCGCCGCGACCTGCGCCTGGCGGTGATCGCCCGCGGCGAGCCGCCATGGCTGCGCGCGCAAGACCCCGACGCTCACGGTGCCCCCGATGGCGACGAAGGTGACCGCGACCAGGAACATGGCGCGGTTCGGGCGCGCGGCGCGCTCCTTCGCCTCGGTCGCGCTCACCGAGGGCACCATCGAGGTCGCGTCCGAGGAATGGCTGATGGCCGCGGGCGCGGTCATGGTCGGTGTCGTCGACATCCGACCGGTGCCCAGCTTCGGTAGATCGGGCGTCAGCGTGACCCTCGGATAACTCCCGGTCCAGCGCACGCCGCGCAGCTGCTCCTCCACGACCTGCTTGATCCGCGCCCGATCGTCCGCGAACTGGCTGGCGACGATCTCGCCGGCTTCCCGCGCGGTCATGCCCCGATGGCGCTCGACCAGCCAGCGCTCGAGATCCGCCTGCAGCTCGGCCGCGGTGGCGTAGCGGCCTTCGAGCGCGGGCGCGAGCGCCTTCTGGCAGATCCGCTCGATCTCGGGGTCGACATCGACCTTGGACGCTTCTTCCCTGAGGCTCGGAACCTCCCCGATGGCGAGCCGCCCGAGGATCGCGAGGTCGTTGAAGCCCTTCCACATGCGCCTCCGGGCGATCGCCTCCCAGAGGATCACACCCACCGAAAAGACGTCGGATCGCCGGTCGACGCGCTCTCCGCGCGCTTGCTCCGGCGACATATACGACACCTTTCCCTTGAGCATTCCGGTGCGCGTCTCCGTCAGCGAGTCGGCCGCCTTGGCGATCCCGAAGTCGACCACCTTGATCACGCCGTCATAGGTGACGAAGATGTTTTGCGGGCTCACGTCGCGGTGGACTACCTGGATCGGCGTCCCGTCGAAATCGCGCAAATTGTGCGCGTAATGGAGCCCGGCGAGCGCGTCGCACAGGACGCGCACCTGGAGCGGCAGCGGGACTTTGTCGTGCCCCATGCGGGAGCGAACGCTGCCGAGCGGCTGGCCGTCGAGGTACTCCATGGCGATGAAGAAGCGCGCCCCCTCATCCCCGACCTCGTGCGTCTGCACGACGTTCGGGTGATTCAATCGGGCCGCGAGGCGCGCCTCGTCGAGGAACATGGCGAGGATTTCGGCGTCCTCCACGAGCTCGGCGCGCACCCGCTTCAGCACGACAAGCTTGTTGAACCCCGCGGGCCCCTGGGCGACCGCGAGGCAGACGTCGGCCATGCCTCCCCTGCCGATCTCGGCAATCGGGCGATATTTCCGCCAACCGTTGGGATCGCTGGGAGCGCTCATTCGACCTGTGCCGGATCGATCCCCAGAGGGAGGCCAGCCCGGGCGGGAGAATGCCCTCGAGCTGTTACCTCGAAGCGGCCGTCATGTGACGTTCTCGCGAATAGGATGGGCCCTTAGCACCGGTTTTCCCCACCTCCTGTCAGCCGGACAGCGCGGCCCTGCTTGACAGAAACGATTCTCTTGCCATCGGGTCATTGCAATGAACCGCAAGCGCAGCCTCGTCGACTCATCACCTTCCGCCGCCCTCGCGCTCGCCATGGGCGCGCTCGCCACGGGCGCCCTCGCGTGCTCGTTCATCATCGAGCAGCGGGATGTGCAATGCAGTTCCGACGCGGACTGCGCGCAGTTCGACGGCGCCATCTGCAATCTCACGGACAGCATCTGCGTCCCCTCGTCGAGCGGCTCAGCCGGCGGCGGGGGCGGCAACCCGCCCATCGGGTGCGCGGCGGCCGACAAGCCGCCCGTCGAGATCACCGGTGATATCACGGAGGATTTCACGCTCAAATGTGACAAGAATTACATCCTCAAGGGGCAGGTGAACGTCTCGGCCGGGGCGACGCTGACCATCGAGAAGGGCACGACCCTCCTCGGCGAGACGAACCCGCAAGTCCCCGCCGCCCTCGTGGTGCACCCGGGCTCCAAGCTCATCGCCGTGGGCACCAGGGATGAGCCCATCGTGTTCACGAGCAGCAAGCCCCCGAGGGATCGCATGGCCGGCGACTGGGGCGGCGTCATCCTCCTCGGCAACGCGCCGACCAACCACGTGGACGCGAACGGCGCACGCAGCCCGGGCCAGATCGAGGGATTGACGAACAACGGACAATACGGGGGCATCGACGAGAACGACTCGAGCGGCACGCTCAAATACGTGCGCATCGAGTACTCCGGCGTGAAGCTCGCGCCGAACAACGAGATCAATGGGCTCACCTTCGGGGGGGTCGGCAGGGGGACGATCGTCGATTTCGTCCAGGTGAGGCACGTGTCCGACGACTGCTTCGAGTTCTTCGGGGGCACGGTGAACGCAAAGCACCTCGCCTGCCAGTACAGCGGCGACGACGCCTTCGACTGGGACCAAGGCTATCGCGGAAAGCTCCAGTTCCTCGTGGCGCAGCAGGACCCGGACGTCGCGGAGGAGACCAACGGGTTCGAAGGGGACAACGACCCGCTCGCGCTCACGCCGGCGCTCGAGCCTCGGAGTGAGCCGACGATCTACAACGCGACGCTCTGCGGGAAAGGCGTGGACGTGGGCAAGGAGCAGTACGGCATCCTCCTCCGCCGGTCGACGAAGGCGAACATCTTCAACACGATCGTCACGGGCTTCGAGTCGGGCCTCGACGTGCGCGACCCGGACCACGAGCAGAGCATATCGAGCTCGATCTTCTCCAATCTGGTGAATGACTTCGCCTATGCCGAGACGAGCGACGGGACAGGCATTCTCCAGGACGACGACGGCGGCTTCGATGAGATCGCGTTCCTGAGCGAGCCCGATCGGAAGAATCGGGAGGAGGACCCCGGTATCCAGGGCTGCTTCGACCCGTCAGCGCCGGTCTTCGGTCCCGCGACGTCCCTGACCAAGGACGCTGTCGCGCCGCCGGACGGCTTCTTCGACTCGAGCGCCGCGTTCATCGGCGCGTTCAAGGATGCGAGCGACACATGGGCCACGTCGGGGAAGTGGGCCGTGTGGAGCCCGAAGTAGCACGGCTGTGGGAAGTCAGACCGAAAGCCAACCGCCATGACGCCAAGGCCGCCAAGAAATCGGGGGAATAGGACCGAAGAGTGTCAGGGCCACCATCCACCTCTCTCTTGGCGGCCTTGGCGGTGGTTCTGCTGATCCGGCGCAACTTCCCGCAGGAGAGCTAGCCCGGGCGGCGCTCCAGCCGCCTGGCGAGGTTCCCGCGCTCCTCCGACTCCGCGCCCCCCCGCGCGCGCAGCGCGAGCGCGAGCACGCGAGGGAGATCGAGGGCCGCGCCGCGCGCGCGCATCTCCAGATAGGACCGCTCGTAATCGCGGGGGACCCGCAGAGACCAGTTGTGGTCGCCCACCGTCCCGGGCGTGTTGTAGATCTCCTTCATCCCGAGCAGATCGGCGAAGAAGACCATCACGTTCGACGCCCGGCTGGCGAAGAGGTCGGCGAGCTTGGCCTGCGCCAGCGCGCGGGGGTCGGACGCGAGCGCGCGCGCCATCGCGCCCTCCTCGGCCGGCGAGGGCGCGAGGCGCGTCGCCAGGTACGCCGCCTGCCGCCCCAGCGCGGAGGCGCGCTCCCAGGTGTCGAGGAGCCTCCAGAGCGGCGGCGTGTCGTGGGTCCCCACCATGATCCAATCGGCGGGCGCGGCGTTCTCGCTGCGATAGACGTCCTTCGGGTTGTCGAGATCGGCCTTCTGCGTGACCCGGAAACGCCCCAGCCCGTGCCGCTCGAGGACGGCCCCGAGCGGGAACGGGAGCGTGCTCAGGACCTCGCACACGACGTCGGAGATGGCGCGCCCGCGGGCCTCCGCGCAGCGCGCGATCGTGTCGAAGACGACGCTGTAGCGCCCGACCTGCTCCGGGGACAGCGAGGCGACCCAGTCGTCGGCGTACCGGGGCACGGCGCGGTTCAGCTGCCCAGGAGAGACGATGGCGTACCGCGCGAGCAACGGGTGCTCCGGCAGGTCGGGCGACGAGAAGAGCCGCGCCCCTCCCTGGACGGCGCGGAGCGGATCGGGGGCGTCCGCGGCATAGACCCAGGGGCAGACGAGCCCGTGCGGGTGATCGAGGCGCACCCCGTCGAACTCGTCGAACATCTTGTCCATCCGCGCCCGGACGAGCGCGAGCCCGCCGGACGACGCATCCGCGTACTGCGCGGGATCCAGGACAGGATAGCTCCACACCTGGCCCTCCGGGTTGGTCCGGCTCGGCGGCGCCCCCATCAGATAGCCCCTGAGGAAGACCGATTGATAGGCCCAGGCATCCTGAGGCGAATAGCCGATCTGCAGATCACCGTAGAGCTTGAGCCCGAGATCGGCCGTCACCGCGCGGAGCGCCGCGTGCTGCTCGTGCGCGAGGAGCTGGCAGAAGGCGTAGAAGCGGAGCTCGTCGCGGTACCGGTCGAGGAGCGCTCTCCTGCGCTCCCCGCACGCGACCACCTCGCCAGGGCCAGGCGCGTACAGGCGCCGGTCCAGATCCGGCTCGCCGGACCAGCCGTGAAACCAGCCGCTCCGGTGCTCGGCGCAGAGGGGGCCGTAGAGCCCGTCCCTCTCGAGCCACGCCGCGTTCCGCCGCGTGAACGCGTCCAGGCGGCGCTCGAGGTCGCCAAGGTCGCCGAGCTCGCCGCGCCTCCGCCGGCCCTCGAACGACGCGTACGCCTCGCGGAGCGCGGCGCGCTGCGCGCGGTACGCATGGCCGTGCTGCGCGCGAGCCTCGCTGCCAGGAGGCCGCCCCGCGACGATCTCCCGGAGCGACTCGGGGCGGAGGAGCGCGCCAGAGGGGCCGTCCTCGACCAGCCGGGCGAGCGCGATCGACAGCGTGCTCCGCGAGAAGATGGTGCCGTCGTACGGAGACGCGTTGTCGGCGGAGGTCTCCCCCTGCGGCCCCAGCTGGACGCCGTTGAAGCCGAGATCCCGGACGAACCGGAGGAATCGGCGCCCGCCCTCGGTGTACGGGGACCCGCGCCCGATGTCCTCCGCGTCGTCCGAGGGAAAGCTCGGATCGTGGATCGCGAGCACGAGGTTGCGGATGCCCAGCAGCCGCAGCGCGGCTTCCACGAGCCCCCTCTCGTCATCGACCCATCGAGCCTCGGCCGGCGCCGCATCGCCCCTGTCGTCCCCGACGTCCTTCATCGTGGCAAGGTATAGCGATGAACGGATCGGGCCGCCAACGCGCAAAGTGAAGAGACAATCTGCCTCGGTGATGTGATTACACCGATGTACGGCAAACCCCGAATGCCGCCGTCATAGCGGGGTGCAGGTTCGTGCGCTACGGGCTCATCCGCGTCGTTCGGCTCGCTGCGGCGTACTTTCGTACGCCTCACTCGCCTGCCTAGCGGCTGAGCCCGTAGCGCACGAACCTGCACCCCGCTATCAGGCCCCGAGGCGCGTGCCTGCCGCGACTCCCGAGGTCGCGCTGGTGGCCTCCACCATCGGCAGCGTGAAGAAGAACGTGCTGCCCTCGCCCACCTTGCTCTCGACCCAGATGCGCCCGCCGTGCACCTCGACGAGCGCCTTCGCGATCGAGAGGCCGAGCCCGGTGCCCTTGTGGGCCGTCTCCTTCGCCTGCCAGTAGCGCTCGAAGATCCGCGCCCGCTGGTCCTCCGGGATGCCCGGGCCGGTGTCGCGCACCGAGAGGCGCACCTCCCGGCCCCACGGCTCGGCCCGGATAGCGACCTCGCCGCCGGCCGACGTGAACTTGATCGCGTTGCCGACGAGGTTGGCGATCACCTGGAGGATCCGCTCGCGATCGCAGAGCGCCCGATCGACGCCGAGCTCGACGCTCTGCTCGAGGCGCAGCGACTTCTCCGCCGCCTCCTCCCGCAGGAGCTCGATGGCGTCGCCGAGCAGGCCGGCGACGTCGTGGGGCACCGGCTGGATCGAGATGTGGCCGCCGTCGAGCTTCGCCAGGTCGAGCAGATCGCGGATGAGGCGGTTCATGCGATCGGCCGCCTTCTGGATGCGCTCGACGGGGCGCCGCACCTCGACGGCTTCGTCCGCGCCCGGCAGCTTCCGGCGCAGGAGGCTCGTGTTCATGACGATGGTGGCGAGCGGGCTCTTGAGATCGTGCGACACCACCGCGACGAGCTCCTCCCGGGCCCGGATCGCCCGCTGCGCGCTCTCGTACAGCCGCGCGTTGTCGATCGCCAGCGCGGCCCTCCGCCCGAGATCCTCGGCGAGCGCCCGGTCCTCCACGCCGTACGTCAGATCGTCGCGGCCGGACGCGATGGTGAGCACGCCGAGCATCGTGCCGCGCGTGACGAGCGGCACGGCGATGTAACGCCGGAGGCCGAGCTCCATGAGGAGCGCCTCGCTGGCCGACACCGGCGGCTCGCTGTCGTACGAGCCGCGCTCGCTCTCCGGGGCGAGGGGCGCGCCCGCGACCTCGCAGAGCGCCGCCTCGCCCGTCTCCAGCACGCGCGCGACGCCGGACGGGAGGACCGAGTCCATCGGCGTCTGGCCCTGCAGGAGGCGCGCGAGCTCGCTCTTCTGGGGATCGGCGTGGACGACGACAGCGCGCCGGAGCATCGCCTCGCGCTCGATGATGTCGACCATGCACCAGTCCGCGACGAACGGGACCGGCAGGCGCGCGACGCGCACCAGCGTCGCCTCGTAGTTGAGCGAGCTCGAGAGCAGCCGGCTCGCCTCCGAGAGGAACGCCGCGCGCCGCTGCGCCGCCTCCGCCGCCGCGCGCCCCGCCTCCGCGGCGGCGAGGTTCCGCGCTCGCTCGCGCTCGTTCTCGAGCATGCGGGCGTAGAGCAGGCGGTGCACGAGCGCCGTGCGGAAGGTCGCCGTGAGCCGGCGCATCATGCCCCGGTACCGAGGCGCGAACGGGGGCTCGCTCTCGAAGCAGAGGAGGAGGCTGGATGCGCCGCTGTCGCCCTGCCCCTCCAGCGAGAAGTGCCACGTCACGAGCCCGGGCCGCGCGAGCTCGGGGTAGGGCAAGGAGAGGCCCGCGCCCCCGCCGGTGGGCTCGCCCGCCGCGGCGGGCGAGCGCGGCGGGATGGGCAGCGCGCGCGAGCTCGCCGACAGGCCCGCGGCGTCGAGGAGCCGCGGGGCGAGCGGGGCCGGCTCGACGAGCACGAGCACGGCGATGCAGCTCAGGCGCTCGGCGAGCCGCTCCAGGAAGACCGCCATCGACTGGTGCGGATCGAAGAGGTCGAGCGCCGCGACCGTGAGCTCCTGGAGGACGCTGAGGAGCGCCAGCCGTTCCTCCTGGATCTCGTGCTCTTCGCCGCTCGCCATGACAGGGCTCCAACCGCTCCGGCGCTCAGGCCCCCAGGGCGAGCACGACAGCGGTCTTGTTGTGAAACTGCGGTACTCCTCGGCCCAGCGTGCCGACCTCTCCAAAGGTCAGACAGCCCATCACCGGGACGCTCTCGCCGAGCTCGCTCTCGAAGGTGGTCAGCTCGTCGCGCACCGTCTCGCCGAGCATCATGCACCGCGAGATGCAGTCGAACACGAACGCTCCGGCGATGGGCCCGGCCACCGCGTCGCGCGCCGTGGTCGCGGCCTCGCGCGCGGCGCCGACGAGGCCGATGGGGTCGCCCTCCATGACGCGGATGAGGCACCCGTCCGGGACCTCGCCGACGCAGTAGAGCCCCCCCGGCGAGACGACGCGCAGCGGGTCGCGGATGACGTGCTCGCCGTCGGCCTGCGGGATGCCGAGCGGGTGGGTCATGGCGAACGTGGCGAAGCCGTCGATGTTCACCTGATGCCCCCTCGCGCGCGCGGTGCGCTGGTAGACCGAGAAGGCGCCCTCGTACTCGAGCTCGGCGAGGACCGTGCCCTCGGCGCGGGTGACCATCGTGGGCGGGCCATACGGCCGGAAGCCGTGGCGGATGCCGGTCGCCATGCGCGCCGGCGAGTCGATGGCGACAACGACCACGCTGTCCGAGTAGGCCCTGCCGCCCGCGAACTGGGCGGTGCGCACGAAGCGAAGGTTGTCGCCCGCGCCGCCGCCGGCCCAGACGACGCCCGTCCCGCCGACCTCGACCGCGCCGCGCACCACGTCGGCCCCGTTGCCCGTGACCGCGTCCGGCAGCACGATGAGCGCGCGGCTCCACCCGGGAGCGACGGACGACGGGAACGCCTCGAGGGCGCGCGAGGCGGCCAGCACGCCGGCGCGCCGCCCGTCCTGGCTCACCGGCTGCGCGACCCCGACGCCGACACGCACCGTCCCCGAGGCGACAAGCCCCACCACGAGCCCCTGCCGGAGCAGCCGGCTGCCGGCGAAGACCCCTGCAGTGCAGCACCCCGCCCAGGGGACGCCCGGCAGCTGGCTCGTCACGGCCGCGGCGAGCGCGTCGGCGTCGTACTGGTCCGTCGATAAGACGAGGGCGAACGCCGGTCGCGCCGCATGCTCCGTGCGGGAAGACCCGCGGAGCGCCGTCGCCACGGCCTCTGAGGCAGCCTCTTTCGGATCCGCCGCGGAGCTCGCCCCGACAAATACCTGTGTCGCCATGTTCCCTCCCCCCCTCGGAATTTCGGCACTCGCGTTATACTGGAGATTCATCCGATCGTCACGGCGGGTGATCCTCCCGTGATGTCATCCGTACAGGGCGCTCCCGTTCGTCGAGCGACTCGCGTCTTTTCAAGTCTTTCCACGTCTTTTCACGTCTTTCCCGGCGCGACGCGCCTTGGCGAAGAGCCAGGCAGAGCCGTGGGGAGGCCTGCGAAGCGCAGACCCGCGAGGAGAGAGGGAGGCGCCTGAGGCCGAGGGGGCAGACCCCTCATCCTCCAATAAGACAACGTGCGCCGCAAGCTCGGCAGACGCGCCGGACACACTCGAATCGGCCGTACAGAAGCAATCAGGGTCTTGCGCAAATACTGGACAACACGGCACCACACGGCAGCAGCGTGGCATTGCGAACCGCGCTCGATGGAGCCTTGATGCCCGAGGCGGAATCAAGGGAGTCCACGGCGCGCTGCCGGGCGAGGCGTGGTCGTTCCGTCCGACGAGAGACGGTGAACACCGGAACCTCGCCGGGGATGGGATGATTCGGGGACGAGCTCAGGGATTCGCCCGCACGAGCGAGTACGTCAGGGGGTGCCAGAACCCGCCCTGCTCCGCCCCCGGAGCAGCCCCGACGGCCACAAGCACGAACCCGAGACCGTCCCCGATGTCCGCCGCCGGCACGTCGCTGCTCGCCAGGATCTCGCGCATCGGCACCGACGAAGTCACCGCCCCCTCGATGGGATCGCGGGTCTCGATCGTGACCTCCTCGAGCGCGCCGAGGTCGCCCACCGAGAAGCCGGTGGACGGCGGGAACGGGGCGATCGCGCCGTACGAGAGGTCCTGCGCCAGCGTCGCCCCGGTCGCGCCCCCGCGCCCGGGCGTCAGCTCCACCTGGACCACCGCCGTCGCCGCGCTCGCGTGCGCGACCTGCAGGCTCACCCTGTCGAACCTCGTCCGCCGCGACATGGCGACCGCGACGAGCCCGGCGGTCGGCGTGTCGATCGTGTAGGCGTCGCCGCAGCCTTCTTTCTCGCTGGCGTGGGTGTGCCCCTCGCCGCCGAGGCATCCGGTAGCGACCAGGAGGAGGCTCTTCTCCTCGGCGAACACGGGCGCCGGCAGCACGGGGAGCCCCGCGGCCACGATCGGGGCCGCGCTCTCCGCGGCGAGCGCGAGGATCTCCGCGCAGTCGAGCCCCTCCGTCGCGCGGAGGTCGCCGGCGATCACGTGCGCGCGCAGGCTCGTCCCCTCGGGGATCGCCGAGCCGAGCGGCTCGACCGCCTGCGCCCGGGCGAACGCGAGGCCCGCGGCGGCGCTCGGCCAGGGGTCCACGCCGGCGCCGGTCCCGTCGGGGTACGCGAGGAAGCAGAAGCGGACCGCGTCGTGATCGCCGACGCCGTTCACCACCGTCAGCTTCGTCGGCCCCGGCGGCTCGACCTCGCCGCCGCCCGCGCCCGAGGTCGTCGTCGCTCCGCTCGTGGTCGCCCCCGGGCCGCCGCCGGCGCCGGAGGTGCTCGCCCCGCTCGACGGATCCCGGCCGAGGACGCCGTGGTCCTGCGTGCAGCCTGCCGCGACGGCAAGCGCGATCCCCCCGAGGCAGACCCATCCGGACGAACGAACTCGGTGCAGCACGCTGCGAGCTTACCGTGCTAGGCGGGGTCGATGCGGGTCCATCTCACCGCGACGGCCGCGGCCGCCGTCCGCCGCGGCCACCCATGGGTCTACCGAGACGGCATCGCGGACGGCGGCGGGCACGGGAGCAAGCGCGGCGACGGCAAGCGCGGAGAGCGCGCGCATCGCGGGGGCGCCGCGGCGTCGGGCGACGTCGTCGAGCTGTCGGCCGAGGGGGCGCCGTTCCTCGGGCGAGGGCTCTGGGACGCGAACTCGGCGATCGCCGTCCGCGTCTTCCAGCGCACGCAGGCGCCGCCGCTCGACGAGCGGGCGATCGCGGAGCGGCTCGAGCGCGCCTTCGCCCTGCGCGACGGCTGGTTCGCCGGCCGCGACACGACGGCCTACCGGCTGTGCAACGGCGAGGGGGACCGGGTGCCGTCGCTCGTCATCGATCGGTACGAGCGCGCGGCGGTGATCCGCCTCGACGGCGACATGCTGGCGCCCTGGCTCGATCGCCTGCTCCCGCACCTCGCGCGCGCGCTGGGCGCCCGCGGCGTGCGCTCGATCGGCCTGCGCGCGCGCGCGTCGGCGGCGGGCGAGGACGCCGACGGGAAGAAGCTCGCGCACCTGCACGGGCCGCCGCTGCCGGATCGCCTCTTCGTGAGGGAGACGGGGGTCGCGATGGAGGTCGATCTCGCGCGCGGCCAGAAGACGGGGGCGTTCCTCGACCAGCGCGACAACCGCGCCCGCGTGCGCGCGCTCGCGGCCGGGCGCCGGCGCGTGCTGAACCTGTTCAGCTATGCGGGGGGCTTCTCGGTGGCCGCGGCGCTCGGCGGCGCGGGCCGGGTCACCTCCGTCGACTCGGCGTCGGCCGCGCACGCGTCGGCGCAGCGCACGTTCCGCGAGAACGGCGTGGATCCCGCGGCCCACGAGTTCGTGACGGCGGACGCGTTCGACTTCCTCGAGAAGGCCCGCGCGCGCGGCGACCGGTACGATCTCGTCGTCTGCGACCCGCCGAGCTTCGCGCCGAGCGAGCGCGCGAAGCCGCGCGCGCTCGGCGCCTACCGGCGGCTGCACACGGCGGTCGCGCGCGTGCTGGATCGGGGCGGCATATTGTGCGCGGCGTCGTGCTCGAGCCACATCACGGCGGAAGACTTCCTGGCGACGCTGGACGACGCCACGCTGGAGCGGGACGACCTTCGGATCCGGGCGATCCACGGGCAGCCGGAGGACCACCCGACGCTGCCGGCGTGGTGGGAGGGGCGGTATCTGAAGTTCGTGGTGCTGGAGTGAGGGGCTGACGCGCGCGCCATTGAACGCGCGGCGCGGCGCGCCGCGGCGCGCCGTGGCGCGCGTTCAATCCGGCACGGTGGAAATGGCCGTGCCTGGAATTCGCTGTCGATATAAAGACATGACCGCCGCGCGCCGCGGCCGTATCGGCCCCGCGGCGCGGCTCTCGGCGCCTCGGCAGCATCGCGCCTCGATGCTCCCTGTTTCGGCGTGATGTCGGCCTTCCGTGGCCACACTACTATACCGGCTCAGTATTGCCCATTACTTGGCCAACGCACTGCTTACCTGCGACAAGGCTGAGCAATAAAGCAGCATCCAAGCAGTCGTTCATCGGGCGCACCGCCATAATCCGCGGTACCTTGGCGGAGAGTCGCGCCGAGTACGCCAGTAGCTCGGACGCAGAAGACAAGGGGGTCTATCATGAAGACGCTGAGGATTACCCCGGAGCAGATGCGCTCGCGCATCGCGCGGTTCGGCGAGCTCCGGGCTCACATGAATCACACCGTCGACGCCAGCATCCCACAAGAGGCGTTCGACGCCGTGAACCCTCCCATGTATCTCCTCATGGCGCACGCGGCGCAGGGCGTCGGCGAGGGGATGGAGCCGGCCATCGCCGGCCCCAAGGGCATGAGCGTGGGCATCGTCAGCTGCCGGCCCGGCGATAAAGTTCTGTTGCACGTACACCATCGCTCGCGGGAGGTATTCCTGTGCCTCAAGGGCCGCTTCGCGCTGCGATGGAACGAGGGCGGCACGGACGAGACGACGCTCGAGCCGTTCGATATGATCGACGTCCCCGTGGGCGTCTACCGGCAGTTCGAGAACGTCGGCCAGGAGCCAGCGCTGCTCCTCGCCATCATCACGGACGAGCACGAGGACGAGCCCGGCGACATCGCCATCGCCCCCGAGGACAGGGCGCGCTTCGCCGAGCGCTTCGGGCCCGCAATCCTGGAGAAGCTCACGGCGGCGACTGGCCTGCTCTTCACCGACCCTCCCACGAAGTAGCGCCTGCCCTTGTGGTCCGTTCGCGGAAGGCAAACCACCAAGCCGCGGATGTGCTGAATACTCATCGCCAGACCCGACCCTCTGCCGGCGCGGCGCCGGGCAGCGCGCGGCGCGCGGCGCGCGTGAACTAGCGCGGAGAGGATCGAAGTGAGCCCGCCGCTCATCGGTCGAACGATTTTCATGATTCCGCTTGGCAAGTCCAAAACCAAAGATCATTATTAATTCTGCAAACTAATAAATCGTCTTGCCGGGGGAGGTATAGACGTCGAGACCTCGCGCCCTGGACTCGTCGCAGGCGTACACCAGCTGCGCGCTCGGGATGGATCGCGCGTTCGGGAGGGGAAACGCCCGAGCGCCGAGGGCATCGCTGAGCCGACAGCCCGCGCGCGGGGAGGGATGGAGTGGTTGACAAGCTGCATGGCACCGCGCACGCGGCGCGCGTGAACGCAGCGCGAGGGCCCGCTCCGAACGCTCGAGCGTGAAGAGAGAGGGGAGCCCTGACATCGACGGACAGGAGGGCATGCGCAATGGTTGAGCTGACGTACGCGCCACTTTCGTTGGAGCAAGAGACGAAGTGGCTGCTTGCCCGGATCCACGGCCCCACGCCGGCGATCCATGAACGAGGCGTGGCCTGGCTCGACGGGGATCTCGACGTGCAGAGGCTGATCCGCGCCGTCGAGGCGATCGCGGCGCGCCACGAGCCGCTGAGGACCTCCTTCGTCGAACGCGAGGGAGAGGCCGCGCAGGTCGTCTCACCCACGGTGGCAATCGACCTCCGGGAGGTGGACCTCGCCGCGGACCGACAGACCACCTCGGACGAGGCGGCGCTCGCGGCCGCCCGCGAGGAGGTCGCTCGTACCATCGATCATGAGCGCGCCCCGCTCTGGCGGGTGGCGCTCATCCGAGCGCGCCCGCGCCGCCACCTGGTCGCGCTGTCCATGCACGGCCTCATCTGCGACGGCGCCTTCAGCGTGGGTCTGTTCTTCTCGGAGCTCTTCGCCCTCTACCATTCCATGACGCCTCCGGCGCTGCCCATGCGCTACCAGGACCACGTGCGGCGGCAGCTCGGCCGCGCCGCGGGCGAACGCCTCGACGCGCGGCTCGACCACTGGGCGCGAGAGCTCGCTGGCGCGCCGACTGCCCTCGATCTTCCGACGGACCTGCCGCGGCCCGCCGCGCAGACCTTCGCCGGAGGATCAGCCGAGCGCGCGCTCGATCGAGAGCTCCTACAGCGGCTCGAAGCAGCGGCCCGGGATCAAGGAGCGGGCCTGTTCACGGGGCTGCTCGCGGGGATGCTGGCTGTCCTGCACCGGATCACCGGCCAGGAGGACGTCCTGATCGGCGTGCCCTCGCCCGGACGCGATGCGCCGGACGTTCAGGGGCTCATCGGCCTCTTCGGCGGCCCGATGATCGTGCGGGGCAGGTTCGGCGCAGCGCCCTCGTTCCGAGAGCTCCTGCGCCAGGTACACCGATCCATCGAGGAGGGCAGAGCGAACAGCGAGGTTCCCGCCAGGGCGCTGCTGGAGAGGCTCGCGGCGCCGCGCGACCCGGGCCGCACGCCGATCGTCCAGGCCCTCTTCGAGGCGCGGCCCCCCAGCCCTCCGCCGTGCGAAGGGCCGCTCCTCACGCTGACCCGAGCGGACCTCGACCTGCCCTACGTCGGCTACGATCTCGTGGCGAGCATTTACGACGCCGGCGCAGGGGTCGTCGCGAGGCTCGATTACCGCCGCGATCTCTTCGAGCACGCGACGGCGGCCAGGCTGCTCGACCACTGGGAAGCGCTGCTCGGCGGCGCCGCGGAGGACCCTGACCGGCGGATCTCGGAGCTGCCTCTCCTGTCGGCCGGCGCGCGGCGGCAGCTCCTCGTCGACTGGAGCAGCGGCGCATCACACTCCCGGCCGCGCGAGCGGGTCGACGAGCAGATCGCGGCGCAGGCGCGCCGCGCCCCCTCCGCCGTCGCGGTGGCGTTCGAAGGCGAGCGCCTCACCTATGCCGAGCTGGATCGGCGGAGCAACCAGATCGCCCACCTCCTCAGGAAGAGCGGCGTCGGGCCCGACGTGCTCGTCGGCGTCTGCCTGGAGCGCTCGCCGGACATGATCGTGGCCGCGCTCGGCGTGCTCAAGGCGGGGGGCGCGTATGTCGCGCTCGACCCGGCCTATCCCCAGGATCGGCTCGCGTTCATGGTGGAGGACGCGAAGGTGTCGGTGCTCCTGACCAGCGAGCGCCTCGTCGGCCGCGTGCCGGGCCACAGGCTCGACGTCGTTCGCCTCGACGCGGATCGGGCGACGCTCGATCGCGAGCCCGCGCACGAGGTGCCTCCTCCCGCTGCCGGCCAGGCGCCGGACGACCTGGCGTATCTCATCTACACGTCAGGCTCGACGGGCCGCCCCAAAGGCGTGCTCGTGGAGCACCGGGGGCTCACCAACCTCGTGGCCTGGCACAGGCGGCGGTTCGCCCTGTCCAGCGCGGATCGAACCACCCTCGTGGCGAGCCCGGGCTTCGACGCCTCGGTCTGGGAGATGTGGCCCCCGCTCTGCTCCGGGGCCTGCCTGCACATCCCCTCCGAGCCCCTCCGCCGCTCGCCCCTGGAGCTCAAGCAGTGGCTCCTCGATCAGCACATCACCGTCTCCTTCGTCCCCACCCCCATCGCCGAGGAGCTATTGCGCCTCGAGTGGCCCGCGCGCTGCGCGCTGCGCTCCCTGCTGACCGGGGGCGACAGGCTCCGACTCTGGCCTCACCGCGCCATCCCCTTCGAGGTCGTCAACAACTACGGCCCCACCGAGGCCACCGTCGTCACCACCTCTTGCGCGCTCCCCACGGCCGCCCCCGAAGACCTCGGCGCCTCACGCGAGCCGCCCATCGGCCGACCCATCGACAACGTGCGCGTCTACGTCCTCGACCCGCGGCGCCAGCCCGTCCCGATCGGCGTCCCCGGCGAGCTCCACATCGCCGGCGACGGCCTCGCCCGCGGCTACCTCCACGACCCGGATCTCACCCGAGACCGCTTCGTCCCCGACCCCTTCTCCGCGTCGGCGGATGCACGGATGTACCGGACCGGCGACCTCGTCCGCTGGCTACCCGACGGCAACATCGGGTTCCTCGGCAGGCTCGACCACCAGGTCAAGATACGCGGCTTCCGCCTCGAGCTCGGCGAGATCGAGGCCGCCCTCCGGCAGCACCCCGCCGTCGACGACGCCGTCGTCCTCGCCAGGGAAGACGGACACGACGACAAGCGCCTCGTCGCCTACGTGGTCGCGAGGAGCCGTGAGGCAGCTTCCGCGCAGGGAGCGGAGGCGTCGCCGGCGGCGCTCCGCGCTCACCTCCAGGGCCGGCTACCCGAGTACATGGTGCCGTCCACCTTCGTCGCGCTCGACGCGCTGCCGGTGACGGCGAACGGCAAGATCGACCGCTCCGCGCTCCCTGCCCCCGCCGCCGCGTCGACCGAGCTCGCGCGGGGCTTCGCGGCGCCTCGCTCTCCGATCGAGGCGTCGCTCGCGGGGATATGGCAGGAGGTGCTGCGGCGAGAGCGCGTGGGGATCCACGACAGCTTCTTCGAGCTGGGCGGCAGCTCGGTCCACGCGGTGCGGCTGCTCTCCCGCGTCCGCGGCGCGCTCGGGGTGGACCTCAGGTTCGAGGAGCTCTTCCGCCACCCGACCATCGTCGATCTCGCGCCCGTCCTGGAGCGGGAGCGCGCGGCGCGGCGGGCCGAGCGCGCGATCACGAAGGTCCCGCGCCTCGGGCCGCTGCCTCTGTCCTTCGGACAGGAGCGCCTCTGGTTCCTCCAGCGGCTCTCGCCCGAGAGCCGGGCCTACAACTGCCTGTTCCCGTTCCGCCTGCGCGGGCACGTCGACGTCCGAGCGCTGGACAGGGGCGTCCGAGAGCTCGCGGAGCGGCACGAGATCCTGCGGACGACCTACGCGGAGCGCGACGGGCGTCCGGTCCAGGTCATCGCCCCGCAGAGCTCCTTGCAGCTCGACGTGGTGGATCTCCAGCACCTCGCCGAGGGAGAGCGAGAGGTCGCGGCGCACCAGCGCATCAACGCGGAGGCGCGCACCCTCTTCGACCTGGCGCGCGGCCCCGTGCTGCGCGCCTGCCTGCTCAAGCTCGGGCCGGAGGACCATATCCTCTGGCTCCACATCCATCACATCGCGACCGACGGCTGGTCCATGGAGCTCGCGTTCCGAGAGCTCGCCGTGCTCTATGACGGCCACCGCCAGGGCGCCCCCGCCGCGCTGCCCGAGCTCGCGATCCAGTACGCCGACTTCGCGGCGTGGCAACGCGAGCACGTGAAGGACGACGCCCACGCAGGGCTGCTCGCCTGGTGGAAAGAGCGCCTCCTCCACGCGCCGCCGCTGCTCGATCTCCCGAGCGATCGCCCGCGGCCGGCGGTCCAGAGCCTGCGCGGCGGGGCCGTTTCCTTCCGGATCGAGGCGCCGCTCGTCGAGGCCCTCCGGGAGCTCGCCGTCCGGCGCGGCATGACGGTGACGATGGTCCTCATGGCCGCTTTCAGCGTGCTCCTGCACCGTTACACGCACCACGACGACATCCTGATCGGAATGCCGAGCGCCAACCGGGCGCGCATGGATCTCGAGGCGCTCATGGGCTTCCTCGTGAACACGGTGCCCGTACGCCTCGATCTCTCCGGCGACCCGAGCTTCGACGATCTGCTCCACCGGGTGCGGCAGGTGTGCCTGGAGGCCTACGAGCACGACACGCTGCCCTTCGACGTGCTCGTGCACGAGCTCCGGCCCGAGCGCAGCCCCGGCTACAACCCGATCGTGCAGATCGCGTTCGCCCCGCAGATGCCGGCGGAGCGCGATCTCGCGCTCGCCGGGGTCGAGGTCCGTCCCATCGAGGCGGACGCCAAGAAGACGATCTTCGATCTCTCGCTCTATTCCTGGGAGAGCGAGGGCGGCGTGGCGGCGATGTTCGAGTACAGCGCCGATCTGTTCGAGCGAGCGACCATCGAGCGCATGGCGGATCACCTGCTGACGATGCTCGGGACCGCGGCCTCGGAGCCGGGGCTGCCCGTCTCGTCGCTGCCGATGCTCACGCGCGCCGAGCAGCGCCGGCTCGTCGTCGAGATGAACGACACCGCCGCGGATCACCCGAGGGACCGGAGCGTCCTCGACCTGTTCGAGGCGCAGGCGGCGCGGGCGCCGCGCGCCCCGGCCGCTGTGTCGGACCGCGGCGCGCTGACGTACGGCGAGCTCGATCGCCGGGCGAACCAGCTCGCCCACCGCCTGCGCGAGGCCGGGGTGGGGCCGGAGACGACGGTCGCGATCTGCGCGGAGCGGTCGCTCGAGCTGCTCCTCGGCATCGTCGGGATCCTCAAGGCGGGCGGGGCGTACGTCCCGCTCGACCCGGACTCTCCGCAGGACCGGCTCGCGTTCATGCTGAGCGACTCCCGGGCGCCGGTGCTCGTCGCCGAGGCGCGCCTCGCCGACCGCATCCCCGCGTTCGGCGGCGCGGTGATCCGCCTCGACGCGGGCGGAGCGGCGCTCGCCGGGCTGCCCGGCTCGGCGCCGCCGAGGAGCGCGGGCCCCGCCGACCTGGCCTACGTCATCTACACGTCGGGCTCGACGGGACGCCCGAAAGGCGTGCTCGTGGAGCACCGGGGGCTCACCAACCTCGTGGCCTGGCACAGGCGGCGCTTCGCCCTGTCCGGCACCGATCGGACCACGCTCATGGCGAGCCCGGGCTTCGACGCCTCGGTCTGGGAGGTGTGGCCCTCGCTCTGCTCGGGCGCGTGCCTGCACATCCCCTCCGATCCGGTCCGCCGCTCGCCCCTGGACCTCAAGCAGTGGCTGCTGGAGCAGCAGATCACCGTCGCGTATGTCCCCACGCCGATGACGGACGAGCTCCTGCGCCTGGAGTGGCCCGCGCGCTGCGCCCTGCGCGCCCTGACGACCGGCGGCGACAAGCTCCGGCTCTGGCCCCACCGCGCCATCCCCTTCGAGGTCGTCAACAACTACGGCCCCACCGAGGCCACCGTCTGCACCACCTCCTGCGCGCTGCCCAGGCTCGCGCCCGACGACGCCGCGCGCGAGCCGCCCATCGGCCGACCCATCGACAACGTGCGCGTCTACCTCCTCGACCCGCGGCGACAGCCCGTCCCGATCGGCGTCCCCGGCGAGCTCTACATCGGCGGCGACAGCCTCGCCCGCGGCTACCTCGGCGACCCCGCCCTCACCCAGGGCCGCTTCCTCGACGACCCCTTCGCCGACGCGCCCGGCGCCCGCATGTACCGCAGCGGCGACCTCGCCCGCTGGCTGCCCGACGGCAACATCGAGTTCCTCGGCAGGCTCGACCATCAGGTGAAGCTCCGCGGCTTCCGCGTCGAGCTCGGCGAGATCGAGGCCGCCCTCCGGCAGCACCCCGGCGTCGATGACGCCGTCGTCCTCGCCAGGGAGGACACCCCCGGCCACAGGCAGCTCGTCGCCTACGTCGTGCCGGGCCTGCGCGGCGAGCGGCCCGCGGCAGGTGACCCGGGTCTCGACGCGGACCACGTCTCGGCGTGGCGCGCGCTGTACGACGACGACACGTACGCGAAGGGCGGCGCGGGCGCCGATCCGGATCTCGACACGGCGGGCTGGAACAGCAGCTACACAGGCGCGCCGATCGATCCGGCGGAGATGCGCGTGTGGCGCGACGTCACGGTCGACCGGATCCTGTCCTTCCAGCCGAGGCGGGTCTGGGAGATCGGCTGCGGGACGGGCCTCTTGCTGCTGCAGGCGGCGCCCCGCTGCGAGGCCTACCTCGGGACGGACATCTCCGAGCAGGCCCTCTCGCTGCTCCGGGCCCGGCTCGCGGGCGGCGCGTACGCGCGCGTGACGCTGGCGCGCCGCGAGGCCAGCGACTTCGATCACGTCGCGCCGGAGAGCGTCGACGCGGTCGTCCTCAACTCGATCGTCCAGTACTTCCCCGGCGCCGACTACCTGCGCTCGGTGCTCGAGGGCGCCGCGCGCGCTGTCGCGCCCGGCGGGCTCGTCTTCGTCGGTGACGTGCGGAGCCTGCCGCTGCTCGAGGCCTTCCACGCGTCGGTCGCGCTGCACCGGGCGTCGCCGGACACCCCGGCCGCGGCGCTGCGAAGCCGGGTCGAGCGGGCGATCTCGGCCGAGGAGGAGCTCGTCGTGGCGCCCGGGTACTTCCACGCCCTGCTCGGCCGGATCCCCGGCGTCTCGCACGTCGAGATCTGGCTCAGGCGCGGCCGCGGCGCCGACGAGATGACCCGCTACCGCTACGACGCCGTGCTGTTCGTCGGCGAGGCGCCGGAGCCGGTCGTGATCACCCGGTCGCTGGGCTGGCCCTCGGCGGGCCTGGAGGAGCTCGAGCGAGCCCTGCGCGACGACCGCCCCGAGGCGCTGGAGGTGCTGGGCATCCCGAACGCGCGCGTGCACGCGGACCTCGCCGCGGCGGCGGCGCTCGCCGCGGCGAGCGGGACCAAGGAGGACGTCCTCGCGGCGGGCGGCGCGCTCCCGGGCGCCGCGATCGACCCGGAGGCGCTCTGGGAGCTCGGCGGCAGGCTGGGCTACGCGATCCGCGTCACGTGGTCGCGCGACGGGGCGCCGGGGCGCATGGACGCCCTCTTCGAGCGCGACGGGGACCCGCGCAGGCCGCGCGCCTGGCGCGAGGCGCGCGCCGCGCGCGTCGACGAGGAGCAGGCGCGCGCGCCGCTCACGAACGACCCGGTCCGCGCCAGGCAGGCGCGCGCCCTCGTCCCCGCGCTGCGGGCGTTCCTCGTCGCGAAGCTGCCCGAGTACATGGTCCCGACGGCCTTCGTGAAGCTCGACGCGCTGCCGCTCAACGCGAGCGGGAAGGTCGACCGGCGAGCGCTCCCCGCGCCGGAGCGCCCGGCGCCGAGCGCCGCGCCGAAGGCCGCCGCGCCGGCCTCGGACCTCGAGGCGGTCCTCAGCGAGATCTGGCGCAAGGTGCTCGACCTCGACCGCGTGGGGCTCGACGACCGGTTCTTCGAGCTCGGCGGCCACTCGCTCCTGCTCGTGCAGGTCCGCGCCGCGATCCAGGCGCGCCTCGGCCGGGACGTGCCGATCGTGGAGCTGTTCCAGCACCCGACGATACGCAGCCTGGCCGCGCACCTCGGGGCGGCGCCCCCGGCCGCGGAGGCAGACGAGGGCGAGGCGCCCGCGCCGCCGACGCAGCCCTCGAGCCGCCCGGGCCCCGCTCCTGCGCGCAGGAGGGCGCCCGAGAACGCCGTCGCGATCGTCGGGATGGCCGGACGCTACCCCAGGGCGCGCGACATCGACGCGCTCTGGTTCAACCTGCGCAACGGCGTCGAGGGCATCCGCTTCTTCACGCCCGAGGAGCTGGAGGCCTCGGGCGTCGATCTGGACCTCATCCGCGCGCCGAACCTCGTGCCGGCGTGCGGCGTGCTGGACGACGCGATGTGCTTCGACGCGCGGTTCTTCGGCTACAGCCCGAACGAGGCGACGCTGATGGACCCGCAGCATCGGATCTTCCTCGAGTGCGCCTGGGAAGCGATGGAGAGGGCCGGCTACGACCCGCTCTCCTGCAAGCAGTCGGTCGGCGTCTTCGCCGGCAGCGAGGCGCCGCTCTACTGGCTCGAGCACATCGGCGTGCCCAAGGCGCCGCTGAGCGCCGAGTATTACCAGGTCCTCACCGGGAACATCACCGACGGCCTCACGACCCGGGTGGCGTACAAGCTGGGCCTCCGCGGGCCCGCGGTGACGGTCCTGAGCGCGTGCTCGACGTCGCTCGTCGCGGTCCACATGGCCTGCCAGAGCCTCGCCGCGAAGGACTGCGACATGGTCCTCGCGGGCGGCGTCGTGGTCCTCCCGCTGAAGCGGCTCGGTCACGTCCACGAGGAGGGCTCGCTCGCGTCGCCGGACGGACACTGCCGGCCGTTCGACGCCGACGCGCAGGGGACCGTGGCCGGCAGCGGCGTGTCGGTGGTCGTGCTCAAGCGGCTGGAGGACGCGCTGAGCGACGGCGATCACATCCACGCCGTCCTCCTCGGATCCGCGATCACCAACGACGGCGCGCGCAAGGTCGGCTACGCCGCGCCGGGCCTGGAAGGGCAGGTGCAGGCGATCCTCAAGGCCCACGCCGCCGCGGGGGTGGAGCCGGAGAGCATCGGCTTCGTCGAGGGCCACGGCACGGCCACGAAGCTCGGCGATCCGATCGAGGTCGCCGCCCTGTCGCGCGCCTTCAGAAATGGCACTGACAAAGTCGGGTTCTGCGCGCTGGGCTCGGTGAAGAGCAACCTGGGGCACCTCGGAGCCGCCGCCGGGGTCACCGGGCTCGTCAAGGCCGCGCTCTCGCTCGAGCGCGAGCTGATCCCGGCCACGCTCCACTTCCGACGCCCGAACCCCGAGCTCCACCTGGAGAGCAGCCCGTTCTTCGTCAACTCCGCGCCGCTCGCGTGGAAGCGCGGAGCGCTCCCGCGCCGCGCCGGCGTGAGCGCGTTCGGGATGGGGGGCACGAACGCCCACGTGGTCCTGGAGGAGGCCCCCGCCCGGGAGCCGTCCGGCCCATCGCGGGCCTGCCAGCTGCTGGTCCTGTCCGCGCGGACGAACGACGCGCTCGAGCGCGCCACCGATCGACTGGCCGGACGGCTGCGGCACGCGGCGGACCTCTCCCTCCCCGACGTCGCCTTCACGCTCCAGCAGGGCCGGGCGCCGTTCGCGCATCGCCGAGCGGTCGTCTGCCGCGACCTGGCCTCGGCGGCCTCCCACCTGCGAGCGCGCGATCCCGCCCACGCCTTCAGCGATGTGGCCGAGGGCCGCTCGCCGAAGGTCGTGTTCCTGTTCCCCGGCGGGGGCACCCAGCGGGTGGACATGGGGCGAGAGCCTTACGGGAGCGAGCGCGTCTTCCGGGAGAGCATCGATCGGTGCGCGGCGCTGTTCGAGCGCGAGCTGTCCATGGACATCCGGGCGCTGCTCTTCCCGGACCCCGAGGAGCGGGAGCGCGCGGCCGAGCGGCTGCGCGCCCCCTGCGCGAACCTGGCGGCCATCTTCTCGACCGAGTACGCGACGGCGCAGCTGCTCCTCTCGTGGGGCATCCGCCCCGCGGCGGTCAGCGGGCACAGCCTTGGCGAGTACACGGCGGCCTGCGTCGCGGGCGTGCTGTCGCTCGAGGCCGCGGTGAAGCTCATCGCGGCGCGCGGGCGCCTGTACGAGCTGCTGCCCGAGGACACGGCCACGCTCGTCGTGCACCTCTCCGAGGACGCGCTGCTCGCTCGCCTCGGCGACGGCCTCTCTCTGGCCGCCGTCAACGGCCCGGAGGCGTGCGTCGTCTCCGGGATGGCCTCGGCGATCGATCGCCTCGAGCGGGAGCTCGCGCTCGAGGGCCACGAGACCCGGCGCCTTCCGGTCGCCATCGCGGCGCACTCCTCGCTCGTTGGCCCCCTCGCGGACCGCTTGACCCGGCTGGCGGCCTCCCTCGAGCGGCGGGCGCCGCGCATCCCGATGCTCTCGAACCTCACCGGCACCTGGATGACGGACGCCGATGCGCAGGATCCGTCGTACTGGGCGCGGCACCTCCGGGGGACCGTCCGCTTCGAGCGAGGGATCGCGGCGCTGCTCGTCGACCCGGACCACGTCTTCGTCGAGGTGGGGCCCGGGCGAACCCTGGCCGCGTTGACGAGCCGGCACCCCGACGCCGGCGAGGGGCGGCTCGTCCTCACGACCCTGGCGAGCTCGGGCTCCGATCGGACGGACCTGGAGGCGCTGCTCGCCGCCGTCGGCCAGCTCTGGTGCGCCGGCGCCGACGTCGACTGGGCGGCGTTCTGCCGGGACGAGCGGCGCCGTCGCGTCCCGCTGCCCACCTACCCGTTCGAGCGCACCCCGTACGTGATCGGCGCCTCGCGCCCGGCGCCCGCGTCCAGGGCGGCGCCCTCGTCGGCGCTCGACAGCCGCGACGCCCCGCCTGCCCCGGCGCCTGTGTCCCAGCGGGTCGGCGCGACCTACGAAGAGAGGGACGGAGCGCCCGCCGATCACGTGGCGCGCGCGCTCGCGGACATCTTCAGGAAGGTGCTCGGCGTGGCCAGGGTGCGGCCGCACGACAACTTCTTCGACCTCGGCGGGAGCTCCCTGAGCGCCCTCCAGGTGCGGGCCCAGATCAAGGAGCGGCTGAAGGTCGAGCTACCGGTGCACGTGCTGCTGGAGCTCCGCACCGTCGCGGCGCTCGCCGAGCACATCCGCGGGAGCCAGCCCCCCAGCGCGCCCGCGCCGCTGAGCGCCCCTCCCACCTGCAGGAGCGCGAGCGCCGTGGCGTCGGATCGCGGGGGCGGCCGGCTCCTTGTCCCGCTCCAGGTCGGGGCGCGCCGGAGGGCGCCGCTGTTCCTCGTGCAGCCCATCGGCGGCACGATCTACATCTACCGCGAGCTGGCGCGGCAGATGGGCGCCGAGCTGCCCATCTACGGGATCCGGGCGTCGGGGATGGAGCCCGACGAGCCCGTCGTCACCGAGATCCCCGCCATGGCCGCGCGGTACCTGCAGGAGCTGCGCGCCGTCCAGCCGGAGGGCCCGTACCTCCTGGGCGGTCACTCGGCCGGCGGCGTGATCGCCTACGAGATGGCGCAGCAGCTCCTCGCGGAAGGGCAGAAGGCGCAGCTCCTCCTGCTCGACACCGGATCCCTCGCGTCGGCGCGGCGCAGGTCGATCGAGGGCGCCGAGGACATGGTCCAGCAGATGAGCGCGCTCCAGGAGACGGCGCCCAAGGCGTACGAGGGCTTCGTCGCGGCGCTCCAGGAGGACACGCCGTTCCGCGCCATCGTGCTGAGCACCTGGCGCGCCATGACGCTCTACGAGCCGCGCCCGACGCAGGCCAGCGTCCTGTTCGTGCGCGCGCGCGAGCAGCTCGAGGCGGAGTCCGACGACGTCGGCTACTGGATGAACCTCACCCGCGGCCCGTTCGCCATGCACCAGGTCCCCGGCAACCATTTCACGATGATGGAGCCTCCCCAGGTCGCGTCCGTGGCCCGCGTCATCCGGGAGCACATCGCGGCGCGGAGCCACGCGCGGACCGCGATCCCCTCGGCCGCCGCCCGGGCGAGGACGGGCCGCTGGGGCTCCCAGAGAAGCGGCCCGGACAGCAGCCCCGACAGCGGCGACACGACGCACTAGGCGGTCGGGCCAGCGCTGCGCTCAGCGCGCAGCGCTCTTCGCGAGGGCCTCGGGCCTCCCCGTCCTCTGCAGCGCGTACGCGATGCCGCTCTGGAGCGTCCCCCGCGTCACGATCTCCTTGAACTCGATCTGCAGGCCCGTGAGGGTCGTCGCGACCTCGGGGCGGATGCCGGTGAGCACCGCCTGCGCCCCGAGCATCCGGAGGGCCTTCGCGGTGGACATCAGCGTGCTCGCGACGTCGGTGTCGACGAGCTTCACGCCGGTGATGTCGAGGATCACGACCTCGGCGCCGTTCGATTCGACCCCGTGCAGCGCGGTGCTGAGCGCCTGCTGGGCCCGCGCGCGGTCCATCATCCCGATCAGCGGCATGACCATGATCCGGTCGGTGATCGGGATGAGGGGGGTGGACAGCTCCGCGAGCCGATCGTTCTGCACCCGGATGATCTCTTCCTGCAGCGACAGGCGCGCCCGCTCGCTCCGCTCTCGCCCGGCGAACTCGACCCCGAGCCGCTGCTCGGCCTCCTGGAGCGCCGCCGTGCGGTGCTCCAGGTGCTCGTAGAGCAGCGCGTTCTCCACGGCCGTCCCGGCCTGGGACAAGAGGAGCCTGACGAGCTCCTGCCGCGCCGGCTTGAAGGTGCTCGGGGCGAGCCGGTTCTCCAGGTAGATGATCCCCTTGGTCCGGCCCTGGTGGACCATGGGCAGGCACAGGATCGACCTCGGGGCGCACGCGGCGACGTACGGGTCGCTCGCGAACCGGGGCTCCTGCGTCGCGTCCGCCAGGATCACGGGCTCCCTCGTCCTCGCGACGTACTGCACGATGGAGACCGGCACGTCGTCGCTCCCCTCGAGCGGGATGGCCAGGCCTGCCCGGAGCGAGCTCGGCTCCGCCGTGACGACCGCCTCGACGAGCAGGTGCTGCTCGCGATCGAGGATGAGGGCGCCCTTCTGCGCGCCGGAGTTCTTGATGACGATCTCCATCAGCCGGCTCACGACGCTCTCCAGGACGACCTCGCCCGCGAGCGCCTGCGCGGCCCGGATGACCGCTTCCACGTCGAGGATGCTCGTGCTGAGCCGCGTCGTCGACGTGGTCTGGGCCCGGCTGGAGCGCGATGACGACGCGGTCACGCTGCGCGGCCCGAGGAGCCCTCCGTCGGGAGGCACGAGGTGGGGCGCGACCCGCGCCAGGCTCTCCACCTTGGCTGTCGCGCCCCACAAGAGGTACGCGTGGTACGCGTCCGTCATGAAGGCGCGAGCGCTCCGGAGCAGCCCCTCGCCCTCGTACAGCTTCGCCGCGAGCTCGTTCGCGATCGCCTCGTCGCGCACGAACCGGTTCGCCCTCGCCCCGTCGATCGCCTTCTCGTAAAGCATCATGGCGTCCCGCGTCCGCCCCGAGAGGCGCGCCACCTCGCCCGCCACGAGGGTGCTCTTGTGGGCGTAGTTGGACGGGCTCAGCTCCGCCCAGCGGCGCAGCTTCGCCTCGAGCCTCGCGAGCGCCTCCATGTGCTGCTCCCGCTCGCCGGCCGGCGCCGCGTCGCACGACGCCGCGAGCGTCAAGCAGCCGAAGAACACGATCTCCGTCGCCCAGGCGTGGCTCGACCACCCCGCGATCTGCCGCTCGGCCGCGGCCAGGAACGAGCGCGCGGCCGCGTAGTCCCCGTGAAGGTAGCTCAGCTGAAGCTTGAAGGCGCTGTACCAGCTGGCCACATAGCCGAACTCCGGCCCCTCGATCGACCTCGTGAACTCGGCCTCGTCGAACGAGCCGCCGCTCAGGGAGTGCCCCCCTTCGGTTCGGCCCGTGAGGTTCGCGACCACCTGCTTCGCGCAGATCAGCGTGTGGATCGTGGTCAGATCGCCGATCCGCCGCACGAGCGCGAGGTTCTGCTCGATCTCTTCCGCGAGCGCGTCCAGCTCGTCACCGAGGTTCAGCTTCGCCGCCGCGATATGCATGCAGCAAAACGACGAGAAGACCGGGTCGCCGCTCGCCAGCCCGGCCTCGCGGGCGCGCCCGAAATAGTCGATCGCCACCGTGAGGTGCTCGAAGAAATGGAGTATCGCCGCGAAGTAGATCAGGAGCTTGCAGGTGAGGCGGATGTCGTTGAACTTCTCGTTGAGCTCGATCCCTAGCTTCGCGAACGCGTATCCCTCCTCGTGCCGCCGCGGGTTGCCTCGGAGCTGGGGTAGGTCGTTCACCAGCATGCTGCCGTACGTGACGTACCCCACGGCGGACATGGCCGAGTTCCCGTGCTTCATCGACAGGTTGATCTGCTTGACCACCGCGAGCAGCGCGAGCGTGGGATCCACGGCGTTCGCCGGCGTCGCCAGCTCGCCCAGGAGGCTCAGGATCTTCTGTGTCTCCGCGCTGGCGGCCGGCGGCAGGTCGATGAGCTCGGCGATCTCGCGCCCCTCCAGGCCCGCGCGCATGGCGGCGAGCTCTTTGCGCAGCATCGCGTCGCGCTCCTCGACCCCCTCGGGGATGTCGATCCCGAAGAGGCCGAGCGCCTCCAGCGCCTGGCTGATCACCTTGCCGATCTGGCCGGTCATCACGAAGAAGGTCATGCGCAGGACGCAGATGTTCGCGCGATCCAGCGTGCTCTTCGCCTGGGCAGAGAGGACGTCGAGCAGCGGCTCGGCCGCCTCGAAGCTGCCGTTCAGACACCTGCACTCCGCGAGCTCGGCGTGGAGCCCGAACGTGAGCTCGTACTCGCGCTTCCAGCTCTCCTGATCGAGCAGCGATGTCCCGACCTCGAGGTAATGGACCGCGGCGTCATAGGCGGCCCCCATCTTCGCCCGCTTGCCTGCGTCGAGGTTCAGCCCCGAGAGCGTCCGCCTCTCGCGCTCGTCCGTGATCAGGGCGACGCCCCTGTTCATGTGGCCCACGATGTCGAACAGCTCGGCCTCGGACTGATCTCGCCTGCTGTCCTCCAGCATCAGCCGCCCGATCTGGAGGTGCGCCGCCTGCTTGTCCGCGTCGTCCATGAGCGCGTAGGCGGCCTGCTGCACGCGATCGTGCAAGAACCTGTAAGAGACGTTGAGCTCCTCGCCGGAGCCGTCCTCGGCGACGGCGAGCTCACCGTCCATCGCGATATCGAAGAACCTGGACTCCGCGTCCACGGGGAGGATGAACCCCTCGCGGAGCACGCCCCAGAGCTCGCGGGCCGCTTCCTGGCGAGACCGCCTCGTGACGATCGCCAGCGTCGTCAGATCGAACTGGTGGCCGACGCACGCCGCGAGGGAGAGGACGCGCTGGGCGCGCTCGGGCAGCCGGCGCATCTTGCCCACCATGAGCTCGATCACGTTCTCCGAGGCCTTCGCCTCGTGGATGCGATCGACGTCCCATGTCCACGAGAAGCGGGTGGGGTCGAACGAGAGGAGCTTCTCTGCGTGCAGGCTCTTCATGAGCTGGCTCATGAAGAACGGGTTGCCCCGGGTCTTGTCGAAGATGAGCCTCGCGAGGGGCTCCGCGCGATGAGGATCGCAGCTCAACGTGTCGGCGACGAGCTGGTTCACGTCGGAGAAGGCGAGCGGCTTGAGCGAAAGCTCGCTCACCCCCGCCGCCTTCGTGCGGAGCTCCCCGAGGACCACGGAGAACAGGTGGCTCGCGTCGACCTCGTTGTCGCGGTACGCGCCGATCATGAGCATGTAGGCGATGCGCGCTTCGGCCGCGATGGTCTGAAGGAACTTGAGCGACGCCGCGTCCGCCCACTGCAGGTCATCGAAGAAGAGGACCAGGGGGCGATCCTTGGAGGGGAAGGCGCGGCAGAAGTTGTGGAGCGTCAGCTGAAACCGCGCCTGGGACTCCGTGGGGCCGAGCGCCTGGACGGCCGGCTGAGGGCCGATGAGGAGCTCGAGCTCCGGTATCAGGTCGATGAGGAGCTGCCCGTTCGAGCCGACCGCCTCCCCCAGCCTGCTCTTCCACTGCGCCAGCGCCTCGGCGGGCTCCGCCATGATGTTGCGGAGGAGCTCCTGGTAGACGTGCGCGACGGCCGCGTACGGGGTGGTCCGGTTGAGCTGGTCGAACTTGCCGGTCGCGAAATACCCTCTCTCGCGAACGACGCTCTTCTGGAGCTCGTTCACGAGGACCGACTTGCCGATCCCGGAGTAGCCGGAGACCAGGACGGACTCGCTGCCGCCCTGCCTCGTGCGGCCCCAGGCGTCGGAGAGGAGCGCGACCTCGGTCTCCCGGCCGTAGAGCTTCTGAGGCGCCCGCAGCTCATCGACGTAGTCGTATCGGCCGGCGGGGAACGGCTCGATCTTCCCCTTCGAGGAGAGCTGCGACGAGCACTCTTCCAGGTCGACCTTGAGCCCGTGGGCGCTCTGGTACCTGTCGTCGGGGCTCTTGGCGAGCAGCTTCATCACGATGTCGGACACGGCGCTCGGCACCGCGGGCGACACGGTGTGCGGCGCCGGCGGGGTCCGCGCGATGTGGCTGTGCACGAGGTCCATGAGGTCCGTCGTCCGGAAGGGGAGGACGCCCGTCACCATCTCGTACAGGGTGACGCCCAGGGAGTAGAGGTCCGTGCGGCGATCGATGACGACGTTCAGCCGCCCGCTCTGCTCCGGCGACATGTAGGCCAGGGTCCCCTCGAAGGACGCGAAGCGGCTCGCTTTGTGGGCTTCCTGCGATAGGCGCGTCGCGCTGCCGAAATCCGTCAGCTTGGCCTGCAACGTCTCCGCGTCGACGAGGATGTTGTGCGGCTTGACGTCCATGTGCGTGACGCCTCTCCGATGGATCGACTCCAGGACGTCGGCGATCGAGATCGCGATACGGAGCGCGTCCTCCAGCTTCAGCTTGCTCGCGCCGATGATCTCGTTGAGCGGGCGCTCGCCCGCGTCCTCCATGATGAGCGCGAGGCTGCTCCCCACCTTCTCGATCCCATAGACCCTCACGACGCCCGGCAGCGCGAGGTCTCGGGCGATGGCGTATTCGTACTTGAGCTTCGCGATCTCGACCGGCAGCGGGCGCTCGCTCTTGAGCCGCTTGATCGCCACCGGCGAGCGGTCGCTCTCTCGAACTCCCCGGTAGACCGTCGTCGCCGTGGATTCGTGGATGACCCCCGTCAATGTGTAAGCAGCCCCACTTGTCATAAATACATTCTCGCGGGTTCGGGCCATCGCAGCAAGGGGATCCCTTACAGCCGCGACCCGAGGCAGCCGCCCAGGTGATCCACTGGGGTCGCACGTGGCAGCCCGCGGCAGGCGAGCGTCGGAGTCGCGCGCCGCCTGTCAGCCCTCAGGCGCGCCGGCCCAGCAGGAACGCCGCCAGCGCCTCCGCCTTGGGGACCAGCGTGCCCACCTCGACCAGCTCGTCCTTCGTGTGGAAGCCGCTCCCCCGCGGCCCCAGCCCGTCGATGGACGGGATCCCGATCTCGGCCGTCGAGCTGGCGTCGGATCCGCCGCCGAGGAGGGGCGCCTCGGCGTCGCCGAGCCCCGCCGCCCGCGCGCAGGCCGCGTACTCACGGTAGAGCGCCTCGCTCGCGTCGGTCCGCACGAGCGGCGACCGCGCGATCTCGCCGTCGACCTGCGCGGCGGTGCCGGGCACCTCGGCGGCCGCCTCGCGCGCCGCCGCGGCGAGCGCCGCCAGGATCGCCTCGCCGTCCGCGCGGCTCACGAAGCGGAAGTCGACCTGCGCCTCCGCCGCGTCGGGCACCGTGTTCCTGCCCTGCCCTCCGCTCACCTTGCCGACGTTGACGGTCACCCCCCGCCCGTAGTCGGTGAGCTGCTGCGCCCGGTCGATGAAGCGCGCGAGCGCCCAGATGGCGTTCGCGCCCTGCCGGTGCGCGTTGCCGGCGTGCGCGGCCTTGCCCGTGGCCCTCACCGTCGCGCCCCCCGTGCCCTTGCGCGCGGTGATGATCCGGTCCCCCTCGCGCCCCGCCTCAAGCACGAGCGCGCACGCGGCGCCCGCGAGCTCGCGCTGCAGCAGCGGCCGCCCCTCGGGCGACCCGACCTCCTCGTCCGCCACGATCGCGAACCGCACCGGGATCGCCGGCAGCGCGCCGATCCGCTCGAGCGCCCTGAGCGCCTCGATCGCCACCACGAGCCCGCCCTTCATGTCGAGCACGCCGGGCCCGCGCGCGAGCTCCCCGTCCAGGCGGAAGCCCTCGAAGACCCCCGGGGGAAACACCGTGTCGAGGTGCCCGACGACGGCGACATGCCCCGCCGGGGACGCCTTCGCCGCCTCGCTCTCCGCCACCCAGTGCGCGGCGTAGCGCGCGCTCGCGAACCGCCGCACGCACAGGCCGGGGATCGTCGAGAGCTCGTTGGCAAGGACCTCGCCCACGGCGTCACCGCCGCGTGGATTGTCCGTGAACGAGTTGAGGTTCACCAGCCGCTCGAGGAGCGCGAGCATCGGCTCCGCGCGGCTGGACAGCGCCTGTCGGAGGGCCTGGATCACCGCGCAAGCATGCCACGGAAGCCGCGGAGGGCCGAGCGCCGCCCCGCGCGAGGTCGCCGGCGCCCGCTCGCGCTACCACCCGCCCCGCGCGCGGCGTGAGCGCTCACCCACCCCCCGCCACCCCGCGCGCGGGCGCGGGCGCGGGCGACCTCTGCCCTGGCCGTTTCAGAAGTGGTACGTGTGCCCCTCATGAAATGTCCCAGAGCAGCGCGGAGGCACCCGTGACCACGGCGACAGGCCCGCTCGTCATCAAGCTCGGCGGTGAGGTCGTCGGCGGCCCTGCCCTCGCCATCCTCTCCAGCGACCTCGCGGCGCTCACCCGCGCGGGCACGCGCGCGATCGTCGTCCATGGCGGCGGCGCGCAGGCCACCCGGCTGCAGGAGCGCCTCGGCATCCCCGTCCGGCAGGTCGCCGGTCAGCGGGTCACCGACGCGGACACGCTCGACGTCATGAAGATGGTCGTCGCCGGCAAGCTCAACGTCGACCTGTGCGCCGCGCTCGTCGCCGCGGGGGCGAGGCCGGTCGGGCTCCACGGCGCGAGCGGGCCCGCCCTCTCGGCGGTCAAGCGGCCGCCGCAGGTGTACGCCAGCGCCGGGCCCGAGCCGGTGGACCTCGGCCTCGTCGGCGACATCACGGGCGTCGATCGCGGGCTGCTCGAGCTGCTCGGGAGCGGCGGCTACTTGCCCGTCCTCGCCTGCCTCGGGGCCGGCGCGGACGGGCAGGCGTACAACATCAACGCCGACACGGTCGCCAACCGGGTCGCCGTCGAGCTCGGCGCGGCGGGGCTCTTCCTCGTGAGCGACGTGCCGGGCGTGCTGCGCGACGTGTCCGATCCCGCCTCGCGCATCCCGAGCCTCACGGTCGCCGAAGGGCGCGCCCTCATCGCGAGCGGCGCCGTCACCCGCGGGATGATCCCGAAGCTCGAGGAGTCGTTCGCCGCGCTCGCCGAAGGGGTCCGCCGCATCCACATCCTGGGGCGGCTCAAGCCGGGCGATCTCGCGCGCGAGGCGAGCGAGCCGGGCTCGATCGGCACCGTGCTCATCCCCTGAGCCGCCGGCCCGACTCGCCCGAGCCGGCCTCGCGCCGTATGCTCCCCGCCTCACCGCCGTATGTTGCCCGCCTCATCGATGACGGATTCCGCCCGAGCAGCGCTCGCGTTCGTCGAGTCGCACCGCGAGCAGTTCGCCATCGGCGTGGGCGTGTGCCTCGTCAGCTTCCTCGCGGGCATGGCGCTCGCCGCTGTCGTGCTCGTCCGGTTGCCCGAGGACTACCTGGAGAGGGAGGAAGAGGCGCCCTTCCTGGAAGGGCGCCCGGCCTGGGTGCGCGTGGCGGCGCGCATCGGAAAGAACCTGCTCGGCGTGATGGCCGTCGCGCTCGGGATCCTGCTGTCGCTGCCCGGCGTCCCCGGTCCGGGCGTGCTGGTGATCGTGATCGGCGTGATGCTCCTCGACATCCCCGGCAAGCGGCGCCTGGAGCGGCGGCTGCTCGGGGCGCCGCAGGTGCGCGCCGTCGCCGACCGCGTGCGCGCCCGCTTCGGCCGCCCTCCGCTGCGCGTTCAGGCGGAGGCCCGCGGCTCTTCACCCGGCGCGCCCTGAGCGCCGCGGGCGCCCTGCGCGAGCGCCGCCGGCCCTCCCTTCGGGGCCCTGGCGCGCCGCCGGAGGTGCCACCCGAAGAGCACCGCCGCGAGCACGAGCGCGAGCCCCGACGAGATCCACTCACGCGGCGCGAGCAGGATGCAGCCGGACGCGAAGGCGCAGCTCGCGAGCGCGAGGCGCTCTTCAGCGTCGGGCGCTTCGGGCGCTTCGGGCGCGTTGGGCGCTTCGGGCATCGGGCGCACGTCGCCCTCCTCGTTACCGTCCCGCGCCGCGCACATCAAGAGCGCCGTGCGGTCGCGATCCTGCCCACAGGGCGTGACGCGGCGCGCTCGCCCGTCGCGCCCCTGGTCGCCTCGTGCGGCGCCCGCGCGGTTGCGGTAGGTAGGGGATCGGAACGGCGAGCGCTCCGCTCGCGCAGCATCGATATCGATCTCGACGCCTTATGAACGCAAAAGACGATCGCGACGAGGGTGGGCCCGAGGGCGCGCTCCGGAACGAGGACCCCGGCGAGAGCCGCGAAGCAGGCCCGGAGGCCGCCGCCGCGAGAGGCTCCGGCGCGAGCGAGGGCGCGCGCGCAGACGACGGCGCGAGCAAGGCCGCGCGCGTGGACGACGGCGCGGCGCGCGAGGCGCGGCGCGAAGGGGTCGCCGAGGACGATGTCGCCGCGGAGGGCGAGCACGACGAGGAAGACGACGCGGAGCCGGAGCCGCCTCCCCGGCCGCGCGGGCCCTCGATGTGGGACATCCTCCGGGACAGCTTCTTCACGTTCGACCGGCGCACGCTCGGCTTCACGCGCATCCTGCTCGGCTTCTTCCTCCTCGGCGACCTGTTCCGCCGCAGCTGGGCGTGGTCCGACATGTTCGCGGACATCGGCGTCCTGCCGAACCACGTGAACCTCTGGCGCCCGCAGGGCGGCGGGAACTTCTCGATCGTCAACGCCTTCTCCACGCCGGGCGAGCTCTGGGTCCTCTGGGCCGTGATCTTCGCCACCTACGTCTGCCTGCTCATCGGCTGGAAGACGAAGCTCATGCAGGTCCTCTCGCTCGTGTTCGTCACGAGCATGAACGGGCGCGTCCTGCTCATCGAGAACGGCGGCTACGTCGTCCACAACCTGCTGCTGCTCTGGACGTGCTTCCTGCCGCTGGGCGATCGCTTCTCCGTCGACGCGCTCCGCGCGTCGCTGAAGCGGAGCCGTGAACGGACCGCGGACGATCTGAACGACCGCTCCACGCTCGACGACCCCCGGAAGCCGGACGCCCACGTGACCGTCCTCGGGCCCGTCCTGCTGATCCAGCTCGCGGCGATCTACTTCTTCAACGTCGTGCACAAGACCGGCCCCGCCTGGAAGAACGGGACCGCTGTCCACTTCGTGCTCTACGTCGACCGGATGGTGACGCCGATCATCGCGGACGTCCGCGACTACGCGCCGAACTTCCTCATCCTGTTCATGACGAAGATGGTCATCTCGTTCGAGGCGGCCATCCCGGTGTGCCTGCTGTCGCCGCTCGGCAGGGTGTGGGCGCGGCGGCTCACGCTCGTGATGATGAACCTGCTCCACGTCGGGTTCGGCACGACGTTCGTGCTGGGCCCGTTCGCGTGGGCGCTCTGCGTGTTCTCCACGCTCCTCATCAGCCGCGAGGACTGGGAGATCGCCGCGCGCACGATGCGGCGCGTGCACCGGGCCCGCGTGGTGCTGTTCGACCCGAGGTCGCCGGGCGCCGTGCTCGCCTGCCGCTTGCTGAAGCGGATGGACCGCTTCGGGCTGCTCACCTTCGAGGCGTCGGACTCCGCGGCCCACGGGCTCGCGGCGCGGCGTCCGGGCGGCGAGGCGGCCGAGGGGGCCGCGGCGCTCGCCGACATCGTCTCGGCGATCCCGCTCGGCCCCGTCGTGGCGTGGGTGTTCCGCCTGCCGCTCGTGCGCGACGCGGCGACCGCGGCGATGGCGGCGGCGCACCGCCGCAGCCTGGGCCGGGCGCTCGGCGCGCGGATCCCGGAGCGCTCGGAGATCGCGCCCCCGCCGGCGCCGCTCCGGCTCGCCGGCCGGAAGGTGCTCGTGGCGCTGCGCGAGGTCGCCGTGCTCGTGATGTTCGTCGGCGCGATCAACCAGGCGGCGGTCGAGCTCTGGGTCATCAAGAACCGCTGGAAGGTGCCTCACCCCGAGCCGACGCGGGTCCTCGCGCAGAAGCTCCGGTTCCTCCAGGGCTGGTTCATGTTCTCGCCGAACCCCGTGATGGACGACGGGACGATCGTCGTGGACGCGGTCACGGTCGACGGCCGCCACATCAACCCCTTCACCGGCGAGCCGCCGAACTTCGACCTCCTGCACGCGAAGAGCTTCGGGTACACGCAGATCTGGTGCGACTACTTCGCCCGCATCAAGCTGCCGGCGAACACCTCGTACCGGGACGCGATGAAGGAGTACATGTACCGCTACCCGGACCGCACGGGCCGGCCCGAGGACGCGATCGTCTCCGGGGACGTGTACTGGGTGAAGGACTGGAACCCGAAGTGGGGCAGCACGGAGAGCTACGGGGAGGAGCGCGAGAAGCTCTTCTCCTTCCAGAACCCGAAGGCCCAGGCGCGCGCGCAGGCCGAGCCTCCGCCGGCGCCCGGCGCGCCCGCGGAGCCGCCGAGCCCTGCCAACTAGGGGGAAACGGGGGAACCACGGCAAGCAAGGGGACCTGGTGGGGCGCCCAGGGTCCCCCCGAACGACAGACCGGCGGTGGAGAGAAAACCGCCATCAATGCTTGACACCAGCGCCCCGGCGAGTAGAGTCCGCGCTCTCGAAAGCGAGGGCCTGTAGCTCAGTTGGGAGAGCGCTAGAATCGCACTCTAGAGGTCGCAGGTTCGATCCCTGTCAGGTCCACCCTCGAAGCAGCTCAGTTCTCTTTCTTAACCGTTCTTCTTCATCCTCCCCGCAATCGCTCTTCACTCGAGAGCGTGCGGCTTCATGAGAAGCGGTCCGCGTAGAGCGTGCGAGCTCACGCGATTGCGCAATGACGCCCGAAGGGGTGTTCTCCTCCGCACCGGGTCGACTCGCAGCGCGCTGAGCTCTCGCCGCGGGGCGCTCGTCGACCTCGCCGTATGCCTCGCTGCGCTGAGCTCCCGCGCGGCTGCGGATGGCGGTCGCCGCGCCGCGTGAGTCAAGCCGGTCCGCGGTCGATGAGGTGGAGCGCCCACCGGGACCGCGCGCTGCGCGATCCGATGCGCTCATCGGCGCGCGGAGGCCGCGCGGCCGATGCGCTCACCCTGCCGGCGCCTCCGCGCTGCCCGGGACTCGGCTCGCCGAGACGGCGCGGAGGCTCGGACCGCTCACTCGTCGATCGGCTCGAAATCGGCCTTGGTCGCGCCGCACTCCGGGCACATCCAGGAGTCAGGCAGGTCCTCGAACGAGGTCCCGGGCGCGATGCCGGTGTCGGGGTCACCGACCCCCGGGTCATAGACGAATCCGCACACCAGACACCGATATTTCTTCATCCGTGGTCCTCCTCAGGATCTCGACGAGCGGCGCAAGACGCTACCACGAGGGCGGACACGACCGCAGATGAACCTTCTGGTCCGCACCGCAGCTCTCGCCGCAGCGCCCAGGTCCTGCGCCTCGGCGCGCCGCCCCGCCGATCGCGGGCCCGAGGGGGCGGGCGCCTCACGGCGGCGCCGGAGCGCCGCGCACCGCGAGCTGCTTCTTCCGCAGCACGCGCGCGATCGGCCAGTAGGCGAGCCGGAGCACCCACCGCGGGCAGATGACGCCGAGATGGATGACGAGCCACGCCACCACCCCGGGCACCACGAGCGCGCGGCCGCGGTCCACCGCGCCGACCAGCGTGCGCGCGCAGCGCTCCGGGGAGATCGAGAGGAGCGCGGGAGGCTCGAGGCCCGTGAAGTTGCCGGCCACCTCGTTGAACTCGGTCCTCACGGGCCCCGGACAGACCTGCGTCACCCGCACGCCGGTGCCGGCGAGGTCGAGGCGGAGCGCTTCGGTAAAGCTCGTGACGAAGTGCTTCGTGCCGACGTACGAGGCCATCCCGGGCCCGAACGTCATCCCGAAGCCGGAGCTCACGTTGGCGATCGCGCCGCGCCCGCGCGACACCATCGGGCCGACGAGCCGGTGCGTGAGGTACGCGAGGCTCGTCACGTTCAGCGCGATCATCTGCTCGGTGCGCGACCACGCGGAGAGGTCGAACACGCCGAGGTCGCCGAAGCCGGCGTTGTTGACGAGGACGTCGACCCCCCCGACCTCGGCCTCGACGGCGAGCAGCATCGCGTCGACCGCGGCCCGATCGGTGACGTCGCAGCCGAAGACGAGCACGGCGAGCGCCGGGCGCGCCGCGACGAGCTCGGCGCGCAGCGCCTCCAGGCGATCCTTGCGGCGCGCGACAAGCACGAGCGCCCGGGCGCGATGGGCGATCTCGTGCGCCAGCGCGCGGCCGATGCCCGACGACGCGCCGGTGATGAGCACGACCCCGCTGTCGATCGGCGATTGCACGGCCGGAAGGGTTGCCCGGCGCCCCCCGGGCGCGCAAGGGGCCCCTCGCCGGCCGGCCTCGTGTCGCCCACGGTCCCGCGCTTCCGCCCTCCCGCGCTTCCGCTATCCGGCGTTTCCGCGTTTCCGCGCTTCCGTTATCCGGCGTTTCCGCGCTCCCACGCTTCCGCCCTCCCGCAGCCCACCTGCCACGCCCCGCAGGCCGCGCGAGCGCGCCGCGCGGCATCTCGGAGAAATTGGGCGAAGCGGAGAAGCGCACCTCGGAGGAGATAGGCGCGCAGGAGGCACCTCGACATCCATTGCGCTACCTTCGAGACCGCGAGTCGCAGCCGACCGGTAACATGCATCACCCCGGAGGCGCCCCCGCGACCGCCGCCAGCACCGCGCCTTGGCCGGCGAGCGCGCCCGACGGCGCGGCCGCGGCGCGCGTTGACGTCCACGGCGGCTCTCTCATACCGTGGACGGCGTCCTCACGAGCCAGGAGACCTCATGCGTTGGCCCTCATCTCTCATCAGTGCGCTCTTCCTCGCCGCCGGGCTGGGCGCCTGCGAACGATCCGCGGATTACGAGCACAAGGCCCCCCCGGCCTCGAACACGGCGAAGCCGGCCGCGACCGCCGCGGCGACAAGCGACGTGAAGCCGCTCGTCTTCGATCCGAAGGACGTCAAGTCCTTCAAGGTCCTGCCCGCCAAATTCGAGAGCGACAAGAACCCGATCACCGATGACAAGGTGACCCTGGGAAGGATGCTGTGGTACGAGACGCGCCTCTCGAAGAACCAAGAGCTCTCCTGCAACTCGTGTCATGGCCTCTCGACCTACGGCGTCGACAACAAGCAGTTCTCCTCCGGGCACAAGGGCCAGCTCGGCGGCCGCAACTCGCCCTCTGCGTACAACGCGGGCTTCCACGTCGCCCAGTTCTGGGACGGCCGCGCGGCCACGCTCGAGGACCAGGCCAAAGGGCCTATCCTGAACCCGGTCGAGATGGCCATGCCGGACGAGAAGCGGGTCATCACGACGCTCAAGTCGATCCCCGACTACGTGAAGCTCTTCAAGGCGGCCTTCCCCGACGACAAGGAGCCGATCACCTACGACAACATGGCCAAGGCGATCGGCGCGTTCGAGCGCGGCCTGGTCACGCCGTCGCGCTTCGACAAGTTCCTGGGCGGCGACGACAAGGCCCTTACCGCCGAGGAGAAGGCCGGCTTCCACAAGTTCATCTCGCTCGGGTGCCCGACCTGCCACACGGGCGTGGCCGTCGGCGGCTCGACGTTCCAGAAGCTCGGCCTCGTGAAGGAGTACCCCGGCCTCAAGGACAACGGGCGCTTCGACGCCACGAAGGACGAGAAGGACAAGTTCTTCTTCCGCGTCCCGAGCCTCAGGAACGTCGAGAAGACCTTCCCGTACTTCCACGACGGCTCGCTCGCGACGCTCGACGAGACCGTGACCAAGATGGCGTGGCACCAGCTCGGCGTGGAGGCCAAGCCCGAAGAGGTGAAGTCGATCGTCGCGTTCCTCAAGTCGCTCACCGGCGACCTCCCGACCGACTACATCAAGCAGCCCGAGCTGCCCAAGAGCGGGCCGACCACGCCCAAGGCCGACCCGACGTGAGCTGATCGCGCTGTTCACGCTGTTCACCTGATTGCGCCGGGAGGGCGGATCGGCTCTGCTCCGCCCTCTCGGATGAGCATGAGCTCCAGCGACGACGGACAATCCGCGCCCGCTCCAGAGGACGGAGCGGGCGCGTCCGCGGAAGGAGCTCGCGACGCGAGCGAGGGGCGCACCTCGAGGGCGCTCGTCTTCGTGCGCGAGCGCTTCGACGGCGCGTGCCTCGCCTTCCCCGTCGCGGCGCCGGACGTCGCGAGCTTCGGCCGCGACGAGGACGTCCTCGTCGAGCAGCAGCTCTTCCTGCGCGAGCACGCCATACGCGCCCGGCCCGAGGCGGTCTCCCGGCTCTCGTTCCCGCAAGGGACGGGGCTCCTCTCCGTGAGCGTCCCCGTCCCGCGCGACGATCTGCCGCGCAAGCTGCGGAACGAGGTGCCGGTGAGCTTCCCCTGCGTCGTCGTGCCGGCCGGCGAGCTGAGCGGGCGCGGGCAGACGGAGACGCCGGCGGAGCGCGGCGACAGCGACGCGTGGGTGCTCGTGCCGAGCCTCGGGCACGCGTTCTACGTGGAGGCGGGCGAGCCGATCGAGGCGGCGATCCGGCACGAGGTGCGCCGGCTGCTCGCGTCGCAGGTCCTGTCGACGTGGGAGCACCTGGGGCTCCTGCCCGGGAGCGCGCACCGCCTGGAGGTGCTCCACACGCGGCTGCCCGAGCCCGAGCGCGCGGGCGGGCACGGGCCGCGCGGCGCCTCGATCGTGGAGCGCGCGCGGCGGAAGAAGGCGGTGGAGGCGCTCGTCGCGGTGGCGACGCCGCTCCACGTGGCGGCGCAGCGGAGCCCGCACGCGGCGCCGCCGCTCGCCTGCCGCGACGCGGAGCTCGCGCGCCTCGCGGCGCTGCTCGACGGCGAGGAGCGCCTCGGCGTGCTGCTCGTGGGCCCGGAGCACGCCGGGAAGACCGCGCTCGCGCTGGCGTACGTCGCCCGCCAGACGCGGCTCGTCTACGCGACGTCGGGCGCGCAGCTCATCGCGGGCATGAGCGGGCTCGGGCAGTGGCAGGAGCGCATCCACGGCGTGATGGAGGCCGCCGCCGCGCTCGACGCGGTGCTCTACTTCGAGAACCTCGACGACCTCCTGGCCGAGCGCGTCGACGGGGGCCACGTGGACCTGGCCGGCGCGATGCGGCCCTACCTCGACGAGGGGCGGGTGCGCGTCCTGTGCGAGCTCCGGGACGACCGGCTCGACGCGCTCGAGGGGCGGCACTGGGCGTTCTTCGCGGGCCTGAGCCGCATCCGGATCGATCCGCTCTCGGCCGCCGATACCCGGAAGGCGCTCGGCGCGCGCGCCGAGCGCGACGCGCGCGTCGAGCCGCACCGCCCCGCGGTCGCGGCCGACGCGCTGACGGCGCTCGTCGATCTCGCGGAGCGCTACCTGCCGTACAGCGCGTTTCCCGGCAAGGCGGTCCGCCTCTACGAGGACCTGCGCGCCGTGCACGAGCGGGAGCGGACAGCGCAGGGGGAGCCGGTCACGCTCGGGCGGGGCGATCTCTACGAGCTGTTCTCGATGCGCACAGGGATGCCGGCGTTCTTGCTGCGCGACGATCTCCCGCTCCGCGTCGACCGCGTGGCGCGCGCCCTCGGCGCGAGCGTGGTCGGGCAGGAGCGCGCGGTGCGCGCGCTCGCCGAGACGATCGCCGTGGTGAAGGCGGGGCTCTCGCCGCCCGACAAGCCGCTCGCGGCGTTCCTCTTCGTGGGGCCGACGGGCGTCGGCAAGACCGAGCTGGCCCGCGCGCTCGCCGGGCTGCTCTTCGGCTCGCCCGATCGGCTCTCGCGGTTCGACATGAGCGAGTTCTCGAGCGAGGGCGCGGCCGATCGCCTGATCCGCGGGACCGACGGCGCGGGCGGGCTGCTCACGCAGCGCGTGCGCGAGCAGCCGTTCTGCGTGCTCCTGCTCGACGAGATCGAGAAGGCCCACCGGGCCGTGTTCGATCTCCTGCTGCAGGTGCTCGGCGAGGGGCGCCTGTCCGACGCGCGCGGCAGGACGGCGTACTTCCACAACGCGATCGTGATCATGACCTCGAACCTCGGCGCGGCGGAGCGGCGCGCGCGGGCCGGGTTCGCCGGCGAGCGGGGCGCGGAGCGGCCGGAGGAGCAGGCCGCGCTGGACGAGGCGCACTACCAGCGCGTCGTCGCGGGCGCGTTCCGGCAGGAGTTCGTGAACCGCATCGATCGCGTCGTGCCGTTCCGGGCGCTGACCCGCGCGGAGCTCGCCGAGGTCGCGCGCCTCACGGCGCAGCGCCTCGCCCAGCGCCGCGGGCTGTCGGAGGCGGGCGTCGCGCTCGAGGTGTCGGAGCGGGCGCTCGCGCGGCTCGCCGAGGACGGCCACGCGCCGGCGTACGGGGCGCGGGCGCTGCGCCGGCACGTCGAGGAGCACCTCGCGGCGCCGCTCGCGCGGCTGCTCGCGAAGCTCGGGGGCGACGCGCGGGAGCTCACGGTGTGGGTGGCCGAGGCGGGCGAGCCTGACGCGGCGGCGCCCGCCGACGGCGCCGTCGTGGCCCGCGCCGAGACGCCCGCGCTCCGCCTCGTGGCGCGGCGGCGGCGCGCGGCGAAGGCGGCGCAGCAGGCGTTCGGCGTCGAGCAGCTCGGCGAGCTCCGGCGCGAGGTGGACCGGTGGATGGGCCTCGGGCCGCTCGAGCAGCTCAAGAGCAGATCGACTTCCTGCTGACGCAGCTGAGCCTCGCGAGCGGGCCGTCGCGCGATCGGCGGAAGGAGATCGACGCCGCGGCGCTGCAGGCGGAGCACCACCGGCTGAGCGAGCTCTGGGGGCAGCTCGAGCGCGCGCAGGAGGAGATGCACGGCGTCGAAGAGCTCGCCCTGATGGCGCTGCTCGAGGGCGAGGAGGTGCGCGGGCTCGCGGGCGAGGCGCGCGCGGCGTGGGACGGCGTGCGCAAGGTGCTGCCCCGCGCGCTCGTCGCGACCGAGTCGCGCCGCGACGCGATCACGCTGATCCTGGAGGAGCTCGACGCGGGGGCGTTCGAGCGGTGGCTCGCGCCGCTCCTCAGGCAGCTCCCGCGGCGCGGGTGGAGCGCGACGCTGCACATCGACGGCGAGCGGGCCGGGCCCAACGACGGCGCGTGGCCCGCGAGCCGGCGGTGGGGCCCGCCGCGCGCCCCGGGCGACGTGCTGGAGGCGCTCGACAAGCCGAAGCGCGGGTTCCGGAGCGTGCTCCTCCGCTGCACCGGCGCGTACGCCGGGGCGTTCCTCTCGCTGGAGCGAGGGCTCCACCGGGTGGTCGCGCGCAAGCGGGACGCGGGCGAGGCTTCGGACGACGGCCGGATGCACGTGTTCGTGCACTTCGTCGCGCACGCGGCCGACATCGCCGAGGACCAGTGGGAGCACAGGTCGCTCGCCCCGCCGCCCGCCGGCTCGGCCGCGGCGCGGCGGCGCGGGGCGGCCGCGCGCGAGCTCGACGAGGTCGAGGGCGCGGCGCTGATCGCGGGGCGCAGGGCGCGGATCGCGATGGACCCGGCCTGGTACTGGGAGCGGCTCGACGAGGTCGCGCTGACGCACCTGCTCCTGTTCGAGGACGAGGGGAGCGGGCTGGATCGGAGCGAGTACTTCAGCGCAGGCGGGGACGGCGCGGCGCTGGATGATTTGCACGACGCCTGACCTGGCGTAGCCACTACCCTGAGGCCGTGCACTTCACGATCCCGCTCTTCGAACGGCGGACCACGAACGTCGAGTGCGTGACGCTCGGCCTCGGCCCGAGCACGCGCTCGCGGGAGGGGCGGCACTCGGAGCGCGTCCGGCGCCTGCTCACCGACGAGCTCAGGCCCGTCTTCGAGAAGGCGCGCGCGGCCGAGATCGCGCGCTTCGAGTTTCCCCGCGGCATCCGGCTCGAGAAGGTGCGCCTCGAGCTCACGCTCTCCGGCGCCGCCGACCGGCGCAAGGTGAGCGGGCTCTGCCCCGTCGTGCTCGAGCCGCGCTGGGCCTCGGAGCAGGAGCGCATCGTCTTCGCCTACCACCCCGCCCGCCAGGGCGAGGCCGCGCCGATCCGCGAGGATCTCCCGCTGGACGAGCAGCTCCGCGCGCTGTTCCAGGTCGCGTGGGCCGCGCTCGACGACGACGAGATCGCGCGGCTCTGGAGCCGGGGCAAGGAGCGCATCACGGCGCTGTCGTTCTCGTGCGCCCCGCGCTCGGCGCTCGCCGATCTGCCGGATCGACCGGGCGACGACGACACCGGCGCCGATCCGGCGTTCCGCTGGAAGAAGCGCCGGGGCCTCAAGGTCCTGCCGAGCCTCGGCGTGAGCCTCACGCAGCGCGCGGCCCAGGGCAACCTCGACGCGGGCGTGCCGCGATCGCCGCAGCGCGAGCAGCTCGCGCTGCTGCTCGGCGCGGGCAGGGCGCAGCCGGTCGTCGTCGTCGGCCCGCCGGGGTGCGGCAAGACGACCCTGATCCACCGGGCGGTGCTCGATCTCCTCGCGGCCGACGGGTACGGCGCGCACAAGAACCTCGACCGCGTCCGCGACGTCTTCGCCGTGAGCGGCCGCAGGCTCATCGCCGGGATGAGCCACCTCGGCGACTGGGAGAAGCGGTGCGTCGAGCTCGTCGACGACGCGCGCAGCCGGGGCGCGATCCTCGTGATCGACGACCTCCACCACTTCGGCCGGATCGGCAGGTCGCGCGAGAGCGAGCGCTCGCTCGCCGATTTCTTCCGCGGCCCGCTCTCCCGCCGCGAGATCGTGATGGTCGGCGAGTGCTCCCCCGAGGCGTTCCGCCTCCTCGAGCAGGAGTCCCCGTCGTTCGCGGCCCTGTTCACGCCGCTCTTCCTCCCCGAGGCGACGCCCTCCGAGACGTTCCGCCTCATGGTGCGGGAGGTCCGCGCGCTCGAGCAGCGCCACGCCGCCCGCGTGAGCCCGTACGTGCTGCGGACGATCCTCGATCTCGGCGGCTCGCTCCTCTCGGCGCAGGCGCTGCCGGGCAAGGCCGTCGACCTCCTGCGCGAGGTCGTCCGCGCGGGCGTGACGCCCTCGTCCTCCGGGGAGCCGGGACCGGCGCGCGGCCACGCGTCGCGATCGGTCGGCTCGCAGGACGTGCTGCGGCTCCTGTCGCAGAAGACCGGCGTACCGCGGCTCCTCCTGGGCGGCGACGAGCCGCTCGACGCCGGCGCGCTGGAGGAGGAGCTCGGCCGGCGGGTGATCGGCCAGCCGGAGGCCGTGCGCGCCGCCGCGGACCTCGTGGCGCGCATCAAGGCGGGCCTCGTGGATCCGCGGCGCCCGTACGGCGTGTACCTGTTCACAGGGCCGACGGGGACCGGCAAGACCGAGCTCGCCAGGTGCATGGCGGAGCTCATCTACGGCAGCGCGTCGCGCCTGCTCCGCTTCGACATGAGCGAGCAGAGCGGCCCGGACGCGCCGGCGCGGCTCGTCGGCGATCGCTACGCGCCCGACGGGCTCCTGACGCAGCGGGTGCGGGAGCAGCCGTTCTCGCTGGTGCTGCTCGACGAGATCGAGAAGGCGCACCCGTCGGTGCACGGCCTCTTGCTCCAGCTCTTCGAGGACGGGCGGCTCACGGACGCGGCGGCGAGGCCCGCGCACTTCCACCACGCGGTCGTGGTGATGACGTCCAACCTGGGCGCGCGGTCGCGGGCGCTGGTGGGCTTCGGCGGCGCGGGACTGCCCGAGGCGCGGGCGCTCGCGATCGCGGAGGAGTCGGCCCAGGAGGTCGCGCGGGCGGTGCGCGACTTCTTCCCGCCCGAGCTGTTCAACCGGATCGACCGCGTCGTGCCGTTCCGGCCGCTGACGCCCGAGGTGGCGGTGCGGGTGGCCGAGAAGGAGCTCGACCGGCTGCTCGCCCGGCGCGGGCTCGCCGAGCGGAGCGCCTTCGTGCGCCGGGGCGCCGGCGTGGCCGAGCGGATCGCGCGCGAGGCGTTCGTTGCCGAGGACGGCGCCCGCTCGGTGAAGCGGTTCATCGAGGACGAGATCGGATCGCTGCTGAGCGACGCGCTCACCCGCGGCGCGCCCGCCGCGATGCAGGTGATCCGCATCTTCACGACCGCGCGCAGCGACGGCGCCGCGTCACCCGGGTCACCCGAGTCGCCCGCGTCACCCACGTTTGCGCTGCACCGCGAGGCGCTCGCGGAGGCCGAGCCCGCGGCCGCGGCGTGGGCCCTCGCGCCGCTCATGGCGAGGCCGCTCGGCGCGCTCACGGCGGAGCTCTCGCCGCTGCTCGAGTTCGTCGACGCGCTCGATCGGAGCGACGACCTCGCGCGCCTCTCCGAGCGGATCCGCTACCACCTCGCGGAGCACAGCCGGACCGCGGCGGAGGGGCCCGAGGCGCACGAGCACGCGGAGGCGGTCTACAACCTCGACGCCATGCGCGGCGCGATCCGGGCGTTCCGCGAGCGGATCGACCTCGTCCGGCGGCGGAGCGGCGACGACGACGAGCAGCAGCACCTCGACCTGGAGGTCCGGCGGTTCGGCTACGTGACGGTCGAGGACGAGTGGAGCCGCTCCAGGGTGCGCCTGTTCCACCGGCGCCAGCTGCCGGGCCCGCTGCGCCGGCCGGCGAAGCAGGAGGTCCTTGAGTGCATCGCGGAGGGCCACGCGCTCCGGCGCGCGCTCCGCAAGGTGGACGAGCCGGGCCAGCACGCGGTCCTCATCGAGCTGCTCCGCGCGGCGCGCTTCGACGAGAGGCCGGCCGGCGCGCGCGACGAGCCCGAGGAGGGGCTCTTCGAGGCGCTCGCGCGCGCCTACGGCGAGGCGGGGGGTGAGGTGGAGGGGTGGGCCTGCGCGCCCCTCTGCAGCGCGTCCGACGGCGACGGGCACGCGCGCGTGGTCGAGCAGGGCCGCGGGGCGGCGGGGCTCGAGGCGATGCTCGCCGCCCCCGGGCGCGGGGCCGAGCTCCTCGTCCTGAGCGTCGTGGGCCTGTGCGTGACGGACTTCTTCGAGCTGGAGACGGGCGCGCACGTCTGGACGTCGCTCTCGCGCGGCCCCGAGGTGGTGCGGGTGCGCGTCCTGCCGGCCCGGCCGGGCCTCTCGCCGGCGGGCGCGGTCCGGGAGCACCTCGAGCTGCAGGCGGCGTTCGACGAGGCGGCGCGGCGCGGGCACGCGCTCCCGCCGAACCCGGCCGAGCTCCTCCCGGTGGTGCGACGGGTCCGGTTCGACCCGCCGCGCCGCCCGGGCGCGACGGCGCCTATCGAGATCGAGGACTACGTGATGGGGTATGCCGAGTCGGCGCTGGTGCGGAGCCTGTCGCAGGCGCTGGCGCCGCTGTGGCTGCTCCGGATGAGCCGGGAGGACGTCGCGTAAGCCCGTAAGCCGGCGCGCCCCGGGCTGCTGCTCCGGGAACGCGCGGCGGTGGGCGGCCTCTCAGGGCAGCCGGAAGAGCGGGCGACCGTACTCCATGAAGGGCCACGGGATGGCGGCGAGGATGACGAGCAGCGTGAAGAGGACGCCGAGCGCCAGGCGCCGGTGCTGCGCGGTGGGGTCCGGGGCTCGCTTCACCCGGGCCCAGGCGACGTGGGCGACCGCCACCGCCACGATCATGGTGAAGATGTGCTCGACGGCGAAGAAGCGCAGCGCCGCGATGGGCATGGCGGCCTTCAGCGCGGCCAGCGACGTGGGCCTGAGCGGGCTGAGCGCGGTGTAGAGCAGGATGCCGAGGAGGAACTGGGCGTCGAGCGAGCCGACGAACGCCGCGCCGACCTTGCGATCCGCCGCCGTCCACGGCCCCCGCTGGGCCCAGCCACGGACCGACCGCGCGAGCGCCAGGAGCCCGAGCAGCAGGACGACCCAGCGCAGCCACGAGTGCGCGACGAGGACGAACGAATAGATCATGGACCCTGCTTTCCGGCCGCGGTGCCGGCCTCGATGATGTACTGCGCGATGTCGGCGAGATCCGACTCCCGGACGCCGCGGAAGCTGGGCATCGGGGGGACGTCGGCGCGCTTGCGCCCCGGGGTCACGGCCCAGCGGACGATGCCCGCGGGATCGGCCCTGTAGAGCCCTGCGATCTCGCTGAGCGGAGGGCCGACCAGCTTGGAGCTGGGGGCGTGGCACGCCGCGCAGAGGGTGGAGAACATGGCCTTGCCCTTCGCGGCCTGCGGCGAGAGCGCGACCGCCTCCTCGGCGGGCCTCTTGCACGCGGCCACGAGCAGGAGCAGGGCGGCGAGGATCGGCGACCACTTCATGCGGGCGGCCCGGAACATAGCGCGCGGCGGCCCGCGTGGGGCCGGCGTCGCGCTGCGAGGATCACAAGGGCGCCGCGCGCCCGGCCAGCCCGACATGGAGGCCGCGGCGCAGGGCGCAGGGGAAACGCCGTCGCATCACGACGGTCACTGCGTCTTGAAGAGGTCCAGGATCCCCTGCCCGATCGCGGCCGGGTCCGGCACCGCGACGCCGGTCGGCTCGGTGCCCTCGAGGAACACCTCCTCCACAGCGCCCTCCTGGCCGGGGAACGCCGGCATCCCGCTCTCCGGGTCGATCGGGAGGCGCACGATTCCGAGCGGCTCCGGGAAGTCGGTCGCCGGCCGCCCCGCGTGCGCCTTCTCCATGAACGCGATGAACGCCGGCAGGGCGGCGCTGCTGCCCACCTCGCGCGCGCCGAGCGTCGTGGCGTCGTCGAAGCCGGTCCACACGGCGCACGCGATGTCGGTCGAGTAGCCGACGAACCACGCGTCCCTCGCGTCGTTCGTCGTCCCGGTCTTTCCGGCGATCGGCCGGCGCAGCGAGAGCGCCTGCTTCGCCGTGCCGACCTTCACGACCGAGGTGAGCAGGTCCGTCGTGATGTACGCCTCCGCCGCGGTCATCACCGGGCGCGGCGGGGGCCGCGCCGGCAGGGGCAGCGCCTCGCCGCGCGGGCCCGCGATCCTCGTCACGAGGACGGGCTCCTGGTACGCGCCGCCCGCGGCGAACGTCGCGTAGGCGGCCGCCATCTCGCGCGGGGTCACCTCGTAGGAGCCGAGCGCGAGGGACAGGTCCGCGCCGAGCTTCGACGCGATCCCGAGCTCCCGCGCCCACGCGACCACGCCCTCGGGGCCGACGTCCCGGAGCGCCGACACCGCGGCCACGTTCACGCTGTGGGCGAGCGCCTCGCGCAGGCGCTTCGGGCTCTGCCCTTCGCTCTCGTCGTAGTTGCCGGGCCGATAGCCCTCGAGCGCCGCCGGATCGGTCTCGAGCATCGACGCGGCCGTGAGCTTTCGCGAATGGATGCCGTAGCCGTAGACGATCGCCTTGAAGGTCGATCCTGGCTGGCGGTGCGCGTTGCTCGCCCGATCGAGGCCGCCGCGCGCGCCCTCGTAGCCGCCGGCGAGCGCGACGATCTCGCGCGTGCGCGCGTCGATCGCGACGAGCGCCCCCTGCGGGCCGAGGTCGAGCCGGAGCTTGCCGGCCTCGGGATCGCCCTCGAAGCGCACGCGCAGCACCTTGCCGACCTCGGCGAAGCGGCTCGGCGGGAGCCCGCGCGGGTTGTATCGGCGCTCCTTGCGCAGATCGACGGTGCCTTGCGCCGTGCCGACGCGGACGGCCAGCGTCCCGCGCGCGTCGTCGGCGCCGGTCACCGCGCCGAGGTAGGCGCGGCCCGCGTCCTTGGGCGCGCCCTGGAAGGGCGCCGGATCCCCCTTGGCGCGGGTGAACGGCGCGACGAGCCCGTGCCGCGCGGCGTAGGCGTCGAGGTTCTGGCGCACCGCCGCGCGCGCCGCGGCCTGCATCTTCGGGTCGATCGAGGTCACGACCGTGTAGCCGCCGTACCTCGCGTCGGGCCCGACGGCCTTCCGCAGCGCGCGCTCGGCCTCGGCGAGGACCTCGGGCGCGAGCTCGTCCAGGTGCTCCGGCTCGGGCGCGAGGCGGATCGGCTCCGCGAGCGCGGCGTCGATCTGCGCCGCGGGCAGGAAGCGCTTCTCGCGCATCTGACCGAGCACGAAGGCGCGGCGCTTCTCGGCGCGCTCCTTGTTCACGCGCGGCGAGTAGATGGAGGGCCCCTTCACGAGGCCCGCGAGGAGCGCCGCCTCGGCCAGCGTGACCTGACGGACGCTCTTGCCGAAGTAGAACCGCGCCGCCTCCTCGACCCCGTAGCGCCCGTGCCCGAAGTAGATGTGGTTCAGGTAGAGCTCGAGGATCTGGTCCTTCGTGAGCTCCTGCTCGATACGGCGCGCGAGGAGGAGCTCGCGCACCTTCCGGTCCAGCGTGCGCTCGTGCGTGAGCAGCACGTTCTTCACGACCTGCTGGGTGATCGTGCTGCCGCCCTGGCGCGCCTCCGCCGAGCGCAGATTGACGATCAGCGCGCGGAGCATGCCCAGGTAATTGAGGCCGTCGTGTTTGTAGAACCTGGCGTCCTCGGCCGCGAGCGCCGCGAGGCTCATCACCGGCGGGATCTCGATGACGGGCACGAGCGTCCGGCGCTCGACGAAGAGCTCACCGATGACGGTGCCGTCGCGCGCGAGGAACCGCGTCACCTGCGGCGGGTTGTAGCTCTTGAGCTCCTCGGTGGTCGGCAGGTCGCGCTCGTAGTGATGGACGACGAGGAAGAAGGCGACCACGGCGACGGCAAGGAGGCAGGCGAGGGCGATCGCGAGCCGCTTTCCCCAGCGGAGGAGCAGCGCGCGGGGCGGCAGCTTGGGCCGCGGCGCGCGGGGCTCCCGCCGCAAGAGCGCGCCCAGCGCCGCTCGCAAGAGCGCGCCCAGCGCCGCTCGCGCACGCTCGGCCGCGGACCGCCGTGGGGACCAGAGCCGCGTCGGCGCGCGCTCGCTCGGCGAGGGGCCTGAGCCATCGGCGCCACCGTCATCGGGGAGCGTACGTTCCACGGGTGCGGCCCGATCGCTCGATGCGTCGGGCGGCACGACGGGCTTTCGCGGGAGATCCGAGGCCATGCGTCAGCGCGCCGGAATCACCAGCCCCATCGCGGCGGTGAGCCGATCCAGCCACGCCACAATATCACGAGCCCGGACCTCGACGCAGAGGCCTCATGGCTGCCGGCGTCCCAGCCGTGGAGCGCAAAATTTTTGGTGCGGGCATCGGCCCATGGCAGGCTGCGGCGAGACCTGGAGAAGAGGTGAGAGGCGCCGCGCCCTCGCCGGCCCGATCGATAACGCCGTGCCCATGACGAAGCTCAAGATTGGCTCAAGTGGAGAGAGGGGTCTCGGCGTCTTCGCGTGCGGCCTCATCGCGAAGGACGAGACGGTCGAGCGTGTGCCGGTGATCGTGCTCCCGGATCCGCAGTGGGAGCTGCTCGAGCAGACGGCGCTCCACGCGTATTACTTCCTCTGGGGAGAGCACGCGGCGGCGATCCCGACCGGGCTCGGGATGCTGTACAACCACTCCCCCGAGCCAAACGCAAAGGTCATCCGACACCTCGAGTCGAGGGAGATGGAGATCGTCGCCGTGCGCGACATCCATCCAGGCGAAGAGGTGACGTTCCGCTACGAGTCCGTCTGGTTCCCTCTGAAGTAATCTCTTCCGAGGTGCTCCATGGCGGGGCGCATCTTCGTGCGTTACGGGCTCATCGGCGCCGTTCGGCTCGATCCGTTGGATCCAGAACCGTGGCGCACGAAGTATCGCCGCTGCCCGCTGCGACAACTCTCGGACGTCGATCGAGGCGTCGTGGTGCGCGATGCTGGGCACCGTCGCATGCCACCGGCAGAGTCGAACTGTGACGTCCGTGCGGAGGTGAGGACGGGATTCGAACCCGCGTATAACGGTTTTGCAAACCGTTGCCTAACCACTTGGCTACCTCACCGACTGTTCGAAGCGGCGCGTGGTCATGCCTCATCTCCGCCCGGCTGTCAACGCCTTTGGTGCCCCCCGTCTCCATTCACGATTCACGCGGCCGAGCCGCCTCTTCCGCCAGCGCTCCGCCGCGCTCGTCCAGTCGCCGTTCAGTCGCCGTTCAGTCGCCGTTCTCGCTCTGTCTTCCAGCTTCCAGCTTCCAGCTCCCTCCGTCCCGATCCTGGAGCCGGCGGAGGGGGGAGGAGAGCGCACGGCGCGCGCTGGGGACGGGCCGCTGTCCGAGCGACTCTGCGCCTGCGTTCATCTCGCGAAGCGAGGTGAACGCAGGCGTTCACGCGAGTTCGGCGGGGCCCCAGCGCGCGCCGTGCGCTCCCCCTCCCCCCTCCGCCGGCCGCTGCCCCTTGGAGGCGGCCTCCGCGCGTTCCCCCGCAGCCCTCCAGAACCCCCGCACCGCACCCCGGCGCCGCCCCGCTGATTACTGTTCGCGCCCGCCGCGCCGCGTCCTTCTCGCGCGCGGCACCCTCTCCCGCCCCCCCAGGGCCCGCCCGATGTAGCTGGCCATGTAGACCGCCCGCCGCGTCGCCTGGAGCAGCCCGCGCGGCACGATCCCCTTCCCCGTCTGGAACGGGTTGAAGCGGAGGGCGCGCTGGTCGATGTCCACCGGCTCGTACAGCTCCATATCGGCCACTGCCATCCACCGCGCGCGCGATCCCCCTCGCCTCACCTCGAGGCGCATCAGCGCGAGCCCCGCCGCTGCGGCGCGCTCCAGCTTCTCCCGGCGGTTGCCTTTCACCACCGACGCGCGCAGCGGCACCAGGCGGAACTCCGCGCGACCGAGGCCGGCCACGTCGAACCGCGCCAGCGCGTAGTAGTCGTTGTCCAGGAAATCGTGCCTCTTCGTCGTGAAGAGCGCGAACGGGAGCAGCCAGAATCGGCGCGCGCTCACGAAGACCAGGTCCTGATCGCCGGCGCTCGCGGCCGGCGTCACCTCTTCGCTGGTCCGGAAGCGCACCGCGACCCCCAGCACGTCCGGACGGCGCTCGCCCTTGCCGTCCCGCCACCGCCACATCCCGCCCGAGAGCCGCACGAGCGCCGGCCCCGCAAGCCGCTGCGCCAGCGCGCCGACCTCGCCCTCCGCCGCGAGCGCCTTCACCCCGGCGCAGTAGACCACGCCGTCGGGATGGAACAGCCTCGCTCTCCGGATGAAGCTGCCTCCCAAGGCGATGGGAGACAGCGCTCCGCCGATCACACGCCCAACCGCTTCCAAGAACCGCATGGTGACCCCTCCCTCGAACCTGGAGCGCCGGGGGCCAATCGCAAGTTGGGCGCAGCCCGGCAGCCGCCCTCCCGCGGCGCTCACCGGGATCGAGGCGTCGAGAGCCGCTGTTCTCCGCGCGCGCTCCGTTCTCCCGCGCAACGGCGATTCCAGGGAAGCGCCGTGTCCCCGGCGCTCCCTCTCATGCCGCTCGCGCCGAGTCCTCCAGCGCCCCTCGCTCCTCCGCGCGCGCCCTGTCCCCCGCGAGCGCCGGACGGCGCCCGCGCGTCACCCCGCGCCGGCCTTCGCCGCCGGGTCGATCGCCGGAGCGGCGTCTCGCTCCGCCCGGTACTCGATAAGGCGCTTCGCCACGAGCGTCAGGAGCGCGAGCAGGACGAGCAGCGAGGCGACGGCGAACGCCGCCGAGAAGTGGAACTCGTTGTAGAGCACCTCGACGTGCAGCGGCATGGTGTTGGTCTGCCCCCGGATATGCCCCGAGACGACCGACACCGCGCCGAACTCGCCCATCGCCCGCGCGTTGCAGAGCACCACGCCGTAGAGCAGGCCCCACTTCGCGTTGGGGAGGGTGATGCGGAAGAACATGCTCCACCCGCTCGCGCCGAGCGACAGCGCCGCGTGCTCCTCGTCGGCCCCCTGGCTCTCCAGGAACGGGATGAGCTCGCGCGCGACGAACGGGAACGTCACGAACGTCGTCGCGAGGATGATCCCCGGACGATCGAAGATGACCCGGAGGTCGTGCTCGATGAGCCAGGGGCCGAGCACCCCTTGCGCCCCGAAGAGCAGGACGAAGATCATGCCGGAGATCACCGGCGAGACAGCGAACGGGAGATCGATGAGCGTGACGAGCAGGCTCTTTCCCGTGAACTCGAAGCGCGCGATCGCCCAGGCCGCGGCCACGCCGAAGACGAGGTTGAGCGGCACGGCGATGATCGCGGTCGTGAGCGTCAGCTCGATGGCGGCCACGGCGTCGGGCGCGGTGATCGCCCGCCAGTACCCCGCGAGGCCGTCCTTCAACGCCTCGATGAACACCGACACGACCGGCAGGAACAGGAAGAACCCGAGGAACGCGAGCGCCACCGCCGTCAGCGCCCAGCGCACCAGCGGGGGCTCGGACGTGGCGCCGCGCACCGCCCCGCGCGACCTGACCCGCAGCTTGCCCGCCGCGCCAGCCATTACGACGCGACCCCGGGCGCTCTGGCCCCCGCGGGCCGCTCCGACGCGGGCTTGGGCGCTTCGACAGGGCTCCGCGACGACACGCGCGCGCCGCTCCAGGACTGGAGTCGGTTGATCAGGAAGAGGAGCACGAAGGAGCAGAGCAGCATCACGAGCGCGAGCGCCGTCGCGCCCGCATAGTCGTACTGCTCGAGCTTGGTCATGATGACGAGCGGCGTGATCTCCGTCTTGAGCGGCATGTTCCCGGAGATGAACACGACCGACCCGTACTCGCCGAACGCCCTCGCGAACGACATCGCGAACCCGGTGAGGATCGATGGCCAGAGCGCGGGCAGGAGGATGCGACGGAAGATCTCGAATCGGCCCGCGCCGAGCGACGCCGCCGCCTCTTCCTGGTCGACCTCGAGCTCCTCCATCACCGGCTGGACGGTCCGCACGACGAACGGGAGCCCCACGAAGGTGAGCGCAATGACGACGCCCAGGCGGCTGAACGCGCTCTGGATCCCGAGCGGGTACAGGAACCGACCGACCCACCCCTGCTGCGCATAGATGGCCGTGAGCGCGATGCCGCCGACCGCCGTCGGCAGCGCGAAGGGCAGGTCGACGAGCGCGTCGACGATCGATTTGCCCGGAAAGCTGTAGCGCACGAGCACCCACGCCACGAGGACGCCGAAGACCGCGTTGATGCCCGCTGCGATGAGCGACGCGGAGAAGCTCATCTTCAAGGAGGCGACGGCGCGCGGCGACGTCACCACCGCCCAGATCTCGGCGGGCTGGAGCGTCGCCGTCTTGAGGAAGATCATCGACAGCGGGACAAGCACGAGCAGCGACAGGTACGTTACCGTAATCCCCATCGCCAGCCCGAAGCCGGGCAGAACGCTCTGTCGCCGCCAGAGGAGAGCCACGAAGTCTACTTACCGGCCTGGTAGATCTGGTCGAAGACGCCGCCGTCGGAGAAATGCGTCTTCTGGGCTTTTTGCCACCCGCCGAACACGTCGTCAATCGAGAAGAGCGCGACCTTCTGGAAGACACCCTCCGACTCGGCCGCCGCGAGGATCGCCGGGTTGCGCGGGCGATAGAAGTGCTTCACCGCGATGCGCTGCCCCTCCTCCGTGGAGAGGAAGGCGAGGTACGCCTCCGCCGCGGCCCTCGTCCCGCGCCTGTCGACCACCTTGTCGACCACCGCGACAGGCGGCTCGGCGAGGATGCTGATCGACGGCACGATCACCTCGAACTTGTCCTTACCGCTCTGCTTCACCGCGAGCAGCGCCTCGTTCTCCCAGGCGATCAGGACGTCGCCGAGCCCACGCTCGACGAACGTCGTGGTCGAGCCGCGCGCCCCCGTGTCGAGGACGGGCACGTTCTTGAAGAGGCGGCCGACGAAGTCCTTCGCCTTCGCCTCGTCGCCGCCCGCCCGCTTCAGCTCGTACCCCCACGCGGCGAGGTAGTTCCACCGCGCCCCGCCGGAGGTCTTCGGGTTCGGGGTGATGACCGCGACGCCCTCCTTCACGAGATCGTCCCAGTCCTTGATGCCCTTGGGGTTGCCCTTGCGCACCAGGAAGACAATGGTCGACGTGTAAGGAGCGCTGTTGTCCTTGAGGCGCGCCTGCCATCCCTCCTTGATCAGCCCGGCAGACGCGACCGCATCGACGTCGTAGGCGAGCGCGAGCGTGACCACGTCCGCCTCGAGCCCGTCGATCACCGACCGGGCCTGCTTGCCCGAGCCGCCGTGTGATTGCTTGATGGTGACGTCCTGTCCGCTCTGCTCCTTCCAGCGCTTCGCGAAGGCGGCGTTCACCTCTTCATAGAGCTCACGCGTGGGGTCGTACGAGACGTTCAGTATCTGCAGCGACCCCGACTTCGAGGCGCCGGCCGCATCGCCCTTCGAGCACGCCGAGAGCGCCAGCGCCAGCACACAACAAAGCACCGTCATCAAGCATCGCATCGATCGTCCCTACTCCCTCATCCAGCCGCGAGATACCGCGATTCCCGCTGCGCGAGCGCGTCGAGCAGCTGCTGGAAGCGCGAGGCGCCGCAGCGCCGGGCCATGAACGCCGCGCGGCCGAGCTTCTGGCAGAGCTTCTTGGCGAGGAGCACACCGCCGTGGCTGTTCACGTCGGTCAGCACGATCACGAGATCGGCCCGCTCGATGGCCGCCCGCAGCTCGGCCGCCCCGCGGCCGCCCGTGTTGCCCGTGTGAAACTCCAGATGGTGCCCCGCCTGCAGGGCCATCCGCTCCAGCTGAGCCTGGTTGCGATCCAACCCACCAATCCAGGTGATCCGCATCGCTCCGCCTCCTTGCTCCTCGCAGCGGGTAACCGCCGTTATAACGGACATATCTCACGCTAAAGCAGAGGACGCAAGGGAGTTCTGCCAAAATAACGGAGGACATGTCTTGGATACCGGAGGGACACGAGGCCGGTGGGGTCCGGAAATGCGGCCGAGCTACCTACCTACCCGCGCGAGCCGTAGGTCATGACGAGGTACATGACGGCCTCTGCGCTGCCCGGGTTGCGGTAGCTGTGCGGGCTGTCGGCCTCGAACAGGATGGCGTCGCCGGTCTCGAGCAGGCGCCGCTCGCCGGCCACGGTGATTTCCACCGAGCCCTCGGTGACGATCAGGTTCTCCGCGGTGCCCGGCGCGTGCGCGTCGGCGTGCTCGACCGAGCGCGGCGCGAGGCGGAGCTCGTAGAACTCCACGTTGCGCGGCCGGTCCATCGGGAAGAGCGCCCGGGAAGAGAAGTCGCCGTTGCGCGATCGCAGGATGCGCGCGTGCGAGGACTGCATGACGGTCGTGACGGGCGAGGTCGCCTGGCTCATCAGCGCCGAGAAGGGGACCCCGAGGGCGCGCGCGATCTTCCAGAGGACGTTGATGGTCGGCGTGCTCTGGCCCAGCTCGATCTGCCCGAGCATCGCCCGGCTCACCCCGGACGCCTTCGCCAGGCGCTCGAGCGAGAGGCCGCGCTCGGCCCGGAACCGCTTCAGGTTGGAGGCGACGACCGGCGTGAGGTCCGACGCCTCGTCGAACGCCGGGTCGTCCCCGCCAGGCTCGCTCGCCGGGGGCGGGGGTGGGGACGGCGGCTCGGCAGCCGCCGATCGCGCGGGGGTCTGGGCTCTGCGTGCCTTCACTGGACGCGTATCCGCCATGGTGGAGGGCGCGCGTCAAGCAAGCGGGGGAAGGCGCGCTCAGGGGCCGCTGGAGACGGCCTCAGCCGCCGGACTCGCGGCCGACGGGCGACGCAGCGAAGGCGCAGGCGCCGCCAGGAGCACCGGCGAGGTATGGCCGGTGATGAGGCGGGCGCCGCGCTTGAAGGTGATGTACTGCCACATCCACGCGAACATGACGGTGAAGCGGTTCCTGAAGCCGATAAGGAACAGCACGTGGACGGCCAGCCAGGCGAGCCACGCCAGCGTGCCCGACATCTGCAGGCGCCCGACCTTCGCGATGGCGCGCGAGCGGCCGATGGTCGCCATCGTCCCCTTGTCGAGGTAGGCGAACTGCCCGCGCGGGCGGCCCTCGAGATCGCCGAGGATGCAGCGCGCGACGAAGCGCCCCTCCTGGATCGCGGCAGGGCTGAGGCCGGGCACGTCGACGCCGTTCCGGTCGCGGAGCATCGCCATGTCGCCGATCGCGAAGACGTTCGGATGCCCGGGGAGGGAGCAGTCCGGCCCGACCTTCACGCGGCCGACGCGATCGAGCTCGACGCCGAGCGCGTGCGCGAGCGGGGTGCCGCGGACCCCCGCGGCCCAGATGACGGTCGCGGCGCGGAGGCGCTCGCCGTCCTCGAACTCCACCCCCTGCTCGTCGATGCGGCGGAAGCGGCGCCCCTTGATGACCTCGACCCCGAGGGACGTGAGCTGCTCCTCGGCGCTCGCAGAGAGGCTCTCCGGGAAGGCCTGGAGGATGCGGGCGCCGATCTCGACGAGCAGCACCCGCGAGAGCGAGGGGTCGAGGGAGCGGAAGTCGCGCGCGAGGATGTAGCGCGCGAGCTCGGCGAAGGCGCCGGCCATCTCGACGCCCGTGGCGCCGCCGCCGATGACGACGAACGTGAGCAGCCGCCGCCGCGCTGCGGGGTCCTCCTCGCGCTCGGCGGCCTCGAAGGCGAGCAGCATGCGCTCGCGGATGGTGAGCGCCTCGTCGAGGTTCTTGAGCGCCGGCGCGAACCGGGCCCACTCCTCGTGGCCAAAGTAGTTGTTCGTCGCGCCGACCGCGAGGATCAGGAAGTCGTAGTCCAGCGGGTCGCCGTCGACGGAGACGCGCCGGCCGGCGAGGTCCACGCCCGTCACCTCGCCGAGCAGGACCCGGACGTTGCGCTGGCGCGACAGGACCGATCGGATCGGGACCGCGATGTCGGCCGGCGAGAGGCTGGCCGTCGCCACCTGATAGAGCAGCGGCTGGAACAGGTGATGATTGGTCCTGTCGATGAGGGTGACCCGGACGGGCGCGTCACGGAGCGCCTTTGCCGCGTTCAGGCCGCCGAACCCTCCGCCGACGATCACGACGTGAGGCTCTCTCGCGGTCGTTGCCATGGTGCCTCCTGGCGAGGAACGCTTCCTCGGTGGCACGACGATGGTAGGGGGCGCAGATCACCGCGGCAAGCAGGCGCAGCGCGCGAGCGCGGCAGGCAGGCGCGGCGCGCAGGCGGCCGAAAGAGCCCTCGTTGCGGCGGCGAATCGGGCCGCATCGGCGCAGCGCAGGAGCGACGCGACGCCCGGTCGCGGGCGACGGAGATCGCCGCCGCGATCGCTCATGCCGCCGCGGCCTTCACGTCGCTCCTCGCCTCGGTCTTGCCGCCCGGCGCTTCGCTCTGCAGCACCTCGGCGAGCAGCTTCCGGCCGCGGTGCAGGCGGCTCATGACGGTGCCGACCGGGACGCCCAGCCGCGTCGCTGCGTCCTTGTAAGACATCTCCTCGAGATCCACGAGCACCAGGGTGTCACGGAAGGTCGGCGGGAGCGTCGCGAGCGCGCGCCGCACGCCGGGCGAGAGGGCGTGCACGTCGGCGCAGCGCTCCGGCGCGGTCCACGCGCACGGGTCGCTCGCGAGCACGTCGAGGGCGTTGCGCTCGCGGCGGCTGCGGCGGCAGCGGGTGATGAAGACGCTGAAGAGGATCTGGTGCACCCACGCCCGCAGGTTGGTCCCGGGCTCGTAGCTCCCCGCAAACCGGATCGCGCGCTCCACCGTGTCCTGCACGAGGTCCTCGGCCGTCGCGGGCGTCCGGGAGAGCCGCAGCGCGCGGCCGAAGAGCTCCGGTGTCATTTCGACAAGGCCCCGGAGCAGCTCGTCGGCCGCTCCCCGCGAGCCCTCTCCTGGCGCCGTCCGCGCCGCGCCGAAGGACGGCCCGCGCCCGAGCGCGCGCGTCGCGCCGGGCGACGGCGGCGCTGGGTTCGAGGACCGGGCGGGGGCATGAGCGGCGTGGACGAGCATGGCGGGACCTCCTGTCGTACCGGCACTGGCAAGGCAGGTGCCACCGCGCGGACCTCGCGAAGGCCGCGAATCACGCTGAACGGCGCGGGCGGAGACACGCGCGCGCGTGTCAAATCGACAGCAGGGAGAACGGGCGCGCCAGGGTGGCGAGCCGCCCCGCGGCGCGCCCGGCCCGGCGGCCCCACCCGCGCAGGCGCCGGGCGGGGCTTCCGGCGGAGCGGGCGCCGGGCGGGGCGTCCCGCGGAGCGGGCGCTCGCGTCACGTCGAGAGCGGGTCGCTCCCGGCGGCCAGCGCGGCGATCAGGCCCGGGACCAGCTCGGCGATCTCGCCCGCGAGCAGCCCCCGATCGCTGCCCGTCTGCGCGCGCCACACATCCCCGGCGAGCGCGTGGATCAGCACCCCGGCGCTCGCCGCGGCGGAAGGATCCATCGAGCACAGGAGGGCCGCGATCATCCCGGTCAGGACGTCGCCCGAGCCGGCGGTGGCGAGCGCGGGGTTGCCCGCCATGCAGATGAACATGCGGCCGTCCGGGAGCGCGATGACCGTGCGCGCCCCCTTCAGCACGACGATCGCCCGGGTGAGCGCCACGGCCTCGCGCACCGCGCCGAAGCGGTCCTCCTCGACGGCCCGAGCGCTGCGGCCCAGGAGCCGCCCGAGCTCGCCGGAGTGCGGCGTCATGATGAGGCTCCCGCGCGCGGTCGCGAGCGCCTCCGGGCGGCCCACGAAGTGGGTCAGGGCGTCCGCGTCGACGACCTTCAGGCCGTCCCAGCCGAGCACGACGTGATCCACGGCGGCCCGCGCCCGCTCGTCGAGGCCGAGGCCCGGGCCGATGGCGACCGCCCGCCGCCCGGCGAGCGCGCCGTCGAGCGACGCCGCGATGCGGGCCGGATCGATCGAGGTCGTCATCAGCTCCACGACGCGCGACTCCATTGCGCGCGCCGTGTCGGCCCAGGTGCAGATCGTCACGAGGCCCGCGCCCGTCCGCATCGCCGCGCGCGCGGTCAGCAGCGCGGCGCCGAGCTTGCCCGACGAGCCGGCGATGACGAGCACGTTGCCCGCCTGGTGCTTGTAGACGCTCGCCTCGCGCGGGCGCAGCGACGAGCCGATCGTCTCCTTGCGGAGGACCTCCGCGACGTATCCCACCTGGGCGAGGATCGGCCGGTCCGGGACCCCGAGATCGACGACGTGGACGTTGCCCGCGAGCCGCGCGCCCTCGGGCGTGAGCAGGCCGATCTTGAGGTGGCCGAAGGTGACGGTCTCGTCGGCCTGCACCGCGGCGCCGAGCGGCGCGCCGCTGTCGGCGTCGAGGCCCGAAGGCACGTCGAGCGCGATGCAGAGGCAGGTCGCCGTGTTGAGGACGCCGATGACGCCGGCGAGGTGGCCCTCGATGGGGCGGTCCAGGCCCGTGCCGAAGATCGCGTCGACGACGAGGTCGGCCTCCGCGAGCGCGACCTCGAGCGGGGCGAGGGACGCGCCCGGGGGGAGCTCGGTCAGCGCGCCGCCGAGATCCACGTACGCGTCGTGGTTGATGCGGCTGTCGCCGGTGACCTTCTCGGACCGGGCGGCGAGGAAGACCTGGACCTCCGCGCCGCGGGCGAGGAGGTGGCGCGCCACGACGAAGCCGTCGCCGCCGTTGTTGCCAGCCCCGCAGACGACGACGACGCGGGCGTGGAGCGGGTACGTCGCGGGCTGCCCCGGGCTCGGGACGTGCCGCACGGGGAACGATCGGATGCGCGCGGCGCGGGCCTCCTCGGCGTCGCGACGGCCGTTCGGCGGCGGTGGGACGCTCCCAGGGCGGCCCCGGAGACCCGCCCCGGAGGGCAATGTCGCCGGCCAGAACGCCCGCGCGGGCGAGAGGCCGGACGCGGGCAGGTGCGGCGCGCGGTGCGCGGCGTCGCCGGGCTGCCCGGCGCTCCGCCCCTCGATGATCGCCGAGATCACGTCGGCGGCGCCGCGGCCGGCGTTCTCCATGAGGACAACGCCGGGGACGTGGCACTGGTGGATCGCGTGTTTGTCGAAGGCGCGCATCTGCGCGCGCGATAGGACCGGAATCACGAGCGCTCTTTCCCTTCGTCGTCCAGGCTGGATCGGCTCTCGCCGCCCTCGTCCGCTTCGGTCGGGGATCGGCTCTCGCCGCCCTCGTCCGCTTCGGTCGGGGATCGGCTCTCGCCGTCGTCGTCCACTTCGGTCGGGGATCGGCTTTCGCCGTCCCCTTCCAGGATAGCCACCGCCGCCGCCACGCCTGCGTCATGCGTGATTGACAGGTGGACCCGCCGGACGCCCATGCGCTCGGCGAGCGCGCGCGCCGGCCCGTGGAGCGCCATCGTCGGCGGCATGCGCGGCGCGCCGCGCACCTCCAGGTGGTGCCAGCCGACGCCCGGCGCGCCGGCCATCGCCTTCACCACGGCCTCCTTCGCGGCGAAGCGGCCCGCGAGGGCCGTCGCCCGGTCCACGCGGTGCGCGAGTGACCGGCGCTCCGGCTCGGACAGCACCCGCTCCCAGAACCGCTCTCCCCACCGCGCGAGCGCATCCTCCATGCGTCCGATGCCGCACACGTCGATGCCGATGCCGAGGATCACGTGACCCCCTCGCTCGACCGAGCGTCCGGGCCGGCGGCCGGCGGTTGCACCGCGCCTCCGCGGGCGACGCTCGCCGCGATGCGATTGGCGGGACAGACAGACAGGGGGAACGCCATGAGGCGACTCTACTCTATTCGATGGCGACGCCCCCTGAAACGCGATCCGCGCCTCGCCCCGAGCGCGGAAGCGGAAGGACAAGCAGAAAGCGCCTCGACGGCGGCACGCGAGCGGGGAAGAGGCCCGGCGCAAGGCGGCCGGCCGCGGCCTCGGGCGCAGCGACCGCGCGGCGAGCGCTGCCGTGGAGCGTCGCCCGCGCGCGCCGATCGCGGCTACCATGGTCGCGGCGCCAATGCAGACAGCCCTCGATCTGACGGTCATGCTCCCGCAGAGCGCCTACGATTACGGCGAGCGCTCGTCGGGCGAGGCCCACGGCGTGGTGCTGACCAAACCCCACGTCGTGAATCTCATCCTCGATCTCGCGGGCTACACCGCGGACCGGGATCTCGCGTCGCTGTCGCTGCTCGAGCCAGCCTGCGGCCACGGCGCGTTCCTTGTCCCCGCCGCCGAGCGGCTGATCCAGTCGGCGCGCCGCCACGATCGCGACCTCCTCGAGATCGAGCCGGCGATCCGGTCGTACGACGTCGAGCGAGATCACGTCGACCGCGCGCGCCTCGCGGTCGCCGGCGCACTCGCGCGGCTCGGGCTGCCGCACGCCGACGCGACGCGCCTCTCGGAGGCTTGGATCGCCCACGGCGATTTCCTCCTCACCAGCCAGGGACGCCGGTTCGACGCGGTGGTCGGCAACCCGCCCTATGTCAGGATCGAACAGCTCTCACCCGAGCTCCAGGAGGAGTATCGACACCGGTACAGGTCGCTCTACGACCGCGCCGATCTCTACGTGGCGTTCATCGAGCGCGGCCTCGAGCTCCTCGCGCCCGGCGGGGTCCTCTCCTTCATCTGCGCCGACCGTTGGACCCTCAACCGGTACGGCGCGCCGCTCCGCCGGATGCTGTCGAGGTGGTTCCAGGTGCGGTGCTACGTCGATCTGCGGGGCGCCTCTCCCTTCGAGTCCGAGGTCGTCGCCTACCCGTCGATATTCGCCGTGTCGCCCGGCAAGACGGGGAGCGTCCCTGTCGCGACGCTGCGCACCGCCTCGCCGGAGGAGTGCGAGGCCGCCTCCGCCGCTCTTCAACGCGCGGAGGGGCGCGGTGAGGCGGGCGCGGCCGAGCGCGGCTCCGGCGTCGCCGTGTCGGAGTACGCTTCCTGGTTCGAGGGCGACGACCCGTGGGTGCTCGGCTCGCCAGAGCACCTCGAGGCCCTGCGCGCGCTCGAGGCGCGGTTCGCGCCCATCGAGGAGGTCGGCGGGACCCGCGTCGGCATCGGCGTCGCCACCGGGAGCGACAGGATCTACATCGTCGGCGAAGAGGTGGATATCGAGCGAGATCGCCTCGTGCCGCTCGTCATGCGAGACGATATCGAGGACGGCCGCATCCGCGACGCAAGGCGGTTCGTCATCAATCCTTTCGGATCCGACGGCAAGGTGGTCAATCTAGAGGAGTACCCGAGGCTCTCCGGGTACCTGCACGCGCACGAGGCCGAGATCAGGAGGCGCTACATCGCCCGGCGGGGCGGCGCTGGCTGGTTCCGCACCATCGATCGCGTCTATCCGGGGCTGACCGCCGCCCCGAAGCTGCTCGTCCCCGACATCGCGGGCTCCAACGAGGTGGTCTATGACGAGGGCAGGTTCTATCCGCACCACAATCTCTATTTCATCACCTCGGAGGGCTGGGACATGGAGGCCCTCGGCGGGCTGCTCGGCTCCAGGGTCGCCCTCTTCTTCGTGTGGTCCTATGCGGTCAAGATGCGCGGCGGCTACCTGCGCTTCCAGGCCCAGTACCTGCGGCGGATCCGCCTGCCGCCGCCGGAGAGCGTCGCGGACGAGCTGATGAGCGATCTCCGCAGCGCCTTCCAGCGGCGCGATTTCGACAGGCTCGACGAGCTCGCGCTGCGCGCCTACGGCATCGACGCACTCCCCGGGTTCGGCTTCCTCGACACGCGGAGATAGCCGGCTATCCGGGCCCACACGCGGCGTGATACCGTCGCGCTCTCACGGGGCGTTCGCGGGCGAGGGACGAGCGATGACGGCCGAGAAGATCGAGTGCGCTAGCCGTATCGAGGGGGTCGTCGTGTACGCGCGCGGGGCGATCGTCACCCGCCGCGTCGAGCTCGCGGCGCCGCTCCCCCGGGGGGCGGTCGAGATCTCGGTGCCGGGGATCACGCCCCTCGCCGAGCCGGGGAGCTTCCGCGCGCTCATGGACGCCGCGGGCGGCGCCCCAGCGGGCGCGGCGGCGGGCTCCGGGCCCCCGCGCGACGTGCGCGACGTGCGCGACGTGATCGGCGTGCGCGCGCGGCTCGTCGTGCCCCCGGCGCCCGTCTCGAGGACGGCGCTCTCCGCCGAGCTCCGCGAGCTCGAGCTCGCGATCGCGCGCCTGTCGGCGGAGCGTGACCACCTCCGCCTCTGGCGCGACCAGCTCGGCGCCGTCTCGCTCGATCCGGAGCTCGCGCGGCGCTTCCGGCCGGGCGACCCGGCGGCCCGCATCCGCGACGCGCTCGCGGTGAGCCGCCTGCTCTCGGACGAGCTCGCCGCGCTCGACGCCCGCGCCGCCGCGCTCGACGCGGAGCTCGAGCGCGCCCGGAAGGAGCTCCTGGCCGCCCAGCTCGACGCCGCCCAGGCCACGAGCGGCGAGGTCGAGGAGCGCGACCCGGCGCGCCTCGACGTGGTCGTGCGGCTCGCGCCGGAGCGCGGCGGCGCGGCCGGGGAGCCGGCGCTCCGGCTCGAGTACGCCGTGTTCGCCGCGCGCTGGTGGCCCGCCTACGCGGCGCGGTTCTCGCGCGGCGCGACCGAGGTCGCCTTGCAGCTCGACGCCCTCGTCGCGCAGGCCTCCGGCGAGGACTGGAAGGACGTGCGCCTCGCGCTCTCCACCGCCGATCTCGTGCAGGACACGCGGCTGCCGGAGCTCGCCTCGCTGCGGCTCAGCCGCGCGCAGCGCCCCCCGCGCCGCGGCTACCGTCCCGCGCCCGAGGGGCTCGACGCCATGTTCGAGGGGTTCGACCGCTTCGTCGCCGCCCTCCCCCCGCCCGCCGCGCGGACCACCGCCGCGCCCGAAAGGCTCCTGCCCGCGCGTGACAGCGACGAGCCCACGCGGAACCGGGCCAGCCCGGAGTCCTTCGCGGCGATGAAGAGGCTGCCGCCGCCTGCGCCGTCCGGCGCGGGCGCGCTGCCGCCCCCGGTGCAGGCCGCCGCGCCGATGGCGTTCGCCCCACCGCCCCCAATGCCGGCGGCCGCGCCGATGCCGCTCGCCGCGCCGGCGCGCAAGTCGCGCGGGCTGTCGCTCCCGTCGTTCGGCGGCGGCTACGGGGCGCCGCCCCCGCCGCCGGCTCCCCAGGCGAGCGCGCCCCCGGTCCCCCGGAGCGCCCTCGGCTCCGCGGCGAGCGCCGAGGTCACGGCCAGCCTTGAAGAGGAATGGCTCGCTCCCGAGCAGGCGCTGGACGGCGGCGCGGGCCCTGCGCCGCTCGAGCCCGCGCAGGTCGAGGAGTGGCTCGACTTCGACGCGCTGCACCTCCCGGGAGCGGGCAAGCAGCGCGGCCGGCTCGCGCGCGACGAGCCCGGGCCGTCGAGGGGCGCCGCGCGGCGGGCGGAGCAGGACATCGCGGACCTCGGCGCCCCGCCGCGGGCCGTGGATCCGCGCGACTCGCGCGGGCAGTTCGATCACCTTTACGTCGGCGAGAGCGCCGCCGACGTGCCGTCGAACGGCAGGCTCCACCGCGTCGCGCTGGGCGCCGCGCGCGCCCCCGCCGCGCCCCGGTTCGTGACCGCGCCCCGCGAGGCCGCCGAGGTCTACCGCGAGGCGCGCGTCGAGAACCCGTTCGACGCCCCCCTGCTCGCGGGGCCGGTCGAGATCTTCGTCGACGGCGCCCTCGCGGCGCAATCCTCGCTCGGGCGCGTGGACCGGGGCGGCCTCCTCCGCGCTGGCCTCGGCGTCGAGGAGCGGATCCGGGTCGCCAGGAACGCGCGCGTGGACGAGTCGAGCGCCGGCCTGCTCGGCGGCTCGCTCGCCGTCGAGCACGCGGTCGTCATCGACCTCTCCTCGTCGCTCGGGATGGGCGTCGAGGTCGAGGTCCTCGACCGCATCCCGGTGACGGACGACAAGGACGTCGAGATCAAGCTCCTCTCGTCGCAGCCGAAGGCCGAGCCGTACACCCAGGAGGAGCTCGGCGAGCCGGTGCGCGGCGGGCTGCGCTGGCGCGTCCCGATCGCGCCAGGCGGCAAGGCCTCCGTCGCCTTCACCTACCGCGTGGTGTTCTCGTCCAAGAACGAGATCGTCGGCGGTAACCGTCGAGAATAACAAAGGAAACGAGCGCACCATGGCAACGGATGCGAGCGGTTCGGACCGGGCTGGGCGGAGCGCAAGCGGAGGCGAAGGGAGCGAAGCGAGCGGCGGGCACGAAGGCGCCCGCGCGCCGCACCCGAGCGTGGCGCGCGCGGTGACGCTGTTCGAGGATCGCGCCGAGGTCGCGCGCGCTGCGCGCGTCGAGGTCCAGGCCGGGGCGCAGTGGATCGCGATCGGCGGCGTCTCGGTGTTCGTCGACGAGCGCACCGTGCAGGCGCGCGTCGCGGGCGCGGACACGGTCCGGGTGACGGCGGCGCGCGTACGGTGGAGGGCGCACAGGGAGGCGGCGCTCGGTCGCGAGGCGATCGACGCGCTGGAGCGCGAGGAGCGCGAGGCGTCGCTGCGGGCCGGCGCCGCGGAGCGCGCGCGGGACCGGGCGTCGCGCCGCGAGGCCCACCTCGACCAGCTGCTCGCGAAGTGGGCGCGGGCGATGAGCGAGGTCCCGAAGGACGCCGGCGAGCCCGAGCGCCTCGCCTCGTGGCGCGGCGGCGCCGAGGCGCTGCACGCGGCGCTCGCCGAGGCGCTCGGCGCATCGGCCGACGCGCGCGCGGCGCGGGCGCGCGCCGAGGAGGACGCGCGGCGCGCCGCGACGCGGCTGCGCGAGGGGTCGGTCGAGCAACCGCGCTATGAAGCGGTGATCGAGGTCGAGGTGCACGCCCCCGCGCCCCAGCCCGTCGATATCGAGCTGACGTACCGCGTCGCGTGCGCGATCTGGCGCCCCGAGCACCTGGCGCGGCTCGCTGCGGGCGCCGCGGGCGCGAGCGCGAGCGCGGGCGGCGCGGCGGCGCAGGGGCCGGGCGGCTCGATCGAGCTCACCACCTGGGCGGCGGCGTGGCAGGCGACGGGCGAGGTCTGGGAGAACGTCACCGCGCGCTTCTCGACCGCGCGGCCGTCGAGGAGCGCCGAGGCGCCGCTGCTCGAGGACGACGTGCTCCGTGCGCGTCGCAAGACGGAGATCGAGCGCCGCCGCGTGATCGTCGAGGCGCGCGACCAGGCGATCGCCGCGGCCGGGCTCGACCGCGGGGCGCGGGCCGTCGACGAGATGCCAGGCGTGGACGACGGCGGTGAGCCGCTGATCTTCGAGGCGGCGGAGCCGGTGACCCTCGCCTCCGACGGCCGCCCGACGCGCATCGAGATCGCACGGCGCTCGCTCCCCGCAGAGCTCGCGCTGGTGCTGTACCCCGAGGTCCACCCCGCCGCTCACCTGCGCGCCACGGTGACGCTGGACGGCGGCGGCGCCGGTGGACGGCCGCGCCCGCTGCTGGCAGGCCCGGTGCGCATCGCGCGGGGCGGCAGCCTCATCGGCCGCGCCCGGCTCGATTTCGTGGGCGCCGGCGAGCCGTTCGAGCTCGGCTTCGGCGTGGACGACGCCGTGCGCGTGCGGCGCACCGTCGACGAGGAGCAGGACACCGCGGCGATCACGGGGAGCCGCAAGATCCGCCGGCGAGTGAAGCTCTCCGTGTCCAACCTCTCCGGCAACGTGAAGCGCGTGCTGGTCACCGAGCGGATCCCTGTCAGCGAGGTGGCCGAGGTCGAGGTCGCGCTCGGCGAGGCCCCCGGCTGGACGCTGGACGAGAAGGACGGATTTCTCCGTGGCCATGTCGAGCTGCCTCCGAAGGGGTTGAAGACGATGTCGTTCAGCTACGAGCTCCGCGCCGCCGCGAGCGTGGTGTTGCCCTTCTGAAGCCAGGAAACGCAGAGAACGGGAACGGGGAAGGAGAGAAGCTGGGAAGCTGAGAGTCCGACGGCCGCCGTCGCACGGTTTGCGCGGAGCGCCGTTGACAGGACGCGGTGCGCTTCTGTAACGGTTCGATCTCTCAGCGGCTTCACTCGTGAAGGAGGAGGATCGCCATGAGGCAGCAGCTCGACGGGGCCGTGGTGCTGACCGCAGCCGACGAAGATGTGATGGAGTATTTGCCCAACCGAGGCGTCTTCATGGCGCAGCTGCTGGGAAGAGATCGCGGGCACGCCTTCGGCTTCTACAGGGGCACGATGGCGCCCGGCTGCGAGATCTCGCGCGAGCTCCACACGGAGACCACCGAGACCATCTACATCCTGGCCGGGCACGCGCTCGGCATCGTCGGCGACCGCGAGGTGCCCCTCGGTCCCGGCCAGATGATGCACGTCGAGACGAACGTACACCACGGGCTGCGCAACACGGGCGCCGGTCCGCTCGAGTTCCTCGTCATCGGCCATCCCGATTTCTGATCGCGCGGTCCGCTCCTTGAGGTGCGCTGCGGCCCTCCGGTTCGCCTCCAGCGCGCTCGCCGTGGCGGCGCTGCTCGGCGCTCGAGAGGCGCGCGCCGAGCCGTCTGCAGCGGCGCGAGCCGAGCTGTCCGCGGCGCCGTCCGGCGCGGCGACACGGGGAGCCGGCGACATCACCGCTCTCCATTCCGGGGCGTTGGCGCCGAGCGCCCCGCGCCGGGCCGCGCCGGAGCGGCCCTCGCGCGCGCGGCCCGAGGTCGCGTGGGATCCGGCCTGGCCGCGCTTCCGCGTGAGCGAATACGTGGCCACGGGGCTCCTGGCCGCGACCGCCTTCGGCACGCTCGCCATCCCGCCGTCGGAGGGCCGGTGGACGACCGTGAACGGCTTCGACGGCTCGGCGCGCGACGCCCTGCGCATCCGGAGCGATCGCCAGCGCGAGATGGCGCGGGACGCGAGCGATCTCCTGCTCACGCTGATGACCAACCACCTCGCGGTGGACGCCTTGCTCGTGACCTGGTGGGGGCACGGCCGCGGCAGCGTCGCCTGGGAGATCGCGATGATCGACGTCGAGGCGCTCGCGCTGAACGCGGCCCTGAACGGCGTCATCGCGGGGCTGACGAGCCGCGAGCGCCCCTACCGCGCCGGGTGCGCCGGGCCGCAGGAGCAGCAGGACCTCGACTGCCGCGGGAGCAAGCGGTACCGGAGCTTCTTCAGCGGCCACAGCTCGACCGCGTTCACTGCAGCGGGGCTCGTGTGCTCGCACCACGCGAACCTGCCCCTGTACGGCGGAGGCGCCCCCGACGCGCTCGCGTGCGCCGCGTCGCTCGGGACAGCGGCGGCCGTGGCGACGCTCCGGGTCGTCTCCGACCAGCACTTCGCGACCGACGCGCTCACGGGCGCGGCGGTCGGCGCCCTGACCGGCCTCGGGCTCCCGTGGCTCCTGCACTACCGCGGCGGCGCCCCCGCCTCGGGCGCGCCGCGCGGGGACGGCGTCACGCTCAGCTTCGCGCCCGCGCCGCTCGGCGGGTACCTGGTGGGCAGGTTCTAGCGATGGCGCTCCGCCGCGCGCTGGCCGCCGCCGCGGCGCTCGCCGCGCTCACCCTGCTGCCCCGCGGGGCCGGCGCCCAGGATCCGGCCGATCTGCCGTCGACCGCCGGCGAGCCGCCGCCGGTGCCCTCGGGCATCGACCTCCTGCAGAAGCGCTCGTACTGGGCGCGGAGCGCGGCCGCGCGCCCGTTCCTCTCCGCGCTGATGGATCTCGGCGTGATCTATTTCAGGCCGAGCCTCGCCCTCGGCGTGGGCAAGCCGCACTGGTCCTGGCTCGGGATCGAGGCCTACGCGAGCGTGTCGCCGAGCGGCGGCGCGGAGTACCTGGGCCTCCGCGCCGCGCTGCCCAGCGTGGAGATCCGCGGCGGCGCGCGATACGCCTTCTCGACGAGCCAGTATTTCCTCGAGCCCCGGGCGTCGTACACGCGCAGGGACACCGAGCTCATGCAGGGCCCCCCTTCGCGGTACGTCGCCGGGGAGATCGAGGTGTCGGGCTCGATACCCTTGCTCGGAGGCAGCCTGTTCGGCGTCGCGACCGGCTATGCGGTGCTGGGGACGCCGCGGGGGTTCTACCTTTACGAGGAGGCGCTCCACGCGGTGATGAAGCCGCCGTACCTCTACCGGGGCCGGCTCGGCTACATGGCGGAGATGGACCGGTTCGGCGAGCTCCGCCTGGGCGCCGCCGCCGAGGTGCTCGGCAACCCTGGCCGCGACAGCCTCGTCGTGCGCATTGGCCCCGTGCTGGCCGTGTCGTTGACGCACCACCTGGACGCGGTGGGCACGGTGATGGTGGTGGCGGCGACGCCCGATCGGCTCGGCCTGCTGGGCGCGGATCTCGGCCAGCTCGGCCTTCGATACCGGTGGGCGACCGGCGATCGCTGGCCGGAGTTCCCGTGACGCATGCGCCTCCCGCGACGCGTGGTAAGCGTCCCTGTATGAACAAGCTCATTTCCCTGACGTTCCTCGCCGCGGCCCTCGCGGCCTGCACCCAGCCAGGCGAGGCGAGCGCGCCCGCGGCCACCGGCGCCGCCGCGCCGCAGCCCGCCAAGGCCGACGCCCCGAAGGCGAAGGCCGCGGACGCGCCGGCGGCTCAGGCGAAGGCGGCCCAGGCCAAGATCGGGCAGCCCGCGCCCGATTTCACGCTGCCGGACCTCGACGGCAAGCCCGTCAAGCTGGCCGATCACAAGGGCAAGACGGTCGTCCTCGAGTGGTTCAACCCGGGTTGCCCGTTCGTGCAGCTCGCGCACCGCCAAGGCGGCCTGAAGGACGTGCCGGCGCAGCACGCCCAGAAGGGGGTCGTGTGGCTCGCCATCAACTCGGGCGCCCCGGGCAAGCAGGGCACCACCAAGGAAGAGAACGTGAAGGCAAAGGGCGAGTTCGGGATGAGCTACCCCGTCCTCATCGACGAGAAGGGCGATGTCGGGCGCGCCTACGGCGCCCAGCGCACACCGCACATGGTCGTCATCGATCCGCAGGGTACGGTCGTCTACGCCGGCGCCATCGACAGCACGAAGGGCGGTGAGCCCGAGCCGGGCGAGCAGGTCACGAACTACGTCGATGCCGCGCTGGCCGAGCTCGCCGCCGGCAAGGCGATCTCCACGAAAGAGACCGAGGCGTTCGGCTGCACCGTCAAGTACTGAGCAGCCCGCCGGCGGTCGCTCGAGCAGCGGAGCAGCGGAGCAGCCGAACCCACCCACCTCGGCGTCATGTCGCGCGCCCCACAAATGGCGTCGCGGACGGCGTCCCGGGCTCCGGGGATAGGCCCCGTCCGGGGTGTTGACATGGACGTAAACTCAGGTTTACCGTTGGGTGACAGTTCTGTCATATCGCTCGTAGCTCACGCCTGAAGCGAGACGCTCACTGGCAAGCGGCCAGGCGGTCCGGGATGATGGCGATTCGAGGCCATGCGCTGGGGGGCTCCACCTTCGCTGTTGAAAAGGGTCCGAGTCATGAGCCGAATGGGAGGAGCGGGCCCGGAGAGCGCGGACGCCGCGTGGTCGGCGAACGAGGAGCCCACGTCCCGCCCCGTCGCGATCGCGCCCCAGAGCAGGCCGCCCCGCTCCGCCCCGCCGGGGAGCTCGGGCGCCGCGCAGGAAACGGTGTTCATGTGCGTCGAGCCGCCCTCGTCGCACGTGCCGAGCAGGTTTCCCATCCGCAACTGGGATCGGTATGAGTGCGAGTCGCTCCTCGGGAAAGGGGGAATGGGCACGGTCTACAAGGCCAGGGACCCCCGACTCCACAGGTACGTGGCGCTCAAGCTGATACGGGGCAACGATCCGGAGCTCGCCCAGCGCTTCATCTGGGAAGCGCGGGCCCAGGCCCGGGTCGAGCACCCGAACATCTGCAAGGTGTACGAGGTGGGCGAGGCGCAGGGCCAGCCGTTCATCGCCATGCAGTACATCGACGGCCAGCCGCTCCACCGGGTGGCGCAGCAGATGTCCCTCGAGCAGCGGGTGAAGATCGTGGCCGACGTCGCGGACGGCCTGCACGCCGCCCACCGGCTCGGGCTGATTCACCGCGATATCAAGCCGGCGAACATCCTGGTGGAGCGGACGGCCGACGGCGCCTTCCGCCCTTACCTCCTCGATTTCGGGCTCGCGAGGGACACCGCGGCGGACGCCCGGGCGACGACGAGCGGCGAGGGGACGCCGGCGTACATGGCGCCCGAGCAGGTGTCCGGGGGCCAGCGCCAGCTCGACCGCCGCACGGACGTCTACTGCCTCGGCTCCACGCTCTACGAGGTCCTCGCCGGGCGCCCGCCGTACGTCGACCCGTCGGTGACGAGCCTCATCGCCCGCGTGGCGCGCGAGCTGCCGGCGCCGGTGCGGAAGATCGACAAGCGGATCCCCGTCGATCTCGAGACCATCGTGATGAAGTGCCTCGAGAAGGAGCCCCAGCGGCGGTACGACTCCGCGAAGATGCTCGCGCTCGATCTCGAGCGCTACCTCGAGGGGGAGCCGATCCACGCGCGGCCGATGGGCATCGGCTACCGCGCCCTGAAGCGCGCCAGGAAGCACAGGCTCGCTGTCGCGGCGGCCGCCGTGGCGCTCGTCGTGCTCGCGCTCTCGGGCGCCGTCGCCCTCCGCGCGAAGCTCGCCGCCGCGCGGCAGGCCGAGCTCGCCGCGCGCGTGGCGTCCCTGGCCGAGGGCTTCGGTCAGGACGTCAAGGAGATGGAGCTGTTCATGCGCTACGCCTACGCGCTCCCCCTCCACGAGGTGTCGCGGGAGAAGGAGGTCATCCGGGCGCGCATGGGCGAGATCGACCGGAAGATGCAGGGCATGCGCGAGACGACGGGCGATCTCGTCGAGGGCCCCGGCCGCTACGCGCTCGGGCGCGGGCACCTCGCGCTGCACGAGCCCGAGGAGGCGCTCGCGCACCTCGAGGCGGCGCTCGCGAGCGGGTATGCCACGCGCGACGTGAAATTCGCGGCGGGCCTCGTGCACGGCATGCTCTACCTGAAGGGGCTCGATCGGGCGCGGCGCCTCGCCGACAAGGGGGAGCGGTCCGCGCACCAGCTCGAGCTCGAGGAGCGGCACAAGCAGCCGGCGATCAGGTACCTGAGGGACAGCGTGAGATCGGCCGCGGAGCCGCCGTCGTACGCCGTGGCGCTCATCGCGCTCTACGAGGGGCGGTTCGACGAGGCGCTCACCGAAGCGCGGCTGGCGTTCGCGCGATCCCCCTGGGAATACGAGGCGAAGAAGCTGGAGGGCGACATCCTGCTCGCGAAGGGCACGGCGGCGCGCGACCTCGGGGAGCACGCGGCGGCGCTCGTCGAGTTCTGGGAGGCCGTCGCCTCGTACAAGGCCGCGGCGGAGATGGCCGAGAGCGATCCCGACGTCCACGAGGCGACCGCGCGCGCCCTGAGCGAGATCATGCTGATCGAGGCGCAGCGCGGCGGAGACGCGCAGGAGGTCGTCGCGCAGATCATCGCCCGGTGCGACAGGGCGCTCCAGGCCAACCCGCGGGCGAGCGGCGCGCTCGCCAAGAAGGCCTGGGCGCTCGTGCACCGCGCGAGGCGCGACCTGTCGCGCGGCTCGGACCCGAGGTCGGACCTCGTCGAGGCGGTCGCGGCCAGCGAGCAAGCGGCCCAGGGCGACCCGTCGGACGCGACCGCGTACGGCGCGATGGGGGCGAGCTTCTTCCTCCTCGCGTCGCACGAGAGCTCCGTGGGGCTCGACGCGTGGCCCTCGCTCGGCCGCGCGGTCGACAGCGCGCAGCGATCGCTCGCCCTCGACCCGAACTCGTTCTGGACGTGGAACGACGCCGCGATCGCCTACGGCATGATGGCCGAGTACGCCGCGTCCCGCGGCGCCGATCCCCTCTCCCTCTTCGAGATCGGCGCGTCGTACGCCGAGCGGGCGATCGAGATCGCGCCGAACGACATGCCGCCGCTCCTCAACCAGGGCTGGCTCTACGCGCGGCGCGCGCAGTACGAGCTCGACCACGGCGCGTCGCCCGAGGAGTCGCTCGACGTGGCCAAGGACAGCCTCGAGGCGGCGCTCCGGCGGCGCCCGGACAGCTACCGCGCCTACAACAACCTGGCCCTGACCTACCTGATCCAGGGCCGGCACCAGCGGCTCACCGGCGAGAGCCCGGAGGTCTCGCTCGCGCGGTCGCTCGAGGCGTACGGCGCGGCCGCGGACCTCAACCCGGACGATCTCGAGGCGCAGCAGGGCGCGGGCCTCGCGCGCATCGAGGCGGCGCACTGGGCGCTCCTCCGGGGGGAGGATCCGACGGCCGCGCTCCGCGCCGCGAGGGGCGCGATCGAGCCCATCGTGGCCGCGAGGCCGCAGAACGCCGGAGCGCTCCTCGCGCTCGGGCACATCGAGCTGCTCTCGGCGCGGTGGGCCGCGTCGCGCGGCAGGAGCCCCGCGCCGGCGCTCGACGCCGCGGAGCGGTCGCTGCTCCGCGCCCACGAGGCGAACGGGGGCAACCCGAGGATCTTCGGCACCCTGGCCGAGGTCCACCGGCAGCGCGCCGCCCTGACCGGGCCGGGGCTCCTCGACGTGCGCTCGGAGATCGAGGCGGGGCTCGCGCTGATCGATCGCACGCTGGCCATCGACCCGGGCTTCCCGCTGGCGAGCGCCAGGAAGGGCGCGCTGCTCCTCCTGAAGGCAAAGGTGGAGCGCGAGCGGGCGGCGCGCCTGGAGCTGGCCCGGCGCGCCGGAGCCCTGCTCGATCAGGCGCTCCGCGGCAACCCGCTGCTCACGCGCGAGTACGCGCCGCTCCTCGACGAGGCGGGGAAGGTCGCCGCGGCGAGCCCTCCTTAGCCCCAGATCCCCGCAGCATCCCTACCGGCGCCTGGGCCGCGTCAGCCTGGCCATCGCCTCGTCGTGGGCCCACTTGACGCGCATGAACTCGCCGGCGTCGCCGCCGCGATCGGGGTGCGTGACGAGCGCGAGCCGGCGGAACGCCTGGCGGATCTCGTCCGCGCTCGCGGCCTCCGCCAGTCCGAGCACCGCGAACGGCGACGCGCCGCGCGCGGACGCAGGCCGCGACGGCGCGCGCCTCGACGGCCCGGGTGGCGGCGGGGGCGCCTCCCGCCGCGCGCGCGGCTTGGGCCACGGGGGCTCGCCGCGCAGGATGCGCGTCCAGGCCGTCGCCCACGCCGGCTCGATCTCGACGAGCGGGCGCCCGGCCGCGCGCTCGGCCTGCGCCCGCGCCTCCTCGACGGTCCGCGCGCCGCCCTGGCTCGCGTCCGGAGGGCGGAACGGCTCGCGCGCCGGCTCGGCCGTCCACCATGCGGCCCACAGGAAGCGGCGGCGGCGGGTCGGGGTCACCGCGTAGACACCGCGGAGCGGGAGCGTCATCGGGGCCGGGCCTTCAGAAGATCTCGGGGCACCACGGGGCGCGCGCGGCGCGGAACAGGCTGTCCGCGCGCTCGACGGCGCCTCCGGAGAGCTCCTCGACCTGGCCCGCGTCGGCCATGCAACGGAAGGAGACGCCGCCGAGGTACGCCGAGCCGAGCGCCGTGATGTCGAGGCGGAGGTCCGGCGCCGCCGTGGTCCGCGTCGCGCGCCGCTCGCCCCCGTGCAGCCGGAACCGGCCCGCGTTCGAGGGGCAATCGCGGTCGGTGATCTCGAGCGTGAGCGCTTCGCCGCTGCCGTAGGCGCGCGCCGCGAGCGCGGCCTCGACGTCCACGATGCGCACCCACAGCCCGTCGCTCGCCGTGAGGCGCAGCCGCCGCGGCTCGACGAGGAGCATACCGAGGGGATGATCGGGCGGCAGGAGGCTCGCCTCGATCCGCTGCGCCAGATCGATGTCGAAGAGGTACCGCCAGACGAGCCTGGTCCCGAGCGGCGAGGCGCCGATCGCCTCGATGACGCGGACCGAGCCGATCGGGATCGTGGAGGCGTCCCACCGGTGATGCACGCAGTACAGCGCGTAGGCCTCGGCGCGCCCGTCAACCTCGATCACGACGCGCTGGAGCTGGCCGCCCCCCTGGCGGATGAAGTCGTTGTCGCTCAGCCGCCGGCCCCGCCACCACGGCTCCGAGCGCGCCAGCATCCCGGGGACGAGCGGGCGGGCGCGCTCCCAGACCGGCGCGAACGCCTCGAGCGCCTCGGCTTCCCCGAGCAGCCGCGCCCGGCCCTCCGCGCTCGCCTCCCCACGGAACGCGCTGCGATCGCGCTCGATCGAGATGGAGCACGCCTGCGACGCGAGGCCGTAGCCGAAGCGGCCGTAGATGGAGCCCTCCGTGGCCCAGAGAGCGGAGATCGGCTGCCCCGCGGCCCGCGCCTCGTCGAGGTGCCGCCGGACGAGGCGCGTGAGGATGCCGCGGCGGCGGTGCGTCGGCATGACCGCGACCGCCGTGAGCCCGGCGGCCGGGACGGCGCCGCCCGGCGTGGTCATCGTGAGCGAGAACGTGCCGGCGGCGCCGACGAGCGACTCGCCGTCGTACGCGCCGAGGCGCAAGGTGAACTCCTGGAGCCGCTTCGTCCCCTCCATGCGCTCGGGGTTCAGGAGCGCGCCGAAGGCGGTGAGGATCGGATGGACGAACTCGCCGTACCGCTCGATGCCCAGCTGCCGGAGCTCGATGTTCATCAGGCTACGATAGCAGTCGCGCCGGCGCCCTCGCTTGGCGCCCCTACGCGCTCAGCCGATCGCGCTCCCTCGCCGCCGCCCGCCGGATGCGCGTCTTCAGCCAGGCCTCGATGAGCGGCCACACCGTGAGCGGCGCGTCCCGGCCGACGACGATGTCGAGGTGGCCGCGCGGGAACGCGCGGTACGTCTTGTCCGACGAGCGGCTGAAGTCGTAGGCCGGCTTCACCGACGCCGGCGGCGCGAGGTCGTCGTGCGTGCCCGCGATGACCAGCAGCGGCAGGTCGAGGTGCTCGAAGCGCTCGGCGTAGCCGAAGAGGCTCCCCATGTGGTGGCCGCTCTTCCGCGACGCCGCCGCGTCGAGGAACATGTTCCGGAGCACCGTGATGCTGCCGCTGTCCATCGCCAGCGACATGTGCTGCGTGAGCACCCGCGTCTCCATCGAGCCGGGCACGAACCCCCGGATCGGCAGCGGAAAGATCGGGCTCTCGACGAACGCCCGCACGAACCGGAACGGCTCGCCCCACGCCGACAGCGGGAGCGCCCCCTGCCCGAGCGGGACGCGCCGGTCGACCGTCAGCATCAGCCGGCCGAGCAGCGCGAGCGACCGCGATCCGTGCGTGAACAGGTACGGGCTCCCCAGCGTGACGATCCCGCCGACCGCGTCCCCCATCGTCGGCGCCGTCGCGTAGCTGACGAGCCCGCCGAGCGAGTGGCCGATCAGGTACACGGGCCGCGGGCCCGAGATGCGCCGGATCTCCTCGATCGCCGCCGGCACGTCCTCGCGGACGAAATCGGTCACGTGAGCCGGCCGCCGCGCCCCGAGGTGCCGCGACCGACCGTGCCCCCGCAGGTCCAGGTTGAAGACGTCGAAGCCCGCGCGCGCCAGGTAGTTGGAAAAGCTCCGCGACGGCAGGTGCCAGATGTACCGGTTCTGGCCGTACCCGTGGATCAACAGCACGCTCGCCACCGTGCTCCGGAGCCGCGCGCTCCGCTTGCGGATCATCGCCAGCGGCACGTCCCGCTCCACCGGCTCCGCGTCCTCCACCCCCGGCGCGCGCGCCCCCTCGATCCCACGGCTCGCCGGCGGGGACTCGTGCGCGGTGCTCCGGACCCGCACCACCACGAGCTCCTTGATGAACCTGTCCCGCTCGTCGCGGTCGACCGTCTGCTCGACCTGGGCCTGATGCAGGATCATCCTTTCCGTCTATTGCGGATTATTTTGCTGTGCGCAACCTCGTTTGGCCCGCCGGGGATGCCGCCGCCGTAGGGCCTTTGCCGCGCCAACATCGCACGGCCACCCACGCTGATCACGAGCAGGCGCGCTCTGGCGCGCCGCCGTGGAAAAAGCTCCGCCGTGGGCGGTCCGCGGGCGTCACACGGCGCTGCGTCTCGTGTACCCTCCCCTCGCTGGTGCCCGGTCCACCGGGGCGCGCGGAGAACCCGAGGCTGGCCTCGGCGCGCCCGTTCCGTGGGCGCCGGAGCCCGGCCCTGAACTTACGCATCGCTAGGTGACCTACAATGTACCACGTGAAGATGGGTCGGCAGCTCGCGGTCGGGGTGCACGCCAGGGCCGCCGCGCTCGCCGCGCTGCTCGGCGCCGTGTGCTTCTCGTCGAGCGCCAGCGCGCAGCCCAAGAAGGACGACGCCGAAGGCAAACAGGACGACTCCGCTGCTGCCGAGAAGCAGGCCACGGACGAGAAGGCGCAGGACGACAAGGCGCCCGGCGAGAAGGAAAAGCCGCAGGAAGCGCCCCCCGAGGCGGCGGATGACAACGCCCCGTTCGAGAGGGAGGGCAAGACCTATCGGTTCGCCGGGCTCCGGTTCCGGAACCTCATTGTGCCGAAGGCGATGATCAACCTCTTCGCGGACGGCGGGGCGTCCGTGAACGTGTTCACGTTCGGCCCGGAGCTCGCCACACGCAGGGACGGGCTCGAGATCGATCTGGCGATCTCCTACGCGGACTACTCGATGGATCCCTTCCTCTTCAAGGGGAAGAACGACGGCAACGACGCCTGGGAGATGGTCTCGAGCGACATGAAGCTCGTCTACTTCACGACCGATCTCCTCTACGAGATCCCGCTCGACAAGGAGAAGGGCCGCTTCTCCCTGCTCATCGGCGGCGGCGTCGGGCTCGGCGTCGTCTTCGGCAACCTCTACCGCGCGCAGGCGTACCCGAACAACCCGTCGCGCCTCGACCCCGACGACGTGGGCTCGTGGAGCAAGTGCGCCGGCCCGACCGGCGGCTTCTGCGACGGCTCCAACGACCATTTCGGCAACTACGACGAGCCGAGCTGGATCAACGGAGGATCCAAGCCGTCGGTGTTCCCATGGATCTCGTTCCCGCAGCTCAGCTTCCGGTACAAGCCGATCAAGCAGCTCCAGACGCGGCTCGACGCCGGCTTCTCCATCACAGGGTTGTTTTTCGGGCTGTCCGCGGGGTATGGCCTCTGATCGAGGGATGAGGTGACGTCGCGTCCGCTGTTTCCCCCGCGCTATGAGCCGATCGGGGCGCTCGGAAAGGGCGGTGGTGGCGAGGTGTGGGCGGTGCGCGACCGCCTCACCGGCAAGACGGTCGCGCTGAAGACGCTCGGCGAGGAGGCGGACGAGCCGGAGGTGCTCGCGCTCGTCCGCGAGGCGGCGGCGCTGTCGGGCGTCGAGGGCCTCGGCGTGCCGCGCGTGCTCCGCTTCGGCCGGCTGCCGGCGTCAGGGCGGCCGTTCATGGTGCGCGAGCTCGTCGAGGGGACGAGCCTCGCCGATCTGCTCGCGCGCAAGGGCGACCTGGCCAGGAACCTCGCGGCCATCGCCGACGCGGCCGATCAGCTGACGCGCCTGCACCGCGCGCTCCTGCTGCACGGCGACGTGAAGCCCGCGAACATCATCGTCGGCGAGGGCGGCCGCGCGACGCTCGTCGACCTCGGCCTCGCCGCGCCGTTCCGCGACGACGGCTCGCGGCCCCTGGGCCTCACGCCCCGCTACGCCGCGCCGGAGCTCTTCAAGGGCGACGCGCTCACCGTCCGCGCCGAGGTGTTCGCGCTCGGCGCGACGCTCGCCGAGGCCCTCCGCGACAGCGGGGGCGATCGCGATCCGAAGGTCGTCGAGGCGCTCCAGGGGGTCGTCGACCGGGCGACCGCCAAGGACCCGAACGCGCGCTACCCGAGCGCGGACGAGCTCGCGAACGCGCTCCGGCGCGCGGCGCGGCTCCCCTCCGGGCCGGGCGAGGAGGCCGGGAGGCCGGGCGAGGCGGGGGCGAGGCCCGACGCGGACGCGGGCGCCGTGGTCTGGCCCATCGTCGGGCTGGACGCGCCCTCCACGCGGCTGCTCGCGCAGATCATGGCGCTGCCCGCGGGCGGCGGGCTCTCGATCGACGGCCCGCGCTCTTCCGGGCGGAGCGCGCTGCTCCGGCGCATCGCGTGGTCGCTCGAGGTGGGCGGGTACGCCGTCGCGTGGGTCGAGGCGGCCCGCGTGGCAGACCCGCGCGAGGCGCTCTCGATCGAGCTGTCGGAGCACGATCTCGGCCGGGTGACGGCGCTCGTCGACGACGCCGACCGGCTCGGCGACGCGGCGCTCGAGCGCCTCGACGAGGTGCGGAAGGCCGGCGGCAAGCTCGTGTTCGTGCTCGGGGATCCATCGGAGGGCGGCGCGGGCCGGGCGTCAGGCGCGCCGCGCGCGGCGCGCGGCGCGCCCGCTGACGACGCGCCGCGTACCGCGCGCGGCGCGCCCGCTGACGACGCGCCTTCCCCCGCGCGCCTGGGCCGCGGGTTCGAGCGCTTCGAGATGGCGCCGCTCGACGAGCAGGTCGCCCGCGAGCTCGTGCAGCGCACCATCCCGTCGCTGAGCGACGCGGTGGCGGCGCACGTCGTCTCCCGCGCGGGGCGGTGGCCCGGGCGCATCCGCGAGATCGTCGCGCGCATCGCGCGCGCGCCCGTCGCGTCGACCGAGGACGTCGATCGGCTGCTCGACGCGCCCCCGACGAGCGCGGTGGCGTCCGGGCCGGGCGGCGCGGGCGCCGAGGGGGCGGCGCTGCCGCCGGCGGAGATCCACCGGCTGCTCGACCGCGGCCACTTCGACGCGGCCGCAGAGGCGCTCGGGCGGCACGTGGGCGACGGCTCGCCCGCCGCGGTGCCCACCTTGACCATCGCACGCGCGCGGCTCGCCATGAACCGCGGCGACACGGCGAGGGCGCTCGCCGAGCTCGGGCGCGTGAAGGACCAGGTCGAGGCCTCGCACGATCACGCGCTCGCGGCGTTCTGGTCGCTGCAGATGGCCCGCGCGCTCGTGCGCGCCGGCGACTACGGCGAGGCGGAGCGCCGCGCCGGCGAGGCCGTGGAGCGCGTGGGCCCGCTCAAGATCGAGGCGGAGCTCACCGGCGCGCCGCGCTCCGAGGTCGCGACGGCCGCCGCGTTCGGCGCCTCGCCCGAGGCGATTGTCGCCGAGGCGGTGGCGACGCGCGGGCTCGCGCAGAGCTTCGCCTCGCGGCACGAGGACGCGAAGCGCACGCTGGAGCACGCGGTCCGGCTCGCGCGGCTCACGGGAGAGCCGCGCATCCTGTCGGTCGCGCTCGTGTCGCTCGCCTTCGCGCTCCAGCGGGACGACCGCCTCAGCGAGGCGAAGGCGGTCTACGAGGAGGCGCTCACGGCCGCGGAGCAGGCCGGCGACGCGGGCACGCTCGCGACGACCCGCCTGAACCTCGCCGCGCTCACGAAGCTCCAGGGCGACCTCGGCGCGGCCATCCGCCACCTCGAGGCCGCCGTCGATCTGGGCCGGCGCTCCGGCCGCGTCGCGACGATCCGCCAGGCGCTCCTCAACCTCGCGAACCTCGACCTCTACCTCGGGCGGCTCGCGCGGGCCCGGGTGTCGCTCGACGCGCTCGCCGCCCAGCGCGCGGATCTCGCGCCGCAGCAGCAGGCGCAGCTGCTCGCGCTCGAGGCGGAGCACGCGGCGCGCTCGGGCGATCTCGAGCAGGCCGAGCGGCTCTGCCTCGAGTGCGCCGAGGCGTACGAGGCGATGGGCCGGCGCATCGACGGGGTCGAGGCGCGGCTCGAGCGCGTGCTCTTCGCGGTGGCGCGCGCCGGCGCGGATCCGCGCGCCCTCGGCGAGGAGATCGACGTGGCGTCGGAGCGCCTGGGGACGACCGGCGCCCACCGCGCCCTGCTCGCGCTGGCCCGCGGCCGCGTCGCGGCGCTCGCGCGCGACGAGTGGCGGGCCCGGTCGGCGTACGACGAGGCGCTCGACGCGGCGCGCGCCGCGGGCCAGCGCGATTGGATCTGGCGCTCGCTGGAGGCGCGGGCGCAGCTCGAGACGGAGCGGGGGCACCTCATCCGGGCGCGCCACGACCGCGAGGAGGCGCTGATCACGCTGGAGGAGATCGCCTCGAAGCTGCCGCGCGACCTCCGGGAAGTGTTCTGGAACGACGCCCGGCGCAAGGAGATCCGGGCGGCCGCGATGCTCGAGCTGATGAGCAGCCGCACGGTGCCGTTCACCCAGCAGAGCGCGGGCGCGCAGGCCGGCGCGGCGCCCCCGCAGGGCGAGGACCGGCTGGCGCGGGTCCTCGAGATCAACCGCGAGATCGCGGGCGAGCACGATCTCACGCGCCTGCTCGCGAAGGTGACCGATCATGCGATCGCGCTCCTCCAGGCGGAGCGCGGGTTCATCATCCTCCAGCGGCCGCCGCGCGACGAGCTGCAGCAGGCTGCGGGCGAAGGCGCTGTCGATCTCTCGATCCACGCCTCGCGCGACCAGGCGGGGGACGACCCGCACGCGCGCTTCTCCAGCTCGATCGCCGAGCGGGTGATCTCCACGGGCGAGTCGGTCGTGACCGCGAGCGCGCGGGACGACGCGCGCATGAGCGATTACGTCTCGGTGCACCAGCTCATGCTGCAGTCGGTCGCGTGCGTGCCGATCCGGCAGCGGAGCGGGCAGGTGATCGGCGCGCTGTACCTGGAGACCCGGCTGAGCGCGGCGGCGAAGTTCGAGGTGGAGCTCCCGACGCTGACGGCGCTGGCCGATCAGGTCGCGATCGCCATCGAGACGGCGCGGCTCGTGAGCGAGAACGAGCGCCGCGCCCGCGAGCTCGAGCGCGCGAACGAGGAGCTGCGCGCGGCGCGCGCCAAGCTGGAGGAGCTCCTCGGCCACCGCACCGCGCAGCTGGCCGCGACGCGGCGGGATCTGCGCTCGGCGCGCGCGGTGATCCGCGGCCATTTCGGCTACGAGGGCCTTGTCGGCACGAGCGAGGCGATGCGCCGCGTGTACGCGCTCATCGACCGGGTGAAGGACACGGACATCCCGATCCTGATCACGGGCGAGAGCGGGACGGGCAAGGAGGTCGTCGCCAGGACGATCCACAACGCGAGCCCGCGGGCGAAGAAGCCGTTCGTCGGCGTCAACTGCGGCGCGATCCCGGAGCACCTGCTGGAGAGCGAGCTCTTCGGGCACGTCCGCGGCGCGTTCACGGGCGCCGACCGCGACCGGAAGGGGCTCTTCCGGGAGGTGACCGGCGGCACCATCCTGCTCGACGAGATCGGGGAGATGCCGCAGAAGATGCAGGCCGGGCTGCTGCGCGTGCTGCAGGAGAAGGTCGTCCGTCCGGTCGGCGGCGCGCGCGAGGAGCCTGTCGACGCGCGGGTCATCGCGGCGACGCACCGGGACCTCGCCGACATGGTCTCGAGGGGCACGTTCCGCGAGGATCTCTACTACCGGCTGCACGTCGTCGAGGTGCGGGTGCCGTCGCTGCGCCAGCGGATCGAGGACATCCCGCTGCTCATCGACTACTTCCTCGGGATCTTCGCCGCGCGCTACGGCCGCGATCGCCGCAGCGTGTCCCGCGCCGCGCTGAAGCGGCTGTCGGCGTACACCTGGCCCGGGAACGTGCGGCAGCTCGAGAACGTGCTGCTCAACGCGTGGGTCCTGTCGGATCGCCCCGAGCTGGAGAGCGAGGACTTCGAGCTCCCCGACGCGGCGCCTCGGTCGCTGCGGGGCTCGCTCGACAGCGGCGCCGCGCCCCCGCCGCGAGCGCCCGCCGGCGGCGGGGCGCCCGCGAGCGCGGGCCGGGCACCGCCGTCGAGCGATCCGCGCCGCCTCGAGACGTCGCTGGACGCGCACAAGGCGAGCGAGCGGGAGCGGATCCTTGTCGCGCTCTCGAGCTGTAACTGGAACCGGGTGAAGGCGGCGCAGGTCGTGGGCCTGCCGCGCCGGACGTTCTACCGGCGCCTCAAGGAGTACGGTATCCAGTGATGTGAGGGCCGCGCTCGGGGTGGGGCGCGGCGGCGAAGCTGCCGGAACAATTGGAGAAGTAGAGCAGGGTCCGGCCGATGTGCTCGGGGGCGTGGAGGGGCCTGGGTCCGACCATGGGTCCAAGGCGGAGCTCGGGGCCGTGACCGAGCCGTCGCCGCCCACACAGGCCTCGCCGCGGCCTCCGGTCGACCTCGAGAGCGCGCAGGGTGGCGCCGCGCCGGCGGTGCTCGTCGTCCACGCCAGCGGCCCCCCACCCTCGCCGGGACCGGCAACGGCGCCGTCGGGCGCGTCGGGGACGAGCTCGCCGCGAGCGGTCCTGCTGGCGCAGCTGACCGAGATGGTCCGGACCGCGCTCGCCGCCGGCGACCTGGAGGCCGCGCGCATGGCGAACGAGGCGCTCGGCAAGCTCCTCGCGACGCCCGAGCAGCCTTCCGGGCACACGGCCGATGTCGTGCGCCTTTCGACCGAGCGCGCGCGGCGGGGACGATGAGCGCCCGAGGTAGCGCGCTGCTCGCCACGCTCGCGGTGCTCCTCGCCGCGGCGTAGGCTCAGAAGGAACCGGCCGGCGAGGGCGGCAACCCTCCCGGCCGACGACGCGAACGAGCGAGGTTCACGTGGTCAGCAGGATACGGCTGAACGTCAAGGCGGGCAAGCGGCTCCAGACGCGCAGGGACGAGGCGCCAATCTGGAGCGACGACTTCAATCCTGATGATGCGTTTCGAGTCTTCAGTAGCAGAATAAGGTCTCCGATAGAGGACCGCGAACCGGAGCCGCTGCCCGTCAAAGAGCTCAGTGCGAAGCTCGCGAAGCTCGCACATGCAGCCGGGTCGCCTAGCGCCTCCTATCTGCCGAGGGAGCCGCAGATAACGGTGCATGAGATACTGTGGGCGATGCACGTGGCGCTCGCCAATGGGGACGAGATGGCACTCAAAGACATGCACAAGCATGCTGTCGAGTACCTGAAAGCCAACAGTGATAGGAACTTCGACGGCGCAACGACGGATGTCGCGCAGCGAGGCGAGTTCGCTGGTTGGCTTGTTCAGGCACTCGGGCGCATCCACGAGCCGATTGACAGGCACCCGGTCCCCGATCCGGTATTCGACGTCGAGCCCCACGTGCGTATAGGGTGGGCGGTGCTCAAGGGCGCTCGTGTCTTCCGTGAGATCTTCGATCTCGGGGAGGATGGCGTGATGGACGCGATGGAGCGCGAGTTCGGCTCTGACCCTGGCGACCTTCACGACGCGAAGGAGATCGCGATGCGCGCCCTTCGCGCGGTTGGGGTTCCAGCAAAGGTCGTTTGGAACACGTTCGAGGCACCGGAGCGCATGAGGTACTCCAGGGCCCGCAGGCGGGCCCGTGGCGGGCCCGTCTAACATCCGAGGGTGTTAGGCACCCCGTCGACGCTGACCGCTTAGCCGCGCACCTTTGCTGCATGAGTGATGCAGCAAAGCGAACGGGGTCCGTCGTGGCTCCGGAGGACGTGAGGCAGGGGGCCATGGCCCTCGTCAGGGATCTCGGCGAGGCGGCCGCGGTGGCGCGTCTCGGCATCAGCCGGCAGGCGTTCGGTCGTCTTGTCGGCGGGCTGCCCGTCCGGAATGCGACGGCGGAGCTCGTCGCGATCCGCCTTCAGAACCCGCAGGGCCCCAAGGCCGCCTGACGATGAGCGCGCCGGGCGCCGGGCTGGTCCTGGCGATCGTGCGCCGGAGAGGTGCCATGTCGAAGGCCACGGGATCGGATACGCAGACGGGAGCGCATGGCGTTCCCAAGGAACTGGCCGGCTTCCTCGAGCTCTTCCGCGGCGTCGTTCGCGGCATCGTGCGGGAGGAGCTCAAGAGCGCGAAGCACGCGACGGATCGGCGGATCCGGCACGACAGGATCGCGCTCCCCAAGCGCGCTGTCCTGGCCGACATCCGCGCCGGCAAGCTCGCCGCGCGGAAGATCGGCAAGTTCTACTTCGTCGAGCCGGAGGAGCTCGAGCGGTACTACGCCGCGCGCGCGAAGGAGAAGCCCGCACCGGAGGGCGACGATTTCGAGGCCGCCATGCAGCGCGCCGGCCTCCGGAAGGGGGCAAGCCGATGAGCCACGCGAGGAAAGCCCGGCGGGCAGCAGAGCGCGCCGCCCGGAAGGCTGGCGGGCAGCGCGGCGCGGTGCGCACGGTCGACACAGCGGAGCTCGCGCCGGAGCTGCAGCAGGGCTTCCGGGCGATCCGGGCGTACATCGAGCGCACCCCCTCGTTGCCCGACGACCTCGGCTCGTACGTGGCGATGGCATTCGAGGTCACGAACATGCCCGGCGCGACGCGCGTCATGCTGTACCCGCGCGAGGTCGCGATCGTGTGCGCCCTCTTCGAGGGCAAGGCGGAGCTCGCCATCGAACTGGCCGAGCGGCCCACGACGGGTGAGCTGACGATCGTCGCGACCAGCGCGAGCGGCCGCTACGCGATCGGGTCCGGCCAGGTCTTCACCGCGGCGGAAGGCCGGAGCATCACCGCGCCGGGAGGCATCGCTTGACGCCCGCGAGCGTCGGCGCGCGGGGGGGCGCATGAGCGCGGAGCAGGACCGACCCGCAGGGCCGCCCGCGCCGAACCAAGCGCTCCTCGACGTGCTCGACGCCGTCGAGCGCTGGATCGATGCCTCACCCGAGCAGCGACAAGCCGCGGGGGCGCACGCGATCGAGCGCTGGACGCTCCTCGCGAGCGAGCGCGGGATCGTTCGCGGCGCGGCCAACGACAACGCGGCGGACCGTCCAAGGGACGATGCGACCGCGCAACTCCAACGCGCGCGAGAGGCCCTGCTGTCGCGCTGCTCGGAAGGCCTCGACGGCGACACCGGCAAGGATGCTCGCGCCCTCGCGAGGGCGGGCAAGGCGCTCGCAAGGGCGGCGGAGCTCGAGTCGGCGCGGGGGCTCGTCCTCGGCGTTCGCCCGAAGACTGGCACGGCGATCCTCGAGCCGCTCCCCGAGCAGCTCTGGCTCGTGAAGGATCTTCAGTGGTGCGCCGGCCGCCCCGCGATGCTCATCGCCGCGGCGGGGAGCGGCAAGACGATCGTCTGCCAGAGCGCGGCCGTATCCCTCGCCGCTGGGCGCCCGCTGTTCGGGTGGTTCTGGGGGCCGCCCCGCTCGCGGGACGTGCGCGTGCTGCACCTCGACTACGAGCAGGGCGACTACGCGACGCGCCGGCGCTACCAGAAGATCGTGCGCGGGATGGGCCTCAACGCCGAGGAGCTCGAGCGCGTCCAGCGCAACCTGAACCTGCTCTGCTTCCCGCAGATCTACCTGACCTCGAAGAACGCAGAGGCCGAGTTCAAGCGCGCGGTCGACGGCGTGGACCTCTGCATCATCGACTCGCTGCGGGTGGCCTGCCGGGGGCTGGACGAGAACGACAGCGCGATCCGCGACGCGATCGACATCATGACGCGCGTGTCGCAGGCGACCGGCTGCGCGTTCCTGGTGGTTCACCACGCGGGCAAGTCCTCGGGGCAGAAGCGCGACGCGCGGGAGCTCGGCCGGGGCAGCTCGGCCATCTTCGACGCGAGCGGGTCGGTCCTGAACCTGTGCCTCGACGGCGACGGCGACGAGAAGGGCGCCGGGGCTGCGCAGCGCGAGGAGATCGCGATCGACTGCCCGAAGTGCGGCGGGAGCGGCTCTCTTCCGCAGTACGAGAGCGTCGAGGGCGGCGTCTGCTTCGGGTGCAAGGGGCAGGGCAAGGTGTGGCGCTCCGGACCGGCGACGACCAAGCAGAGCGCGCCTGCAGCTGCAGACCCGCGCCGCCGCGTCGAGATGAGCAAGGCGAGCGCCGAGGGCGACGGGATGCGCCTCGAGCCGTTCTACCTACGCTTCGTCGACGTCGCGGAGGGAGACAACCTCCTCGCCGGCGTCCGCGTCGAGTACCGGACCGAGGAGCAGATCAAGGGCCCGCCCGAGCAGCCAGGAGACAAGCTCGAGGCCGTCAAGGCGAAGGTGTTGAAGCTGATCCTGGAGGAGACGCGTGCGGGCCGCCCGATCGCTGGCAAGGTCGTGCTCGCGGAGAAGCTCGGGGGGCGCCGCGCCAACGTGTCGGCCGCCGTCGACGAGCTCATCGCGGAAGGCATCATCCTGGACAAGCCAGAGAAGTCCGGCAGGGGCCCGGGCAAGTCGCGCCTGTGGGCGTACGTGGGGAGCGACGGCGCGGAACCTGGCGAGCGCCGCCAGCCGCCCACCGATGCGCCGACGATCGGCGATCCCTCCGACGTCTGACGTGCTCGACCCGTATCCGCCCGGCGGTTCTCACCGCAGAGGCGACGGTGCCAGAAACGCGGTTTTTGGCCGTGACCAGTGCATATTCGCCAATCGTTTCGCAGGCTTGACGGCGGTCCCAGAGATCAAGTTCGCGTCGCCGCGATGGATCCTCCTGGGCGGCAGCGTCCTCACCGCTCCCCTGCGTGATCCTCGCCGGCTCGGTGGGAGACACGGCCGCCAGGACGTCACCCCAGGGGACGGCTGGCCCGGCCATCACAATGGCATGTCCCGGGGTGTCCCGGGGTGTCCCTGGCCTGTCCGGGACACGTCACCGTTGGCCTGTCCGCCTGTCCCCCCCCTTTAGGGGGACAGGCTATGGGACAGGTCAACGTGGAGCGGGACGGGCCACGTTGAACGGGACAGGCCAAGCCGGGTGGCCGCTCTGTGGGCAGCGGCGAAGGAAGGCAGACGAGCCCACCCCCTCCTACAGTTACAGGGGGATCCAGGCGCAGGGCTCCCGACTTTTCCGCGCAAGGTTTGCGCGATTGCAATCTGGGTGAACAACCAGCACCCCGAGCAGGCCGGCTGATCACCCTCGCCGCCGCGGTTAACAGCCGGTTCACAGGTTCACCAGCGGCCTTCACCAGCGCTCGACGCCTGGTTGATGGTCAACCCGGGCCGGTTGATGCCGTGCCCTGCATGTGAGGGGGCTCCAACAGTGACGGGACCGGACAGGCCCTGGGGGCTCGGTCCTTATCCGAGACCGCTTCGGGCTCGGGATGCGGTAGCAGGCGCGGTAGCACGATCGTCTCAAGTCGTGCTACCGGCAGCGGCGCGTGGTACCATCGAGCGTGCGCACGAGAGCGGCTGTTGACCTCGAGGCCTGGGCGGAAGCACGCGGTGGTGTCCGCGCCGCCGCGCGCGAGATCGGGATCGCGTCGCCCACCCTGAGCCGGTGGATCTCCGGCCAGCGGACGCCGGCGGATGACGGCGAGCTCTCGAAGGCTTGGATCGAGACGCAGACGGGCGTGAAGGCGGCCGGCTGGAACGTGCTCGTCGACCAGGCCGCGCCGCCCTCGCCGCCGCCCGTGAAGGCCTCGACGGGTCGCAGGGCGCCCTCACCATCGCCTCGCCCTCGCCGCCCCCCTTCGCAGCCCTCCAGAGCGCCAGCGGCGACGGCGTCGCCTCCCGAGCTCCCGCCGGCGGAACCGGAGCCTCCCGAGCCGCCCGCGTCGCTCGAGGAGCTCAAGCGCAGGGCGCGCGCCATCCCCGGCGAGATCCGGCGCCTGCGGGGCCGCGTGGAGCGCGGCGACGTCGCGGTGAGCGCTTGTGAGACCATCCGGCGCCTGCTCACCGACGAGCGCGCCGCCGCGATCGCGGCCATCGAGGCGGACGGTACGGCGACCGTGGCGGAGGTCGAGCAGCTGCGGGCGCTGGTGCTCGACGTGACCCGGGGGTGCGAGGGCTGCCGCGCCCGGGTGGCGGCCGCGCTGAAGGAGCGCGCGGCGTGAAGGCGCCCGACTGCTCCGAGGCGGCGCCGACAGCGGCGGAGCTCCGCGCGAGGCTCTTCGCGCTGCCCGGGGAGGTCCGCGCGCTCCGGTTGGCCCTCGCCCGCGGGGAGCTCGCCCCCGAGCTGGCGGACGCGCAAGGGCGCCTGCTGGACGCCGAGGGGCAGGCGATCGCCGCGGCGCTCAGGTGCTGCTCGCCCCCGGGTCGGCTGGCCGACGAGCTGCTGCGCGCGCTCGAGGCGTAGTCCCTCGCCCTCGGCACCGCGCCCGCGCTCCCCCGCCGCGGGCCGCTGCCGGGGCAGGACGGGGCCGCCGTCGAGCCGCTCCTCCTGCCCGCAGGCGTGAGCCCCTCCCGGCGACGCGCGGGACGCCCGTTGGCTTCCTGTGATGCTTCACGTGTGAATGGTTCGTGTGCGAAACATCTCCAGCCCCTATCCGCGGGCCTGACCGAGCCGCCCGCGCTGCGATAGGTCGTGATGAGTCGCTATGAGTCGCGATGTCCTGTCTTGTGAACGTCTTTTCGCGTCATATCAGGCACATCGCTTGAAACGACAATGGGGGCCTATCAGACTCCGCACCTATGAGCATGCGCGGGGTCACTGTCTTCATGGGTGACGCGCTCGAACGGCGCGTGAACGGGCATCGAGTCGACGACGGCAAGATCCGGAGTTTCTCGGACGTCGCGCGCGAGGCGATGGAGAAGGGCCTCGACGCGATGGACCGCGAGCGGCGGAGTCAGGCGCAGGCCGGCGAGCACGCCGCGGCGTGAGAGGAGCGAGAGATCATGTCCACGAAGAGAGCAAAGGCGATCAGCGCGGCCGCGAGACAGCAGCGGAAGCGAGATATCGATCGCGAAGCGGCGCGCACCCCGCGCCAGAAGGCCGAACGGCCGACCGCCCCGCGGAAGCCTCCGAGCTCCGGCGCCGCCGCGAAGCGCACCCCCGCCAAGCGCACGCCCGCCAAGCGGGCCGCACGGGGCGACCGATGAGGACCTGGAAGCCCTTGGTCGGGAGCATGTCGACGCAGCGCGAGGCGGACTCCGAGGTCGACCGCGCCCTCGGCTTGTCGTCGTCCCCGCCGACCTTCGCCGGGTTCGGCCCGCCGGAGCGAGGCATGCGGAAGCTCAGCGCCATGACGCCGACGCAGGCGCGCGCCCGTGCTGCGGCGCGGGCCCTCACGTCGTCTGGCGTGCGCGCGAGCGCCGCGGATCTCGAGGTCGACCGCGCCCTCGGCTCCGGCGTGCTCGGCGTGGAGCCGCCGGCGCCGGCACGAGCTGGCTTCGGTCCCCCCGAGCGCGGCGCCAGGAAGATGCCGAGCATGACGCCGACGCAGGCGCGAACTCGCGCGCTGAGGCGGGAGGCCTCGACGCCATGCCGATGACGGCAGGGAGGCCACGCAGCGGTGAAGGCCCGCTGTTCCGCGCGGCTCAGGTTCGCTCGGTCAACGAAGCCGAGCGGCGGATCTCGGCGGTCGCCTCGACGGAGGCTCTCGACGCCTACGGCACGATCGTCCGCGCGAACTGGGATCTGGCGAGGTTCAACGCCAACCCGGTGCTGCTCTGGGGGAACGACGACAAGGCGCTTCCCGTCGGCCTCTGCGAGAACGTGCGCGTCGAGGGCAAGTCGCTTCTCTTCGACGCCCGCTTCGACGACGCGACCGAGTTCGACCAGCAGGTCTGGGAGAAGTACCGGCGCGGCGTGCTCCGCGGCTTCGCGGTCCGCTTCAACCCGATCGAGCGCAGGACCGTCGAGCACGAGGGCCGGCAGGTCATCGAGTACACGCGCGCCGAGCTCATGGCGATCAGCTGCACGCCGGTCCCGTTCAACCCTCAAGCCCTCCGGCGGTCGGCGGGCGATGTGCAGAAGCACCCTGGAGACACGATGAAGAACAAGACGACCAACGGCGCCGGGCAGTCGACCGTGCGCCTGCTCGTGGACGCCTATCCGCAGATGTTCCCTGGCGAGCTCCGTTCGTGGGCTCTCAAAGAGCCCCTCAGCGTGGTGCAGAGCTTCATCAACGCCGGAGGGCATCAGAGCGGGAGCATCCCGCGGGAGGACGCGGAGAAGATCGATCGCCTCCTCGGCATCCGTCCCGCATCGGACGGCAAGATCGGTTACGGCGACGTCGACCCGATCCGCGGCGTGCGGGTCTTTCACGCGCCGACCCCGGGCGAGCTCCGCGCCCTCGGCGGGAGGTCATGACGATGGATCCGAAGCACGCGAACAGCGGCACGCCGATGCGGCCCGCGAGCGTTCCTGCCCTTTTGCGCATCGCCGCGCTGGCGAGATGCTCTCCCGATCAGCGAGAGGCGCTCGCGCGGGTGTTCGCGCCCCGCGACGCGCGCCCTGTCGTGGCGAGGACCCGCGCCGGCGAGCTCGTGATGTCTCACATCGGACAGGTGCCCGGGGGGGCGACGGTTCTCCCGCGGGCCACGGCCGCGAGGGCGCGCCGGTAGGCGATGGCGTGAACGAGACGGGGCGAGAGCGCCTCGAGGAAGACAGGGGACGATGAGCATTCGATCGATGTTTGGGGCCCTCCTGAACTTGGGGGAGGCGCGGCCGAGCGAGGCGGCCGCGCAGGTGGACCGCGCCCGCGCGGTGCTGGCCGCTGCAGAGCGCGACGCCGCGGAGACGGGTGAGCGCCTGGCCGAGCGGGAGGCGCACGTAGCGAAGGTCGAGGCGGCGTTCGACGAGGACCCGAGCGACGCGAACGGCGCCGCCGTGATCTCGGCGCGGAACTCCCGCGACCTTGCCAAGCTCCAGGCGGACCGGGCAGCGCGCCGCGAGCAGCAGGCCCGCGAAGCCCTCGCCCAGGCCGAGCACGAGGCCGAGAGAGCCCGGCTCGAGGCACAGCTCGCGGAGATCGAGCAGCGCCACCACGCCGCCCTCGAGGCCGAGCGGAGCGCCAGCGCCGCCCGACTCGCCGCGCACCCGGCGCGGGCCGTCCTCGAGGCGATCCGCTCCGCGGAGGAGCGCCAGCGCCACGCGACCGCCGAGCACGCGACCGCCGCCGCCGCCCTCGACGCCAGCGCGGCGGAGCTGGCCGAGCTCGAGGCCAAGGTGATGGCCATCGCGCCAGACCGCGCCGAGGAGCTCCGCGCCCGTGCCGAGCGGCGCACCGGCGAACAGCGAGATGCCCTGGCCGCGCGGGCATCCCTCGCCGCCGCCAAGGTGAGGTTCATGCCGAGCGTCGAGCTCGTCATCGCCGGGGAGGCGCTCATCCGGAAGAGCCTCGCCGACATCGACGCCGCGGTGGAGGACGCCCGCGCCGCTGCGAAGCGCGCGCAGGAGCTCGGGGCCGACATCAAGCCGATCGACGACTTCCACAAGCTCTGCCACGTGCGGCACGCGCAGTTCATCGCGTTGCCCGAGGAGGTAAGAAACTGGAACGGCCACTACCAGGACATCGGGCATCTGGCCGGCATCAGCACGCCTTTCGGTCGCGTCGAGCGCGCGTACCGCTTCCAGCTCGAACAGCCGAAAGAGGCTCGGCGAGATGGCGATGTGTCGGACGCGATGAGTCGGATCTCCGAGATCCTGAACAGCCACACGACAGATGAAGTGCGCGCGGCGGAGAAGGCCCGTTACGAGCGCCAAGAGGCAGAACGCCAAAGGCGCTTTGAGGAAACCTACATCCCGCCTCCGCCCGGCGGTATCGTCGTGAGCTATGAAGGGGGCAAGCAGGTGGTCAAGCCGCGTTACGCGGAAGACGCCAACCACCCGTATTTCACGCGCAGGAGGGACGCGACGGAGCCGCAACCCTCCCTGCTCGAGAGCGCCTCGAGCGCGTTCCGCTCGCTCTTCTCCGCGAACGACGGCGAGCCCCCGGCGGCTTGACCCATGGCAGCCATCGACGCGCGCAGCGCCTCCGCGACGTAAGCACAGGAGCACCATGCCCAACCCGATCGAACAGGCAGACCTCTATGACGTGATCGTCTTGGCGGGCCAGCGCTCGCCGGGGCAGGCGCAGGTGAGCGGCGCCGGCTCGCCGCGGAACTGGGACGAGCGGAAGGGCTACGGGCTCAGCGGTGCCTTCCTCGTGTTCACGGGCGACGGGCTCGCGACGTTCCAGGTGCGGCTGCTCTTCTGGGAGCCGCAGCACTTCGCGCAGTGGGACACGTTCTCGCGGCTCCTTGCGCGCCCGCAGCTCGGCGCGCGCCCCAAGGCGCTCGACTACTACCACCCGTATCACGAGCCGCTCGGCATCAAGTCCGTGGTTGTCGAGGACGTCCTGCAACTCGACCAGATCGAGCCCGGCCTCTGGGCGCAGGACATCAAGTTCAAGCAGTACCGCTCGCCGAAGCCGACCCTTTCGAAGCCCGAGGGCAGCACGGCGCAGCTGAACGAGCCGAAGGCCCAGGACGAGTTCGATCAGAGCATGGTGTATCTCGAAGGGCAGATAACGAATCCGACCGACAGCGTCGTGACGATAATTGGAAAGGTGTTCGGTCGATGAACACCATTGAAGCGCACGAAGCGGACGTGTTACGCGCTCGGCTCACGCTGGAGACCGCGGAGCGCGCGCTGCTCGAGGCCTGCACGAGGCTGGCCGCTGCTGAGGCGTCGCTCGGCGCTGCGCGTGGGGCCGACGTACCCGCCGCCCGAGATGCTCGGGACCTCGCCGCAGCGAAGGCAGCCGCGGCCAAGCGCTGGGAGCACGAGGCTCGCGCCGCCCTCGCCGCTGCGGAGGTGGAGCGAGTGCGCGGTGGGCTCGAGGCGCAGCTCGTCGAGGTCGGACGCCTCGAGACATCGGCTCGCCGCCGCGTGGACGGTGGCCAGAAGGAGCAGGACGCCGCCCGCATCGTCCTGCAGAGCGCGGTCCGAATCCGCGAGACCCTCGAGGCACAGCTCGCCGCGCTCGCCCTTCCCCCTGCCGTTCGTCTCACCGACCTGAACTGAACTCCGGGCGAGCCCGCAGCGCTCATCGACGCAGGGCCACGACGACGACCGCCAGGGCGAGCCCGAGCGCGTGCACGAGCGGGTCCGGTGGCTCGATGCTCGCGACGTCAGGGCGCGGGTCGGAGACGGTCATCTCGACGCCGTGACGCGGAGAGACGGGGCTCGCTGTCACGCCGGGGTAGGGCGGATCAAGGATCTCTGCGTCCTGGGGTGGGAGGATCATGCAGCGAAGCTACCACGACGCAGCGCCGCTCCTCACCCTCGCCGCGGTCGAAGCGCCCGTGCCATCGCGCTGGCGAGAGCGGCCGCCTACCTCGCCCAGAGGACCGAGAGGTCGAGCTCGATGGCCTCGAAGGGCTCGACGCGAACCCGTGCGGCATCGCGGTGGACGACCGCAGGTCCCCAGCGGCGATCCGCGCCGAGCACGTACACCTCCAGCGTCCTTTTGACAGGGTCGACCAGCCACGCGTGCCGCACGCCCTCGCGCGCGTAGATCGGCATCTTCTCGTCGCGGTCGACGTCCTCCGTCGAAGGGCTCAGGACCTCGCAGATCCAGTCCGGGGCGAGCGCGAAGTAGGCCGTCTCGGGCAGCTCGGGCATGCGCTCGATCCGCCAGCCGGCAAGGTCGGGCACGAGCGCGTCGATCTCGCCCGGCGCGTGCGGGTCGGGAAAGTGCAGTTCCGGCTCGACCAAGATGGTCCAGCCGCCGGGCCCACCGCGGCCGCGGTCGAACGGGCCGAAGAGCTCCCCCTGCAGCGCGCTCTCCGCCCTGGAATGCCGCGGCGCCGGCCGGGGCATGACGTGGAGCACGCCCCCGATGAGCTCCGCCACCTTGTTCGGCGGGACGGCTTCAAGGTCGGCGTACGTCGCGCGGCGCTGCTTCTCGGCGGGCTGGCCCATGGGCGAAGCCTGCCCGGGCTCGGATGGCGAGGCAAGGCGGCTGCGGGCAGCACACCACGCCGCGCGTCGGCCGGGGCGCTCATCGGCGAAGGGCCACGACGGTGAGCGCCAAGGCAAGCCCGAGCGCGTGCACGTGCGGGTCGGGCGGCTCGATGCTGGCAACCTCGGGGTACGAGTCCAAGGTGATCGCCTCAACGCCCCGCATGGGCGGCGTCATGCCGGCGCTGCCGGGGTACGGGGGATGGACGATTTCGGCATCACGGGGCGGGTGGAGCATGCCGGGAAGCTATCAGGACGTAGCGACGGAGTTCACCGGCAACGAGACGCGCTCACCCTGTCTCGCTGCGCATCGCGCCGCCGGGCCGCTCGAAGCTCCCAGAGACCTTCGAGCCGGTGCTCAAGGATATCTGCGCTCAGGTCGAGATCGCCATGGGCGGCGCCGCCGGCGAGGGCTGGCCCTCGCCCGGCCCTCAGAGATCAGCTCAATGGCCTCGCAGCCCGACGTGGCATCACCGGACTCATTCTCGGGCAAACCCATCAAGACCAAGGAAACAGACCCTGCCTTGATGATAAAACCTGAATCTCTTCCCGACCGCTCCGATTCTATGAGAGTCGGTGGCCTTCACGACACGCCTCACGTTGCCCCGGCTGAAGAACTTCTCGCGAGAAGACACCCAGTCCAACGCATCTTTACTCAGCGACCGGACGTCTTGAAGCTGCGAATATAGCCGCTTCACGCTACCCTCATCGTCGAGCGAACCGACGATACCCGCCTCGCCAATCGCGTCTACCAGTGCTTGTGCTTGCAACACCGAACGTTCGATCCGGTCGGGCGACGCCTCCGGCTCCCACCATTCAAGGCCAGCGATGTGCTCGATCCGGTAGTCTGGCTTGTGTCGACCTGACGCCGGATCAAATACGTATTCCTTGAATTCAACCGCGGTGCTTGGCCCTGCCGCGGCCGTCTGCCTGCGCACCATCTCTTCTGCGAGCTCGGGCACGAGTCGCTGAAACTGCGCGCGCAGTTCTTGGAGCCTTGTCGCACGACGCCGAAGCTCTTGAAGGCTGGCCAAAAGCTCCCGTGGCTGGCTCCGGAGAGCGTCGAGCTGACGGGCCATTGCATCTTCGCGGAGCATGAATCCACGCACATCCTCGTACGCCTCGATCCAATGGCCGGCGCAGACATGACCAATCGCCACCTGTTACTGAGCACCGTCGTTGATGCCGATGATGCGCTTGTCGAGCCAGCTCTTTGATGGCGGGGCGGCCGGCTCACCGCAGCGCACCATCGCCGAGGCGGATCATGGTCGATGGCGACGTTGTCCGGGGGCAGCAAGCTGCCAGGACCTTCTCCGGCGATGCATTGCGCCGCGTTCGATCAAATTCTCAGCGTAGCTCCTCCTGAGCACGATCGCGTCGGTCGAATGCGGGTGCACAGGAAAAGAGGGAGCGCGCATTCCCTTCGTCTCCCGAAAATTACCAGCACGACTCCTCGCCCGTCCGCGTCACGAACGGGGTAGGTCAGCGACAGGAGCGGAGCATCGGCGCGGCGCGGGCCACAAAATAGGCGACGGGAGGAGCTCGTTTGGCCGCGTGCCCCCTCCCGTCGTGCTCCGAATCGCTTGAAAGAGCGGAGCCCTCAACAGATCGTCCATCTGGACCTCGATGTCAAAGGCTGGCTCGCTTCACCGCCCACCGTAGATCGCGCGCGGCCAGCCCGCTGCCCGCGTTGCGGTGCCGCGGCTTGCCCGCTGGGGGGCGGGTTGGGGCTGTGGGGTCACGGCTCGCGGTCCCGGCAGGTACGCGGGCCGCTGGCTGCCGGCGAGCGCGGCGGGCTCGTCACGATCGAGGTGCGCCGTTATCGATGCCGCCGCTGCGGCGCGACGATCACGGTCGTACCGCGGGGCGTCGCACCGCGACGGCACTTCGCCGCGACGGCGATCGGTCTGGCCCTGCTGCTCGTCGGCATCGCCAGTGCAGCGCTCATCGAGGTGCGGCGGCGTGTCAGCCCCTGGTCTGCCAGCTTCGATGCCGACAGCTGGGCGACCGTGCGGCGCTGGTTACGCGCCATCGACCAGGGGCGCCTCTTTCCGTCAGTCCGCCCCAGTCCCCTTGCTGCTTCGCTGCGGCAGCGGGCCGAGCGGGCCGCGATGACGCTCGTCGCGATGGCGCCTTTTGCGGCCGAGGTCCTCGAGGCCGCCGTCATGGCCGGCGCCGCGCGAGCTGCGTGATGGCGAGCGGCCCGCTTCTCGGGCTCATGTCGGGCTCCACCCGGCTGGATCCTCGGTCGGCGGAGCGCCTTGCGCTTGGATGGCTGTGCGGCCGGTGCGGTGTCACCGGTCCGGAAAGGACACGACGTGCAAGACCCCCTCAAGCCGAAGGACCACGCGGAAGCGGTAGCGCTCTATCGCAGTGAGATCATCGGCTCGCTCATGCACCGCGAGCTCGACCGGGGAGAGCTCGCCGAAGCGCTCGCCGACCTGAGCAAACAGCGGTTTCGCCCACCGCGCGCCCATTCTCCGCGCACTTACTCGGTCCCCACGCTCGAGCGTTGGTACTACGCGTACAAGACCGAAGGTCTCGAAGGCTTGCGTCCCAAGCCCCGCAAGGACAAGGGACGGGCGCGCGAGCTCACCCCCGAGCAACGGCAGATGCTGCTCGACATTCGAGAAGAGCACCCGAGCGCCTCGGTCTCGCTCATCCTCGACACGCTGATCGCGGCGGGCCGGATCGACAAGGAGGCCATCTCCGCCACCACGGTGCGACGCCTGTACGCCGAACACCGCCTTGATCGCGTCGCGCTGCGCGATCGCACGGGCGGCAAGGTGCGGTTGCGCTGGCAGGCCGAGCACCCCGGCGCTCTGTGGCACGGCGACGTGTGTCATGTGTCACCGATCCTCGTTGGCGGCAGCGTGGCGCCGGTGCGGATCCACGCGCTGCTCGACGACGCCTCCCGGTACATCCTCGCGATCGAGGCGATGAGCGCCGAGCGGGAGGTCGACATGCTGGCGCTCTTCATCCGAGCACTGCGCAAACATGGCGCTCCCGACGCCCTCTACCTGGATAACGGCTCGACCTACCGCGGGCACACCTTGCACCTGGCGTGTGAGCGACTCGGCACTACCCTGATCCACGCCCGTCCGTACGACGCCCCCGCGCGCGGCAAGATGGAGCGCTTCTGGAGGACGTTGCGAGAGAGGTGCGTGGACTTCACCGGAGCGCTCGGCTCGCTGCACGACCTCAACGTCCGGCTCTACGCCTGGGTCGACGAGCACTACCACCGCACACCGCACGCGGCGCTCTTCGGCAAATCCCCCGCGCAGGTGTACGAGGGGTATCCCCACGTCACCGACAACCTCGACGAGCGGAAGCTCCGCGACGCGCTCACGACCCAGGCCCGTCGGCGCGTCCGACGCGACAGCACGCTCTCGATGGATGGAGAGGATTGGGAGACCGATCTCGGCTTCCTCGCCGGCCACCTCGTCACGGTGTCGCGGTGCCTCGTCACGCCGAACGAGCCGCCCTGGATCGAACACGAGGGCAAACGCTTCGCCCTGCACCGGGTCGATCCGGTGAAGAACGCCCGTCGCCCGCGGCCGGCCTGCAACCTTGATGTCGCGCACGAGGCGCGGGTGCCCTTCGACCCGCCGAAAACGCTTCTGGACAAGGCTCTCGGACGAACGCCCCGCGATGGCGAGGAGGAATGACCATGGACTTTTGTAGCTACTTCAGCTTCACCGCAGAGCCATTTTCAAAGGAGGTCGAAGACGGCGAGCTCTGGCTCCCTCCGTCCAAGCAGGCGATACTCGAGATGCTCATCGAAGCGGTGCACGCCAGAAAGAGCGTGCTCCTCGCTGGTGACCCAGGCGTTGGCAAGACGTGTCTCCTCCGCGCGCTCCGTCATGCCCTTTCGCCGCAGACGTTTCGCTTGACCTACTGCGCCAACGTGACGCTTGGACGCCGGGACTTCTATCGCCAGCTCTGTCTGGCGCTCGGTCTCGCGCGCTGCAGCACCGCTGGAGACGTCTTCTACGCGGTCAGCACGCACGTCGAGGAACTCGCGAAGGAACGAGTATTTCCGGTCTTCGTCCTCGATGAGGCCCATCTACTTCATCAGGATACACTCGATCATCTTCACATACTCCTTAATTACGCCTGGGATAGCCGCGCATTGCTTTCGCTCGTGTTGCTTGGCTTGCCCGAGCTCGGCGAGCGGCTCCGCGTGCGCCGCAATCGCTCCCTGTATTCGCGCCTCCATTACCGATTGACCATCGATCCGCTCACGCCGGACGATACGGCCGACTATCTGCGTGTACGTCTCAACCGAGTCGGCTGCGCGAAAGAGCTCTTCACCACCGACGCGATCGCGATGCTGCACGAGGCGGCCGCCGGCAGCCTGCGCGACACCGACCGACTCGCCACGGCCGCTCTTCGAGCCGCTGCGCGCAAGAAGCGCAAGCTCGTCGAGCGCGATGTCTTCAGCCGCATCCTGCAACTGGACGCAGAGGAGCCCGGATGAACCCCGCCCCCCTGGCCGAGGGGGACACGCGGCGCGGTGACGTCGAGGGCAGCGCAGTCGCCGCCCTCGTCGTTTCCCTCGCGCTCGCCCGCGACGCGCTCACCGCGCCCTACCCGAGCGACCCGGATCCGCTTTGCCCTCGCCTCTACGCCGTCGACGTCGTGCTCCACTACCTCGATCGGCTCGACCACGCTCTCGCTCGCTACCACGCCGTCCTCGACGGCGATGACCGCCTCCCCCTCCACACCGACTGAACGCACCGGCGCTCTGCGACCACCGCAGTCACCCCGGTGCCTCGCCTCGCTGCAATCGCGGTGAGCGGAGATCCGGGTCGACGATGGCCATCACGGAGCCGGATCTTCCGGCCATCAAGCAGCCTGCTCGGTAACACCACCACGCTGCCGCAGAGCGTCCTTACGATGACTCCGTCGAAATGAGCAGTGTGGTCTGGGAAGCTGCACACCACCTTTTTCTTTGAGTCCTTGGTGTCGTACTTAGCTAGTATTCCGTCCTGTCGAGCCCAGTGTCGGTCCTTGGACACGACGACGCCGTATTCAGCAAACTGGAGCTCTGCGCGAAGCAGCGGGACGCGTCGCGCTCTAACGACCGCTGATATCTCTGCTCCACTGTCGAGAAGAGAGACACACTTCTCGCACATCTTTTCTGACTTGCTTGTTTCTTCGGTGTGCTGCGAAACGAGGATACTGCTGCTGTGCATCCAATCTCCATCTGACAAGCCCGGCCTGCGGGCTCGTCACCAGGGCTCTTTTCTGCCCCCGACGGGGTCTTGACTCGAGCGAGCGGCAGTGTCGACGTCGATTTGATTTTTTTCTTGAAAACCATCGGCGTCTATGCATCTGACCCTCGGTCGGGTACCACAGGCGACATGTCGCACTTTGGCGCCGAGTTCATTAAGAGCCGCCGATGATCGACGCATCGATCCTGTCGTGCCGCGTCGCGCACCTCAGAGCAGGGTTCCTCCCGAATCGCCACGCCCGAGGCGCAGTCGGGTTGACCGATTGCACGACGTTGCACAACATTGTGCAGTGGCAACCCTGAACGTCCCGATGAGCGACGAGCTCCGCGAGGCGGTGCGCAAGCTCCGCCCGAAGCTGGGCGCGCGCTCGGATGCCGCCGCGGTGCGGATCTCGGTGGCGCGGCTCTGCCGCGAGCACGGGGTCGCGGTCCGCGGCTCCGACGAGCACCCAGACCCTGACGATCAACCCGACGCGCTGGAGGCCTCGCTGCCGGAGCCGTCGAAAGGAGGGAAACGCGCGGCGCGACCGCCGACGAAGGAATAAGCCCCCGAAGTAGAGCGGGCCGTCCGGGAGCTTGGACCCTTCCGGACGGCCCTGATCGACCCCTGAGTCAGCAGGAGACGACCATGAGCCGTGTAACGCATTCCGAGAAGCGAGCAAAGATTTCCACTTCGAGCATGAAATCGTCGAGCTCGAAGCCGCGGCACCGAGGAGCCAACGAGGCGACCAAGCCGCGGCGGCAGAGTTCGAAGCGCCCCGCGGGCAAGCCCGGTCCGGCGTCGCCCGGCAAGGCGACGTCCGAGCCGTCGAAGTACGCTCGCGGCGCGTCCCCCGCAGACCGCGCGACGGTGCACGGGACGATCAACGAGGCGCTGCGGCAGCTGATCAAGCGCATCGCGCGTCGGCCGTGGGCTGACTTCGCGACGCAGGGCCCGGCGTGGCTCGCCCTCCTCGTGCTGGACGCGCTCGTGCTCGTGCTCGAGCGCAGGGGCGCGGACGCAAACCCCGAGGACATGATCATGTGGCTCGAGAAGCCCAATGCGGTGTTCTCGATGTTCGGCGGGCAGCCGGTCACGCCCGCGCGGTCGGCCCCGCCGGCGCCCGCGACAGCGCCGCCCTCGCCGCCATCCCCGCCCGCGAGGAAGGACGTCCGCGATCCCGCCGACCCGCACCTGCGCACGCTCGGCATCGAGTTCCACGCCTGCGCCGACGAGCTCGGGAAGGCGTCGATCGCGGACATGATGTCGCTGCTGTTCGTCGGGGATGACGACCCGACCTTGGCCATTCAGGACGGCATACGGCGAGAAGTGAACCTCATCAGGTACGCGCTTCAAAGTGAAGAGGACGTCGACACGGAAGCGGTGGGCATGGCCCTGTGGCAGATCGAAGCGCGCCTGATCGTCGCCCGGGAGCTCTACTGCCGCATGCGCGAGTCCATCAAGGACGAGCGCGCGCAGAGCGAAGGGGGCCGCTCGTGAGCCGCGACAAGGACAAGCCCATCCGAGCCCAGTACGACGCCCTCGCGCAGGCGAGGGCGCTCGGCCGGCGTGCGTGCCCTCTCGCGTATAGCCGCCGGGGCACACCCGAGGCCGCCGCGCTCCAGTTCATCGCATCGGCCCTCGTGCATGCCGAGTTCGCCCTCCGCCAAGCGCACAGGGAGGCTCGCGAACTCCGCTGCGTCCACGTGGGCGGCGGGCGTGTGGAGCTCGTTCACGGTCCGGCGCCGGCGCCGGTCATCTCGATCGCGCCGTACCTCGCCGCGAAGAGAGGAGGCGCACGTGGGTAGCTCGCACATCCCCTCGAGCACCCTGATCCCGCCCGACGCGCTCGAGGCGTTCGGCCACGCCGTTGCGCGCCTCGCCGCGGAGATCGCCGCGCCCCTCGCCGTCCGCCTCCTGCAGGAGCACGCGGCCGCACCGGCAGCGCGCCCTGAGCCGCTGGTCGACGTGCACGGCCTCGCCGCGGCCCTCGGGGTCTCGACGACGACGGTGCACCGCATGCAGAAGCAGGGCTGCCCCGTCGAGTACTACGGCGACGACCCGCGCTTCGACGTGGCGGCGGTGCGGGCCTGGGCTCGCGCCCGCGGGAAGGCGAGCGTGGCGCCGCCTCGGAAGGCGCGCGCCGTCCGGGAGACACCGATCCCGGGCGTGACCCTCAAGACCCGCAAGAGGAGGGTCTGATGGCGACGAAGACGAAGGACCAGCCGGTGAAGCTCCCCCGCGGCAACGTGGAGGAGCGCGGCGGCTCGTGGTCGCTGCGCGTCCGGCTCGGCGGCGAGCGGAAGCGCATCCCGCTCGGCTCCGGGATGAGCGAGGCGAAGGCGCGCGAGAAGGCCGACGCGTGGCTCGAGCGCATGGCGCGCGAGGGCTACGGCGTCGACGCGCCTCCAGCGAAGCGCGAGGGCGTGACGGTGCGCGAGCACTTCGCCGCGTGGATTTCGGGGGCGCTCCTGCGCGAGCACGGGCCGGTCAACGGGCTGCGCGAGAAGGCTTCCGCGGACGTCGATGGCTGGCGCGCGGCCAAGTACATCTACCCCGCGATCGGGGACAAGCTCGTGCACGAGGTGACCGAGCAGGACATCGATCGCGTGATGGCGCGCGTGCCGCGCGAGCGTCGCGAGAAGACGCACCTGCAGCTCTACTCGCTCCTGCGGCGCGGGTTCGATCTCGCCGTGATGCCCGCGCGGCTCCGGAAGGACAACCCGGTCACGCGCTACCACCGCCCGCCGAAGGGGACGGCGAAGCTCTTCGCCTACCTCCTGCCGTCGGAGGTGCTCGCGCTGCTCGCGTGCGTGGAGATCCCGATCGGGCGCCGCGTGCTGTACGCGCTCGCCGTCTACACGGGCCTGCGGAAGTCGAGCCTGATGGCCCTGAAGTGGAAGGACGTCGACATCACCCACGCCATGCTCGCCGCCCTCATCACCAAGAACGGCGTGCCGCAGCTCTTCGAGATCCCCGCTGGTCTGGTCAACGTGCTGCGCGCCTGGCGCGCGCGGTGCGGCGACCCGGCCGATGATGAGCGCGTCGTGCAGGATGTCGAGTGCGTGGAGACGCGCGAGGCCGAGCAGCTGCGCGAGGATCTGCGCGCCGCCGGGGTGACGCGCGCTGTGCTCTTCTCGAAGGAGAAGAACGTCGCCCAGATACGCTTCCACGATCTGCGCGCCACGTTCGTCACGTGGGCGAAGCGCGCGGGGAAGACCGAGGGGTGGATCTCGGACCGCACGGGCCACCTTGATCGTGCGCAGCTGGACCGTTACACGCGCGCCGCCCGCACGCTGGCGGACCTCCGGATCGAGCCCTTCCCCGACATCACCAGCGCGATCCCCGAGCTCGCGCCGGCGGCGGCGGATGGGCCCGCCGGCCCCTTGACGGAGGGGGGCGGGACGCCCGAAGGTGGACCCACGGGACGGACCCACGGGCACTTAGAGCCTATCCCAGTAGGCCGGCTGCACGCCAGGTGATGACCCCGCAGGCGAGGTGCAGAAGGGCGAGGTAGGTGTCCGCACGCTTCGACCACCGGATGAGGATTCCCCGAAAGCGGTTCATCCAGCTATGGGAACGCTCGACGACCCATCGGCGGGCTCTGCGGCCTGCCTCCTTCTTGATCTCGCGCGCCTCCTCACCGCGCGGGCGGATGTGTGCCGTGAACCCGAACTCCTTCAGCAGCGCCGGTACTTCAGCGTAATCGTACCCTTTGTCCAGACACATGCCCTGCGGCTTGCGCCCGCTGGGATGCGGGCGTTCGACCGGGATGCTCTCGATGGTCTCGCGCGCCATCTTGAAGTCGTTGCGATTGGCTCCGGCCACGGCGACGCCCACGGGGACGCCCGACGCCTCTGTCAGCAAGCTGCGCTTGGCGCCCCTCTTGGCGCGATCGGTGGGGTTGGGCCCGGTTTTTTTCCCCGCCGAGCGGGGCCTTGCTCATCGCCCCGTCCATCGCCAACCAGCTCCAGTCGATGCCGATGAACTCATCGTACGCCAGCAGCCCGCGGCGCCAGAACTCCCGAAACGCGCCCGCCTCGATCCACTCGATGAATCGTCGATGCGCTGAGGAATGGCTGCAGATACCGGTCGCATCGAGCGCCCCCCATTGGCAGCCCGTCCGGAGGACGAAGAAGATGGCGTCCATGGCCACGCGATCGGGCACGCGCGGGTTATGGCAACCGAGCGGGTGCGCCTTGCGCGGCGGCAGTAAGGGTTCCATCTCTGTCCAGATGGCGTCGGGCAACCTCCAGCCATCATCCTTGAACTGCTTCATCTGCCGCGGCTGCCGCGTCACGTGCCAATGTCAAGACGTCTGGCCAGGACCTCCGCATGTTCCTGAACATAGTCTCCCAAGATCCCAGGTGCTCCCTACTGGGATAGGTTCTTAGCCGCCGCGATCGGTGGGTACCGATCCTCGAAAAGACCAGGGAAATGCAGCACTTCACACCCCCACAATCCGGATACGGTATCCAGTGAGCGATCGTTCGAACCTCGCCGCCTCCATCGACGGCGCGCCCCTCGCCGACGAGGAGGCGCGCGATCTCTGGACGCGGTTCAGCCGGTACATGGATGAGCACCGCGGCGACATGGCGGGCTTCGCGCGGGAGAACGGCTACGTGAGCGTGACGCCGACCTTCGAGCGCGGGCGAGCGCTGCTCGTCGTCCGGACGACGGAGGCGCCGCCGGAGAAGCCGGCCCCGCGCCCCGGCGGAGAAAAGCCGGCGCCGCGCCGCGGAGGCAGCGGCAAGCCGGCGCGCGGCAGGCGGCGGCGCTGAGCGCTCACCGGACGGGCGCGAATCGCGAGCTGCCTCGATCCCGACGGAGAGGCGCCCCGATCGGCCGGAGCCTCACCGCGACTTCCCGGCCCCTCCGGGGAAGTCCTTGCGCTTGATCTTGGCGCGCCGGCCGTCGGGGTGGTGAAACACGATTCCCTCGGCGAGGTGGCCCGGGGCGAAGCGGCTCTCCAGGTGATCGAACAGGCCGTGGAGGCCGTCATAGGTCCTCGGGATGTCGTCGTAGACGGGAATCTCGAGGTTGAACGGCACGACCATGTGCCTGGCGAGCCCGAGCGGGTTGCCCTGAATGCTCGGTCCGAGCGCCTCCGCCGAGTGCTCGCCGTCCGGCCAGCCCTGGAACTCCGTCCCGCGAACCGCCTCGAAGATCCACTTGTCTTCCGGCCCGTGCTCGTCCGCGTCGACGTACCAGCCGTCGATGATCCCCTGCTGCTTCTGGAGCTTGCTCGGGTTCCTGCGCTTCTCGACCCGGACCACGTGGCCCGAGCGAACGGTCAATCGCACGTTCGTGCCGTCGAGCTTCTCGGTGGGACGGCCCTCGCCCGCAAAGACCCACTCGCACCCCTGGCGCGGCTTCGGGAGCACCTTGAAGTCGTCGCCGCGATCGAAAATCGTCGGAATCTTCTCCATGACCTGAATGCCCTTTCGTACCTGGCCGAGCAGCTCGTCAGGCGTGATGACGCCTCCAGCGAGCCCGCTCGCCAGGGCGCGCACCAGCTCCGCCACGGAGGTGCTCGCCTCGAGCGCGACGCGCTTCAGCGCCATCCGCTCCTCCGGCGAGATCCACGCGACGAGGCGTGACCAGCCTTCCGGCGGAACCCATGTCGCGAGCTGCTGCGGATCCTTCCTCGGTCTGCCGCGCGGGCGGCCTGGCGATGTCACGAGCTTCAGGGTAGCCCTATTTTCTATTGTGTCAATTGGCAAAACAAGAATTGGGCACGAGGCGGAGATGGTGGGAGCAAGTAGGACGCCTGCCGCTGCCCTCCTGGAGATCGGGAGCCAGGGCGAGCTCCGCGAAGGCGCGCGTGGACGCGCGCCTCGAGACATCGGGGCTTCGTGCGCGGAGACGCCCTGGCCCTGCGATGGACAGCTGGTCTGTCGCCGAGGGTTCAGTCGAGGAGGGTCCAGGTGGCCTTGGCGGTGCAGCCGTAAGCGTCGAGCGCGCCGGGGTGCGTGAGGGGGACGAGCTTGGTCTGGCCCTTGGCGAGCGGCCCGGTGACCGAGCGGGTGATGGGCCCCGGATCGCCGTAGTAGTGCGTGACGGTGAAGGTGATCTTCGCCGAGTCCGGAACGGCGAAGAGCGAGGTGTTCTTGATCGCGGCGTTCGGGTTGAAGATGCTGGGATAGGTGATCGAGCAGGAGAGGTTCACGGTCTTCGTGACCGGACCGCCGCCGTCATCGCCGCCAGGACCGATGATCGCCTCTGCGCCCTAGCCCACGACCTCGGCGGCGTCGCTCGCGCCGTCATCGGCGCTGTCGCCCTCGAGCGGCTCGGCGATGCAGCCGACGAGGGAGAAGGACGAGATGAGGGAGCAGAGGAGCAGGTTCTCGATGTTCATGGTGGTGTGTCCTTTGGTCCGGTGTTCACGCTCGCGAGATCGCATGTCGGCGGCCTCCGGCGAGTTCGAGCTCGCCTCGGCGTCCCTCATCGCTGTCTCGCGGCGTCGCATCCGGATAGAGCAACCGGCGGGCCAGGTCGTCGGGGCGCTCCGGGCCGCCCCCGGCGCGCCCAGGATCCGCGGGGAACACAGCCTATCTCGGGATTTTAGCGCTCCACCGCGCCGCGCCGGCGGGCGCCTGCGCGGCGCGGTGGAGGTCAGAGCCCCCACGCCGACGGCGTGGGCCTCCACCAGGTGTCCTCTGAGGTGCTCTCTGGTCCGGAAGATCGCGGCAGGCCCAGGCTCGCTCCGCGCCGCCGCGAGGGCCGGTGCTCCCCCCGAAGCCCCGCGATCGAACGCTCAGCGCCGGCGCCGTCGCGACGCCAGCGCGCCGAGCACGCCGAGGAGCATGACCCCGCCGACATCGGCCGATCGGCCGGTCGTCGAGCAGGAGCACCCGGCATCGCCGCCAGACTCCCCATCGCCGCTCTTCTGCGTGTCGTCCGGATCGGCGCCGCCGCCGCCGCCCACCCCGCCGCTCGAGGCGACCGACGAGCTCGCGGTCGCGCCCACGCTCGATCCGCCGCCGGCCGACGAGGAGGTCGACGTGCTGCTGCCGCCCGCTCCGCCGTCGCCCCCGCTGCCGCCGGCGCCGCCGGCGCCGCCGCCATCGAAGCCGGCGCACTCGGTGGAGCACTCGGTCGAGCATTCCCCGCAGACGCACTCGAGGATGCTGATATACATGTCGGCCCCCTCGGGCTGATCATTCAAGCATCCCTCGACGCACGCGTCGTCCGGGCACTCGTTGATACAGCCGATGAATCTCCTGCACGCGAGCGACGCGCCGCACGCGTCATAGGGGGCCTTGCAGTTGTTCGCGAGCGAATCGTTCGAGCAGCTATCGCAGCCGCCGCCGCCGGCGGCGGCGCTCGTGGCGCTCGCCGCATTCGCGGCCGTGGTCCCGCCGATGGGATACAGCGCGCACACGCCGTCGATGTCGTCTTGCTCGATGGTGCGCATCGACGAGCCCACGACATAGTAAGGCGTCATCGTCGCGCTCCGCTCGCTGGAGTGGCCGAGGCCCAGGAAGTGCCCCTCTTCGTGCGTGGCGATCGACTGTGTGTCGACACAGCCGTTGTTGCCGGTGTCGTTCCAGCAAAACCCGACGTCGTTGAAGACCATGTCGGCGTCCACGATGGCGCCGTTGAAGCTCCAGACCGGCATCGTGACGCCGATGACCGAGTTGACGTCGCCGAGCATGTTCGGCCAGGAGGAGCTGATCCAATGAAACACGTTCTTGCCGTCGTTGTAGTTGTAACGATCGGTGGTGTCGCCGAGGAGGTCGACCCGCCACTCCGTACACCCCGCGTTCGACCACGTCTCGAACCCGGACTCGACACGGGCGACGGCGAAGGCGGAGATCTCGCCCGGGATCGTCGAGCGGTTGATGTAGTAGGCGACGGGCAGCTTGTCCCAGCGGGGGACCACGTCATCGAGCGGCACCCACGCGGCGGCCTCACGGGCCACGGCGAGGGACGAGGCGGCGCCGAGCAGGGCGGCGAGGGCGACGTGGCGCCTCACCTCACTTCCCTCCCGCGATGCGCACGACGTCCGTCATGAGGCTCTCGATGGGCTCGACGTCCTCGACGGGCGCCTCGATGGGCACGAGCGCGGCTCCGGTCCGCCGGACGAGGTGCAGCCCCTCGAGGATGCGCCGCGCCATGCCCTTCTTGTCCACATGATAGGCCGAAAGCGCCAGCGCCGTGAGGTGCCACCGCCCCTTGTCGCCCGGGCGCAGGAAGACCACGGCGTCCTCGCCAGGCGAGAGCCTGGCGTCGCCGAGCAGCCGCTGTGTCTTGCCGTTGTAGGTCCCGCCCATCTGCTCCAGCACAATCATCTTCGAGCCCCCCTTGTCCGCCGCGCCACCCTTGAGCGGCTGGGTGATCGTGAGCTCGGTGCGGGTCACGATCGATTTTCCGTCGTCGGATTCCGTCGCGTACGATCGGCCGACGATCACGCGCGCGACCGTCGCCGACTGGCGCACGAGCTCCTCCCGCGAGAGCAGGACGGCCGTCGTCGCGTCCGCGGGCGCGCCGATGCCGAGCAGAGCGAGCGCAGCCGACAGGGCGAGCACTGCTTTCAAGCCTCTCTTCATGTAGATGACTCCTTAAGACATTCATTTCTATCCCGAAGCGCGCGCGGCGGCCACACAGGAAACAGGACTGCAACGTGCTCGCGCTGCCGTGGTGTTGCCCATCTGTCGTGACGGCGGATCATCACGCTGCGACGCGACAGCGCGCCGACATGTACGGAGACGCGCACTACCACCCGCGCCGTGGTACGCCTGGATTTGTGCCGTACACGTAGACGGCGCACTCCGGAGCTCTCCCGGAGGCTCTCGGGGATGAGACACCCTTATCGGGTCATCCCCGCTCTCGACAGCATCGGGCGGAGTCAGGGTGGCTGTCCGTCGATCGGGTCAACTCGCCATCAGCGCCATCAAGGGCGGTCTCCGCTCGCCAGCGGCGCTCGGGCCCTCGGCGCGGCCCCGCGCCGCCCGCGGAGGCACGGGCGCGCGGAGGCCTCGCCCCGACGCCCTCCGCGCCCCGACGCCGCTCAGGGCATCTCTCAGTCGAACCGCTTCAGGCCGTTCGGCGCCCTGGAGTCGCGCTTCGCGCCGGCCTCTCCCCGCGCCACGACGCGACCGGCGAGGACCGCCTCCGCGAGCTCGCGGCACTCGGCGCTCGTCGCGCGATCGGCCCGCGCGAGCGCCTGCTCCGCCGCGGCGCGCGCCTCGGCCGCGCGGCCCGAGAGCGCGTGCGTCCGGGCGATCTCCGCGAGGGTCGCCGAGAGCTCCGCGGCGTTGCCCGACACGTCCAGGAGCCGCTTCGCTCCGAGGTAGAGCGACAGCGCCGCGGCGAGATCCCCCTGGATGCGCGCCAGATCGCCCCGCGCCCGCAGCACGCCGGCCTGACCCGCGCCGTCCTCGAGCACCTCGAACAGGGCGAGCGCCTGCTCGTAGTCCGAGAGCGCCTCCTCCAGGTCCGACGCATCGGCCGCCGCGACCCCCACGAGCTCGGCCACCAGCTCGAACTGCTTGCGGCGGAGATCGCCCCGCACCTTGAGCGTCGCGGCCTGCCCGCGGCGCTCGAAGCCCGTGCGGAACAGCGCGAGCGCACGGTCGTAGTCGCGCACCGCGTCCACGAGGTCCTCCTGCACGGAGCGCAGATCGCCCCGCGCCTTCAGCACCGCGGCCTGGCCCAGGACGTCGCGCGTCGCCGTGAACAGCTCGAGCCCGTGATCGTAATCCTTCTCGGCGCCCGCAAGATCCCCCTGCCGCACCCGGAGATCGCCGCGCGCCTTGAGTGTGCCGGCCTGCCCGAGGTGGTCCTCGGTCGCCTGATAGAGCGTCAGCGCCCAGTCGTAGTCGCGCGCGGCGCCCGTCACGTTGTCCTGGCCGAACCGCATGTCGCCCCGCGCCTTCAGCACGCTGGCCTGCCCGCTCCGATCCCCCGTGTCCTGGAACAGCGCGAGCGCGGTGCTGTAGTCGCGCGCCGCTCCCGCGAGGTTGCGGAGCCGGACCCGCAGATCGCCGCGCGCCTTGAGCGCCCGCCCGTGCGCGGCGCCGTGTGGGCGGGCGCGAGGCGGCTCCGAGGGGCCCGGGGCGTCGGCGTCGGCGGCCCCGCGCGACCCGGCCCGGGGCTTGAGCGGCTCGCGATCGCCGAGCTGCAGGAACAGCTGGATCGCCAGATCGTAGTCGCACACCGCGCCGCCGAGATCGCCCTCCTCGGCGCGCGCGAAGCCCCGCGCCCTCAGCGCGTCGCCCTCCGCCGCGCGAGCGCCCGCGGCCTGGAACAGCGCGAGCGCCTCGTCGTAGTCGCGCACCGCCTGCGCGGGGACGCCCTCCCGCAGGCGCAGCGCGCCCCGATCCATGAGCACCTGGGCCTGCCCGAGCGCGTCGCCCGTCGCACGGAACAGCGCGAGCGCCTCGTCGTAGTCGCGCGCGGCGCCCACGTAGTCGCTCCGCCGGAGGAGCAGGTTGCCGCGCTCCCGCAGCGCGTTGCCGCGCGACTCCGGCGGGGTGCTGTTGAGGCTCGGAGGCGCCGCGCTCGAACGGGGCCCCCGCGTCACCCCCTCGCCGAGCACCTCGGCCAGCGATCCGCTCCTCGGCGTGCAGCGATCCGCCGCGCTGTCGAACGAGCGCTGTGTGGGAGGATCGCCATCCACGCCCTTCAGCTCGGACTGGACTTCGGGGAGGCGACGCATGCCAGGCGGAACATCATACCGCGCCAGCGCCTCTCTCGTGGAGACATTGCGCGGTCAGCGCGGCGGCAGCGCTCGGTTTCCGTTTTCCGTTTTCCGTTTTCCGCTTCCGGTTTCCCTCCGCCGCCCGCGAGCGGAGGCGCGCCGACGGCTGGGGCCGCTGGCTTTCCGCACGTTGGCCCGCTCACGCAATCGGATGCGGGCCCGTGAACTCGTCCACCCCGGCCGTGAAAAGCCGTAGACGGCCGATCATCAGAGGCCCTTGCGCGAGACCAGCACCGCGTCCCGCTCGACCTCGTACATCGCGTGGGTCACGAGCGCCGCAGCCGTGCGCTCGCGCACATGCACGACCCGCAGCTCGGCGTAGGTCTCGTCCGGCAGCAGCTCCTCGTCGACGCCGAACTTCGGATCGTCGACCTGCGCCGGGCGCTCGTCCTGCAGCCGCGGCCGGACCGTCGCCAGCCTGCCCGCGCCGCCGATCTGCTGCAGCCAGCGGTCGCCCCGCCGGACCGCGAAGAAGCGCTGCCCCGGCTTCACGCCGTCCTTCTCGCCCTTGTCGATGAACACCACCTGGTTCTGCCCGACGAGCTGGTAGGGATAGACGGCCGCGATGATCCTCGCCTCGAGATCCGCCTCGGCGCCCACCGGCGGCACCACGTCGAGGCGCCGCAGCACCGCGCCGACCCTGTCCGTGCGCTCGACCACGTCGAGCGACTCGATGAGCCGCGCGCGCACCATGTGCGTCTTCGGGTTGTAACGATCCACGCGCGCCGTGCCGCGCACCGTCACGAGCTCGCCCTTCACGTCCCCGCTCTTCACCTTCTTGATCTCGCGGAAGATCGTCAGCTCCTGGCCGATCGAGACGTCGTGATCGTCCGAGAGGCGGAGGTAGACGTCGTCGCCCTCGCTGAGGAGCATCTGGTCGTCGGGGCTCGCGACGAGCTCCCCCCACGTGTCCTTCTTCACGTCGTCGACCCAGCCGAGCTCGCGCAGGAAGATCGTCTTCGACGGCACCCGCCCCCCGCGCCCCAGCTGGTTCGCGCCGAACCCGATGCTGCCGCGGGTCGGGCCCTCGCTCGGGTCGCGGAGCCGGATCCGGTCGCCCGGGTAGATCCAGTGCGGGTTCTGGAGCTGCGGGTTCAGCGCCCAGACCTGCGGCCACGCATAGGGGTTCGTGTAGTACCTGCCCGAGATGTCCCAGAGCGTGTCGCCGCGCCGCACCGAGTGCGACTCGGGCACGAACTGCCCCTCGACGACGTAGCTGCCGTTCGCGCCGCCCTTCACCGAGGCGGGGCCCTCGCTGCGGCGGCCCAGATCGAAGCCGTCCGACGGGCGCGACGTGTCCGTCGTGCCCCGCGAGCTCGAGGGCAGGTGGGCGTTCGGATCGAACCCGGGCTGCGGATAACCCGGCACAACGACCTGCGTCTCGACGGTCGGCTCGCCCCTCGGGAGCTGGACCACGGTGACGCCCGGCCCCTGGCCGGCGCCCTCTTCGCCGCCCTGCTGATCCTGAGCGCGCGCCAGCGGCGGCGCCGCGACGAGCGCCAGGGAGACCAGGACCAGCGTTGCCTTCGGGGGGAACTTCATCGCTTGCGCCTCGACGGGGGTGAGGGTGGCGGGCTCGGCGGCGGCGATCCGCTCGGGGGCTCTTCGATCACGACGCCGTTCGCGGTCGAGCGGAGCACGGGCGGCCGCGCGCCGTCGTCCTCCGGCGCGAGCCGCACCACCTCGAGGTCAGGCCTGTCGGGCTCCTCCGGGGGCACGGCGCGCGCCCCGGCCTCGCCAGGGCGCGCCGCGCTGCGGACGCCGCCCCGCGAGCGCTCCAGCGAGCCCACCCGATCCGTGAGCACCGCGTTCTCCGCGCGCACCCTGACGAGCTCCGCGCGCAGCTCGGAGAGCTGTCGTTCGACAGCGTCCTGCCCTCCGCCGCAACCGACGTTGAGCGCGGCGAGCGCGAGCGCCATCGCGCCGATGCCCAGGCCAATCCTCATGGGACGCCCAGCCTACCCGCCGCCGCGCCGGCCGGCCAAACGCGCGGCGATCTCCGCGCCCCGGCGGTGCGCCCCGCAACGGCGCGACGCGCCGCGCGCGCCGGAACGACCCGCGCGACCCGAGGTGGGCGGCGCGACGTCACGCGTTACGGAGCGCGCGCAGTTCTGCTAGGGTCCCACCCCGACATCTGGGTGCGAGGGGTGAACGTGCGGAAATTCTTCCTGATTTTCCTTGTCGCGACGGCCTGCGCCGGCGCCGGCTGCGGCGATGACGGCCCCGCGGCGACGGAGTGCTTCGACTACAGCAAGTTCGACGGCGCCACGCCCGAGGTGAGCTTCTCGGCCGAGGTCCTCCCCATCTTCCAGCGGTCCTGCTCGTTCAGCTCGACATGCCACGGCGCCGAGGCCGGCTCGGCCGGGTTCGCGTACCTCGGCCCGCCGCTGAGCGAGCAGGCCACGCAGGCGCAGATCGACGCGATCGTGGCCCAGAACGTCGGCGCCGCGTCGAGGGCGCCCTCCGGGATGCCGCGGATCACGGCCGGCGACCCCGCGAACAGCTTCCTCCTGCACAAGCTCGACGACACCCTGAGCTGCGGGGACCTCGAGTGCGCTCCCGACGGCTGCGGCGACCCGATGCCCTTTGGCGGCGACCCCCTGCCCTCCGTGGAGCGCGACGCCATCCGCAGGTGGATCCAGCAAGGGGCCAAGGTCAATTGATCGGCCGGCTCTCCGGCCACGTCGTTGAAGAAGGCGACGAGGGCACGGTCGTCCTCGACGTCAGCGGGGTCGGCTACGAGGTGACCGTCCCGCTCGGGGCCGTGGGGCGCGCGCGCGGCATCGCCGCGAACGCGAAGGCCGGCTCGGACGCGATCACCCTGTTCGTCCACACCCACGTGCGCGAGGACGCGCTCCTCCTGTACGGCTTCGCGACGCGCGAGGACCGGGCGGCCTTCCGCGTGCTCATCGGCATCTCCAGCATCGGCCCGAAGATCGCGATGGCCATCCTCAGCGCGCTCGGCGCGGGGGAGCTCGCCGCGGTGATCACCCGCCGGGAGACCGCGCGCCTCACCGCCATCCCCGGCGTCGGCAAGAAGACCGCCGAGCGCCTCGTCCTCGAGCTGAAGGACAAGCTCGTCCACCTCCCCTCGGCCCCGCTCTCCGCCGCGGCCCCTCCGCCCGCAGCCGCCGACGCCAAGCAGGACCTCCTCCACAGCGCGCTCACCCGCATGGGCTACCGCCCTGCCGAGGCGGAGCGCGCCGTCACAGCCCTCGGCGCGCGCGTCGACAGCGCCCCGCTCGGCGACCTCGTACGCGACGCGCTCGCGCTCCTGTCCAAGTGAGCCACGCCGCCGGCGCCCGACGAGCCCTGCAAGCCTGGCCGCCCAGGCCCGGCGAGCCGCGACCGCCCGCGTCCGGCAAACCGCGGCAGCCCGCGCCGGCGAGCCGCGGTTTTCCGGGCGGGATCGCCCCGGCGGGCGGGCGGACGGCGGCGCGCAACCCCCCGCGGGGAGGCGGAGGAGCGACAGACAGTCGACAGAGGGGCGCCGCGGCGAATATGCTCCCGCCGCCGTTCGCCCTGGGATCCAGTCCGGTCGCTCGTTGTGAGGAGGCGTGGTGATCACCTGCCCGAAGTGCTCCAAGGAAAATCAGGACCATTACAAGTTCTGCCTCGGCTGCGGCGCCGAGCTGCCTCGCGACGTTTCGCCCAAGAAGTTCGCGGCCGGCACCCCGCCCCACGGCGTGCCGGCGGCGACGCGGGCGAAGGACTACGGCGATGAGCCGACCGCCATCGGCACCGGCGCCCAGAAGGGCCCCGCGGTCGCGCCCCCGCCGCCCGCGCTCGTCGATCCCGCGGCGTTCATCGCCCCGGCCCGCGGGGAGGACACCGGCGCCGGCAAGAAGGCCGCGGCGGCCGCGGCAGCGCCCGCGACGCCGGCAGCGGCGGCCGGCGCGGGGACGGTCGTCTGCCCCCAGTGCCAGGAGCCCAACCCGCCGTCGAACAAGTTCTGCGCGCTGTGCGGCTTCAAGCTCGTCAAGCCGGCGGGCCAGGCCGCGCAGCCCTCCACGCCGGTCGTCTCCACGTCGGGCGCCGCGAACGTCGTGCTGACGGCGCTCCGGGCCGACGGCACCGAGGCCGGCTCGTACACGCTGCCCACGAACCCCACGTTGATCGGGCGCGACTCGGGCACGATCTTCGGCGGCGACAGCTACCTCTCGCCGCGCCACGCGACGTTCTCGATCAAGGGCGGGCGGCTCTTCGTCAAGGACGAGGGCTCGCTGAACGGCGTCTACCGCAGGCTGCGCAGGGACACGCCGGTGCAGCTCGACAACGGCGACGTCTTCCGCATCGGCCAGGAGATCGTCCGCGTCGAGCCGCTCTCCCCGGCGCCCACGACGCCCGACGGCGTCGAGCGGCTCGGCAGCCCCTCGAAGGGCTACGTCGCGCGGCTGGCCCTCATCATCGGAAGGGACGCGACCGGCAACGCGTTCCCGGTCCCCGACACCGGCCTGCACCTCGGGCGCGAGCGCGGCGACATCCTCTTCCCCGAGGACGGCTACGTCTCCGGGCTCCACTGCCAGATCTCGCTCCAGGGCGGCCGGCTGTTCCTCACGGACCTCGGCAGCTCGAACGGCACCTTCCTCCGCGTCCTCGGCGAGACCGAGATCACGGGCGGCGACATCCTGCTCATGGGTCAGCAGCTGTTCCGCATCAACGTCTGAGGGCGCGCCGCCGTCGTCCCGAGGGCGCGACCGTCCCGCTCGCACAACCCGACGCCCCATCGTACGCTCAGCAGCCCTGAGGCACTCGCCATGGAAATGGTCCGCACCATCCGCGTGGTCGCCGCCGTGATTGAACAGGACGGCCGGTACCTCATCACCCAGCGCCGCCCGACCGCCGTGCTCCCGATGCTCTGGGAGTTCCCCGGGGGGCGCGTGGAGGAGACCGAGACGGACGCGGCGGCGCTGAAGCGCGAGGTCCGCCACCGGCTCGGCGTCGAGATCGAGGTGGGCCAGCTGATCTCGTTCGTGAGCCACCCCTACGAGCGCTACGTCGTCGACCTGTACCTCTACGAGTGCCACATCAAGAGCGGCGAGCTCGCCTCGCTGGCCGTGAACGCGTTCCGGTGGGTCACGAGCGCCGAGTTCGATCGCTACCCGTTCACGCCGGCGGACGAGGCCAGCATGAACAAGCTCCTCGGCATGACCTGACGCGCCCGCGCCCTCACAGGCGCGGCGAGCGCCGCAGCAGCACGAGGAACATCGGCCCGCCGAGCACCGCGGTCACCGCGCCCACGGGCGGCTCCGTGCCGAGCCACCGGAACAGGAGCCGCGCGACGAGGTCGCACGTGGTGAGCAGGACCGCGCCGGCCACGAGCGACAGCGGCAAGAGCCGCCGGTGATCCGCGCCGCAGAGCCGGCGGATCGCGTGCGGGACGATGAGCCCGACGAAGCCGATGAGGCCGGTGCGGCTGACGATCGCGCCGACGACGCACGAGGACGCGAGGAAGACGCGGCGCTCGACGGCGCGGACGTCGACACCCAGGGTCCCTGCCGACTCGTCGCCGAGCGAGAGGAGGTTCAGCCGCGCGGCGTCGGCGAGGAGCACGGCGCAGCCTGCGGCGACGTACGCGGCGACGCCGAGGAGGGCCGAGGTCGTGGGCAGCTCGACGAAGCCGATGAGCCACCGGAGCAGCTGCTGGGCGCGCGAGGGGGAGACGAGCGTCTTGAGGAAGGAGATGAGGCCCGCCGCGATGGAGTTCACGATGACGCCGGCGAGGAGCATCGAGGCGCCGGAGGTGCCCTCGGCCGCGCCGCGAGCGATGGCGTAGACGAGCAGCGTCGCGACGAGGCCGCCGGCGAGCGCCGCCGCGGGCAGGAGCGTCGCGCCGAGGACGGTCGTCGCGCCGATGCCGAGCGCGATCGCGACCGCGGCGCCGAGCGCGGAGCCGCCGGAGACGCCCAGCACGTACGGCTCGGCCAGCGGGTTCCTGAGCAGCGCCTGGAACGCGGCGCCCACCGCCGCGAGGCCCGCGCCGGAGACGGCCGCGAGGAGCACGCGCGGCAGGCGCACGTCGATGAGCAGGGTCCGGTCGAGGCCGGGCTCGGCGACGGCGCGCGCGATCGAGACGGGCTCGGCGCCGAGGATCACGGCGAGGAGGAGCGAGAGCACGAGCGCCGCGGGCGCCGCGGCGAGGACGAGCGCGCGGCGGAGGCCCCGGCCGGGCGCGGGCGGCGCCGGGAAGGAGGGCGCGCTCGCTCGGCGCGGGGCGCGGCCGGACACGGGCGACGTCAATCCTGGCCGCCTCCGCGCGCCGCGGGCGGCAGGGTGGCGGGCCCGCTGTTGCGCTCGGCGTTCCGCTCGTAGATGAGGCGCAGCCCGCTGAGCGTCAGGTCGTCGTCGACCGCCTCGATGGTCTCGGTCTGCGGCGCGATGAGCCGCGCCAGGCCGCCGGTGGCGATGACGCGGCACGGGTAGCCGAGCTCCCGCCGGAGGCGGCCCACGAGCCCGTCGACGAGCCCCGCGTAGCCGTACACGATGCCCGACTGCATCGAGTGGACGGGGTTGCGGCCGACGACCCGGGGCGGGAGCGCGATCTCGACGCGGGACAGCCGCGCGGCGCGGGAGAAGAGCGCCTCGGCGCTGATCTGGATGCCCGGCGCGATGACGCCGCCCAGGTACTCGCCCTTCGGGGTCACGCAGTCGAACGTCGTCGCCGTGCCGAAGTCGACGACGATGGCGCCGGCGGGGTGATCACCCCGGTCGGGCTCGGCCGCGTGCGCTCGCGCCGGCGCGGCGCGGGGCGCGGGCTCGGGTTGCCGCCGCACCCACTCGTGCGCCGCGACCGCGTTGACGATCCGATCGGCGCCGACCTCGCGCGGGTTCTCGTAGAGGATGGCCATCCCGGTCTTGATGCCAGGCCCCACGACGAGCGGCTCGATCCCGAACGCCCGCTCGACGAGGCCCACCATCGTGTCGGTCAGCGTCGGCACGACGCTCGCGACGATCGCGCTGTCGATGCGGGCGAGGTCGACGCGGCGGAGATCGAGCATCTGCCGGACGAGCACGGCGTACTCGTCCGCGGTGCGGGAGCGCGCGCTCTCGCAGCGCAGGTGGTGCTGGAGCACCTCGCCCTCCAGCACCCCGAAGCTGATGTTGGTGTTCCCGACGTCGATGGCGAGCAGCATGCTGGCGCGACTCTAGCGCCGCGCGCCCGGGATCCTGCCAGGATTTCGGACGCGCCGCCGGCGCTCGCGGCGCGCTGCCGCACGCCCGCGCGCGCCCGGCCTTCAGCGCTTGCGCGCGAGCGTCACCCCGTCGCGCACGGTGAGCATGACCTTCTCGACCCGGGGATCGCGGAAGACGAGATCGTTGAAGGCGGCGATGGCGCGGCCGTCGGCGCTCTCGGGGGCGAGGACCTCGCCGCTCCAGAGGGTGTTGTCGGCGACGATCAGCCCGCCGCGGCGGAGGCGCGGGAGGGCCTCCTCGTAGTAGGCCGGATACCGCTCCTTGTCGGCGTCGATGAACACGAGATCGAAGGCCGGGCTCGCCGGCATGGCGCGGAGGGTGGCGAGCGCGTCGCCGAGCGCGATCCGGATCTTCCCGCCGTGCTCGCTGCGGTCGAAGAACGATCGGGCGATGCGGGCCACTTCGGGGTCGCGATCGCACGTGATGAGCTCGCCGTCCGGCGGGAGCGCCTCGGCCATGCTGAGCGCCGAGTAACCGGTGAACGTGCCGATCTCGAGCACCCGGCGCGCCTGAATGAGCGCGACCAGCATCCTGAGCAGGGCGCCTTCGACCCGCCCGACCTGCATGACCGCCCTCGGCTCATGGGCGAGGGTGAACTCGCGCAGCTCGTCGAGGAGCGCGGGAGGCGGCTCGGAGTGGTCGTGAACGTAGCGATCCAGCTCTGGATTGACGATGGCGATCATGGCGCGGTTCCTCGGCCGGGCACCGTAGCATCGGTGCGCGCTCGCTCCTCGCCTCACCTTGAGCCGCCGGCGGCCTTCGCGGTAGCGTCGACCATGGCCTTCTCTTCCTGGCAGACGTGCGCCGCAGCGGCGCTCCTGGCGGCGGCCTGCAGCTCGACCGGCGGCAGCCCCGGGACGGGCAGCGCCGGCAGCGCCGGCCTGGGCGGCTCCGGCGGAGCCGGCATGGGCGGCGCTGGCGGGGGCGCGGGCGGCACTGGCGGCGCTGGCGCTGGCGGCGCTGGCGGGGCGGCGAGCTCCACGACGGCCGGCGGCGGCGCGGGGGGAGAGGCTGTCTACGATTGCGCGTCGATCGGCGATCCGTGCACGACCTGCCTCGCCCTGCGCTGTCAGGAGAGCTATTGCGCGTGCCAGCGGAGCACGGAGTGCGCCGCGCTGGGCAACTGCCTCCTCGGCTGCGCGGCGGAGGACGTCGCTTGCAAGCAGGCGTGCATGACGGCGCACCGGGCGGGCATCTCGGGCATCTTCCTCGAAGGCGGCTGCGCGTCCGAGCTGTGCAGGGCGCAATGCCCGTCGCGAGACGCGTTGTCCCCCTGCGCGTCGTGCCGGTTCACGGGGTGCGCCGCCGAGATGAACGCGTGCGTCGCCGACCCGTCGTGCAGGGCGCTGCTCGCGTGCGTGGAGTTGTGCCGTGCGGACGGAGATGGTTGCCAGGAAGCGTGCGCGGCGATGCACGCGGACGGCGTGCAGACCGCCGGGGCGGTCTTCGCGTGCGAAGAGGCGAAGTGCGGTGCGGATTGCGAGTGACGGGTGAGCCGCCGCGGGCCGCCATGCCGCGCGGCGCCGCCGGGGTCGACGCCCCGGGCGAACGGGCATACCATTCCGTCGTGGCCTTCCTCGGATTGCGCGAGATCGAGCGGGACCCGTACACGGCCGTCCATCACGACCCCGCTCAGCAGCTCGTGCTCATCAAGCGATATTCGCTGAACTATCCGAGCATCGCGGCGATCGAGCTGAGCTTCGACCGCATCAATCGGTCGCTCGAGGCGATCGCCAGGCGGCGCACGCTCCTGCTCGTCGACGCCCGAGATGCACCGCTGCGCAACGACGACGGGTTCGAGAATGCGTTCGCTCACTGTCACACGCGGCTGACGGAAGGTTTCAAGAGGACCGCGGTCCTCCTGAAGAGCGCGACCGGGGTGCTCCAGCTCGGGCGGCTTTCGAAGGGCTATTCAAAGCCGATGGGCATCTTCACCCGCCCCGAGGACGCGCTCCACCACCTCGGCGTCAGCGTCGACCTGAAGCAGCTCACCGATCCCTGACGCCCCCCGCCGCCCCAGCGCGGGGCTCACCCGCACAGGAGACGGGCCCAGATCGGCGTTTTCGGCGCGGAAGCGCACTGTTGTGCGCGGAGCACCGAAAACGTCGAGGTGGGCCCGTATCCGCAGCGGGTGCGCCCCGCTCTAGGAAAGGGGTTTGCCGCCGGTTACGCCTAGGACCTCGCCGTTGACGTAGCTCGCCTCGTTCGAGGCCAGGAACACGAACGCCGGGGCGAGCTCGACCGGCTGTGCCGGGCGCTCCATTGGATGATTCTTGCCGAAGGTGGCCACCTTCTCCTTGTCGAAGGACTGCTGGATGAGCGGCGTCCACACGGGCCCGGGCGCCACGGCGTTGACGCGGATGCCACGCTCGATGAGGTCCTGCGCCAGCCCCTTGCTGAAGGTGACGATCGCGCCCTTGGTAGACGCGTAATCGAGGATATTCGAGCTCGGCTGGTACGCCTGGATCGAGGCGACGTTGATGATCGAGCCGCCTTCCTTCATGTGCGGCAGCGCGTACCGGACCATGTGAAACATGGCCAGGATGTTGACGCGGAAGGTGCGCTCGACGCGCGCAGCGTCGATGTCCTCGAACCGCTCGACGGCCTTGCCCTGCTCCGCGGCGTTGTTCACCAGGATATCGATGCGCCCGAACTTGCGCGCCGCCTCCTCGACGACCTTCCTGCAATGGCCCTCGTCGGCCAGGTCGCCGGGTATCGTGAGCGCCTCGCGCCCCGCCTCCTTCACGACGCGCGCGGTCTCCTTCGCGTCCTCGTGCTCGCTCAGGTACGAGATCGCCACGTGGGCCCCCTCGCGGGCGAACGCGAGCGCGACGGCGCGGCCGATCCCGCTGTCCCCTCCCGTGATCAGCGCGATGCGGTCCTTCAGGCGGCCGAGCCCCTTGTACGACGATTCGCCGTAATCGGGCCTCGGATCCATCCTGCCTTCGATTCCGGGACGCTCCTGTGTCTTGCCCTCGAAAGGCGGCTTCGGGCCTGCGCCTCTCGGATCCGCTGTCGGTCCAGTGTTCTGCATAACCTCCTCCTGACGCTGCGCTGTGGGAGCGGCCGAACGCGCTCCCACCGAACCGTGGCCATAAGGGCGTCGGCACAGCCCAGCCATCGGTCGCTGCCTGCTCTCCAGATCGGAGCTCCCCCTACACACCGGCGCAGCGACCGGCGAGCGGCTCGTGCCGTCGGATCCTCGCCGGGCGCTCGCGAGCGGACACGGCAGCAGGCCTCTCGCGGTGATGGACGCGGGGGACGTGATCGACGTGATCGACGTGATCGACGTGATCGAGCAGACGACGCGCGCCCCTGTCGCCCGGTGCCGCCGCGACCCGTCACGTCAAGGCTTGACAGGCGACAGCTGGTCCGGTGTCTTCACCCTGCGTCGCCTCGCGGCATGCCGCCGGCGAAGACGCGGAGGAGAACCGTGGTGATGAAACACATCGACGAGAGCCGTCTGGAGTCAGATCTCGAGTATCGGTTCGGATACCTCATCGAGTTTGTCGGCTTCGGCGAGGCGGACATCGCGGCGATCCACGGCGCCGCGCCGCACCTCGCCCCGCGGGTCGAGGCGCTCGTCGACGCGGTGTACGAGAAGCTGTTCCTCTACGACGCCACGAAGCGCCATTTCGTGCCGAAGCAGCACGGCTACGAGGGGGCGCCCCCGGCCGACCTGGCGTCGCTGACGCTGGGCCACGAGCAGATCAAGTTCCGCAAGCAGCACCTCTCGGCCTACCTCGTCCGGCTCGTGACCCACCCGTATGATCCGAAGATGGTCGCCTACCTCGACATGGTGGGGAAAATCCACACCACGAAGGCCGGCAATCCCGAGGTCGTCGTCCCGCTCGTGCAGATGAACGCGCTCATGGGCTTCGTGTCGGACGCCCTGCTCCAGACCATCCTGTCGCTGGGCCTCGACCGGGAAGCCGAGGTGCGCACCCTCCGCGCGTTCAACAAGCTGCTCTGGCTCCAGAACGACCTCATCGCGCGCCATTACCTCTCGGCGGCTTGATCCCCTCCCCCTCCGACCCCAACCATCGCCCGCCGGGACGGACCGCAGCGGCGGGCGGCGGGCGGCGGCGCGTCGAGCGGATGGCCCATTGCGCAATTGCGCGACCGTTTGCGCAAGCGCACAACGGCTTGCGCTGCGCCGGCCCGCCCCGCGCACGGCGCGATGGCGCGGCCGCCTGCGGCCCGCCTGGATCGGCCGGGAATACTGCGACGACGAACCCGGCACATGCGGTGCTAGGCGCCCGGCCACCATGAACCGATTCTTCGATGGCATCGCGCTTCTCGTGGGGCTGTCCTTCATCCCGACGGTCGCCGGCTGCAGCGACGAGCCATCCGAGGAGGAGCGCCGCTTCGCCCGGCTCGCGAGGCGCGCCGAGCAGGTGCGCGAGCTGTCGTTCCGCCACGCCGTGCCGGTCGCCACGATATCGCGGGACGAGTACGAGGCGGATCAGGAGGCCGCCGCGGCCGACGCTGAGGAGGCCGATCTCGCGGAGATGGCCGCGACCTACGGCCGGCTCGGCTTCTTCGCCGTCGACGCGGACCTGCGGGGGACGCTGGCTCGCTCGGGGGACTGGGCCGCTGCCTGGTACTCTCCCGAGAGCGAGGGCATCGTGCTCATCGGCGAGGTGGACGACGCCGTCCTCGTCCACGAGTACGTGCACGGGCTCCAGGATCAGCATTTCGACCTGGCGCCTGACCAGGACGACGCGCTGACGAGCGACGCATTCCTCGCGCAGCGGGCGGTCACCGAGGGCGACGCGACGCTCGCGGAGGGGCGCTTCATCATGCAGGAGCGCCTCGACGCCGATCTGCACCTCGTGGACTGGGGCCCGCTCCTGTCCTCGGTGCACGCGCGTCGGGAAGAGCTGCTCGCCGGGAGCGAGCTCCCGCTCTTGTTCATGGCGTATCCATCGTTCGCTTACAGCTTCGGGCTCGAGTACTGCGCCCACAACCTGACCGGGGTGAGTGCGGCGACGCCCTTCATCGACAGGCTCCCGCCGTTCGACTGGTCGAGCGAGGACGCGCTATTCACCACGCGGGCGCCTGCGAGCACCCAGCAGATCCTCACCCTCGACGCCCAGGACCCCGAGGTCGGCGTCGGACTCGACGAGATCCCGTCCGCGCTCGACGAGCGGCTCGAGCGGCTCAACTGGGACACCCTCGGCGAGTGGCTCACGTACCTGCTCCTGCGCCCGCTCGAGGGCGCGCCCGAGCTCGGCGACATGCGCGCGCTGGCCGCGGCCTGGGACGGCGATCGCGCCCTGTTCGTGCGCGATCGGAAGACGGACGCGATCGGTACGGCGTGGGCGTCGGCGTGGGACGACGCCGGCGCCGCGGCGGGCGTCGAGGCCGCGCTGTGGCGGCTCCACGACGCCTCGCCGATCGCCGGCGAGGAGCCGCGGCTCGGGCGGGCCGGCGACGGCGAGCTCATCTGGATCGAGCGGAGGGAAGAGCGCGTGGTCGCCGTCAAGAACGTCGATGAAGCGCTCCTGCCCTCGCTCGCCCAGGCCGCCTTCCCTTCCGGGCTCCGGCCGATGCGGCACGTGATCCGCACACGCCCGTCGCTCGCGGCCAGGCTCTCGCGGCGCCTGCCCGGGCCACATCCCTGATCCAGCGACGGCGCGGCGCTCTCAGATGCAGAGCGAGTCGCAGTCGTGTTCTTCTTCGCACGCCGAGACGCAATCGCCGTCGTCGTCACATGCAGCGACGCAATCGTCCCGATCCGTCGAACACGCCGTGATGCAGTCGTCCCCTTCGTCCTTGTCATCGTCCGCGTCGACGAAACAGCCTGCCGCCAGGGGAACCGTGGAAACCAAGAGCACTGCGAGCACCTTGCGCAACATGAGTTGTCCTCCTTCGTGGTGTACTGTCCGCATGCGATGCAGGGGACATCGAACACTCAAGCAGGGGGCGTACCAATCGGCGTTCTGACGCGACTCACCTGTTGTTCCGCAGACCCGGAGAGCCGTTATGCCGCGCAAAGCGAGCTCGGCGCCGGACTTCCGGCTCACCCGAGCACGTCGGCCGACGGTGGTGGGGGGTCCCGCGAGAAGGCAAATCGCCACAGCGGAGCGGGCCTTGGCGGCGCTCGGCGCCGCCGGCGCCGCGGTTTCCCGCGCGGCGCGCCGGGCGTGCGCGCTGGGCCAAAGTGTCACACCCGGCTCGACCGTGAGCGACGGACCTCCGTCCAGGCGAGCCCCCGGCCGCGCTGGGTTTCACCGCAGCGCGGCCCCGCAGCTCACCCCTCGTCTTCGGGCTTCTGCGGCTTGGGCGGCGGCCGGTCCACGGCGTAGCGCCGCAGATCCAGCGTGCAGGGCGCGTCGCCGTGGGCGAACGCCTGCTTCGCGGTCACCGGCCAGGGCGTCGGCCCCTCGATCGTGAACCGCTGCGCGCGCCGCGCCGACGCCTCGAACCGCGTGAGCGGCGCGGCGTCGAAGGCGCGGCCCTCGGGGTGCCACACGTGGTAGGCGCACGCGCCGATCGAGCGCTTGCCCCACGTGTCCAGGATGTCGATGTGAACCGGGTGGTGGATGCCGAGGTGCGCGTGCAGGCTGTGCGGCGGCGCCCAGGCGCGGAAACGCACGCCGCCCACGTGCTCGCCCGCCGTCCCCGTCGGCCGGAGCGGCAGCACGTGGCCGTTCACGAGCACCGTGTGGCGCTCCGGCGTGAGCCCCTGCACGCGCACCTCGATGCGCTCCATCGACGAGTCCACGTAGCGCGACGTGCCCGTCGTCGTCAGCTCCTCGCCGAGCACGTGCCACGGCTCGATCGCGTTGCGCACCTCCAGCACCACGTCGCCGGCGTGCAGCGTCCCCACCACCGGGCAGCGCAGCTCGATGAACGGCCGGTACGCGTCCGCGGGCAGGGCGAGCCCGCGCTGCTTCAGGTGATCCAGCACGTCCTCGAAGTCGCGCCACAGGTAGTACGGCAAGAGGAAGCGGTCGTGCAGCGCCTGGCCCCAGCGCACGAGCCGGCCCGAGTACGGCTCCTCGGCGAACGAGGCGAGCAGCGTGCGGACGAGGAGCGCCTGGGCGACCGCCATCCGAAAGTGCGGCGGCATCTCGAAGGCGCGCAGCTCGATGAGCCCCTGCCGGCCGTGCGCCGTCTGCGGATCGAACAGCTTGTCGATGCTCACCTCGGCGCGGTGCGTGTTGCCCGTCATGTCCACGAGCAGGTGGCGGAACAGGAGGTCCGAGAGCCACGCCGGCTCGTTCTGCCGGCGCTCGAACGCGCGCGAGAGCGCGATCTCCAGCTCGTAGAGGTTCTCGTGGCGCGCCTCGTCGACGCGCGGCGCCTGCGACGTCGGGCCGACGAAGAGGCCGGCGAACATGTACGAGAGCGACGGGTGGTGCTGGTTGAACGTGAGCAGGCTGGCCAGCAGATCCGGCCGGCGCAGGAAGGGGCTCGAGAGCGGCGTCGGGCCGCCGAACGTGAGGTGATGGCCGCCCCCGCTCCCCGCCATGCGCCCGTCGACCAGGTATTTCTCGCAGTGCAGGCCGCTGTGGAGCGACGCGTCGAACACCGTTTCGAGGAGCGACGCGTACGCGCGCACCCCGTCGGAGGGCGGCAGGTTCACCTCGAGCACGCCCGGGTCCGGCGTCACCGAGAAGCGGAGCACGTTCGCGCCGGGAGGCGGCGGGTACCCCTCGAGCAGCACGTCGATGCCCGTCTCCTGCCGGGTCGCGTCGATCGCGGCGATGAGGTCGAAGAAGTCGCCCGGCGAGAGGAGCGGCGGAAGGAAGACGTGGACGAGGCCGTCGCGCGTCTCCACGCAGAGCGCGGTGCGCACGCCGTAGCCCGATCGCCCCGCGGCGGGGGCGGCGCGCTGGGCGTGATGCGCGGCGCGCTCGCCGTCGTGGGCGTGCCGCTGGGCCGCGCGCGCGCGCGCCGTCTCGGCGTGCTCCGGGTCGCCGTCGCCCTCCAGCAGCTCGACGCGGCGCTGCCGCTCTTCCTCCTCGTCGGCCTCGGGCTCGCCGCGCCGCGGGTCCTGCGGCGACACGAGCTCCTCGATCGGCGGCGGCGGGGCCACCGCGACGAGCGAGCGGAGCGGGAGGCGCAGGCCGATGGAGCTGTCGCCCGGGAGCAGGAAGAGGTGCCCGCGCCGGAAGCCCCAGCGCTCGCTGATCCACGACCCCCACTGGCGCGCGAGGGGCAGGACGAAGCCGGCCTCGCGCCCGAGCCCGCGATCGAGGACCCGCGCGAGGCGCCGCCGCTCCTCCGGGTCGTCGAGGTTCGCCTTGAGCGGGTCGACGTCGGTGGGCAGGCTCGCCTCGTCCTGGAGGTGGCGCCAGGGGTCCTCGAGGGCCGGCATCAGGAAGTCGACCAGCCCGAGCCGCGCCGCGAGCGCGTCGGCGAACCTCCGCGAGAGCTCGACGCCGCGCCCGCGCGACGCGCTGGTCGCCGGATCGGCGTGGCGCGCCTGGGACATCTCGGTCCAGATCGGGACGCCGTCGCGCCGGCCGATGATCTCGAGCGCCCAGCGGGGCAGGCTCTCGCCGGGGTAGTGCTTGCCGGCGCGGAGCAGCAGGACGCCGCCCGGCGTGATCCGGCGCCGGAGCTCGTGCGCGAGCCGGAGCCCTTGCGACCACTTCGTCGGGCCGAGCGCGCCCTCGGACCACTCGGGCGCGTCCGGGTACTCGCGCGAGTTGAACGTCGGCTCGCCGCCCATGGTCAGGGAGAGACCCGCGGCGGCGAGCCGCTCGTCCGCGCGATCGGCCACCGACAGGAGCTCCTGCCACACGGGCTCCTCGTAGGGCGTGGTGGGGCGCGGCTCGTGGCCGAGCCGCCCGACCTTCATCTCGAAGGTCACGTCGGTGGCGCGTGTGTCGCTCGTGCCCTCGACCGGCGCCGCGAGCGCGGGCGAGGCGGTGCAGGCGAGCGGGATGTGGCCTTCGCCGCAGAGCAGGCCGCTCGTCGCGTCGAGGCCGATCCAGCCTGCGCCGGGGAGGAAGACCTCGGCCCACGCGTGCAGGTCGACGACGTCGCGGCTCACGCCGCGCGGCTGGTCGGGGATCATCCCCTCGTCCGTGAGCTGCACGAGGTAGCCGCTCACGAAGCGCGCGGCGAGCCCGCGCGACCGGAGCGCCGCGATGAGCAGCACCGCCGAGTCGCGGCAGCTGCCGCGGCCTTGCGCGAGCGTCTCCTCCGGCGTCCAGATGCCGGCCTCCTCGCGGATGACGTACTTGATGCGCCGGTTCACGGCGGTGTTCAGCGCGACGAGGAGCGACACGGTGTCGCCCTTCGAGGGCAGCCCGGCGAGGAACTCATCGAGCAGCGGGCCGCGGGCGAACGACGGGTCGGAGCTGTCGAGGAAGGGGGCCAGGTCCTGCTTGAGCTCGGCTGGGTACGAGAACGGGACCTCCTTCGCGCGCTCGTCGAGGAAGAAGTCGAACGGGTTCACGGGGCGCACGCTGACCGCGAGCTCGACCAGGACGTCGAGGTGAGGGACGCGCTCGCCCGCGGGCAAGAGCACCCGCGCCACGTGGTTGCCGTACGGGTCCTGCTGCCAGCGCGCCGCGATCGGCGGGTCGATCTTCAGGCTGTACGACTCGATCTTCGCCTTCGCGTGCGTCGCGGGCCGCAGCCGGATGAGCTGCGGGCCGAGCGAGGCGGGGCGGGGATAGTTGTAACGGGTCCGGTGCTGGATGAGCAGGCGCACGGTGGTTTGTCTCCGGGGGTGGCCCTATCCAACCAGAAGTGCCCCGTTGCGTCTCGCCTTCCGTGACGCGCGTGAGGCGCGCTGCGCGATCGTTTCGAGGACGATTCGGCCAGGGATCGACCGCGTGGCGGCGCGTGGGCGCGAGCGTGTGGCGGCGCGAGCGCGTGGCGGTGCGCGGACGCGAGCGCGGCGCAGCGCGCGGACGCGACGACACGAGCGTCTGACGGAGAGCGCGATGCAACGCGACCGCGCAGCGACGCGGGCGTGTGATGGAGCGACCGCACGCCAACGCGGCCTCGCGACGGCGCGAGCCGCGTGACGAAGCGACCGTGCGGCGGCACAAAAACCGCGTGTTACGCGGCCTTTGGCGCCGTTCTGTCCCCCCCGCCGCGCCGCGCCCCGACACCGGCGCCGCCCGCCCTTGCCGTCCGAGGGCGAAGCGGTGATCATCGCCCGCTGTGTCGGGTTCGGAGACGAAACAGCCCTCGCTGCCCCCGGTCGAGCCGGGGACGGTGCTCGCCGGCAAGTACCGCGTGGAGCGGGTCATCGGCCAGGGCGGCATGGGCGTGGTCGTCGAGGCGCGCCACGTCGTGCTCGACGAGCGGGTCGCCCTGAAGTTCCTGCTCCCCGAGTTCACCCTGCACCCCGAGGGCTCGGCCCGCTTCCTCCGCGAGGCGAAGGCCGGCATGAAGATCAAGAGCGAGCACGTCGCCCGTGTTTCGGACGTCGGCACGCTCGAGAACGGCGCTCCCTACATGGTCATGGAGTTCCTGATCGGGAGCGACCTGGCGCGCCTGCTGCGGGATCAAGGCGTGCTCGGCGTCGAGGACGCGATCGATTACATCGCGCAGGGCAGCGAGGCGATCGTCGAGGCCCACGGGCTCGGCATCGTCCACCGCGATCTCAAGCCCGCGAACCTGTTCCTGACGGCGCGCGTCGACGGCTCGCCGCTCGTCAAGGTGCTCGACTTCGGCATCTCCAAGATGGCGACCGGCGCGGTCGACGTCCTGACGGGCACGGACGCGGCGCTGGGCTCGGCCCTGTACATGTCGCCGGAGCAGATGCGGCAGACGCGCTCGGTGGATCACCGGACGGACATCTATGCGCTCGGCGTCTCGCTCTACGAGCTGCTCGCCGGCAGGCAGCCGTACTACGCGGAGACGCTGCCGCAGCTCTGCGCGGAGGTGCTGACGGGCACGCCGACGCCGCTGCGGGAGATCCGCCCCGACGTGCCCGCCGCGCTCGCGGCCGTGCTGGAGAAGGCGTACGCCCGCGAGCGCGAGCACCGGCACGCGTCGGTCGCCGAGCTCGTCGTATCGCTCGCGCCGTTCGCGCCCGCGCGCACGTACCCGACCCTGGCCCGGATCGCGCGCATGGGCGGCCTGTCGCTGCACGCCGCGATCCCCGGCGGGCAGCGCGCGTCGCAGCCGTCGTTCCCCGGCGGGCAACGCGCGTCGCAGCCGTCGTTCCCCGCCGTGGACTCGAGGCTCCCTGGGCCGGCCGCTCGCGAGCCGTCGTGGCCGGAGCTCGCCTCGCATCCGGCCGGGCAGCGCGACACAGCGCAGCCGCGCCCGCCGACGCCGCTCCCGCACGGGACGCCGTTCTCGCAGGCGCCGTCGCCCATCGCCCACGCCGCGACGCCTTACCCGCACCCGTCGTCGCCGTTTTCGCACTCCCCGTCGCCGGGCAACGGCGCCTTCGGGCCTCGGCCTGCCGAGGACGGCAGGCCGAGCCCGATCCCGCCGAACGGCTTCCCGGCGCCCACGCCGCAGCAGCAGATCGTCCCCGGTCCGTACAGCGCGCCGATGAGCTCGCGCGCAGCGGCGACCTTCGCCTCGTCGACCCACCTCGGGATCTCGTCGGACGGGCGCCGGATCCCTGGGCTCTCGGTCTCCCCTTCCGCGATCCTCGCGATCGCGCTGATCTCCGCGACCCTCCTCCTGGGGCTCATCGTCGGCAGCGTCTACGTGCTCCGCCGGGGCGGCGCCGACCGGACGGAGGGCACGGCGGCGGCGCCCACGGTCGCCGTGAGCACCACGGAGACCGCCGCGCCGGCGCCGGCGCCGACCCCCGAGCAGCCCGCGCCTGCCGCCGCGACGACGACGCCGGACGGACCGACGATCCGACCGACGGGGGCCGCAGCCGACGCAGCGACGACGGCCGACGCGACGGCGGCGAGCGCCTCCGCTGCCGCGAGCTCCCCCGCGTCGAACGCCGCCGCGGCCGCGAGCTCCCCCGCGGCGTCGCCGAGGACGGCGCCCACCGCCGCTCGGGGAGGCGCGCCTGCGGGGCGCACAACGCCCGCCGCCCGCCCGTCACAAGCTGCGACGACGCAGCGCCCTCCCAAGGGCATCGACCTGAACGACCCGCACTGAGCCCACAGCCATGATCCCCTCGACAGTCCATGCCCCCCGCGCGCTCCGTCGCGCCCGCCTCGCCCTCGCCGCGGTCGTGCTCGGCTCGGCCGCCCTGCTCGCGCCCTCGAGCGCCGCCGCGCAGGCCGCGGGCGGCGATCCGACGCTCGCCCAGACGTTGTTCGAGGAGGGGCGCCGCCTGATGGAGGCGAAGTCGTACGCGCAGGCGTGCCCCAAGCTGGCCGAGAGCCAGCGCCTGCGGCCCGGGACGGGGACGCTGCTCAACCTGGCCCTGTGCAACGAGGGGCTCGGCAGGACGGCGACGGCGTGGGGGCAGTTCAAGGAGGCGCTCTTCGCCTCGAAGAAGGAGGGCAACGCCGCGCGCGAGGCGTTCGCGCAGGAGCACATCGACGCGCTGGAGCCGAGGCTCTCGAAGATCCAGCTCAACGCGGAGAACACGCCCGGCCTGCTGGTCCGCGTCGACGGCGGCGACATCCCCGCGGCCGCGCTCGGCACGCCGATCCCGATCGATCCTGGGGCGCACGAGGTCGAGGCGACGGCGAGCGGCTACACGGTCTGGTCGACGACCGTCCAGGTCGGCGAGAGCGCCGATCTGAAGGCGATCGCCATCCCGAAGCTCCTGCCGGTGGCGACCACGAGCAAGCCCGCCGGGCCGCAGGCTCCGCCGGCCAGCGGCGGCGCCGGCGGCCGGAGCGGCGGGGGCAGCCTGCAGACAGCGGGCTTCGTGATCGGGGGCGCCGGCGCGGCGGTGCTCGGCGTAGGCGCCGTGTTCGGCATCCTCGCCGCGGGGCAGGCGAGCGACGCGGAAAAGGACGAAGCGCTCTGTCCGGAGAAGCTGTGTACGCCGGAAGGTCGCAAGGAGATCAACGCGGCGGAGACCAAGGCGCTCGTGTCCACGATCGGCGTCGGCGTGGGCGTCGCCGCGCTCGCCGCGGGGGCGGTCCTCGTGCTGACCTCGGGCTCATCGAGGGCGGAGGGCGCGAGCGCCGCGGCGGCACGGCACGGCTCGCCGGCGCGGGTGCACGCGCGCATCGTGCCGCTCATCGGCCCGGAGGGCGGCGGGGTCGGGGTGCTGGGCGCGTTCTAGCGCCGAGTCGCGGCAGACGCGGATCGGCCGGGGACCGAAGAGCCGGCGGGCCGAGGGCGGAGGCGCCGGGCCCGGTGGCCGAGGCAGAGAGATCAGGCCCGGTGGCCGAGGGTGGAGACGTCGGGCCCGGGCCCGGTGACGGTCACTTACGCGCCAATCAGGGGGTGTCCTCACGTGACATCCGCGCCGGCGAGCGCTCGCTTTGTGTCGATGGATGACGCCGGCCCGCTAGCAAAGACCTCCGCTGCCTCCCGGCTCCGCAGCTGCAAGCGCGACGTGCTCGATCGCTGGACGCGCCGGGTGCTCGACGATCCCAGGGCGCCGGCGCCACTGCGGGGCGAGCGCCCGATGCTCGTCGACGCGGTGCCGGCGCTGCTCGAGCACCTCATCGAGGCGCTCGCTGCGAGCCGGCTCGCCGGCGAGGACGCGGCGCTCCGCGGCGCCTACGAGCGGGTCGAGGACCACGCGCGCCGCTGCGTCACGCGGGGCCGCTGCATCGCGGCGGCGCTGCGGGAGCTATCGCACCTCCGGGCTGCGCTGATCGAGGAGTGCGTCGCCCAGGGCATCGCGCTCGGGGTGGGGGAAACGCAGGTCCTCCACGCGGTGGTGGACGCGAGCATGTGGACGAGCGCCCTCGAGATCGAGCGAGCGACGCGCGCCGCGCTCGAGGACAGCGGCGCGCGCCTGCGGCTCGCGACGCAGGCGGGCGGCGTCGGCATCTGGGATTACGACACGGTGACCGGCCAGCTGCGCTGGGACGACCGCTGCCGGGAGGTGTGCGGGCTGGAGCCGGCGTCGGACGTCGATTACGAGCTCTTCCTTTCGGCGATCCACCCCGACGATCGCGCGCGCGTGCAGGAGGCCGTGCGGCGCTCGCAGGCCCCGGAGAGCGGCGGCGAGTACAGCATCGAGTACCGCCTCGTGGGGCTCCGCGACCGGATCGAGCGCTGGGTCTGCGTGCAGGGGCGAACCTTCTTCGACGCGACCGGGCGCAGCGTCCGGATGATCGGCACGGCGATCGACATCTCCGATCGCAAGCGGGCGGAGGCTGCGCGGCTGGACGATCTCGCGTTTCGCGATCGATTCCTGGCCGCGCTCAGCCATTACCTGCGCACGCCGCTCACGGCGGTCACGCTGGCGTCGAGCACGCTGGTGCGCCACGGCAACCTGACGCCGCGCCAGGCGACGAGCGTCGAGGGGATCGCGGCGAGCGCGCGCCGCATGGCGCGGACGATCGAGGACCTGCTCGATCTGACCAGGAGCTGCTTCGGCGACAGCATCCCGATCGCGCGGAGGCCGGGGAACCTCCATGTCCTGTGCAAGGGGGCGATCGACGAGCTCCGGGCGACGCACGCGGGGGTGCCGATCCGGCTCGATCTGCGGGGGAGCGGCGCGGGGCTGTGGGATCCCGAGCGGATCGCCCAGATGGTGACGAACCTCGTGCAGAACGCGGCCGACCACGCCGAGCCCGGGAGCGCCGTGCGGGTGGCGATCCGGCCGCGCGGGGGAGACGTGCTGATCGAGGTGCACAACAAGGGCCCGGCGATCGCGCCGGAGCGGCTCGGGACGCTGTTCGAGCCCTGGCAGCAGGCGTCGCCCGCGGAGGGGCGAGCGAGCGCGGGGCGGGGGCTAGGGCTCGGGCTGTTCATCGCGCACCAGATCGTGCGGGCGCACGGCGGGGCGATCGAGGTGGCGAGCCATGCGGAGCGGGGGACGACGTTCACGGCGCGGCTGCCGCGGAGGGGGGCGGCGGCGAGGGGCTGATAGGTGGGGGCAGCGGCGCACATGGGATCCCGTGGCGTGAGGCGGCCACAGTGATCCCGCCGTGCGGATCACGTTAGCTCTTACAGTCGAGCGAGCCGTCCATCGTCGAGCAGCACCCAGGGGGCGGAAGCCGAGTACGCCTCGGTCCCGGCGATTGGCAGGCTTGGCGCATCCGTCAGCTGCTCGAGTCCCTTATCCCGTAGCCGCATCCCACGTTCCGTGAGGCGATACACCTCCGAGAGCATGGGGTAGCCAGCATTGGGCGGTTTTGGACCAGGCGCGCGTTCCACGACCGCGCTCGAATCGTGGTTTGCCCAGTGCTCCAGCCGGCGTGGCAGGAACAGGTCGCCTGTACAGAAAAGGAGATGCCACATGTCTACCAGCGTCTCCGACTTCTGCGCGGCCACGCCCGCCGGAGTTTGCCACTCAGTCGACAGCCGAGAGAGAATGATCTCGTCGAATCGACTCAAGCGCAGGTCTCCCTCTGCGGTCCTTCTCGGAAAGAAGCAGGAGAGGAACGCCCACAGGGGGGCAAGCTCCGGAAACCCTTCGACGCCAGCCCTGCAGCTCTCTGCGAACGACAAGGGGTTCTCGTCGACGTAGCTGTCCCAGAGGCGAATGGCATGTTCGTAGCGTTCCCCCGACCAGGGCCGCGCCTTACCAAGGCGGTCCAGAAGGATCTCGTCCGCATGATCGGACACTGACTCGGAGCAGGTAAACGGACGAACCAACACCTCACGGCTCGCTGCTCTCGACGGTGAAACAGGCTCGAAATCGAGAACGAAGATGTCGTGATGCGCGAACCCGAGATGGCGCAACCAGCTGCAAGTCCTCCAGAGGTTCACCCGCTCGTGAAGGCTCGCCGACACCCACAAGGCGACGGGAGGCTCCCAGTGGGCATCCGACGAATAGAGCTTGTCCCATTCCTCGGTCGAATTCCACCACGCACGACGCGCCCGCGCATGTTCCAGAGCATCCCGACGGCTCGGACCGATGACAAGACGGTCGGAGGCGCACACGACATGCGTCGCACCAAGCTGCAACAGCCGCTCGGTGGTGAGCCCATCGAAAGCAACGTGAGTAGCCCCGCCAAGTTCAACGATGCTCGCCATGCTCAACAGAGCCCACACTTGCAGCAGTACCTGAAATTGTAATTCATGGCCTTTCAATGCAGCGCGAGGGACGACATTCACGGCGCGGCTGACGCGGTGCGCGGCGGGGGCGATGCGCCGACGGACGGCGAGGGCGGCGGTGCAATGCGCTCTTGCGAGAGGGCTTCCGGGAGGAAGCCAGTCAGGCCATGCAGCAGAAGGTGGAGGGCGCGCTCGCCTGGAGCTCGCCCACGGGCTCCCCGCCGTGCGGCGCGCACGCGCCCGGCTCGACATCCGCGATCACGGCCGACTTGCTCCCCAGGCCGACGCCGGGAGGTGTCACGACGCAGAACGGGACACTGGAGCTGACGAGGTTCGACGCGAGCAGGTCCGTGCAGGCGGCGTCGCGGTACACGGACGCCATGAGGGTGCACGAGGCGCCGGTCGGATCGCCGCAGCCGCAGGGGGTGCACTCGCGGCCGTCGATCACGTCCTCGAAGAAGACGTGCCTGACGGCGTACCCCTCCGGACAGCTGGCGTCGTCGCCCTCGTGGTAGATGCAGGTCAGGAAGCCGGACGGCGCCGCAGGCAAGCACGTCGTCGCGTCCTCGCACGCGGTGTACGCGCCAGGGAGGCACGCCCTGGCCCGCGTCGCCCAAGGATCGGCCCTGGGGACCGGCGGCGGGGCGTCGATGCGCGGCGTACACGCGCCGGTCGCAACCGAGGGCGCCGCGATCGTGAGCGACTGCACGCAGGGCTCGCCGTCGCAGAGCTGATCTTCGGGGATCGGGTTCGCCGCGGTGCACGCGCCGTCCCAGCCGTCGGGCGCAGCGAAGGAGGTCATCACGGTGCCCGGCTCGTCGCCTGGGCACGACACGGACGAGGATGCGGCCCAGCCGGTGGGGAGCGCGCAGGAGGCCTCGGGCGGGTCGCACGCGCAGAGCGCGCAGTCCATCGGCGGCTGCTGGAGATCGGCGAAGCCTTCGTAGCCGAGCGTCGGCGCGTCGGCGGGGCAGTCCGGGACAGCCTCGGTCGGCCCGAACCAGAGCAGCGCAGGGCCGAACCAGCCGAGCGGCGCGGGCGGGGCGCACTGGCCGGAGCACAGCGAGCTGTGCATGTCGCCGCCGGAGCCGCCCTGGCCGCTGACGCTGGCCTCGCCACCGGCGCCGGCCTCACCACCGGCGCCGCCTTGGCCGCCAGCACCGCCCTCACCGCCGGCGCCAACCCCCGAGCAATAACCCAGTCTGATCTCTTCGGGTGTACAGGGCCCCGTGATGATGATGGGCTCCTGATCGCAGCCAGCGATGAGCAGCAGCCCTGGAAGGACGAATCGTGCCGTGCGCATAGCTGAAACCTTACTTGAGCGCCGTTCTTCAGCGCAAGGCGAATGACGTACGACGACTTTCATGAACACCATTCCATGAAGCGAGAGGAATTTCTCTTTCCGCGCCAATCTGCCGAAGCGTTTTGCCGCGCTCACTATCGAATCACCCTCAGAAGCGCGCTTGTAAACCGATGCCGAGTGCCACGGCGAGAGCAGGCGCGCGCCAGACGGGGCGCTCGGGCTCAGGAGCGCCTGGGTGGCGAAGAATGGCGGCTCCGGCCACAGGATGAACGACATCCGCGTGTGCTCGGGCCGATAAATTTTCTGACAGAGGCCACTCGATACCCGCCCGTGCACCGAATCCGCTGTGGAGATTCAGCCGTGATGTCGCGTTTAACGGAACGTTGGGAGCCGCATGGAGTATGCCGAGCTCGGCGAGGCCGCACGCGAACAGGCTGCGGCGGTCGAGACAGAAGACGACATCCGTCGTGAGGGTGGAGACCGACATGCCGACGGCTTCGACGTTTCCCGACAGCGAGGCGAGCCCGCGGACCTCCAGCGTAACGGACCACGCCGGCCAGCGTGCCCCGAAGGACAGCGCTGGCCCACCGGCAACGCCTGGTGTCATCCCGAGGCCCGTCACAGCGCCGAGGCCGGCCACCCAGGAGAAGCGCCCTGCCGGAATCCGCGGCAACGCGCTGCTCCGGGGCGGCGCGCGCACCGGCGGCGCCGTGCCCGGGGGTGGCGGCGGCGCATGGGCTGGCTGCGGCGGGCAGGGCCGATCCGGCGAACAGGGCCCCTCGGGCGGCGCGGGCGGCGAAGCGGGCTTCACTGGCACCCCAGGTGGTGCGGCGAGCTCGGCGGCGTCGTCGAGCAGCACCGCGATGGACAGGGCCATGGCGGTGACGAGCACCTTGCAGTCATCGTAGGCGCTGAACCCGTCGAACCAGCGTCCGTGACCGTCGCCGTCGCGGAGGAACATCGAGGCGGCGAGCTTGCCGCGCCGGCGCTCGATGGACGCCGTCATCGTGAACGGAGCCTCCGAATCATAGGGGTCGACCCCGCCCATCGCCCGGGCCGTCTCCGCGCGCAGCAGCTGCTCGTCCGGGCAATCCTCGGCGCCTGGCCCACGGATGAACTCGAGCCGCGCCCGGAGCGGCGTGGCCGTGGGCTCGGCCCGGACCGGTGCGACTCCGGCGGCCGAGATCGCGGCCGCGGCCATCGAGGCGAGCGCTGCGCGTGCTGCCCGCTTCCTGCGCGCGCCCTCGTCGTGAGATCTCCCGCGCATCGGCCTCGTCCGCGCGGTCACGGAAGCGTCTGCCCCGCCGCGCTGCCGGCCGGCGCTGCCTGCGCCGCCGCGGCCTTCGATCGCAGCCGCTCGCGCGTCAGTTTGAGCCGCCCCTCGGGGAACCGCCGCTCGTGGGCGGCGATGCGCTCCAGCGCGGTCGCTCTATCGCCTTGCAGCAGCGCCTGCCTGGCGGCGGCGAGCAGCTGCAGCTCGTCGGCGAGCGGCTCTCGATCCTGGTCGGAGGGAGCGTGCTGCTCCGGCGCGGCGGGTTTGCGCGGGCGGGAGACGCTCGCCGGCGCGGGCGTGGGCGCGCGAGAGGGTGGAGCTTCCTTGTCCGAGATCGCATCGGCTCGCGGCGCCTCGGATCGCGGCCTTCCACCGGGCCCCGTCTCCGGCCGCGCATCAAGGCCGACGGCACGCGAGAGGAGGAGCGGTGTCGCGATCGGGCCCAGGCGGTTGGCCCAGAGGGCCGGCGCTGGCGCGAGCGCGGCAAACAGCGCGGCGCCGCCGACGCCTGCCGTCGCCCACGCCAGCGCCGGGAGGATGAACCGGGCGAGCGCCGGGCGGGCGAACCGGGCGAGCAGACGCGCGAGGCGCGCGGCGCGCCCAGGCCTATCAGCGAGATCCTGGCGTCCGAGATCGCTCGGGAACTCGGGACGGGTCGCGGGCGCGCTCGTCTCGACGACGGCGGAGGCGCCGGAGTGGACAGCCGGCGACGCGGCGGAGCGCGAGGAGGCGAGGGAGAAGAGCGGGACCATGAGCAGGCCGGACCGGAGCGCGCGTTGCTCCTCGGGGCGCAGGCGCTTCACGGCGGCGCGAAAGTCTTCGCGCGCGAGGCGCAGCCGACTTGAATCGGTGTTCTCGTTGAGCTCGAGGGAGCGCGCGATCTCGCGCACCGGGATCTCGACCATGTCGGCCATGATCAGGATGGCGCGCCGTTCGGGCGCGATCGTCGCCAGCAGGCGGGTCGCGATCGCGATCCGCTGGTTCGTGGCGATGCGCTGCTCGCTGCTCGGCGCGACGTCGGCGCCCTGGAAGCATGCCTCGTCTGAAAGGCCCACCGGCACCTCGAGGCGCCGGTAGGTGCGCTCCAGATGGCGCCGGACCTTTCGCCAGGCGATCCCGAAGAGCCAGCTGCACTCGACACGCCAGCGCGGGCCGAGGCCGTGCGGGCGCGATGGCCGAGGGGGATTGCGCAGCTCCGGTGGAGGGAGCGACGCGGGGTCGTCCTGCTCCTGCTTCTCCTGCGCGGTGTCCGCGGCGGCGCCTGGCACGGCGGACACGATGTCGTGGAGAAGCGGCGAGTCGACCGGCGGCAGTGAGGCAGAGCCGCAAGCCGCGGCGGGATAGGCCGGGTTGTACCGGGGGAGGCTGGTGTAGGCGCCGAGGAGGACCTCCTGGGAGAGGTCGTCGATGTCGTCCTCGGCGACGCCGAGGTAGCGGAGCATGCCCGGGAGGACGTGAACGGCGGTCGCGTGCATGGACGTCCAGGTGCTGTGCTGGACGAGGTCGACGGGAGGAGGCGGGAGGGGAGAGAGTGTGCTCATGCTTAGAATTGCGGGGGATTCTTGGGACCGTCACGGAATCGACGGGGGCTCGCGCCAAGGGACGAGGCGGAACCGCAGGCGGGCCTCCAGCTGTACGAGGATCGGAGCCCGGGCTGCGCGCCAGCGCGCCTGATCCCTGGCTGTTCCGGAGAGCGTCGCCCCGCGGCACCGGCGTGCTCCTGAGCAGCGCTTTCAAGAGGGAGGGGAACGTCGCTCGGGATCGCCGCCCGCTCGTTCCACGTCGTGGTTCACGCGGATCCGCGTTGAGGAATGGCGCGACGGAACGCACGCTTCGGCAGGTCGCGCCATGGCGACGCGGCGCTGGGCCTGTAGATGACATCCAGCGCACCGGGGCCATGGCTTGTCCCCAGGAGGCAGCACGACTAGGGACAGGGAATGCGCAAGACCGTTTCGACTCGCAGCATCGTCTCGATCGCCATCACCGCATGCGTCCTCGCGACGACGGCCTGCAGCTCTGACGAAGAGTCGCCTGCTCCGGACGAGGAGGTCGTGGTCGCCATCTCCGAAGCCCGCGGCCTGGCCGAAGGCTCCACGGCGACGATCGAGGGTGTCGTGACCGTCGCGCCCGGCACATTCAATTCGGCGACCGGCGAGCAGGGCTTCGCCCTGCAGGACAACACCGGGGGCGTCTACGTCAGCCTACCCGACGCGCTCGATCTCGGCCTCGATACCCGGGTGCGTGTCACGGGGACGCTCGGGCAGGCGGCCCAGCAGACGGTGCTCAACGCCAAGGCAGCCTCGGTCACGGAGCTCGGCGAGGCCGGAGCCGTCGGCCCGAAGGACGTGACGACCGGAGCGGTCGGAGAGCCCGTCGAGGGCCTGCTGGTGAGCGTGGGCGGCCGCGTGACCAAGGCCGTGGAGGACGACCAGCCCTACGGCTTCAAGGTGTACATCGACGACGGCTCGGGCGAGATCCAGGTCTTCGTGCATATCGTGGACGGGCAACCCGTCATCGACACCGCGTCGCTTGCGGTCGATCAGGACATCACGGTGATCGGCCTCGCCGCGCAATACGAGACGACCTACGAGGTCGCGCCGCGCTTGGCAGGAGATCTCGTGGCGCAATGAGCGAGCCGGGCGGCGCGCCAACCCGACCCTGCGCCTTACCGCCTTGCCCCGCTGTGCGCCCCCGGGCAGACTTGGCCCCTATGGGCCGAGCCGCCGAGAAGCAGCGTCGCGCGACGTACGCCGACCTCGAAGCCGTTCCGCCGCACCAGGTGGCGGAGCTCGTCAGCGGCACCCTGCACGTGTTCCCCCGGCCGGCACCGCGACATGCACGGGCGTCGTCCAGGCTAGGCATCAAGCTGGGCGGACCGTTCGACCTGGGCGACGGAGGGCCCGGCGGCTGGCACATCATCGACGAGCCCGAGCTGCGCTTCCCCGACCCGGACGCGCCGGGCGAGCTCGACGCGCTCGTGCCCGATCTCGCCGGCTGGCGCCGCGAACGCATGCCCGAGATGCCCGACACGGCGTACTTCGCGCTCGCCCCGGACTGGATCTGCGAGGTGCTTTCCCCTTCGACGGAGGGCGTCGACCGCGACGACAAGATGCCGATCTACGCACGCGAGGGCGTGCGGCACGCGTGGCTGGTCGACCCGATCGCCCGGACGCTGGAGGTCTACGTGCTCGGCGCGGATCGCGGCTGGGGGCCCGCCGTCGTCCACCGCGACGCCGCCCGCGTCCGCGCCGAGCCCTTCCACGCCATCGAGCTCGATCTCTCGGTCCTCTGGGCGAGGTGACCTGCAGCCGCGCTGACCTGTCCGAGCTGACCTGGACCGAGCAGCGATGGTTGTACTCCTGCCCGAGGCGATACTGGGTCCATCTTGGGATCAGCGCTTCTTGCTGGGCTCGCGCGCCGGATCGAGCTCCTGGAAGGGCAGCGTGGGCCGGGGGACGAACCGGCTCATCTCGGCGGTGCCGTGGAGGTTCCGCAGCGCGCCGGGCGCCGGCTCCGCGGGCGGAGCGGGCCACGGCGCGCTCGCGGCCTCCCGGGGCGCGCTCGCGGCCTCGTCGCGCAGGTACGACGGCCGCTCCGCCGCACGCTCGCCCTCGAACGCGCGCGCGCCGTCGGTGTCCCCCTGCTGGGCCACGGGCTCGCCGAGCGACTCGATGCGCGGCGGGAACTCGCGAAGTCGCCGCTCCTGGGTCGCGAGGGCCTTCGCGAAGCGCGTCAGGATCTCCGGCTCGTCGCGGGCGAGCGCGCTGCTCATCGCCGTGCCCCAGCCGCGCGTCGCCGCGTCCCAGCGCGCCGGCTGGACGCCGAGCCGGAGCAGCACCTCGATCGCGCGCGCCGCGGGGAAGTGGCGGCGATAGGCCATCACCTCCGCGTAGCGCTCGATCGTGAGCCCCTCGATCTGCGGTTCGCGCTGGTGCGCGCGCCCTGCCTGCCGCCCTCGCTCTGCCGCGCTCATCTCGGCTCCTCGGTCGCGGCGCCGCGCGCCTTGCGCTTCGCCAGCCGCTGCTCGCGCTCCTTCACCCATTTCGGGGTGTGGAGCGCGGGGTTCTTCAGCCACCCGCACGCCTCGCGATCGCCTCGATCGCACGCGAGCTGCGCGGTCTCGCGCGCCTTCTTCGGGTCCCTGGGCACGCCCCACCCCTTGTCGTGGAGCAGGGCGTAATCGAGGCAGCTCGGACTGCTATCGCCAGCGCATGCCTCGCGGAGACGCTCGGCGCCTTCGCGCATCCCTTCTCCCTCCGGTACCTCCTCGCCGTCGTGGGAGATGAGCCAGACACCGAGGGTACGGCATGCATTCCTGTCGTGCCAGCCGCAGGCCCGCCGGCGGACGGCGATCGAGCGGGAGACGTCGCGCTGCGCGCCCTCCGCGTCGAGGTACATCGAGCCGAGGACGTCGCAGCCCTGCGCGAAGCCGAGAGCACAGCTTCGCTCCATGAGCGAGAAGCTCTTGCGCAGGTCCTTCGCCATGCCGCTCCCGAACTTGTGGAGCGCCGCGAGCTCGTAGCACGCGCCTCCGATGCCGCCCTTGCACGCGATCTCGAACAGGAGCGCTGCGCCAGCGAAGTCCTTGTCTCCCTGCTCTCCTCGCTCAAGCATGAACGCCAGGTCGTTGCACGACGCGAGGTGGTTGCGCGTCCGGCAGAGCTCGCCGAGGCGCGCCCTCGCCGTGCTCGCGCGCACCCCCTCGAGCACGTTGCAGAAGAGGCCTGTGTCCTCGCACGCTGCCTCCCGGAGCTTCTGCTGGCGCTTCACGAACCCTTCGATCCGCGCCGTGCGCTCGTGCTCCTTGATGTTCCCGAGCGCGGTGAGATCGGCGGTCCGCCACATCTCCGTGGCATGCTTGCAGCTCCACTCGCTGTCCAGGGAGCAGCCTTCTGCCAAAAGCTCGCTCCCCCTGGCCTGGTTCTTCGTCCCATGGATGGGGACGAAATGGACGGCGCCCAGGAAGCCGCAGGCGTCGCCGTCCTTGGCCTCGCAGGCCCGCTCCAGGAGCTTGACCGCGGCGGTTCGCTCCTCATCGGTTCGCGCCTCGACGCCCGGCTCGCTCCGGAAGCGGAGCTGAGCGAGATGACCGCACGCCGGCAGGTATCCGCCGTCGCAGGCCTTTCCGTAGAGCGCAGCCGCGCGCGGGTAGTCGATCTCGAGCGAGTCCCCGAGGTAAAGCGCCGCGAGCCGGTCGCACCCGCTCTGCTCTCCGCCATTGCACGCCGCGTCGAGCGCGATCGCCGCCTGCTTCGGATCCGTCTGTCGGTAGATGTTCCCGACCCGCACGCAGCTCCGCAGCGCGCCCTGGTCGCAGGCCCATTTGCACTTTTCGAAAGGATCGGATCTCGTGCAGTCCGTAGGAGCTGCTCGCAGCGCGCTCGCGGTGGGTGGCGCAGCTGCTGTGACGGGAGGCGCGGCCGTTCGCGACACCGCGGGCGACGGCGTCGTCGACGGCGCTCCTGAGCACCCGAGCAAGGTGAGGATTCCGGCGGACAACGCTGTTGCAAGCGCTCTCATACGAGCTCCACGATGCCGGGTTCCTTGGGCTCGTCGTCGATCATGCACCCCCTGAGCGCGTCGGCGTGCTCGTCGTCGGTCGCGATGGGCATGGAGTCCTGCTCGGTGGCCGCCCTCGTGTCCTCGCCGTCGCGGAACAGCGATGGAATCGCGATGTCGATATCGTTGTAACGGTCGTCGAAGCGCTCGCCGTTCCAGGGCACCTCGAGCTTCGGATCGCGCCCCTGCCGCGCCACGGGCGCCACGCTGTCCTTGATCGCGTTCGGCAGCGGGTTGCCCTGGATCTGCTCGTTCGTCACCCCGAAGCTGAGCTCCGACCGAGCCCGGCTCCAGTAGAGCGCGCCTCCTCGGTCGTCATTCGTGAGGACGATCTGCGCCACGTAGTCCTCACCGTAGCGGAGCCCCGGCGCGGGCGGAGGATCCTTCTTCGTCTTCTTCGCCTGCTCCCTGTCGAATTTCATGCGGCGGATGACGGACACGTCGCGCGCCATCTCCGAGAGCTTCCGGCTCCGCGCGCCCTTGGTCCACATCATCCTCGCGAGCTCCATGCGCGGGATGTAGATGATCCACCAGGGCTGGATGCTGGTGAACCCGGGGGTGTTGCGCAGCGACCACGCGCACTTGCTCACCCAGAAATTCTGGTCCTTGTCATCGTACATCCGCATGAGCTTGCTGACGAACAGCACGTGTCGGTCGCTGAGCTCGCGCCCAGGGCGGCGCTCCGCGATCACGAGCCGCATGAGGCCGATGGGGCGTGCGCGGCGGATGTGCGCCGCCATGACGTCGAGCGCCACGGGGGCCTCGGGCAGCACGCCCATCCCGCAGAAGACGTTGCCAGGAGGAGCCGTGGTGAGGGAGATGCCATCGTAGATCCCCTCCTTGCCGAGGGGGTCCATCACGGTGTCACCTGTATGTTTGTCGAGCGGGTAGCCGTTGCTCGTGTCGAACTTCTGGATCCGCTTCTCGTCCTTGCTCACGCGGAGCACGAAGAAGATGTGCGAGCCCTTGCGCTGCCCTGTGGCGGGCAGGGTGACGCCCACATACATGTTCTCTGCTTCTGCCTCGGAGGTCGGCGCGGAGGGTGAATAGGGCAGCGTGTCGACCTTCGATTGCTGGTCGGCGCTGCTCGTGACCATCCGTTTTGGCGCGTCGTGCTGCGAGTGCTTCTCAGGTAGATCGTTGAGCACGTGGTCCGCATGCTTCTGGTCGACCGTCGGGCGTCCCTGCGCATCGGTCACGACCCAGGCGATGGGGACATAGCCAGTCACCATCTTGTTGTCGCCGAACGGATTGTAACAATAAATGGTGCCAGGGCCGATCGGTGGAGTCTTCTCCAGGCCAGCAGCGACGTCGAGCGTCGCCTCCTTGGTCGGGTACCACCTGCCGCCCGGAAATTGCTCGGCGTCGAAGATGGGGCGACCGGGGTTCTGTCCGGCTGCCCAACAGGCGCCGTTCATGTGCTGCTCGAGCGTGAACCCGCGCGTGATGGTTCCATACGTCGCGTTGTGCTCGCACGCACAGCAGATCGAGATGGCCGGGTCGTCGTTGTCGGTCATCATCGCGACGAGATCCGTGTTCCTCTTTTCGAGCTGTTTCTTGAAGATCTGAACCTCGAGCCAGGTCGCCGGCGCGGTCGCCTTCTTCCGCAGCCCCCATACGTCCTGGCTCATGTAATCGATCGACGTCTTCTGCATCCGCGAGAAGATGAACGAGTCCCACTTCGAATCCCCGAAGTAGCACTGTCCCGGCCCCCCGTACCGCTGGCCGAACATCGCCTCGCTGAGCGCCTTGGCCCAGGCCTCCTCGGCGGGGTCGTCGACCCACTCGTCCTCGCCGTCCGTGCCCGGCGGGCCGGCCCACGCGTCGTCGAGAGGGGCGTGGATCCGCGCGTCGATGTGGGCGAGGATCTGCTCGATGCTCGTCGCGTCGGTGAGATCCAGCTCGTGCGCCGGGAACTCCGGCGCGCCCGTGGTGCCGTCGGGGTAGTCGACGGGCGTCATGTTGAGGCACGTCGTGAGCCGCGGCGGCTCGGCCTCGAACGCGGCTGGCGGCGAGGCGTGGCCAGGGCCGCCTGCGGGGACCTTGACTCCCATCGGTGCGCTCGGAGCAGGCATCGTCTCTTCTCTCCCTTGGCGTCGCGTCAGCTCCCGTGCCGCTCGACGATCGACCCGGCGGTCGCCCCGTCGAGCTCCCCCGTCGGCTCCAGCGCGTGGTCGCTCTGGAACCTCCGCAGCGAGGCGCGCGTCTCGTCGTCGATCTCCCCCTTGCCCGCGCCCCGGTAATACCCGAGGTTCTTGAGCCGGATCTGCGCTCCGGCGATCGACGTCGGCGCCGGCAGGTCCTCGATCTGGATCGAGTAGCGCCGCACCTGCCCCGTGGGGAACTCGCCGAGCCACAGCGTGATCTCCGCCGTCCTCGCCGCCTCCGGCACGTCCGCCTCGATGGATCCGTCACGGCCCGTCTCGCCGTCGAGCTTCAGGCCCTCGCACACCATCTTGAACCGCTTGCCGGCGTAGGGCTCGAACCGCTCGTCGGTCAGCCGGATGCTGAACCTCTTCGTCCCCGGCGGCGCCTCGCCGTCCTCCGGCGGCTCGGGCGCGCCCTCGTCGCAGTTGAGGAGCACCTGCTCGCCCTTCACGCTCGCCTTCTTGCCGAGCTCGATCGACGCCTCCTCGCCGTAGATCTTGACGACCTTCGACACGATCTCCGCGTCGCTCGCGAGCCGCACCGCCGGGCCCGGGCCGGACAGCGACGCGCGCTCCGAGCCCACGACCTCGATCGACCTCGCCCGGATGACCACGCCCTTCGGCGTGACCTCGATCGAGCTCTGGCCCGACTCGAGCACGATCGAGTCCTCGGCGCGGACGCGGATCACGCTGCCCGAGGAGAGCAGGTACTTGCGCGACACCGAGACCTCGGCCTGGCCGTCGTCGCGGCCCTCGCCCACGAGCAGCGTGTGCTCGGCGTCGACGCGGAGCACGTGCGGGCCGCCCACCACGGTCGTCGAGCCGCCGTGGAGCGTGGCCGTGTCCGTGCCGTGCACCTCGACGCTCCGGTTCTGGAGGATCTCCTCCGCGACGCTGCCCGTGGTGCGGCCGCGCGCGTCGCCGCCGCAGCTCCTCGATGCGCCGCCCTCGACGACCTCGACGAGCGCCCCCGTGACGTGATCGTCGCGGTCGCCCTCGACGCGGACGACCTGCTTCCCCGCGACGTTGAGGGTCTTGTCGCGGCCGACGGTCTCCGTGGCGTCGTTCTCTATCGAGGCGTCGAGATCGCGCTGCGCGCGGATCACCACCTGCTCGCCGCCGGCCCGGTCCTCGAAGGCGATCTCGTTGTATCCGCCGCCGCCCGGCGTCGACTGCGTGCGGATGCCGCTCCGCGAGCGCGAGCGCGGCAGCGGGTGCGTCGGCGCGTGGAGGCCGTTGTGGAGCGCGCCCACGACGACGGGGCGGTCGAGATCGCCGCCGAGGAAGCCGACGAGGACCTCCATCCCCACGCGAGGCACGAACTGGAAGCCCCAGCCCGCGCCCGCCCACGGCGTCGCGACGCGGAGCCAGCACGAGCTCCTGTCGTCGCGCGCGCCGTCGAGGTCCCAGTGGAACTGCACCTTCACGCGGCCGAGCGCGTCGGTGTGGATCTCCTCGCCGGGCGGGCCGACGACGGTCGCGGTCTCGAGCGCCTGCCGCACCGACGCGCGGGGCGCGGGGGGCCTCACCGGCACGGCCTCGGGCGCGCAGCGGAAGCGCGCCTCGTAGCTCGGCCCGTCGCTGCCCGAGAGGTGCGCGTTGTGGCCCTCGTGCTCGACCCGGGTCAGCACGTAGCGCCCGTTGAGCGCGGCGACGTCGTGGCCCTCCAGCGAGAACCTGTGCCCCGGCGCGAGCCGCCTGCACCACGACGCGCCCTCGCCGAGATCCGCGCGCGCCCGGGCCTGCTCCAGCGCGATCTGCGCCCGCTCGGCGCCGGCGTCGATCCTCTCGTCGTGATCGTGGTGATCGTACGTCGTGCGCGCCCGGATCGCCTCCCCTCGGGCCGCGCCGAGATCGAGCGCCGGCCGCGCGAAGTCGAAGCCCTTCACCCGCGCGCCGCGCGGCGCCTTCGCCTGCCTCCGCACGAACCGCGTCACGTGCCGCTCCTCGGGAGCGAGCGCGGCGGCGCCCGTCGCCTGGCGGTAGGCGAGCGTGGGATCGCCGGCGATCTGCGCGTAGGCCCCGGGCGAATCGGCGAAGACGATCACCTCGGGCGCCGCCGGATCGCCATCGCCGCCCTCGGGCGGCTCGAACCAGAAGAAGACGCCGTCCTCCGCGCAGAGCCTGGTGATGAAGGCGAGATCGCTCTCCTGGTGCTGGACGCAGTAGACGCGCGGGGGCCGGGGCGCGGCGAGGGAGAAGCGGTGGGGCAGCCCCGCCTCGGCGAGCACGGCGCCGAGGACGCCCGAGAGGGGTTGTTCCTGGAAGATCCGGCTCTGCCGCCCCTCGCCGAGGAGGGCGAGCCGCGGCTCGATGCGCACGCGGACGACGGCGCGCCCGTCGCCGTCGGCGCCCTCGACGCTCACCCGGGTGACGACGCCGGTCACCGCGCGCGCCTCGGTCGCCGAGGTGGGCACGCGCAGGGACGCGGGCCGCTCCATCAGCGCGGCGGCGAGGGTCGCCTCATCGATCGCCCCGGCGTCGAGCCGCGCGGTGACATCGAAGGAGAAGCAGCGTGAGAGCCTCTCGATCCCTCGAAAGCGCACGACCTCCAGATCGGGTGTCCCGGGCGCGTCGACGCGGAGCTGGAAGAGGGCGGAGGGCGAGGGCGCCTGCACGGGAGCGGATGGTCGGCGGCCGGCTGAGCGGCGTCAACGCCGGTGGAGCGTCGGCGCGCGCCCTCGATCGCCGCGACGTGGTGATCTCGGCCTGGCAGGACGTTCACGGTTCGGCTTCGCTACGGTTCGAGAGTCGCAACACAGCCATGGCGCGTCGCCGTCGGCTCACTCGTGCCCCGTGGGCGCGAAATCAAGGCTGAGATTACCTACCCCCTGGTCGAGCCTGCACACGCCGCGCCGGGCGTCGGGCTCCGCGCGCCTCCCTCCAGCGACCGCGCCGTCACAGCAGAGGCTGCAACGCCGCGTACCACTGCTCGCCCAGCAGCACGTAGCCCTGGAGGTTGGGGTGCCACTGATCTTCGAGCAACGTGGTCTTGTTCGGATTGAAGGGCGTGTACATGTCGACGGAGATGATGTGTCGGCCTGCGTCCGCGCGGGCCTTCACCACCGCCGGAATGGCGTCGTCGTAGGTCTTGATGCGCGCGCTGAGCGCGGTGTCGTCGCCCTTGCTCGCATCGCCGCGCGACGGGACGGGCGCGGCCACCACGATGAGAACACTGGGGAGCTGCTCGTAGATGCTGTCAATCAACGCGCCCAGACGTTTGGGAGCGTTGGGCATGTCGTAATTGTCGATTGCGTCGTTGGTTCCAATCATCAAGAGCACGATATCGGGCTTGTATTGCGGCATGACGGTCGACACCAGCGTCGAGATGCCGCTCCTTCCGCCGGCGGGGGCGATCGTCCAGCCGCTGTGGCCCTCGTGGTTGTGCGGGAACGCCACGCCGCCAACGGTGCTCGGTCCGTTCGATCCCGAACCGACGAACGTGATGTTCTTGCCCGCCGCGTGCGCGAGCCGGAACAGCTCGACGCGATAGCCGCCCGGCGTGTCCCCGTTGTATCCGTCGGTGATAGAGTCGCCGAACGGCATGATCTTGCACGCCGTACCGTCGGTCGGGCAGGGCCGATAGGTCGAGCCCGCGCCGCCGCCGGCGCCACCCTGCGCGCCCGAATCGCCGCCGCTGCCGCCGGCCGCCGCGCCGCCGCCATCCCCGCCACCGCCCGTTCCCGCGAGCGATCCACCGGTGCCGGCCGCAGAGGTCGTTCCGCCGGTGCCCGCGGCAGCGCCGTCCGTGCCGCCGCCGTCGCTCGTTCCGCCTGCGCCGCCGCCGGCGCCCGCTTCGCCCGCTCCGCCGGCGCCCGCTTCACCCGCTCCGCCGGCGCCCGCGCCGCCGCCGCAGCCGAGAGCGATGACGACGAGCCCGGCCACGACCGGCCAAGATGTGATCCTCTTCATGCCGGAGGATGGTAACGCCGAAGGCTACGGCGTTGTCAACTGAGCCTGAATTTCGCGCGTCCTGAGCCATTCAAAAAAGTGGCAAACTGACGCCGCAAAACGGAATGCATTGAAGAAAAGGCTCGGCGTGCGCACCCGTTGCGTTTGTTATGACCCAACGCAAGCGCACGCCGAGCACCTCGAAGGTGCGACGGCGCATCCGCCGAAACGAGCCCAAACCGACCCCGCCTCGACGCGCCCGCGTCCGCCGTCCCGATCCGCGTGCGGTGCACCTCCGCGCGACGGAGACGACGCTCACCGGCGTGGCGGGGCTGGTCGGCTTCGGTGTCTTCCTCCGTGAGCTCGATGTCGACGCCGAGCTCCAGCGCACGTTCGGTCGACTCAAGCCGGACAGCCGTGTTGTCTTCCCCATGGCCGCCCAGATGCGGCTGCTCATCGACGCCGCCGTGGCCGGGGAGGCGCGGGTCTTCGGCCTGGAGGCGCCGGCGAACGACCCGCTCTTCGTGCACCTGGCCGGTGGCGTCGTGCCCAGCATCGACAGGGTCTACCGTGACCTCCGCCGCTTCGACGACAAGGCGCTCGCCGCGCTCGATTCGATGCTCGCCGAGCACGGGCTCGCTCCGCTCGCCAAGGCGCCGCCCGACATCATCCATCTGGACGTGGACACCACCGTCGAGCCGCTGTTCGGCTCGCAGGAAGGAGCCCGACCGGGACCCAATCCTCGCTACCACGGCAGGCCCAGCTATCACCCGCGGCTCGTCCGCGTCGCCGAAACCAACACCGTCATCGGCGCCCAGCTCCGGCCGGGAGACACGAACTTCGGCAACGATGACGTGCCCGACGTCGAGCGCTGCCTCGATCGCGTCCGCGCGGCGGCGCCCGAGGCCGCCGTCTACGTGCGCATTGACGCCGCCGGCGACTGTACCCAGCTGCTGCGGGCCATCGCTGACAAGAGGGCCTTCTTCCTGACCAAGCCCAGGCTTACGCGCGATCTCGCTGGTGCCATCTCCCTGGTCACCCGCTGGAAAACCGTGGACTGGGACGCGGACGGTCGGCCTCGTCGCCAGGTCGCGGAGGTCCTGTTCCGGCGCGGCGAATGGGCAGACCTCGCGGCCCGCGTCATCGCCGTCCGGACGCTCGATCGGACGCACGCCAGGCCCATCTATCTCTGGGGCGATCTCGACTACCCCGTGCAGGTCTACCTCACCAACTAGATGGTCGAAGCGCCGGAGGACGTCGCCGCCCGCTACGACCTTCGGGCTGGCGTCGAGATGCTGATCCGCGACCTCAAGCACGGTTGGGGCTGTGGTCAGGTTCCAAGCCATACCTTCGTCGCGAACCACGCGATGCTGCTTCTGAAGCTCCTCGCCCACAACCTGATGCGCCGTTACGCGCTCCGGCGATTCCCCGAGCTGTCGCGCTGGACCGCGCCGTGGCTTCGCCGCGGGCTCATCCTCGCTCCAGGACGCCTGCTACGAGGCCCAGGACGGGAGCGCCTCCTCCGCGCCCCGGAGCTGTCGTTGCTCGGACGCTGGCTCAACTGAGCGGCAGGCCAGCATTGTGACGGCATTTGGGGAAAGGGGGAGGTGTGCCCTCGCATCGCGATGATGCAGCGGAAAACCGCATTTCTCGCATATTCGCGGTCCGGCGCGCCGCTGAATCACTGAACCCCCGTCCGCTACCGCTCCGACGCGCGAAGGTGAAGTTCAATGGGGCCGCCGCCTTTCAACGGCGGAGAGGGGGTCCCGTCGAAGGTGCGGCGCGGGAAGGGGTCGGAGCTTCAATGGGGCCGCCGCCCTTCAGCGGCGGAGAGAGGACATGCGTGCGACTTGAGGTAGCCGTGAGGGCAGCTTCAATGGGGCCGCCGCCTTTCAACGGCGGAGAGCACGTGGACCGGGACGTTCATCCTGCCGAGGGAGAACTTTCAATGGGGCCGCCGCCTTTCAGCGGCGGAGAGATGACGCGATGTTGACGGTGGCGACGTCGCAGGCCCAAGGCTTCAATGGGGCCGCCGCCTTTCAGCGGCGGAGAGCTGATGGCCGAACGGAATCCGCAACTCGGCGTAAGGATCGTGCTTCAATGGGGCCGCCGCCTTTCAGCGGCGGAGCGTGTAGGCAGCTGCACCCACCAGCCGCACCGACACTACTTCAACTAGGCCTGCATCGCCAAACTCGACGATGTGGGGAAGCACCGGGGGCCGCTCGATCGCTGGCATGCCAAACTCACGGATTCGCTGCATACACCATGTCTTTAGACATGCGGCATGGTTCGTCAAGCGAGCCTCGGTTGCCGTTCTACTACAAGTCTCCAGTGAGCACCGACTCTTAACACAGAATAGCGGCCACTCAGACCGTACCGCGAGGCGCACCTGGCTGAAGTCGTCTCGACGGGCGAGCCCAATCGCTGACCTATTTAGCTCACCTGCTCGCTTTGCCGATTCAACCCGAACAATTCGCCCTTCCTCCACATGGCAGAGGCGGCAATCCGACCAGCCAGCTCTGAATTCCTTGAGAATCAAACGGTTTATGCGCACGCCTCCGCCCGGCCAATCGCGGCTGCCGATATACCCAAGGACCCGCCTAGCACTCGCGAACACGCTGTCCGCGCAGCGCGGACTCGGGCGGCGAGCAGACGACCCCATGCTCCTCGCCGGCAATGCATCGCCCTATCGCCACTAGCCTCGGCCTGCTCCTCACCTTCGCCGAGCCCGTCCGCGGCCCCATCGCCCTCGGCTACGCCTCCCACTTCGGCCTCGGCGCGATGGCCCCATCGCCGTGATCCGCCGCCCCGGATCTCCTTCATCCCCTCCCCTGCCCGCCGTATCCTCCTCGCAGGAGGCTCCATGCCGACCGCGACGCGCCCCCAGAACGCCACGCTCACGGGCACGCTGCCGCTCGACCGCCCCACGGCGGAGCGGCCGCACCGGCTCTACGTGGCCACGTCGAACCACTGCAACCGCTCCTGCCCGTGGTGCTGCACCTGCTCGTCGCCTCGGGGGCAGACCTTCCTCGCCCTCGATCGCTACCGCGCGAGCTTTCCGGCCGAGGGCCCCTTCGAGGTGCAGCTCGAGGGCGGCGAGCCCACGATCCACCCGCACTTCGACGAGATGGTCCGCCTCGCCCGCGCCGAGCCCCGCTGCGCGCGCGTCGTCGTCGTGACCAACGGCGTCGAGATCCCGCGCGATCCGGCCGGGCTCGACGCCTGGCTCCAGAAGCTCGGCGAGCCCGCCACGATCAAGCTCTCGGTGAACCACCACCTCCTTGAGAACGACGGCGGCCTGCTTGCCCTCGCGTGCGCCCTGCGCGAGCGGCTCTCGGCGCTCGGCGGCGATCGCCAGCTCGTCCTGAACGTCCGGTTGCGCAAGACCGAGCCCGACGGCGATGCATGGATCGTCGAGGCAGTGCGCGACGCGGGGCTCATCGAGCTCGCCAACGTGTTCCACCTCCAGCGCTATGGCTTCGCGCAGAAGCGCGACGACTGGGACGAGCCCTTCCTCGTCGGAACCCATTTCACGATGCTCAACCCGGACGGCAGCGCCTTCGGCCCCGACCTCGTGGCGCGCTCAGATGCCATGAGGAGGCTGCCGTGAGCGCCCGTCCCTTCCGCGAGGAATGGCGCCGCCTGAAGAGCCGCGCCTTCGATCTCAAGGGCAACAGCACGGCCGGCGACACGGTGCGCTTCGACCTCTGGGGCCGGCCAGTCGAGGTCTATCGCAACGCGAACTTCTCCATCTACAGCCGTCAGCCCTGCAACGCGAAATGCCACTTCTGCGTCGAGGAGCTGAGGCCAGCGTCGCGCGGGCGCAGCCTGTCCGTGCAGAAGACCGTCGAGGACGACGATGGGCGCTATTTCGATGCCATGGCGGCGTCCCTGGAAGCGCTCCGGCCGCTCGATCCGACCGTCTCGGTGACCGGCGGGGAGCCGAGCCATGATCCGCGATTGCCCCGCATCCTCGCGCTCGGGCAGGCCCACCGGGGCCGCAAGCGGACGCTCACAACGAACGGCTCGGGGCTGCTCCAGCAACGCGAAGGAAAGCGGGTGATCGACTGGATCGTCGACACTGGCGTGCAGCACCTCAACATCAGCCGTGCCCACCCCGATCACGACAGGAACGCACGGCTGATGGTGATGAAGGACGGCCTGCGCGCCGACGAGCTCCGCAGCGTCGTGGCGGCGGCGACCTCGGGCGGCACCCGGGTGCGCCTCTCCTGCGTGCTCCTCGACGGGCAGATCGACGCGGTCGAGCCCATCGTGGAATACCTGCGCTTCGCCCGGTCGCTCGGCGTGGACAACGTGATCTTCCGGCAGCTGATGAAGACCGACCCGACCGCGGTGGTCGAGAACCACGTCGTCAAATACAGCGATCGCGCGCGCGTCCGCCTCGATCCGCTCCTCGACGCGCTGAGCGCCGACGCGCGGTTCTCGTTCGAGCGGCAGATCGTGGGCTATTACTACTATGTCGAGGTGTTCCGCTTCGAGGACATGGATGTCGTCTTCGAGGAGGCCGACCTCGCCCAGCTCGAGGAGACGAAGCGCTCGGGCCCGGGCATCGTCCACGAGCTCATCTTCCATCCCAACGCGAGGCTCGCCTCCACCTGGCAACCGTGGGACGGCGTCCTCGGCCCTCCCCCTTCGATGCGCGCCTCGCTGGCCACGTCATGACACCGCTCCTCATTCCCGTTCCTTACATCGGCCGGAACCTGCTCTTCCTCGAGGAGGTCCTGGACGAGCTCGAATCGCACGGCACTCCTCACCTTCTCCTGTTCCGCGCGAGCGAGGCGGACAAGCTGGCTCGCCTCCTCGAGCACGGCACCGACCGCGCCGGATACCCCGGAGAGAGGGCCTGGACCGACGGCCCGGATCAAGGGCGGCCGATCCGGCACGAAGACGTGATCTTCGCGACGACCGAAGGCGAGATCCGGAGAGGAGAGCGGGAGCCCGAGCGGTCCACGTCGCTCAAGAAATTCGCCGTGATCGAGCGGCCCCTGTTCATCGCGCACGACGCCCGCTGCTTCGTCAAGCTGTGCGACAGGCAGTACGAGTACCGCGATCCGGCGCAGAAGCGAGCAGCGCTGCTCGCGCTCTTCCCGGTGAACCGGGCCGCGCCCATCCAGGGCTGGTTCTCCGAGGAGGACGGCCTCTCCTACCGGGCGCTTGTGCGCCCCATCCGGGGAGGCGCGATGGTCGAGGTGGGCTCGTGGAAGGGGCTCTCCACGGCGTACGTCGGGCGGCTCGCCGCGAGAAACGGGGTTGCGCTCCATTGCGTCGACACCTGGGGAGGCTCGAGCGACAAGTACGCGGACAGGTATCGCGCCATGCTCGCCGCGGAGGACGTGCCCGGCGCGTTCAAGGCGAACATGGCGGCGCTCGGGATCCAGCCAGACGTCCTCCGGATGGCGTCCACGGACGCGGCGGCGCGCTTCGCGGACGCCAGTCTGGATCTCGTGTTCCTCGACGGCTCGCACGACCGCGCGGCCGTGCTCGCCGATCTCGAGGCCTGGTGGCCAAGGCTCAAGCCGGGCGCCGTCCTGGCCGGCCATGACCACAACGAGGATCACGCGGGCGTCATGGAGGCCGTCGCTCACTTCATGTCGCGTGCCGGACGGGCGATCGAGCGCGGCGCAGGCTCGGTGTGGTGGGCGCGGCGATAGGTGGGATGGCGATGAGCAAACCTCTCTTCGTGGCGACAGGGGCCTATTCGTGCGGCAAGACAACGACGCTCCGTCACCTCGCGTCCACGCGGGGCTATCGCATCCACGGAGAGGCGCACCGGCGCGTGCTCGACGAGCTCGGCGCGCGCACCCACGGCCACGCGCCGGACGCGCCGTTTCGTCCGATCGACACGCCGGAGCACCTCTGTCCGATGTGCCGAAAGCGGGAGTTCGCCGCGCGGGTGCTGGAGACCCAGAAGGCGATCGAGGCGGACGCGCGGGAGGGAGACTGGCTGGAGCGCGGGTACCTCGATCCGGTCGAGTACTACCTGCGCACGAGCGGAGAGGCGGAGTATCCCTGGCCGGAAGGCGAGCCCGCGTTCGAGCGTTATGCGCTTGTGTTCCTGTTCGCCGTGATGCCAGAGCTCCAGGAGCCGCGCTGGGGCAAGAGCCGAGAGGCGCGCGCCGCCGAGGCGGAGCGGATCAACCGGCGGCTCGGCGCGCTCTACCGCGCGGCGGGCTTCGAGGTGATCGACGTCGCCCCTGGCACGGTGGAGGAGCGGGCGGAGTTCCTGGCGAGCCGCGCGCGGCTCATCGAGCGTGCTATCCTGCGCGCGAGCCCATGGTAGCCGCCGCGCACATGCCGCTTCCGTCCTCGACCGCTCCTGCGGGGGAGCAGCGGTTTGTGCTCCACGGCGTTCCCTGGCAGACCTACGTGAGGCTGCGGGACGAGCTCGACACCCCCGGCCTGCGGATGACCTTCTGCGAGGGAACGCTGGAGCTGATGAGCCCGTCGACCGAACACGAAGTGGCGAAGACGACCATCGCCCGCCTCATCGAGCTCTTCGCGCTGGAGCGGGACGTTCCTCTCTACGGCTACGGCTCGACCACGTTCCGGCGCGAGGCCAAGTCACGCGGCCTCGAGCCCGACGAGTGCTACTGCGTTGGCAGCACGCTGAAGGAATTCCCCGAGTTCGCGATCGAGGTGGTGTTGACGAGCGGCGGGATCGACAAGCTGCCTGTGTATAGCGGGCTCGGAGTCCGCGAAGTCTGGTTCTGGGAGCGCGACGCATTCCACATTCATGCATTGCGCGGTGAGCAATACGAGCCCATCGCGGCCAGCGAGCTCATTCCGGATCTGGATCTCGTCGCGCTCGCGCGCTTCGTGCGCTGGCCGGATCAACACGAGGCGGTCAAGGCGTTCCGCAGCTGGCTGCGAAACGGAGGCTGAGGCCGCCCCGCCGTCAGCCCACGGCCGTGCTCGGCGCGCCAGGGCGCATGGCGCGCCGGCCCGGGGCCCTCACCCCTCCGCGAAGTCCTGAGCGAGCCGCACGTCCTTGAGCTCCGCGCCGAGCAGCTCGATCGCGGCCGTGACGAGCGGGTGATCGGCCACGGCGCGCTTGGCGGCATCGATGCGGGCCTTGCGCTCGGCGGTCTCGACCTGGGCGAGCGACGGGCCGGCGCTGCCGCGGGTGATCGTCTCGAAGACCAGCTCGGTGGGGCCGCCGAAGTGGGTGCCGAGGACGCGGGCGAGCAGCTCGCGGGACACCGGCTCGGTGGCCTGGCCGGCCAGGAACGAGTTCGCCTCGTAGCCGAGGGCGACGCGGGTCGGCGTGAGCTCCAGCACCGCCGCGTGCTCGAGGACGGAGGCGAGCGCCGGCCGCTGCACCCTGACCGCGGCGATCACCGCGCGCCAGGTGGCGAGGTCCTCGGCGTTCATCGCAGGCGGCGGCGGCGCGCTCGACGCTGGCGCCGGGCCCTGCGCCGAGGGCGGCACGCTCGACGCCGGCGCCGGGGTCTGCGCCGAGGGCGGCGCGCTCGACCTCGGCGCAAAGCTGGGCGCCACGAACGGCGGCGCGCTCTGCGGAACGGAGTACAACGCGCCGCGCGGGGAGGGTGGCGGAGCGCTGTCGGCGCGGTACGCGGGCGCGGCTGCGCTGCTCGCGTACGGCGGCGCCTTCGCGAAGGCCGGCGCGGCGCCGCCGCTCGCGAAGCTGGTCGCGGCGCCGTGCACGCCCGGCGCGCCGTTCACGAAGGGGACGACGTTGGCAGCCGACGTGCCGCTCGCCGCGACAGCGCCGTTCGCCGCCATGCCGCCGTGCGCTCGCGCCACCCCGCTCCCGCCCGGCGCGCCATAGGCAGCCGCCGCACCGTTCGCCCTCGCCACGCCGTTCACCGCCGCCGCGCCGTTCACCGCCGCCACGCCATTCGCCGGCGCCGCGCCGGTCGGTCTCCCCGCCGCGCCCGCGCCCGCTGCGCCGCTCGCAAAGGCGACGCCGTTCGCCGGTGCGCCGGTGGCGGCCGCGCCGTTCGCTCTCACCACGCCGTTCGCCGCCGCCGCGCCGTTCAACGCCGGCGCGTCGTTCGCCCTCGCCACGCCTGCCGCCGCCGCGCCGGACGCGCGCGCGTCCTCCGCCGCAGCCTCGGCCGAAGCCGCCCCGCGCCGGGGCGCAGCCGCTCCGCCGGAGGGCGCTCCAGGCCGCTGCGGCCCGCGCTCCGGCGCGCCGCCACCACCACCCCCGCCGCCGCCTCCGCCGTTCAGGCGCCGCTCGAGATCGCCAAGGCGGCGCAGCAGCTCGTCGATCGGCAGGAGCGGCGGCCTCCGGGCGAGCCGGACGAGCGCCATCTCGAACGAGGCGCGCGGCTGGCCGCTCCGGGCGATGTCGTCGAACGCACGCGAGAAGCCCTGGTGCAGCCGCGTGAGGTCGTCCGCGTCCGCCCGCGCCGCGAGCGCGCGCGTGTCGGCGATCTCCTCGTCCGCGAGATCCAGGAGCGGCGCCGGATCCTCGCAGACCTTGGCCACCACGAGATCGCGCAGGTGCGCGAGGAAATCGCGGGCCACGTGGGGCAGATCGTACCCCTCCTGCGCGAGCTCGCCGACGATGCGCACGCAAGCCGCCGGGTCGCCGTCCACGAGCGCGCCCGCGAGCCGGTGCAGCACGACGCGGTCGGCGACGCCGAGCACCTTCGCCACCCCCTCGGCCGTGATGCGATCGCCGCTCGTCCCCACCCACGCGATCACCTGATCGAGCAGGCTCATCGCGTCGCGCATGCTCCCCGCCGCCTCCCGCGCGAGCGCGCTGAGCGCCGGGTCGTCGGCGGGGATCTTCTCCTGATCGAGCACCCAGCGGAGCCGCGCCGCGATCGCCTGCGCCCCGATGAGCTTGAAGTCGTAGCGCTGGCACCGGCTCAGGATCGTGACCGGGACCTTGTGCACCTCCGTCGTCGCGAAGATGAACTTCACGTGCGGCGGCGGCTCCTCGAGCGTCTTCAAGAACGCGTTCCACGCCGCGTTCGAGAGCATGTGGACCTCGTCCACGATAAAGATCTTGAACCGGTCGCGCGCCGGCCGGTACGGCAGGCTCTCCTGGAGCTTGCGCACCTCGTCGACGCCGTTGTAGCTCGCGCCGTCGATCTCCTGGACGTCGACGTCCGCGCCGATCGTGATCTCGGCGCACGGCGCGCACGTCTGGCAGGGCGTCGCCGTCGGGCCGCGGACGCAGTTCAGCGCCTTCGCGAGGATGCGGGCGCTCGTCGTCTTGCCGACCCCGCGGACGCCCGTGAAGAGGAACGCGTGGGCGACGCGATCCCGCGCGATGGCGTTGGCGAGCGTCGTGGAGACGTGCTCCTGTCCGACGAGATCCTCGAAGGACTGCGGGCGCCATTTCCGCGCGAGGACGACGTAGCTCATACGCTGCTCGACTAGCACCTTCTCGCGGGCGCGTCGCCGCAGCTGTGGCCGGTACGGAAGTCGCCCTGCATTCCGGAGAGTTTGCCAGAATTGCCGCACAAAATGCACCCCGCCCGCGCCAGGGCCGGAACCGGGCCACCGCTCGCGCCAAGGAGCCCCTGGAGAGCGCCAACGGGCCCTAACAAGGCGGAGCGGAGGAGCCCGCTCGCAACGGCAGCCCCGGAAGCGCTCGGCGCGAGCGGAACGCACGGAAGTGGAAACGGAAGCGTCCGCTCGCAGAGGACGGGGGCGTCCACCGCGGAGAGATAGACGCCCCGCAGCGGAGCCGACAAACGTCGGGCCGGCGCCCGCCCCCGGAGGGAGACGCGCCCGTGGTGCCGCCGCGCGCTGCGTCGAACGGCCGCGCGCTGCGTCGGCGGGCCGCGCGTCCAGCGCCCCACCTCGCCCCCCGTTCCCCTCCCCTTCACGGTTGCGGCGCGGCGCGGTTCACGGCATAGACGCCGATCTGAATATGCAATTTCGCGGCGGAATGAACGAGCTGGTTCGCCAGGCGGCGCGCGTGCAGCGCAAGATCGACCAGGTGAAGGGCGAGCTGAAGGACCGCGAGGTGAGCGCGACCGCCGCCGGCGACAAGGTCACCGTCGTGGTCTCCTGCGAGGGCAAGCTGCGCCGGATCGAGGTCGACCCCGCCTTCCTCGCGAGCGAGGGCCTGGAGATGGCGCTCGACGCCATCGTGGCCGCATCGAACTCGGCGCTCGACGCGGCCGACAAGCTCGTCGAGACCGAGATCACCAAGGTGACCGGCGGCGTCAAGCTCCCCGGCATGCATACTTGACGGCGTTGCGTTCCCCGGCGTCGCTCCCCGGCTCCTCGAAGGTCCCGAACGGCGACCGGGGCGCGCCCTCGGCCGGCTTCCGAAGCGCGCCCGGCGGCCTGCCCGGCCGGCTGTCGCGGGTCGCCCAGCTGCTCGCCCGCCTGCCGGGCGTCGGCGAGAAGACGGCACAGCGCTTCGCCCTCTTCCTCGTGACCGCCGGAGAGGACACCGCGCGCGACCTGGGCGGCGAGCTCGTCGAGCTCTGCGATCACATCAGGCCGTGCATCCGGTGCGGCCATATCGCCGAGCTCGACGACGACGGCCGGGCGCTCTGCGCCATTTGCCTGGATACGCGGCGCGACGGCGCGCTCCTGTGCGTTGTCGCGCGCGTCCAGGACCTCCTGGCGATCGAGCGGAGCGGGGCGATGCGCGGGCGGTATTTCGTGCTCGGCCGGCTCCTCTCGCCGCTCGAGGGGGTCGGCGCTGAGGAGCTGCCGCTCGAGGCGCTCCGGGCGCGCGTGCGCGATCCCGAGCAGCCGGTGAGGGAAGTGCTGGTCGCCACCCCGCCTTCCGTCGATGGAGAGGCGACCGCGCTCCTGCTCGCGCGGGAGCTCGGCGCGATGGGGATCCAGGTCACGCGGATCGCCAGCGGCGTGCCGCACGGGGGAGATCTGGAGTTCGCCGACCAGGTGACGCTGGGGCGAGCCATCGAAGGCCGGAAGAGCTTCGGCTAGCAGGAAACGCGAGAATCGGCCCCAGCCATGAAAGCGAGGGCCGGGGCGGGCGGGCGTTCTTCACGCCGAAGCGCTCACGAACTTCAGAGGTCGACATGTCCAAAATCGCCATCACATCCGATCGGGCCCCGCGCGCCATCGGCCCCTACTCGCAGGCCGTCAAGGCCGGAGATCTCGTGTTCTGCAGCGGCCAGATCCCCATCGATCCCGCGACGGGCGAGCTCGTCGCCGGGGGGATCGAGGAGCAGACGGCCCAGGTGATCAAGAACCTGACCGAGGTGCTGTCCGCGGCCGGCGCGAGCTGGAGCGACGTGGTGAAGACCACGATCTACCTGACGGACCTCGCGGATTTCGCCATCGTCAACCAGGTGTACGGAGCAGCCGTCGGCGGCGTGCTGCCCGCACGGGCGACGGTGCAGGTGGCGGCGCTGCCCAAGGGCGCCGCCGTCGAGATCGAAGCTGTTGCCCATCTTTCGCGATAATCGGGGAGCCGCGGCCGCGGCCCCCATCTCCAATATGTCCCCGGGAGCCTCGACATGAGCACAAAGAACGAGAGCGAGAGCACGGAGCGGACCGCCAGCGCAGTGTCCGAAGCTGCGCGCGAGGGCGCCCCCGATGCAGAGAGCGGAGACAAGCCGCGCGCGCGGAGGGTCGTCCGCTCGGCGAGCACGTCCGTCGGCGCGAGCGGCGCGAGCGGCGTGAGCGGCGCGAAACGAACCGACGAGCCCTCCGAGGGCGCGTCGGCGCAGCCCGCAGGCGAGGCGCCGCGTCCCTCGTCGAAGGCCGCCGCAAAGGAACCGCAGGGCTCGCTGCTGGACGTCATCGCGCCGCGCAAGCGGCCGGCGCTCGCGGACGCGCCGCCGCCGCCGACGACCGAGGACGCCGCGCCGCCGCCGGCCGCCGCGCCGCGGGTCGTGCGCGACTACCGCGCGCCGAGGCCCGAGCGGCCCGCCGCGGCCTCCGGCGGGCCCAGGCCCGACCGCGGGCCCAGGCCCGATCGCGGCCCGCGCCCTGACCGTGGACCCAGGCCCGACCGCGGGCCGCGCCCCGACCGCGGGCCCAGGCCCGACCGTGGACCCAGGCCCGAGCGGGCCCCTGGAGCGGCGCAGGTGGCAGGCGCAGAGCAGGGCGCGCAGGGCGCGAGGCCCGACCGCGGGCCGCGCCCCGACCGCCCCTGGTCCGACCGCGGGCCCAGGCCCGACCGTGGACCGCGCCCCGACCGTGGACCTCGCCCCGACCGCGGGCCGAGGCCCGACCGCGGCTTCTCGGCGCGGCCGGCTGCAGAAGGCGGGCGGCCGCAGGGCCCCGGGGGCGCCGAAGGACGAGCGCCCGCCGCGGCGAAGCAGCAGCAGAGCGACCGGATGGTGACCGTGGTCGGCCAGGGCGCGGCCGCGACGGTCGTGACGGGCAAGAGCGCCCGGCAGCCGCAGGGCCCGGCCAAGCCGGCGCACCTCCTCTTCGCGCTGCCGGCGGCCAAGGCGAAGCCGGTCGCGACCTCGGACAAGCCGGCGCTCACGGCGCGCGAGGCGCTCGGCGCGCGCACCGCGAAGGCCCAGCAGGCCGCGGCCACCTCGAAGAGCAAGGCCGAGAGCGGCGCCCGCCCCGAAGGCAGCCCGAGCGCCGGGGCGACGAAGGTCGACTTCGACGCCGAGGTGCTCGCGGCGGGCTGGGATCGGGCGCTCGAGGCGCTCAAGTCGGCGGGCGACGCCGCGCCGGCGCTCGTCGACGCCTGGCTCGGCGCCTCCAACGCGGAGGCGATCGCGGCGGCCGCCGAGGCGGAGGACGCCTCCGGCGCGGCGCGCAAGGCGGCGCGGCGCGCGCTCAACGTGCTCAAGTCGCGCGGGGCGACGATCCCGACGCGCCCGCGCGTGGTGCGGCTCGCGGAGGAGCGCGCCGAGGTGGTCGAGGCGACGCTCATCCCGCCCGACTCGAGCGGGACCGAGGCCATCGCGATCACGAGCCGCGACACCAGCGGCCGCTACCGGATCGCCGAGGTGATCGTGCGCGACTCGGTCGGCGTGCTGCACGCCGGCGCGGGGTGGCTCAGCGGCTCGCAGATCAAGGAGGGTCGCGCGCGCGCGTACGAGAACCTGGGGACGGCGCCCGTGCCGGTCTCCGTGGAGTGGGCGCGCCACCGTATCGCGGCCGCGAAGCGGCAGAACGCGGTGTCGGGGCAGGTCGTGCCGCTCGGGTTCGAGGGATGTCGCGATCTCATCGAGCCCGCGCCGGAGGCCGAGCCGAGGCACCCGGTGGCGGACCTCGAAGAGAGCCTGACGGACGAGCTGGTGACGGCGCAGATCGCCGGCTCCGCCGCGCTGCACGACGAGCCTGAGTTCCGGCACTGGCTGCCCTCGCGGCCGGCGCTCGACGAGCTCTTGCAGAAGGTCGGCCAGCGGCTCGGGGCCGCCGGGATGCGCGATCCCGGGCTGGTGAACACGGCCCTGCGGGAGGAGATCGATCTCGCGACCGACCGGTTCTTCTCGCCCGAGGTGCGCGGGCAGCTCGCGACGCGGATCCGGAGCAGCGCCGTGTCGCTGCGGGCGCGCAAGGGCGACGCGGCGGCCACCACCGCCCTCGCCATCGCGCGCGCCATCAAGGACGCCGGGCTGATCACCTCGCCGCCGCGGGAGATCCCGTTCCTGGCGGCCTTCTTCCAGAAGGCGCTCGGCGTGCTCGCCCAGCAGGGCGGCGGGCAGCTGCGGATCCCGGTCCCGGCCGGCGCTGTCCCGCCCGCGCCCGCTGCGGGCGGCGAGGAGCCCGCCGAGGGCTCGGGCGCCACGGCGCAGGGCGCCGAGGGCTCGGGCGCCGAGGCCCAGCCGTCGACCGACACGTGATCAAGAGCGCCGGCGTCGCCGGCGCGCCGGCGACGCGAAGCCGGTGACCCAAAGACCAGGAGGCGAGCCCGGGGCGACCCGGCGCTCGCCTCTCGGCTTTTGTCCCGGCGGAACTACTTCACCGCGATGGTGATGTCACCGTTCTCGGTGAACAGCTCGAGCAGGCCGCCCTCGCCGTCACCCATCGTGTACGACGTCGCGCTGCCCTCGCCGGCGGTGGCCCACGTCGAGGGGATGCCCTGCTCCACGACGTCGCCGTTGAGCGTCTGCGCGGTCATCGTCCCGTCCACCCCGGCCGGCACCGAGAGCTCGATCGCGCCGTTGCCGGAGCTGATCGCGCCATCGGAGCTGCTCCACGCGTCGAGGTCGACGAAGACGTGGCCGTTGTCGGTGGCCACGTCGATGGCGCCGCGCGCGCCGACCACATCGATGCTGCCGTTGTCGCTTACCACGGTGGTGCCGCGGGACGGGGCGCCGTCCAGGTTGACCTCGACGCCGCCGTTGTCCTGCTCGACGCGGAGCCCGCCGTCGAACTCGGCGGGCAGGACGACCTGGATGTCGGCGCCCAGCCCTCCCCACCCGCCCGAGACGCGTCGCGTCGAGATCACGACATCGCCGTCGGTGATCGCGGAGAGCTCGAGGTCGTTCTCGATCTCCTCCACCGCGATCTGGTTCTCGTCCTTCTTGCGCATCGTGAACGGGGAGAAGCTGACCTCGACCGCGCTCACGTCCCCGATACGGACATCGACGTCGCCGTTCTCGCTCACGATGCGGACGCTCTGGGTCGGTAGGTAGTCGACCCGCGCCTTCTCCTTGGTGCCCTCGTAGCGCACGAGGGTCTCGGCGGTGATGGAGTTGTCGTCGATGGTCAGGGCACATCCGGCCGTCGCTGCGGCGGACACGGCGCACACCAAGAAACAGGCGATTCGGAGCGAGCGATTCATCATGGATTCCTCTCGGGCAGATTGTACGGCGGGCGAGTTGCGAGCCCCATCCGACCCGCGCAGGGAACGTGCCGGCCCGTTCCTTGGACGCGCGCGCCGAGCGGCACGTCATGGATCGCAAGATTTCGACGCCGTGGAGCCGGCCGCGGCGGGCTCAGGGCGCCTCCCACGGGAGAGGAATCGCACCAGCACCCACCCGCTTGCGGAAAGCGGCATGCAGCGCCCGGGTCTTCGGGCCGGGGACACCGGCGCCGATCGTGTGGGCGTCCACGCGAACGACGGGAACGATCTCGCGGAGGCTCGAGGTGATGAACACCTCCTCGGCGGCGAGGAGCCGGGCCATCGTGACGGGCTCGCAGCACACCGGCATGCCGACCTCGCTCGCGACGTGCATCACGTGGGCCCGGGTGATGCCGACGAGGATCCCTGCCTCCTTGGGCGGTGTGATCAGCAGGTGCCCCGGGTCCTCGGCGCCCTCGTGCGCCGCGGGCCGCCGCTCGACGAGGAAGACATTGGACGTCGTGCCCTCCACGACATGACCTGACGGATCCAGGATCAGCGCCTCGTGCGCCCCCGCGGCCCGCGCGTCGCGCAGGGCGAGCAGGCTCTCGAGGTAGTTCGAGACCTTGGCGCCGGGCGCCGCGTCGCCGGCCCGCTGGGTGCGGATCGTGATGGCCGAGATCCCCCCACGGTAGAGCGCGCCCGGCAGCGGCTTCAGCGGCTCGACGAGGATGACGCGGAGGGGCGCGCCCGCGAGCGAGGGATCGAGCCCGAGCGGGCCGCTGCCGCGCGTCAGCATCACGCGGATGTAGCTCTCTAGCGGCGCGGCCGGGCTGCCGGCGGAAGCCGAGCCCGGAGCCCCCGCCGAGCCCGCCGTGGCCCCGGCGCTCCCGGCCGCCGTCGCTGCCCGGAGCAGCGCGACGACCTCGCGGCCGAGATCGTCGCGCGGGATCGGCAGGGCGATCGCGATCCGCTCGGCCGAGCGCTCGAGGCGGACGAGGTGCTCTTCCAGAGCGAACGGCTCGCCGCCGTAGGTGCGGATGGTCTCGAAGACGCTATCGCCGTAGAGGAAGCCGCGGTCGTAGACCGAGACCCGGGCCTCCTCCGGCCGGTGGATCACACCATCGATGCTGACTAGCCGCGTCACGCGGCGAGATTACGTCACTTCTTGAGCTGCGCCAGGAGCTCCTTCGCCGGGGCGAAGTCGCGCTCGTTGTCGAGCGCGCGCTCCAGCATCTGGATCGCCTTCTTCTCGTCGTTCTGACGATGGCTGATCACGCCGAGGTAATAGAAGACCTCGCCCTTGCTGATCGGCGCGCCCTCGTCGAGCTTCTGGAGGAGCAGGGCGCGGAAGGTCTTCTGCGCGCGATCGATGTGCGCCGCCTTCGCCGCGTCGTCGCCCGACTCCGACAGATCGAGCGCCAGCACGCCGAGGTCGCGGAGGATGGCGATCGAGCCCGGGTCGATCTTGAAGGCGATGTCGAGCTCGGCGAGCGCCCGCTCCCGCTGCCCCTCGGCCAGGTAGGCCTTGGCGAGGCGGTGGTGGATCGCGGCGAGGTCCTTCGAGCGGCGGCCGCCGTAGGACTCGACGATCTGCTGGAGCGCCTCGGCGGCCTTCTGGCCGCGGCCCGAGGCGCTGTACGCGTCGCACAGCGCGAGCAGGAGCTCGCGGTCGCCCGGCACGAGCTCGGTGGCCTTGACCAGGAGGTCCGCCGCGCGGCCGGGATCGTTCCGCTTCGCCAGGTGGATGCCGGCCGCCTTGCGGTAGAGCGCCACCTTCTCGGCCGGCTGCGCGGCCGCCTCGGCGTCGCCCGTGATGAGATCGGCGAGCTCGGTGAAGGCCTGCTGCTTCTCGTAGAGGGCGAGGAGCTGCTTCCTGATCTCCTGCGCCGCCCCGTCCGCCGCGAGCCCCCGCTCGAGCACGCGCCGGACCGCGCCCTCGTCGCCGAGGGACCGGTGCAGATCCGCGAGCCGGAGCGCCGTGGCCACCGCCTCCGCGGCGCGGGCGTCCTCGAGGATCACCTCGAGCCGCTGCGCCGCCTCGGCCTTCTCCCCGCGCTGCTCGTGCAGGCGCGCCAGCGCGAGGAGCGCGCCGTGGTGGCGCGGCTCGCGCTCGAGGACCGCGCGGTAGGTCTCGATCGCCCGCGCCGTGTCGTTCAGCCGCGCCTCGTAGACCTCGCCGAGGCGAACGCTGTACGAGAGCTCCGCCGCGACGTCGCCGCGGTCCTTGGCGCGCTCGATCTGCGTGACGAACAGGTCCGACAGCTCCTGATCGCGGCCGGTCTTCTCGAGCAGCTGCGCGAGCAGGACCGTCGCCTTCTCGTTGTCGGGCTGCTCGTCGAGGACCGCGCGCAGGTGCTCGGTCGCCTCGCTCACCGCGTCGAGCCGCGAGAGGCAGATCTCCGCGCTCTCGAGGCGCAGCGCCGAGCGGGCCTCGGGCGACTCGGCCAGGTCGGTGAGCCGCTCGAGCAGCGCGAGGAGCTCCTTGTGCTTGCCGGCCTTCGCGTAGAGCTCGCGCAGCGCCGTCGCGGCGCGCGCGTCGCCCGGATCCGCCTCGAAGAGCGTCTCGTAGAGCTCGATCGCCGCCGCGTCGTCGCCGAGCCGCTCGCGCGCGACCGCCGCGGCGGCGTGCCGCGCGTCGCGGATGCGCTCGGCCTCGGCGTAGAGCTCGGACTGGCGCACGAGCAGCCGGAAGACCTCCTTGTGGTCGCCCGCCTCCTCCCGCACCTTCGTGAGCTCGGCGAGCGCCCAGGTGTCCCCCTCGTCCGCGGCGATCATCTCGCGCAGGATCGCCTCGACGAGATCGCGGTCGCCCAGCGCGCGCTCCGCCAGCTCCTTCGCCTCGCGGCGCAGCTCGCCCGCGCTCCCTTCCATGCCGTCGAGGGCGGCGATCCGGCGCAGCGTGCCGATGAGGTCGCGCTCGCGCCCAGGCGCCCGCTGCAGCTCCTCGATCGACCGCAGGATGTGCTCGCTCGTGGCATCGTGCGTGAGCGCCGCCTCGTACGCCGCCTCGGCGGCCTTGGCGTCGCCCACCTTGTTCTTCTGCCACTCGGCGATGCGCATCCAGAGGTCGCGCGCCGTGTCGCCGTCGAGCTCGGTCCCGGCCCGCACCGCCCGCTCCAGGGCGGAGGCGGCGCTCGCCCAGCCGCCCGTCAGCGGGGCCAGGCGCTCGATCTCGCCGAGAACGTCGGGGTCCGACGGGTCGTCGGCGAGCGCCTTCTCGAGGGTCTCCAGCGCGGCCCTCGGATCGTTCGAGCGCACCTCGAGCACCTTCGCCAGGTCGAGGCGCATCCGGATCCGCTCCGCGCCGCCCGGCGCGAAGCGGATGCGCTTCTCGTAGAGGCGCGCCAGCGCGGCGTTGTCGCCCCGCGTCCGGTAGACGCCCTCGAGCGCCTCGGCCGCCTCGTCGAAGAGCGCCGGGTCCTCGGTGAGCGCCTCGAGCGCGCCGCTCGCCCGCTCGTGATCGACCGCGCGATCGAGCGCCTGCCGCAGGGTGTTCAGGCCCTGGGGCTTGTCGCCGAACGACCCGATCTGGATCACCGCGAGCCGGTAGAAGAGATCCGCCTGGTCGCGATCGCCGGGCGTGACCGCGACGCGGCGCTCGAGCACGTCCGCGAGCGCCCGCTCGTCGCCGAGGCGGCCGTAGAGCCGGTCCAGCGCCTCGAGGAGCTCCGGCGTGTCGCCCGCGTGCTCGACCGCCTTCGCGTAGGCCTGGGCGCTGCGCCGGTCGTCGCCGAGCTTCTCCTCGGCGATGCGGCCGATCCGCAGGAACAGGTCCTTCGCGATCGTCGCGTCGAACGTCGCCGCGGCCCGCTGCGCGAGCGCGTCGCAGTAGCGGCCGAAGCCGTCCGTGCGCTCCGCGAGCCGCTCGATCTCGCCGTGCAGCGAGGCGTCGTCCGGCGCGTCCTCCAGCGCGCGGAGCAGCGCCTGCTCCGCCTCGAGCGGGCGCCCGAGCTGGACGTCCTGCACGAGGGCGATCGCCCGGAGGGTCGCGGCCCGATCGGCCGGCTCGGTCTGCGCGCGCAGGCGCAGCTCGAGCGCGGCCGCGAGCTCCTCGTGGCGCCCGGCCGCGCGGAGGACGGGCTCGAGCACCTCGGCGGCGTCGAGCCGCAGCTCCTCCCGGCCCTCGCCGATGGCGCGGACCGCCTGGATCGCGTGGTCGTTCACCGCGTCCTCGTCGAGGACGAGCCGGTACTGCTCGATCGCGTCGCTCGGGCTCTCGAGCTCCCCCGCGTAGAGGTCGCCGATCGCCGTCCGCAGCTTGATGCGCGCGTCCCTGTCCGCGGCCGCGCTCGCCTGGAGCATCAGGTTCGACAGGAGCTCGTCCCACATCCGCTCGGCCCGGTAGAGCCGCTCCAGCGAGGACAGCACCGCCGGATCGCCCTGCTTCGCCTCGAGCGCCGCGTTGAGCGCGGCGATGGCGTCGCGCGGGCTCGAGAGATCCCGCTCGTAGCGCTCGGCGGCGCGCACGTTGAGATCGTAGCGCAGCTCCTCCTCGTCGGGGCCCGCGAGCTCGACGCGCCGGCCGTAGAGCTCGACGAGGCGGCTCGCGGCGCCGCGCGGCTCGTGCAGCTCGATGAGGGCGTCGATCGTCATCGCGCTCTCCGGATCGAGCTCGAGCGCCCGCTCGTACGCCTGGATGGCGCCCTCCGTGTCCTCGAGCATCTCGAGCTTGGTCTCGGCGATGCGCCGGCAGATCGAGGCGTTCTCCTCGTCCGACGCCATCTCGCTCTTCTTCTCGAGGACGGAGATGAGCGTGTCCCAGTCGCTGAGCAGCACGGCCAGGGTGTCCATCTGCTCGAGCGGCTCGGGATCGCTCGGGTCGAGCGCGGACAGCCGCGCGTAGGCGCGGAGCGCCCGGCGCGGGTCGTCGATGCGCGTGTCGTAGACCTTGGCCAGCGACGAGAGCAGCTCGCGCTTCGTGAGCTCGTCCGACGTGGTGGTCACCCCCGCCTCGAGGCTCTCCGCGAGCTCCTCCCAGGCGCCGAGCTGCTCGGCGAGCCGCTCGAGCTCGCCGCGCGTCTCGCCGTCGTCCGGATCGAGGCCGAACGCCGTCCGCGTCGCGTCGAAGGCGCGCAGCTCGTCGTTGCCGCGCGTCTCCCAGAGCTTCGCCGTCTCCCGGAGCACCGCGACCTTCTCGCGCGCGTCCGAGGCGAGGCCGAACCGCTCGTCGTTCAGCCGGACGAGCTGCCGCCAGTCGTCCGCCCCCTCGTAGAGCGGCCCGAGGATCTCGACGACCCGCGCCTTGTGCTGCGGGTCCTGGATGAGCGCCTCGAGCGCCCGGATCGCCTCGGCGTGCGAGGGCACCTCGCCGACGATCGCCTCGAGCTGATCGATCGCGCCCGAGGTGTCCTCGAGCCGCGTGCGCAGCAGCGCCGCGAGCGCCAGCCGGTAGGGCGCCGCCCGCTCGCCGTTCGGGGCCGCCTCGGCCCGGCGCAGGTAGAGGTCGGCGAGGTCCCGCGGCCGGTCGAGCTCGCGGTAGAGCTCCGTCAGCGCGTCGAGCGCCCGGGCGTCGTTCTCGTCGACGTCGAGCGCCGCGCGGTACGTCTCGATCGCGAGCGCGGGCTCGCGGAGCTCGGTCCGCTCCAGGCGCGCGATCGTGTGGAGGGCGTCGAGCCGATCCTCGTCCTTCCGGTAATCGAGCGCCGCGCGGTAGAGCTGGATGCGCTCGGCGTGGCGCGCTTCCTTGACGAGCAGCCCGTCGATCGCGTCGAACAGCTCGCGCGAGTCCGGCTCGAACTCGTGCGCGCGCCGGTACCACCGCAGCGCGTCGGCCACGTCGCCGAGCTGGGCGTAGAGCTCGCCGGTGCGCCGGCTGAGCTTCGCGCTCGACGCGTCGTCCGAGGTGAGCTCCCCGAGCTCCGCGGCGTAGATCTCCGCGAGCCGCCGCTCCGCGCTCGCCACCTTCGCGAGCCGCTCGAGCTCCGCCCAGACCCCCTCGTCGGTGAGGTCCTCGTGGAGGAGCTTCGCCACCGTCTCGAGCGCCGCGCGGTAATCCTCGAGCTGCTCCTCGTGCAGCGTCGCGAGCCGCTGCAGCAGATCTCGGCGCTCGACCGGGTCCTGGCTCGCGGCGAGGCGCGCGTCGAGCGCGATCTTCACCCGGTTCCAGTCCGCCCGGCGCAGGTACACCGGCTCGAGCATCTCCCCGGCGCGCGCCCGGTGCTCCGCCTCGGCCGAGCCCTCGAGGATCGCCTCGAGCAGCGACACCGCGCCCTCGTGCGCCGGATCGATGAGCAGCGCCTCGGAGAGCTCGTCGAACGCGCGCTGCAGGTCCTCGGTGTGCCGGTGCGCAACGAGCGCGATCTTGACGTGCAGCTCGGCGAGATCGCCGGCGCGCACGTCGAGCTGCCGCTCGTAGAGCCGGATGAGGTCCTGGAAGCGGCCCGCCTCCCGGTAGAGGCCGTCCAGCGCCGCGATCGCGTCCGGGTGGAGCGCGATGTCGAGGATCGTCTCGTAGGTCGCGATCGCGCCGGCCTGGTCCCCGAGCGGGCCCCGCTCGAGCTCGGCGATCCGGAAGAGCAGCCCCGTCTTCTCCTCGTCGCTCTCGGCGTGCTCGACCCGGAGCTTCAGGATCTCGAGCAGCCGCCCGGCGTCGCGCGCCTCGCCGTAGAGCTCCTCCAGCGCGATCATCGCCCGCCGGTCGTCCCCGCGGGCCTCGAGCGCCTTCTTGTACTGCTCGACCGCGAGCTCGCGGTCGTCGAGCTTGTGCCGCGCGAGCTCGCCGACCCGCAGCCGCACGTTCTGCTGCACGTCGCCGTCGAGGATGTCCGGCGCGATGCGCTGGAACAGCTCGCACACCTCGGACCAGCGCCCGGTGGCCTCGCCGAGCCGCTCGACCGTGGCGATCCACGTCGTCACCTCGGGCTCGCCCGCCGCCTCCCGCACGCCGCGGAGCGCGTAGCCGAACGCCCTCGACGTGTCGCCGAGCGGCCCCTCCGCGGTGCGGAGCGACTTCTGCAAGGTGGCGAGCCGCTCGCTCGGGAGATCCGAGGTCTCGACCTTGATCTCCAGGACCCGGAGCAGGCGCTCGGCGTCGCCGTCCGCCTCGTAGAGCGGCTCGAGCGTCTCGGCCGCGTCGCGCCGCGCGTCCTCCCGCTCGAGCATCGCCTCGAGCGCCGCGCGGCAGCGCGCGTTCGACGGGTCGAGCGAGAGCGCCTGGCGGTACGCCTCGAGCGCCCCCGTCGCGTCGGCCTGGTGCAGCCGCCGCACGTCGCCGAGCCGGGCCAGCAGATCGAGCCGGGCGGGCGTCTCCACCGCGAGGGACAGGTCCACCTCCAGCGTCTCGGCGAGGTCGACCCAGCGCTCGTCGAGCTCGTAGAGCTCCTCGAGGGCCGCGAGCGTCGGGCGCTCGGGGCCGAACTCGTCGAGCACCGCGCGCCACGCGTTGATCGCCTCGGGCACGTCGGCGAGCTTCTGCGCGAGCGTCTCGGCCGCCTTGGTCATGGCGCGCCGCCGCTCCTCCGGCTCCGTCGTCGACTGCTCGCGCGCCCGGAGCACGGAGACGAGCTCCCGCCACTGCGACGTCCGCTCGTAGAGCCGCTCGAGCGCCGCGAGCGCCGCCACGTCGGCGCCGTCGTCGCCGAGCCGCGCCTGCCAGGCCTCGATCGCCTTGGCCGGGTCGTCCAGCACCGTCTCGTGCAGCGTCCCGATGCGCTCGTAGAGCGACCGCCGCGTCTCGACGTTCTCCTCGAGGCGCACCTCGATCGCGAGCACGCCCGCGAGCGCCTGGTGCTGCTCCTTCGCCGCATAGATGCGGCCGAGCGCCTGCGCCGCCGGGATCACCAGCGTCGGATCGGTCGGATCGATGGCGAGCACGCGCCGGTAGACCTTCTCGGCCCGGTCGGCGTCGCCGAGGAGGTCCTCGCAGATCCTCGCGACTTCCATCAGGATTTCGCCGCGGATGGTGGCCGTACCGCACGCGTCCGCGGCCGCCGTGAGCACCTCGGCGACCTGCTCGTGCTCGCCGAGGCGCCGGCCGATCTCGATGAGCCGCTCGCGCGCCGCGAGGTCCTCCGGCTCGAGCGGCAGGAGCTCCGACAGGCTGGCGAACGCGCCGGCGTCGTCCCTGAGGCGCTCGTCCTGGAGCACGCTGACCCGCCGGAGCAGCTCGCGCCGCTCCGACTCGGTCTCGGCGCCCTGGCGCCGGATCTCGAGGACCCGCACGAGCTGCCGGATCTCGTCCCGCGCCTCGTACACCGCCTCGAGCACGCGCGCCGCCCGGAGGCGGAGCGCCCCGATGTCGAGCAGCCGCTCGACGAGCTCGCGCGCCTTCGGGTCGTTCTGGCGGATCCGCAGCACGTCCTCGAGGTGCCCGAGCGACCCCTCGGGCTCGTGCAGCCGGTCGAGGTAGATGCTGCCGAGCGACAGCTTGATCTCGACGCTCTCGGCCTCGGTCGCCGTCTTCAGGCGCTGCTCGAGGAGCGCCGCGAGGTCGCGGAAGCGGCCCTCGCGCTCGTAGAGCTTCTCGAGCGAGTCGAGCGCCGCCGTGTAGAACGGATCGAGCTCGAGGATGCGCTCGTAGTAGCCGATCGCCTTGGCCGCATCGCCGATGATCTCCTCGGCGATGAGCGCCACCTCGTTGAGTAGCTCGATGCGCTCGCTCTGGTCCGTCGTGCCCTTCGCGGCGCGGTCGTAGAGCTCCTCGAGCTCGCCCCACCGCTCGGCCGCCGTCAGGATCTGCTTCAGCCGCTCGAACGCGCGGTGGTTGTTCGGGTCGAGGCTCAGCACCCGCTCCAGGTAGGGCTTCGCGCCCTCCGGGTCGCCGAGCTGCTCGTCGTGGAGGCTCGCCGCGCGCTCGCAGAGCTCGACCTCCACGGAGCTGCCGAGCACCTTGTCGCCCTCGGTGCGGCCCGCGACGAGGTGCACGCGGTACGCCTCCGCGAGGTCGGTCGGGCGGCCGGCGCGCCGCGACAGCTCGGCGGCGCGGTCCCAGAGCTCGATGTCGTCCGAGAACTCGTGCAGCGCCCGGAGCAGCGCGTCGAACGCCGTCCCGGCCGCGTGCAGCTTCGCCTCCTCGACGCTCGCGAGCGTGAGGTAGAGCTCCCGCCGCCGCGCCGGATCCCGCTCCGACTCGAGGATGACCCGGAGCGCCATGGCCTCGCGCCGGTGGTTGCCCGTCTCGGCGTACTCGACGGCGAGCACCTTGGCCGCGCGCACGCGCGTCTCCGGGCGCTCGACGAGCCGCGAGAGGACGGCGATCGCGTCCGGGTCGTGCGCCGACAGGTCGAGCGCGCGCACCGCCGCCTCGAAGGCGTCCGCCGGCCGATCCAGCCGGTCCAGGTAGAGCGCCGCGAGCTCGATCTCGCGGCGCGCCCGCTCGTCGCCCTCGCTGACGTCGCGGTGCGTGGCCACGATCACGGACGCCGCCTCGTACTCGCCCGCGGCGTTCAGGAGGCGCGAGAGCACCCGCAGCGCGTTGATGCGCCCGGGCGTCAGCGCGATGACCTTGCGCAGGAGCTCGATCGCCTTCGCCGGGTCGCCGAAGACCTCCTCCTCGAGCGTTGCCCACTCCTCGAGGATCTCGGCGCGATCCTCGCCCCCGACCTGGCTCGCCCTGAGCTCGAACAGCCACCGCAGATCGGCCTGCCGCTCGTTCGCCCGGAGGAGCGCGTCGAGCGCCCGCACCGTGTCGTCGTCGGACGGATCGTCCTCGACGAGGCCGCGGTAGACCGTCACCGCCTCGTCGAGCTTGCCCATCTCGCGCGCGTACACCTCGGCGAGCTTCAGCCGCAGCGTGCGCTGCACGTCGGTCGCGAGGTCCTCCGCCGTCCGGAGCCGGCCCTCGACCGCCTCGACGAACGGCCCCCACGAGCCCGCCGCCCGCGACCAGGCCTCGAGCAGATCGAGCCCCTCGTCGTCCGGCTGGAGCTCGTAGGCGCGGCGCGCATAGCCGAGCGCGCTCGGCTTGTCCGAGAGCGGCCCGCCCGTCACCGCCGCGAGCTTGCGCAGCATGCCGACCTGCGCCTCGGCGTCGTCCGTCGCCTCGAGGAGGATCTCGTAGAGCGCCGGCAGCCGGGCCCACTTCTCCTCCTCCTCGTAGATCGGCACGAGCGCCGCAGCGGCGCGCGCGTCCTTCGGCGAGACGCTGAGCACGCGCTCGTACGAGCGCGCCGCGCGCTCGGGCGCCTTGAGCTGCTCCTCGAAGATCCGGGCCGCGCGGAAGGAGATGTCGAGCTTCGTGGCCGGGTCGGTCGCCTTGTCCGCCGCGCCCGAAAGGAAGTCGACGAGGCCCTCCCAGTCGTTCTGCGAGGCGTAGAGCTCCTCGAGCCCGTCCCAGTCGCCCGCGGTGAAGTACGCGTCGCGCAGGACGCGGAGCGCGCGCGCGTGCCCCGGCGAGAGCGTGAGCACGCGCCGCCACGTCCGCGCCGCCTGGGCCGGATCCTTGAGGCGCTCGGCGTACACCGCCCCGAGCTTCTGCAGCGAGACGAGCCGCGCCGCGTCGTCGGGCGCGAGGTCGACGCGGCGCTCGAGCACCTCGGCGACCGTGGCGAAGTCCTTCTCGCGCTCGGCCTGCTTCTCCAGCGCGTCGAGCACCCCGGGGGCGCTCGGATCGAGCTCGAGGATCCGCTTCTGCAGCGCGATCGCGTCCGCGCCGCGGTCGAGCCGCTCGGCGGCGAGCTTGGCCATCTCGCCGAGGAGCTCGATCTTCGCGGCGCCCTCGGCGCCCTCGAGCTTGCGCTCGTAGAGCGAGTAGAGCTGCGGCCAGGCGCGCCGCTTCAGGTACAGCTCGCGGAGCTTCTGCTGCGCCTCCTCGTCGATCGGCTCGACCGTGAGCAGCGCCTCGTACGCCGCGATGGCGTTCTGGACGTTGGAGAACTGGTCGAACCAGCGCCGCGCGACCGCGCGGTAGAGTCCCGCCTTCTCGGCGGGGCTCTCGGTCAGCTCGGCGAGGCGCTGCTGGTACGAGAGCAGGTCGCGCCAGCGCCCGAGCGACTCGTAGATGCGGGTCAGCTCCCGCACGGCGTCGACGTCCTTGTCGTCGAGCTGGACGATCTGGGTGAGGACCGTGACGAGGGCCGCGTCGTTCTTGGCGCGATCGCGGTAGATCGCGGCGATCTCGCGGAGCACCGCGACCCTGCCGGCGACGTCGTCGGCGGGCGTGCGCTCCAGGTCCTGCCGGTGGAGCTCGACGAGGGCGTTGTACCCCTCGGTCTGCAGGTAGAGGCGCTTCAGGGCGTCGCGCGCCTGGCGGTTCTCCGGGTCGGTCCGGAGCACGGACTTGTACTGCTCGATCGCCTTGGCGGCGTTCTCCTGCGACTCGGCGAGCCGCGCGAGCTCGGTGGCGATGGCGCGCTTCTCGGGGCCGTCGGGCACGGCGCGCTGTGCGTCCGTGAGGATCGTCGTGAGCCGCGGCTTGTCGCCGCGCTGCTCGAGGACCTCGCGGTAGAAGTTGAGCATCCCGGCGTGCGCCGGGTCGGCGCGGCGCACGCGGTCGAAATAGGGCTCGGCCGCCTGGGGCTGGCCGCGCATGCGCCAGTGGACCATGGCGATCTGCACGAGCATGCCGAGCTCTTCGCCGGGCTTCACGCCGCCGCTGCGGAGCTGGTCCTCGTAGAGGGCGACGAGGCGATCCCAGTCGCCCGCAGCGGAGTAGGCCTCGGTCAGGAACGAGAGCGCCTCGGGCTGGCCGGGCGAGAGGTCGAGCAGCTCCTCGTACGCCGCGACAGCGCGGGCCGGATCGCTCAGGCGGGCCTTGATGGTGCGCGCCGCGCGGACGGCCGCCGCGATGCGGTCCTCCTTGAGCTGGGCCTCGCCCTTGACGATCGACTGGACGCGGACGACGGCGTCCCAGTCCCCCGCGGTGGAGAAGGCGATCTCGGCGAGGTTGGCCGCGCGGAGGTTCTTCGGGTCGAGCTTCAGGGCGAGCTCGATGAGCTCGGCCACCCGCTCGCCGAGCTCGGCGCGGCCGTAGCGGTAGCCGATGTCGGCCGCGCTCGTGTAGAGCGCGCTCTTGAAGGCGCCGTCGGTCGCGCCCTCGGCCTCGGCGACGTACCGGTCCACGAGGTCGCGCCACCGCTCACGCTTCGAGGCGTCGGTCTCGAGCGCCTCGGCCGCGGCGTCGTCGTCGGGGCGCAGCTCGAGCAGCCGCTTGTAGGCGGCCGCCGCGCGGTCGACGTCGATGAGCTCCTCGTGGTAGACGCGGGCGAGCTCGGCCTGCATCGCGGGCTCGACGGCGCTGCCTGCGGCGAGGGCGATCTCCAGCTCGAGGAGGCGGGCCACGGCCTGCCATTCCTTTCGCTGCTCGTGCCGCCCGCGCGCGGCGCCGAGCAGGCGCTCGACGTCCCCGGGGCCCGCGCCGTTGTTCGGAGCGGTCACGGCCTCCGCGAGCTCGTTCCAGGCTGCCTCGTTTTCGGGCTCATCCTGCAGACGCCCAAGGGCCATCCGAATCGTCTCAACGCTCATCGTATCTCCGCGGACCTCGCGAATTCGGTCCGGTCCGTTCACGGGCCGGGCGAAGATAGCCGGGCGGACGATGCGGTTTCAAGGTTCCTCGCCCCCGCGGGCCTGGAAGGTGGGGCGGAGCTTTCGCGCGCTTCTGCTTCTGTGGCGCGGGGACGTCCGAGCGGGCGGGCCGTCGGGCCGCGGGCGAGGGCGGTTCACCGCGCTCTCGGCTTCGGCTATCAACCGCGGGCATGGAAGCTACGACGATCAAGCGCTTCGGGGTGATCGGCGCGGGCCAGATGGGGCGAGGCATCGCCCAGGTCGCCGCGGCCGCGGGCCTCGAGGTGGTCCTGTGCGACGTCTCGAGGGCGCTGGCGGAGTCGGGCAAGGCCCAGATCGCCGCCATTCTCGCGAAGCAGGTGGAGAAGGGCAAGCTGGCCGCGGAGGCGCGGGAGGCGCTCCTCGGCCGGGTCGCGGTGGCCGACGGCATCTCCGGGCTGGCCGGGGTCGACCTGGCCGTGGAGGCGGTGACCGAGAGCTTCGACGTGAAGAGCGGGATCTTCAAGCTCGCCGACGCGGCGCTGCCGAAGGGGGCGATCCTGGCGTCGAACACGTCGTCGATCTCGATCACGCGGCTGGCGGCGGTGACCGGGCGGCCTGAGCTGGTCATCGGGATGCACTTCATGAACCCGGTGCCGCTGATGAAGCTGATCGAGCTCGTCCGTGGGGTCCAGACGTCAGACGCGACGTACGAGGCCGTCCGGGCGCTCTCGGTCGGGCTCGGCAAGACGGTGATCACCTCGAAGGACCAGCCCGGGTTCATCGTGAACCGGATGCTGATCCCGTTCCTCAACGAGGCGTGCTTCGCGCTCCAGGAGGGGCTGTCCACGCCGGAGGACATCGACGCGGGGGCGCGGCTCGGGCTGAACCACCCGATGGGGCCGCTCGAGCTCGCCGATTTGATCGGGCTGGATACGGTGCTGTCGATCGCGGAGGTGCTGCACCGGGAGTTCGGGGACTCGAAGTACCGGGCGGCCACGTTGCTCCGGAACCTGGTGGCAGCCGGGTGGTACGGGAAGAAGAGCGGGCGGGGGTTCTACGTGTACGACGAGAAGGGGCAGAAGAGCGGGCGGGCGGTGTAGGCGGCTGCCACGGAGCCAGGGAGGGAGGGGGCGCCGCGCGGGGGGCCGGCGGGGGCCCCTCCCACGAACTCGCGCCTTTTGGTGGGCTATGGCCGGCTGAACGGCGGGGCCGGTCAGGGAGGGCGTCGCACGGAGCGGGCCGGCGCTCGGGTTCGTGGGGCCCTACCCCGCCGGCCCCCCGCGCGGCGCCCCCTCCCTCCCGGACTCTCTCCAGGCGGGGGATGCGGGGAGCGGCGACGGGATACGCGCGATGCGAACACGGATGTGTGGGTCGGAGGATGGGCGATCTGCCCGACTGACTACGATCGCACGCGGGCTCGTGGCAGGGCCGTCATGTCGCGCGCACCCGCACTCAAGCGGTGAGTTCGGATTATCGGGCGACGGGCCGTGTCCCAGAACAGGCGCGTCACGTCTTCTGGAAATCGCTCGCTCGTCGGGTCGGCCACGGGCTCAGCATAGCAGGCCCGAGCGGACACGGAATGACGCCTTCCCTGGCCCGCGGCAGGCGCTTCCCCCCGGCGCGGCGCGCTGCTAACCACGCGCCATGACCGCTCAAGAACAGCAGCCGGGGGCCCGCGGTACGCTCCAGTTCGTCGCCGTCGAGCGCGCGGGTCACGTCGCCACCGTGACCATCCAGCGGCCCGACAAACTCAACGCCCTGAACCCCGCCGTCCTCGGCGAGCTCACGGCGGCCTTCCGCGACCTCCTCACGCCCGCCGAGGGCAACGAGGTCCGCGCGGCGGTGCTGACCGGCGCCGGCAAGGCGTTCGTCGCCGGCGCCGACATCGCGGAAATGGCCACGATGAACAGCATCGCCGCGAAGCGGTTCGCCGACGCAGGCCACCGACTCGCCGAGCTCATCGAGACTGCCCCCTTCCCCGTGATCGCCGCCGTCAACGGCTTCGCGCTGGGCGGCGGCTGCGAGCTCGCCCTCGCCTGCGACTTCATCTACGCCGCCGAAGGCGCGAAACTCGGCCAGCCCGAGGTGAACCTGGGCGTCATCCCGGGGTTCGGCGGGACCCAGCGGCTGCTGCGACGGGTCGGGCCCGGACGCGCGCGCGAGCTCGTCTATTCAGGAGACATGATCACCGCGCAGCAGGCGCTGTCGATCGGGCTCGTCAACGCCGTCTTCCCGGCGACCGAGCTCCTCGCGCGCGCCCACGAGACCGCCCTCAAGATCGCCTCGCGCGGCCCGCTCGCCGTCGCCGCGGCCAAGCGCGTCCTCCTGCGCGGCGAGAGCCTCGACCTCGCCGCCGCCAACGAGCTGGAAGCCCAGGCATTCGCGGCGCTCTTCGGCAGCGAAGATCAACAGCTCGGAATGAAAGCGTTCCTGGCGAAATCGCAGGCCACGTTCACCGGAAAGTGACGCCTCGGAAGGCGCGAACCGCGCGCTCGAGGGCAAAAAAATACCGCGCATCACGCTGGAGGGGGGCCCAGAATGACCGCGGCAGGGACACCGCGCCGGATTCCTGAACGTCCGCCACGGTGCTAAGAAAAAAGACCGCATGCGCTCCGGGCTGGGGGGTCCGCGCCGGTGCGCATGCGGTAGTCAGATTGTGGCATCCGCAAGCGCGTTGTCGATAACAAAGTGCAACGCCTGCACGCCGGGCGAGCAGAGCGCTCCAGACGCGAAGGCAGCCAGGCGAGCGCGCGACCCCCACACACCAGCTCTGCAGGAATTCACGTTCGAGCCGGGCATACCCCTCCACCGAGACAGCGCTCGGCGCAGCGTCCATTTCGCATTCCGAGACGAGCGAACACGAAATCCCCATCTCTTCAATAAGAGACGCCACGACGCGGCGGGCCGCACACCGGACACCTGCTCCCGAGTAAAGAGCCAGGACGAACAAAGCACACTGCGGAAGGAACGCGCCGGCGTCTGTGTTCAAGCGCACGAGAGCCCCTGCGTGGGCGCAGGCCGCCATACGCGCAGCGCCCGCGCGGTGACAAAGTAAACAGGTTTTATCTAAGGAGGACGTAATTCAAGACGTGCGCTCGATGACTCTTCGCCTGGTGCGTCTGGGTCAATTTCTCGGCCTGGGCCACCGCATGACAGGGCCTGGATGGCTCGCCGGCGTGCGCCTGTCTGCTTGATGGGGGCCCCGACAGGCGCACGGCGCGCCTCGGCAGCGATGGCCTCGTGCGCCGCTGCAGCGCCCCCCCGAGGGCGGGGTGGCCACCAGCGCAGGCACCACCGCCGCACCGACGCCGTAGACGAGGGAGCTCGCGGCGTGCAGGGCGGGCCGGAGCGCGCAAGGTGGAAGCGCGCGCCCCGGGTCGACGCACCCGGGTTCGCCCGGTCCGCGCACGCGGGGTGCGCGCGCCCAGCTCGCGCGATCGCGTCGCCTGGACACGCGGGCCGACGCGCGGGCCAGCGCGCGCAAGGCGGAGCCGACGCGCGCTCGACGGTGAGCTCGTCTGACACGCGAGGCCCCGTGCAGCGTCCGCTGGGCACCTCCGCCGCGATCGGGGCGCGACGGCCTTGACGCCGGGCGCGAAACGGGATTACCGAGCACCGGCCTGACAATCCATTCCTCGGGTGCCCTCCGGGGCATAACAGGGAAGCCGGTGCAAAACCGGCGCGGTCCCGCCACCGTGAGTGGGGAGCTGCCTCCGAAGACCACTGGGCCTCATTGGAAGAGGCCTGGGAAGGTGGACGCAGCGCTGGGAGCTCGATCAGCTCCCTGAACCCATGAGCCGGGAGACCTACCCGAGCCTCCCACGAGGTGCAGCTTGCGCACGTCTTCGTGGCGTTCGGGTGCGGACTTCACCCGGAGCGCCGAAATCGGTCTTCACGGCCGCGTTGTGTCGATCGCCGCCGTGTCCCTGGGGACGCTCCTCGCGCCCCGGCCCGCGGCCGCGATGCACCTCGCGGAAGGCGTCCTGCCGCTCGGCTGGTGCGCCGTCTGGAACGCGCTCGCCCTGCCCTTCGTCGCGATCGCCCTCCACCTGCTCCGGCGCCGCACCCAAAAGGACGCCTTCTACAAGCCGTTCGTCGGCCTCATCGCCGCCGCCGTCTTCGCGATCTCGTGCATGCCCGTGCCGGTGCCGACCGCCGGGACCTGCTCCCACCCGTGCGGCACAGGGCTCGCGGCGGTGCTCATCGGCCCCTGGATGACCGTCCTCGTCACCGTGGTGGCGCTCCTTATCCAGGCCCTCTTCCTCGCGCACGGCGGCCTCACCACGCTCGGCGCCGACGTCGCGTCGATGGGCATCGCGGGCGCCTTCACCGGATACTTCGTCTTTCATCTCGCGCGGCGCTGCGGCGCGAACCTCTGGGTCGCGGGCTTCCTGGCGGGCGTGACGTCGGACTGGGCGACGTACGCCACCACGGCGCTCGCGCTCGCGCTCGGGCTCTCGGGCGAGGGCTCGGTGACGTCCATGTTCACGGGCGTCGCCCTCGCCTTCGTCCCCACCCAGCTGCCGCTCGGCCTGCTCGAGGGCGTCATGACCGCGGGGGCGCTCGCCTTCCTGCGCACCCGGCGGCCCGACATCCTGGACCGGCTCCAGGTCGTCCGGCTCGCCCCGGGGGCATCGTGACGCGGCGGCTCGGACAGCGCCCGATGTCAGCGCTGCTCGCGCGGCGCGCGTGCGTGGCCTGCGAGCGCGCGCTCCAGCTCGCCGCTGCCCTCTGGCTCGCCGCCTGCCGCAACGCGTCCTGGGACGGCGTCGACGAGGCCGTGGTCCGCCGCGTCGCCGAGGACGCAGGGCGCCACGAGACGGGGCCGCTGTTCGCGGGCCTCGAGGGCGACCTCCTGCTGTTCGCGTTCCTCTGGGCCGGGCTCCTCGCCGGCTTCGCCCTCGGCTACTTTTCGCGCGTGCTCTTCGTCGAGCGCGCGGACGCGCCCGCGGGCAAGGCCGGCGGCGAAGGCCTGCGTGCGGACTGATCCCCCCGCGCGGCTCCGCGACGTGGACGCCCGGCTCCGCCTCGGGGCCGCCGTGGCGGCGTGCTGCGTCGCCGCGGGCGCGCGCTCGCCCGTCACGCCGGCCGCGCTGCTCCTCCTCGCGTGCGCGGCCCTCCGCCTCCAGGGCACGCCGGCGCGCGCCGTCCTCCGCGCCGCCGCGCCCGCCGCATGGATCGGCGCGGTCGCGGCGGCGCTCGCGCTCGCGCTCACGCCGGGGGCGCCGCTCCTCCCCGGCGCGCCGTTCCCTGTCGACGCGATCACGGCCGAGGGGGCCCGCCGCGCCGTCGCCATCGGCGCGCGCGTCCTCGCGGCGGCCGCGGTGCTCCGGTGGCTCGCCGGCGCCGCCGCGCCGGCCGAGATCGAGGCGGCGCTCGCCGGGCTCGGCGTCCCCGCGGCCCTCGTCGAGCTGCTCGCGCTGACGCGGCGCTTCGCCGGCGTGCTCCAGCGCGCGGCCGACAGCGCGTGGAGCGCCGCCGCGCTCCGCGGCGGGTTCACCGGCCCCGGCGCCGCCGCGCGCTCGGCCGGCGCCGTCGCAGGCGTCGTGGCGCTCCGGACGCTGGAGCGCTCCGAGAGCGCCGCGCTCGCCATGCAGCTCCGCGGCTACCAGGGGAAGCTCCCCGTCGCCGACCGGAGGGCGAGCGCGCCCGCCGCGAACCTCGCGTTCGCCGCCGCCGCCCTCGCGGCCCTCGGGCTCAGCGTCGCCGCGGGAGAGGCCGGATGATCGCGATCGCGCTGCGCGCCCCCCGGCTCGGCTACCGGCGCGGCGAGCCCGTGCTGCGCGACGTGCGCCTCGACGTCGCCGAGGGCGAGTCCGTGGCGGTGCTCGGCGGCAACGGCGCTGGCAAGACCGCGCTGCTCCGGACGCTCGTCGGGCTCCTCCCGGCGCCCGGCGGCGGCGTCGAGATCGCGGGCCGCCGCGTGGGCTCGCCCTCGGACGCCGTCGCCGCGGGCGCCGCGCTCGTGCTCCAGGACCCGGACGACCAGCTGCTCGGCGCGACGCTCCTCGACGACGTCCTGTTCGGCCCGCGAAACCTCGGCCTGCCCGCGCCCGAGGCGCGGCGCCGCGCCGAGGAGGCGCTCGCCGCCGTGCAGATCGCGCACCTCGCCGATCGGGCCATCGAGGCGCTGAGCTTCGGCGAGCGCAAGCGCGCGTGCATCGCCGGGATGCTGGCGATGCGGCCGCGGGTGCTGCTGCTCGACGAGCCGACCGCGGGGCTCGACCCGGAGGGCGAGCTCGCCCTGTGCCAGACGCTGCGCGCGCTCTCCGAGCAGCAGGGGACCACGCTGGTCACCGCGACGCACGCCGTGGATCTCGTGCCGCTCTTCGCAACGCGCGCGGTCCTGCTCGGCGACGGCCAGGTCCTCGCGGACGGGCCGCCGCGGGAGGTGTTCGCGCGGGGGGAGCTCCTCGCGCGGGCGCGGGTGCGGCGGCCGTGGGTCGCCGAGCTCTGGACCCGGATGAGGCCTGTGCCGCCCCAGAGCGGCGCGGGCCTCCCGCTCACCCTGGAGGAGGCGCTCGCGTGCATGACGACGGTCTCCTGCTGATCGGCCACGGCAGCCGCGACGCCGCGTCGAACGCCGAGTTCGAGGCGATCGTGGCCGATTACGCCGCGGCGCGGCCCGAGATCGCCGTGCAGCACGGCTACATCGAGCTGGCGACGCCGCACCTCGCCGACGCGCTCGCGGCGCTCGCGGCGCGGGCGTCGCGGGTGGCGGTCGTGCCGCTCTTCCTGTTCGCCGCGGGGCACGTGAAGAACGACATCCCGCTCGCGCTCGAGCGGGCGCGGGCCGCGCACCCGGGCGTGCGCTTCTCGGCGGCGCGGCCGCTCGGCGTGCACCCGGCGCTCGCGCAGATCGCGTTCGAGCGCGCCGCGACCGCGCTGCCGGACGACCCGGCGGCGCGGGCCCGGTCGGCGCTCGTCGTCGTGGGGCGCGGGTCGAGCGACCCGGACGCGAACGGCGATTTCTGCAAGACGGCGCGCCTCATCGGCGAGGGCCGCGGGCTCCAGCTCGTCGAGCCGACCTTCATCGGCGTCACCCGGCCTTCGGTCGAGGAGACGCTGGAGCGGGTCGCGCGGCACCGGCCGGAGCGCGTCGTGGTGGTCCCCTACTTCCTCTTCGCTGGGCGGCTCATGACGAAGCTCGCCGAGCAGGTCGACCGCTTCTCGTCGACGTACCCGTGGATCCGGGCGTCGCTCGCGCCGCACCTCGGCCGGTCGAGCGCGCTCGAGGGGCTGATCGACGAGCGCGCGCGCCAGGCGTTCGCCGGCGAGGCGCCGCTCCCCTGCGACACTTGCATGTACCGCACCGCGCTGCCGGGGCTCGCCCGGGAGGTCGGCGGGCTCAAGGCGATGCTCTACAGCGTGCGCCACACGCTCACGCACACGCAGGCGTCGAACCACCCGCATGCCCACCGCTCGCTGCGCAAGCACGTGCTCGTCTGCGGCAACGCCGACTGCGTGGACCGCGGCAGCCTGGCGCTGCTCGAGTCGGTGCGCCGCCTCGTGAAGCAGGCCGGCCAGCAGCAGCAGATCCGCGTGACGAGGACGTCGTGCATGGGGCGCTGCGGCGAGGGGCCGACGGTCGCCGTCTACCCCGACGGGGTCTGGTACCGCGGCGTCCGCGAGGAGGACGCGAAGGACCTCGTCGAGGAGCACCTGCTCGGCGACCGGCTGGTGGCCCGGCTCGTCGACGACATCATGCAATGAAGGATGGATAGGAGAGAACCGATATGGCCTGTCACGAGATCGCCGCGCTTCGCCTTGGGCTCATGAACATCCTGGGGATCGATGATCCCGCCGAGCGCACGCACGAGCTCGCCGAGCTCGGCGCCGCGGCCGCCGAGCCAGGGCCGGTCTCGGCGATGCTGCGCGCCGGGGACCTGAAGAACCTCTCGCGCCTCTTCGAGGGGTCGCTCGTGGAGCTCCAGGAGAAGGTCGCCAAGACCCCCTCCGGCGACCCGAAGCTGCCTTATCTGCGCTCGCTCCTCATCCTGACGAAGCAGGTCGAGCTCGATCTGCGCGCCCAGGTCGACGGGCTCGGCCGGCTCTACCGGGAGCTCGAGGAGATGCACGACTTCGTGCACGAGATCTACCCGGCCGAGTGAAGCGCGCCCCTCACCGGAGGGAGCCCATCGCGCGTGATTGCGACCGCGCGGAGACAGGAGCGACGTCATGGCAACACAAGGCAACCCGAAGATCAGGATCGCCCACGCAGCGCCGCTCGGTGACGACGCCCGGCTGCTCCGGCTCGAGCGCGTCGACGGCGCGGAGATCGGCTTCGCCGGCGGGCAGTACGTGATCATCAACACCGGCGTCACCCTGCCCGGCGGCAGGCTCGCGAAGCGCGCCTACTCGCTGCTCTCCAGCGACGCCGAGCAGCGCGCCGTCGAGATCGCGGTGAAGCGCATCGGCGCCGGGCCGGGGTCGAACGTGCTCAACGACATCGCCGTCGGCGCCGAGCTCGAGTTTAGCGGCCCCTGGGGCAAGCTGCGGCTCGCGCCGGGCTTCTCCGGCCGGGCGCTCGTGATCGCCACCGACACCGGCATCACCGCCGCCCTCGGGATCGCCCGGGGCGCGGCCGCCGCCGGCGCGGCGCAGCTCGACCTGCTCTGGCTCGTCGAGCCGAGCGAGACCTTCGCCTCCGAGCCGTTCGTCCGCGAGCGCCTCCCCGCCGCCGTTCGCCTCACGGTCTCCCGCGACCTCCCCCCGATCGGCCACCCCGAGCGGCCAGCGCGCGCGTGCGCACTCGTGGACGGGCAGCTCGCGGCCGGGCCGTACGACGCCGTGCTCTGCGCGGGCGACGGCACGGTCCTCTACCCGCTCCGCGACCACCTGGTCTCGCTCGGCGCGCCGGAGGGGAGCGTGCTCCTGGAGAGCTTCTTCAACAACCCTGCGAAGAAGTCTTTGTAATCGTTCGGGATCTTGCGAGAGGTGGCGGGGACACCGGGCCCCAGCCCCGTGGCTGCCCGTTTCGGTTGAATCGGCTGCCCCCATGGGCCAAATGCCCGCCATGGCTGCCTTCCGACACGTCCGCGGCGCGCGCGCTCTCTCTCCGTTTCGTACCGACAAGCGCCTGACCGAGCTGAAGCAGCGGGTGCCCGAGGTGGTCGGGCTGGGGAGCCGCTGGATCTACTTCGTGCACTCGCGGGCCTCGCTCGACGAGCGCGGCGAGCACGTGCTGTCGCATCTCTTGGACGACGACGCGCTGGCGCACGGCGGGGGCGGGACGGGCGAGGACGAAGGTCAGCTCGTGCTGGTGGTGTCGCGCTTCGGCACCCTCTCGCCCTGGAGCTCGAAGGCGACCGACATCGCCTGGGTGGCGGGGCTCGCGGCGGTGCAGCGGATCGAGCGGGGCATCGCCTACTACGTGCGGGCGTCCCGGCCGCTGACCGGCGAGGAGCTGGCGCGCGCGGCGGGGGCGCTGCACGATCGGATGACCGAGTCGGTGGCCTTCGACTTGGCGGCCGGGCAGGCGCTCTTTCGCGAGGAAAAGCCGCGGCCCCTCGCTCGCGTGCCGCTGTCGCGCGAGGGGCGGCTTTCGCTGACGCGCGCCAACAAGGAGCTCGGCTTGGCCCTGGCGGAGGACGAGATCGACTACCTGCTGGCCGCGTTCACGGAGCTGAGGCGGGATCCGAGCGACGTCGAGCTGATGATGTTCGCGCAGGCCAACAGCGAGCACTGTCGGCACAAGATCTTCAAGGCCGACTGGGTGATCGACGGCGAGGCGCAGGGGCTCTCGCTGTTCAAGATGATCCAGAACACCTTCGCGGTGACGCCGCACCATGTCCTGTCGGCGTACAGCGACAACGCGGCGGTCATGGAGGGGCTCGACGCCGAGCGCTTCTTTCCACAGCCGGGCGCCGGCGCGCTGTACGAGACGCGGCGCGAGCCGGCGCACGTGCTGATGAAGGTGGAGACCCACAACCATCCCACGGCCATTTCGCCGCATCCCGGCGCTTCGACGGGCAGCGGCGGCGAGATCCGTGACGAGGGCGCCACGGGGCGAGGCGCGAAGCCCAAGGCCGGGCTCACCGGTTTTTCGGTGTCGAACCTGCGCATTCCCGGCTTCGAGCAGCCGTGGGAAGCCGAGTCGATCGGCAAGCCCGATCGCATCGTCTCGGCGCTCGACATCATGATCGACGGGCCGCTCGGCGGCGCCGCCTTCAACAACGAGTTCGGGCGTCCTGCCCTGGCCGGCTACTTCCGGACCTTCGAGCAGAAGGTGCCGGGCGACGGCAGCGGGGCCTCCAGCGTGCGCGGCTATCACAAGCCCATCATGCTGGCGGGCGGGCTCGGCAATGTGCGGCCCGAGCTGGCGCTGAAGAAGACCTTCCCGGCCGGGGCGCCCATCGTCGTGCTCGGCGGGCCGGCCATGTTGATCGGCCTGGGCGGCGGCGCGGCGTCGTCGATGGCCTCGGGCTCGTCGTCCGCCGATCTGGATTTCGCCTCGGTGCAGCGGGACAACCCGGAGATGCAGCGGCGCTGCCAGGAGGTCATCGATCGCTGCAACGCCCTGGGCGCCGGTTCGCCCATCCTCAGCATCCACGACGTGGGCGCGGGCGGCCTGTCGAACGCCTTGCCCGAGCTCGTGCACGACGCGGGCGTGGGAGGGCGCTTCGAGCTGCGCCGAGTGCCCTCGGTCGAGCCCGGCATGTCGCCGCTCGAGATCTGGTGCAACGAGGCGCAGGAGCGCTACGTGCTGGCTCTGGACGGCTCACGCCTGGAGATCTTCGAGGAGATCTGCCGGCGCGAGCGCTGCCCCTACGCCGTGGTCGGTCACTCGACGACGCAGAAAGATCTGGTGCTCGACGACGCCGAGCTCGACGACCAGCCGATCGACATGCCGCTGTCGGTCTTGCTCGGCAAGCCGCCCAAGATGACGCGCGACGTCCGCCGCCTGCCCTCGCCCAGACAGGCGCTCGACGCCGCCAAGCTGCCGCTGCGCGAGGCGGTCTATCGCCTGCTGCGGCTGCCCACGGTGGCCGACAAGTCCTTCCTCATCACCATCGGCGACCGCACCATCACCGGCCTCGTGCACCGCGATCAGATGGTCGGGCCCTGGCAGGTGGCCGTGGCCGATGCAGCGGTGACGCTGACCGACTACACGGGCTACGGCGGCGAGGCCATGGCCATGGGCGAGCGCGCCCCGCTCGCCGTGCTCGACGCCGCGGCCTCGGCGCGCATGGCCGTGGGCGAGGCGCTGACCAACCTGGCATCGGCTCCGATCGAGAGCCTCGAGCGCGTGAAATTGTCGGCGAACTGGATGGCAGCGGCCGGAGCCCCCGGTGAGGACGCCAAGCTCTATGAAGCCGTGAAGGCGGTGGGCCTCGAGCTGTGCCCGGCGCTCGGTCTCGCCATCCCCGTCGGCAAGGACAGCATGTCGATGCGCACGGTCTGGGACGGCGGCCAGAAGAGCGTCGTCTCTCCCATCTCGCTCATCGTCTCGGCCTTCGCCCGTGTGCCGGACGTGCGCGGCGCGCTCACGCCCCAGCTCCGCACCGACGTCGGGGACACCGTGCTCGTGGCCGTCGACCTGGGACGCGGCAAGAATCGCCTGGGCCTCTCGGCGTTCGCCACCGTCAGCGAGCAAGTGGGCGACAGCGTGCCGGACGTCGACTCGCCGGCCGATCTGCGCGCCTTCTTCGAGACCGTACAGAGCCTGCGGCAGCGGGGGCTGGTGCTCGCCTACCACGATCGCTCGGACGGCGGCCTGTTCGTCACCTGGGCCGAGATGAGCTTCGCCGGCCGCGTCGGCGCGGAGCTGTCGCTCGATGCGCTGGCGGCGAACATCTCGCTTCCGGCCGCTCAGGCTGCAGCCTTGTTCTCGGAAGAGCTGGGCGCGCTCCTGCAGGTGCGTGCCCAGGACGCGCCCGAGGTCATCTCGGCCTTCGCCCGCGCCGGTCTCGAGGGAGCGGCGCACGTCGTCGGCAAGCTCCGCAGCGACGATCGACTGGTGGTGACCGCGGGCGGCCAGGCCGTGCTCGACGAGCCGCGCGTGGACTTGCGCCGCGCCTGGTCCGAGACCAGCTACCGCATGCGAGCGCTGCGCGACAATCCCGAGAAGGCCCGCGAGGAGTTCGACGCGCTGCTCGACGCCGGGGATCCGGGCATCTCGCCGCATCTGCCCTTCGACGTCGAACGATCGCTGGCTCGCCCGCTCATCGAAGCCGCCAGCGAACGGCCCAAGGTGGCCATTTTGCGCGAGCAGGGCGTCAACGGTCAGATCGAGATGGCCGCCGCCTTCCACCGCGCCGGCTTCGCCGCCCACGACGTGCACATGAGCGATCTGATGAGCGGCGCCGTGTCGCTCGAGAGCTTCCGCGGCCTGGCCGCCTGCGGCGGTTTTTCCTACGGCGACGTGCTCGGCGCCGGCATGGGTTGGGCCCGCTCGGCGCTCTTTCACAGCAAGACGCGCGAGGCGCTGTCGGCCTTCTTCACGCGACCGAACACCTTCGCCCTCGGCATCTGCAACGGCTGCCAGATGATGGCCGGCCTCAAGGACATCATCCCCGGTGCCCAGCGCTGGCCGCGCTTCGTCAAGAACCGTTCCGAACAGTTCGAGGCCCGTCTTGCCCAGGTCGAAATCCTGGAGAGCCCCTCGGTGCTGCTGCGCGGCTTGGTGGGCGCGCGCCTGCCCGTGGCCGTGGCCCACGGCGAGGGCTATGCCCACTTCGCCAGCGACGCCGATCGCCGCGCCGCGCGTGTGGCGGCCCGCTGGGTGGACGGCCGCGGTCAGGTCGCCACGCGCTACCCCGCCAACCCCAACGGCTCGCCCGACGGCATCACCGGCCTCACCACCGACGACGGCCGTGTGACGATCCTCATGCCGCACCCCGAGCGCGTCTTCCGCGCCGTGCAGCACAGCTGGGCTCCCCCCGAGTGGTCGGAACGCGGCCCCTGGCTGCGCCTCTTCGAGAGCGCGCGGGCGTTCGTGGGCTGAGGGTCTCTCCTGGAGTTTCGCCCCGAGCGACCAGGAGGGCAGGAAATCGTCACGCCGCCCGAGGGCGGCGCGCGCCTCGAAAGCTTCTCCCACAACGCCGCGCGAAAATCGTTGTAGTCGTTCCGGCACCTGCGATGGCAGAGCTCCGGCCGAGAGACCCGAAAGGTCAGCGCGAGGGGTTCACGACGGGCGCGTGCGCGGCCGCCGCGGCCAAGGCGGCGGCGCGCGTGCTCGCGCGCGGCGCGGCGGTCGACGCCATCGAGACCACCCTGCCGAACGGGCAGAGGGTCACCTTCCCGCTGAAGCGCTGCGATCGCGACGGGCCGCGCGCCACGTGCAGCGTCATCAAGGACGCCGGCGACGATCCCGACTGCACCCACGGGGCCGAGCTCGTCGCCGAGGTCGAGCTCCGCCGCGAGCCGGGCGTCGAGATCCGCGGCGGCGCCGGGGTCGCCGTCGTCACCAAGCCGGGGCTCGGGCTGCCCGTCGGCGCGCCGGCCGTGAACCCCGTGCCGCGCCGGAACATCACCGAGATGGTCCTCGAGGAGCTCGAGGGCTCGGGCTTCGCCGGGGCCACGGTCACCCTCAGCGTCCCCCAGGGCGAAGAGATGGCGAAGCAGACCATCAACGCGCGGCTCGGGCTCATCGGCGGCATCTCCATCCTCGGGACGAGCGGGATCGTGAAGCCGTACTCGACCGCCGCCTTCCGCGCGAGCGTCGTGCAGGCGATCGACGTCGCCGCCGAGCGCGGCATCGCGACGCTCGCGCTGACGACCGGCGGCAAGTCCGAGGCGTACGCGATGAAGCTCTACCCGGAGCTCCCGGAAGAGGCGTTCATCCAGGTGGGCGACTTCATCGGCACGGGCGTCCGCCACGCCGCGCGGCGGCGGATCACCCGCGCGATCATCGTCGGCATGATCGGCAAGCTCTCGAAGATGGCCGACGGCAAGATGATGACGCACGCCGCCGGCTCGGAGGTGAGCATGGAGCTGCTCGCGCAGATCGCCGAGGAGCTCGGCGCGCGGCCGGAGATCGCCGCCGAGATCCGGCAGGCGAACACAGCGCGGCACGTGCTCGAGCTGTGCCAGCGCGAGGGGCTCACCGGCGTGGCCGGGGGGATCTGCCGGCGCGTCGTCGAGCACACCTCGCGTCATGCGGGCGGCGCCCTCGAGGTGCACGCCTGCCTCGTCGATTTCAACGGGGCGCTGCTGGGCCGATATCCGGCCGGCGACGCCGGTGCCATCGGTGCGGAGAGAGCGGAGGAGCCATGAGTGGTGATGAGGTGCGCACGGTGAACGACATGCGGCAGATGACCGCGCTCGGGCGGCGCATCGAGGACAAGAGCTTCGCGATCATCGACGAGGAGGTCGGCGCGCACGGCTTCCCGGAGGCCGAGTGGCAGGTCGTCCGCCGCGTGATCCACGCGACGGCGGACTTCGAGTTCTCGTCGCTCATGCGGCTCCACCCCGAGGCGATCGTGCGGGGCATCGCGGCGCTCCGGGGCGGCGCGCCGGTCCTCGTCGACGTGAAGATGATCGGCGTCGGCCTGAACGAGCAGCGGCTCGCGTCGTACGGGTGCGCGATCCACTGCTTCATCTCGGACGACGACGTGATCCAGGCGGCCTCCGCGGCCGGCTCGACCCGCGCGATCGAGTCGATGCGCAAGGCGCACCGGCTCGGGCTCCTCGACGGCGCGATCGTCGCCATCGGTAACGCGCCGACGGCGCTGCTCGAGGTCGTGCGCCTCGCCCGCGAAGAGGGAGCGCGGCCGGCGCTCGTGATCGGCGTGCCGGTCGGCTTCGTGTCAGCGGCGGAGTCCAAGGAGGCCCTGATCGAGTCCGGGCTTCCCTCCATCGTGGCGCGCGGCCGCAAGGGCGGCAGCCCCATCGCCGTCGCGATCGTCCACGCGCTGCTGCTCCTGTCGGCGGACTCGCCGGAACCGACAGGCTCGGCCGGCTCGGCCGAGCCGGCCAAGGTGGCGCGATGAGCGCGCGCCGCGCCGTCACCGTCGTCGGCATCGGCGATGACGGGTGCGCCAGCCTGTCGAGCCGCGCCGCGTCCGCGGTCGCCCGCGCCGAAGTGCTCGTCGGGGGCGAGCGGCACCTCGAGTTCTTCCCGCAGTTCCGCGGCGAGAAGATCGCCCTCAAGGGCGGCCTGTCCGCGGCGCTCGACCGCGTGGACGCCCTGTCCGCCGAGCAGAACGTGTGCATCCTCGCCTCGGGCGACCCGCTGTTCTTCGGCGTCGGCGCGCTCGTCGTCCGGAAGCTCGGCGGCGAGCACGTCGAGATCATCCCGAGCCTGAGCTCGGTCCAGTGGGCGTTCGCGCGCACCGGGATCGCCTGGGACGACGCCGCGTTCGTCTCGGTCCACGGGCGCTCCCCCGAGGGGTTCGCGACGCGCCTCCGCCGGCTCTCGAAGGTGGCGGTGCTGACCGACGGGGAGAACAGCCCGGCCCGCCTCGCGGCGCGGCTCCTCGAGCACGGCGACGCCGGCTGGAACGCGTGGGTCTGCGAGAGCCTCGCGGGCGCCGGCGAGCGCGTGCGCGCGTTCGACCTCGCCGCGCTCGCCGCCTGCGAGGACATCGGCCCCCTGAACGTGCTCCTGCTCCTGCGGAGCGACCCTGCGTGGCGCCCGCCGCCGGCCGTCCCCTACCTGCACGAGGACGCGTTCGCGAAGCGCATGCCGAAGAACGGCCTCATCACGAAGCGCGAGGTGCGCATGCTCTCGATCGCGTCGATGGCGATCCGCCCCGACGCGGTCGTCTGGGACGTCGGCGCCGGCTCGGGGTCGGTCTCGATCGAGGCGGCGATGCTCTGCCCCCTCGGCCGGGTCTATGCGATCGAGGTCGACCCGGAGGGCGTCGAGATCTGCCGCGACAACGTCCGCACGCACGGGGTCGACAACGTGCGCGTCGTCGCGGGCCGCGCGCCCGAGGCGCTCGCGGCGCTCGAGGACCCGGACGCTGTGTTCGTCGGAGGGAGCAAGGGGAGCATGGAGGAGATCGTCACGGTGGCGCTCGATCGGCTGCGGCCGGGCGGCCGGCTCGTTGTCAACGCCATCACGATGGAGAACGTCGCCGAGACGTACCGCGCGCTGCGGGCGCGGGGGCTCGACCCCGAGGTCACGCTGCTCTCGGTCTCGCGCGGCGTCCCGCTCGCGCGCTACGTGCGGTACGAGGCGCTGAACCCGATCCACATCTTCGCCGCGACGAAGCCGGCGAAGGCGCAGGAAGCTGCGGAGGGCGCGGGGCTGGCCCGGCCCGCGGCCGCCGGCGCGCAGCGGTCCGCCTCGGAGGCGTCATGAGCGGGCTCGGCAAGCTCTACGGCGTGGGCGTCGGCCCCGGCGCGCCGGACCTGCTCACGCTGCGCGCCGTGCGCGTGCTGCAGGAGGCCGACGTGCTCGCGCTCCCCCGCAGCTCGGATTTCGGCGCCTCGATGGCCTACCGGATCCTCGAGCCCGTCGTCGGCAAGCAGCGGGACAAGGAGCGGCTGCTCCTCACCTTCCCCATGAGCAAGGACCCGGATCGCGTCCGCCCCTACGTCGACGCGGCCGTCGAGACGATCGGCGACCGGCTCTCGCGCGGCCTCACCGTGGCGTTCGCGACCGAGGGGGATCCGTCGCTCTTCAGCACCTTCGTCTATGTGCGCCGCGAGGCGCTCCGCCGCTTCCCTGGGCTCGAGGTCGAGGTCGTCCCCGGCGTCACCTCGGTCACGGCGGTCCCTGCCGTGAGCGGGCTCGCGCTCGCCGACGGGCAGGAGCGCATCGCCATCCTGCCCGCCACGTACGGCGTGGACGACCTGACCGACGTCCTCCAGCGCTTCGACACCGTGGTCCTGATGAAGATCGGCTCGGAGATGCCGAAGGTGACCGAGGCGCTCACGCGCGCTGGCCTCCTCGATCGGGCCGTGTTCGTGTCCAAGGCGACGATGCCCGAGCAGCGGATCGTCCGCGACCTCCGGGCCGCGCAGGGCGAGCGGGGCGACTGCTTCGCCATGGTCGTGGTCACGCGCGGGGAGCGGAGCGGGCTGCTCGTCGGGGAGGCCCCGGCCTCGCCGCCGGGCGGCTTCGACAAGGCTGTTACCGAACCGGAGGCCCCATGACCGCCGAGCGCAAGCCCTACGCCATCTACGCCATCACGCGGCACGGGATCTCCATCGCGCGCAAGCTCATCGAGGGGCTGCCGGGCGCGGATCTCTACGTGTCGCAGAAGCTGTTCGACGGGGCGCCGGCGGGGGCGAAGCCGCTGCCGCTGCCGATGGGGCCGCTCCTGACGGAGGCGTTCACGGCCTACGACTGCCACGTCTTCGTGATCAGCGTCGGCGCGGTCGTGCGCATGATCGCGCCGCTGCTCAAGAACAAGAAGGTCGATCCCGCGGTCGTGTGCGTCGACGACACGGCGCGCTTCTCGATCTGCGTGCTCTCCGGGCACGTCGGGCGGGGCAACGCGTTCACCGAGAAGGTGGCCGCGCTGCTCGGCGCGCAGCCGGTGGTGACAACGGCCTCCGACGCGCTCGGGACGCTGACGGTCGACATCCTCGGCCGGGACCTCGGGTGGACCCTTGACGATCCCGACCGCAACGTGACGCGCGGCTGCGCCGCCGTCGTGAACGCCGCGCCGGTGCTGTTCGTCCAGGAGACCGGCGAGCCCTCGTTCTGGCCCGAGGCGACGCCGCTGCCGCCGGGCGTGCGCTACGCGACGTCGCTCGACGGCGTGGACCCCGGCGCGTGGGAGATCCTGCTCGTCGCGAGCGACCGCGATCTCGCCCGCTCGCACCCCGGCATCGTCGAACGCGCCGTCGTCTACCGGCCGAAGAGCCTGGTGCTCGGCATCGGCTGCGATCGCGGCGCGCCGCTCGACATGGTGGAGCGCGGCGTCGACCGGCTGCTCGAGGAGCACGGGCTGTCGGCAAAATCGGTGAAGGCGCTGGCGACGATCGACAAGAAGGCCGACGAGGAGGCGCTGCTCGCGCTGTCGGCGCGGCGGGGGTGGCCGCTCGTCACGTTCACGCCCGAGGAGCTCGACGCGACCGAGGGCATCGAGAACCCGTCGGAGACGGTGAAGAAGCACGTCGGCGCCCGGGGCGTCGCCGAGCCGGCCGCGCTGCGGGCGGCGGGGGCCGCCAAGCTGCTCGTGCCGAAGCGGGCGTACACCGAGGAGGGCGTGGGGCGGTCCATGACGCTCGCGGTGGCGCGCGTCCCGTTCGCGAAGCGCAACGTGGAGGAGAGCCATGGGTGACAGCAAAGGAGTCCTGTCGATCGTCGGGATCGGCCCTGGCGCCGAGGAGCATGCGTCCCGCGCGGCCCTCGAGGCGATCGCGGCCTCGGACCTCATCGTCGGGTACACGACGTACATCCGGCTGGTGAAGCACCTGATCGAGGGCAAGGAGGTCATCAAGACCGGCATGACCGAGGAGATCGGCCGGGCCCGCGCCGCGGTGGAGCGGGCTCGGGACGGGGCGCGCGTGGCGATCATCTCGTCGGGCGACGCGGGCGTTTACGGCATGGCCGGGCTCGTCTTCCAGGTGCTGGAGGAGATCGGCTGGAAGCGCGGCGAGTCGCCGGAGCTCCGCATCGTGCCCGGGATGACGGCGCTCAACGCGTGCGCGTCGCTCGTCGGCGCGCCGCTCGGCCACGACTTCTGCGCCATCTCGCTCTCCGATCTCCTGACCCCCTGGCCCGTGATCGAGCGGCGGCTCGAGGCCGCGGCCGCGGCCGACTTCGTCATCGGCCTTTACAATCCCGCGAGCGGGCGGCGCACGCGCCAGATCGTGCGGGCCCAGGAGATCATCCGCCAGCACCGCGCGGGCACGACGCCGGTCGCGCTGGTGAAGAGCGCTTACCGCAAGCTGGAGAGCGCCGTGCTCACCGATCTCGACCATTTCCTCGAGTACGAGATCGGGATGCTGACGACGGTGCTCGTCGGGTCGACCAACACCTTCATGTTCGAGGGGTACATGGTCACTCCGCGCGGGTATACCAACAAGTACACATGGGATGGAGCCGCGCTCCCCGGCCAGACGCCGGGGCGCTCGCTCGTGCTCTCGGACGAGAGCGGCACTGCGGAGGAGGTCTAGATGGCACGCGTAGGGAGGCTGGGCGGCGCGATCCTCGCCGAGACCCAGGGGGCGTATTACCTCATCGGCAACACCAAGGCGCCGTGCGACTTCCGCGCGGCGGGGTTCGAGCCGCCGGACGAGGCCAGTCTCGTGAAGGGGTCCTATGTCCGGCTCGAGCCGCTGCGCGACGCGAGCGAGATCGAGGTGGCTCCGCCGGTGCTGCTGCTCGACGTCGAGGGCGAGGAGCTCGCGAAGAAGCTCGTCCATCGCTTCGTGATCGACCGGAATGGCTCGGTGAGCGAGCGGCTGTGGCGGCTCGTCTACAGCCACGACGACCCGCTCGACGACGCCGAGGCGCCGGTCGAGCGCGACGCGCGCTGGCTCGGGGACATCCCCGAGACCATCTGGCAGCTCGTGCGCGACAACGTGCTGCGCTGCCTGTAGGCGCGGCTTTCCGAGCTGCAGGCGCGTGGGGGAAGGCCCGCTTCGGCCGCAGCCCGCTCCAGCGCCCCGAGGCGCGGAGCGCGACGATCCTGAGCCGCATACGCTACGCGCCTCCTCCACGACGGCCCGGCCGCGGGGCGCTGCGCGCCTGAGCTCCTCGTGCGCGACCTGCTCGTGCTATCGTCGCCGATCGACGTGGACAACCTGCCCTATCTCGTCCCCTGCACGCGCGAGCTTCGACACATCGATGAACGGAACCGACCCTTGCGTGCACTCGGCCCGCTGGCGTTCCTTCTAGGAGGGAAGCGTCACCACCGCGGGCACGCCCGGGAAGTGCCCAGCGACTCATCCTTGACAGCCCCTCTCGCGCCGGCTCGAGCCCGCCACCATGGCTGCTGAGATCACTCGCGAGCGCGGCGCGGAGATGCTCGCGAAGCGCATCGAGTCCCGCCTCGTCGCGCAGGGCTGGACTGTCGCCAACTATGCGCCCGAGCTCCCCGTGGCCGACTATCCAGCCGGCCTCGCGATCCGCGAGTACCCGACCGAGATCGGCCCCGCCGACTACGCCCTCTTCGCCGACCGCCGCCTCCTCGGCATTGTCGAGGTCAAGAGGCTCATCAAAGACCCCCGGGACGCCCTCGTCCAGGCCGGGCGCCGCGCGCGCGCCATAGGCACGCCCTTCAACTTCCGCGGGATCTACGTCCCCTTCCTCTACGCGATCGGCGATGAGGAGATATGGTTCCACGACATCCGCAGCACGGCTGAGCGACCGCGCCAGCTCGCCGAATTTCACACACCGGCCGCGCTCACCGAGGGGCTCGGCCACGATCTCGACGCAGCCTGTGCCAAGCTCGCCGCGACGCCCAACGCGAACGAGAAGCTCCGGCCGTACCAGCGGCAGGCGAACGCGGCGGTCGAGAAAGCCATCGCCGCGCACACCCGCCGGATGCTGCTCACGATGGCGGCGGGCACGGGCAAGACGTTCACCGCGGTGAATCAGGTCTACCGACTCCTCACGGCGGGCGTGGTGCGCCGCGTGCTTTACCTCGTCGACCGCCGCGTGCGCGCTAAGGAGGTCAGGCAGGCGTTCGCGGCGGCGGGCTTGTCGACATTCGACGAGATCTACGAAGTCTATGGCCAGAGCATCCGGTCAATCCCGGTGTCCTATCTGCTCGCGCCCGATGCTGCGAAGTCCTTCGTCTACGTGTGCACCATCCAGCGCATGGCGCAGAACCTCTTCCGCAAGGACGCCGTCTCCGATGACGACGCCGAAGAGGCGGAGGCGGACGACGCCGAGGAGCTCAACATCCCCGTCCACGCGTTCGATCTGGTGGTCGCGGACGAGTGCCTCCGCGGCTACGGGTCAGCGCGGCAGTCGCTCTGGCAGGCCACGCTCGATTACTTCGACGCCATCAAGCTCGGACTGACGGCAACGCCCCCGGAATACGCGCAGAGCCGCTTCGGCGAGATCGTGTTCAGCTACACCCGCCAGGAAGCCGTACGCGACGGGTTCCTCGTCGACTGCAATCTCGTGGTCATCAGATCGGGCGTCAAGCTCGACAGCGCTCTCCTCGAGGAAGGCGAAGATGTCGAGCTCACCGAGGCAGAGAGAGAACAGCGACGGCGCGAGCCCCTGGAGAACGGGCGGCCTTACGAGAGCGCGGAGTTCGAGCGCCTGTTCACCCTATCTGGAGCCAACCGGAACATCCTCGAGGAGATCAAGAACCACGCGTTGGAGCACGAGGCGCGCTATGGCCGCTTCCCCAAGACCTTGATCTTCGCGGTCAACGACGCGCATGCGGAGCACCTTGTCCGCCTGGCGCGTGACGTCTTCTCGCGGGGGGAGGATTTCGCCCAGAAGATTACCGGGACCGTCGATCGGCCGTTCCAGCTCATCGAACAGTTCCGCCACCTGCAGGTGCCGGCCATCGCCGTCACCGTTGATCTGCTCGCGACCGGCGTCGACATTCCGGACCTGGAGTTCATCGTCTTCCTCCGTCCGGTCAGATCGCGCGCCCTCTTCGAGCAGATGCTCGGGTGCGGCACGCGCCGAGGCATGAAGCACCCGGACAAGTCGCACTTCGTGGTCTTCGACTGCTTCGGTGGCACGCTCTTCGATGCCTTCCTCAAGACCACCGACATCACGATCGAGCGACCCGCGGATCCGTCGCGCAGCATCGTCGCGATCATCGAGGACATCTGGCAGGACAGGGAGCGGGCCTACAATGTGCGCTGCCTGGTCGAGCGCCTTCACCGCATCGACAAGGAGATGAGCCGCGACGAGCGGGAGGCGCTCGCGGCGTACGTGCCCGACGGGGATCTCGCGACGCTGGCCCGCGAGTTGGAGCAGCGCATCGCTCAGGATTTCACTGGCGTGATGACGCTGCTCAGAAGCGCCACGTTCCAGGAGCACGTCGCGGCGCGAGACGCTGCAAGCAACAGACCGGACGCGCGAAGTGCCCAGCTAGATCGGGAGGTGAGGATGTATCACTTGCTTGTGACGAGGGACGCGGAGGCCTGGGGCAGGAAGCCCTCCCGCTACAGGTTCCCTCGCGGCAGGTTCCTCGACCCCTCCTACCCGGAGTACACGGACGCGAGCATCCGCGAGAGGTTCGAGGATCTCCGACCTGAAACGATCGCCGAGCTGTGCTCCCTGCCCGCGCTCTTCGCGTACGAGGAGGAAGTCAAGCAACCCGCCAGGGTCGGCAAGATCTTGTCTATTGCGCGCGAGGGAGACAGCGTATCGATAACGTTCGAGCTCGATCCCAAGGAGCCGCCCATTCCGCCGGATATCTTGCTGGAGGTGCAACCTGCGCTCGGGATCCTCGATCGGGAGCTCGAACGCACGCACTGGGCCATCAAGGAAGTCGACCTCATGACGGCCTTGCATCGCTACGTGCGAGAAAACAAGGTTCTCCCTGACGCGAACCGGATCGCCTTGAGGGCGGTGCGCGCCATCCTCGACGCGGCCGAGCCCTTCGAGGTGCCTGTTGAGGACAGCGTCATCACGGTGGTTCCGCAGCGATTGCCCGCCGACCCTTGGCCGACCGGCACGTGGGGCCTGGATGAAGGCAAGGACGGCCCCTGGCCATCGCCCGTCCTTTATAATTGCTCCTGGCCGGGTGGGAAGACGCAGATCGTGGCTGCGGCAATGCGCGGGAGCGGGCGGTACCGCGACCTCGTCGCCATCGCCCTCTCCACCCGACGCGGTCCGCAGCAGCTGGTCTGGATCAACATTGCAGCGTGTCTGCGCGCAGATGAAGGGCGGGAGGTCACGCTGGAAGCGTCCTTCGCTCTGGCGAAACGCATTCCCGACAAACTGAAGGAGAAGCAGCGCCGAACCCAGCGCAGCATCGCCGTCAAGAACCTCGTCGGCCGCTCGAGCCTGCCGCTCGTACATACTTCCGAGGCGAGCATGGATGCGTTCAGGCTCACGCTCCCGGAGGGAGCCGTGGAGCCATCGCCGGGCGAGGCACTCCGCAAGCTCGTTCACCTCGCGTTGCTCAAGCTGCCTTTCATCGCGAACAACCAGGCGGATTTCATCGAGGGGATGCCCTACATCGATCCCGATCGCTCCGCGGACACGAAGACGAGCGACGCCTCTTTCGAGATTCTCCTGCGTGCGTCAGCGAAGCTCACGGCGGCCGATCGCGCTCCAAGGATTGATGTGGCGCACCTGATCGGAGGCGCATTCACATTCCGGGAGATGACCAGCGCCCGCAGCATTCTCGAGGAGAACGGCATCGACTGGAGCGCGTTTCGCGAGCTCGCGCATCGGCCGGAATGGCCTGATGATCTTGCTTCACTGTCCGGGGTGAGCAGCCAGCCCCTCGAGCCGACGGAGAACGCGAGTGCGGTGCTCCGCCTCGCCCAAGCCATGTCGTCGCGCCGCGGCGCCGGCCGCGTTCGTACGCGCGATATCCTCGCCATGGCGCTCACGCGGCGCGGGGTCCCGATCGTCGATGCCTTGCTCGCGCGAGGCTTGCTCGGCGAGCCTGTCGGCGATGTGAGATCCACGCGGATCTACGTCAAGAAGACGCGGGATCCATGGCGCCTACCGGTCGAGGCATTCACCATCCCGACAGGCCCTTTGCCCAGAGACGAGCCCGCAGGCAGCTTCTGGAACGCTCTGCTCAAGGCGGTCGGGGAGAACCGAGATCTTCTGGTGGCAGCGTTGCAGCCGGCGCAACAGAAGGGCCTCACGCCAGCCGGTCCGATCATGACGCGTCTCCCCGACGCCATCTTCGATATCGTGGTGCCCGGCATCAGCTTCTTGGCGACGTCGGCAGAACGAACCGAGGGCGCGGTTCAAGCAACCGCCGCGGTGGCTGCCCAGGCCGCCGACGAGGGGATCTCCTCGGTCGCGATCCCGTTCCTGGGCACCGGCGCTGCCGGGCTCGAGAGCGGAGAGGTCGTCGACGCGGTGATGACCACGCTGCTCAAGGGGACATCACGCGCGCCGAGCGTCGTCGTGCTCACGACGCTCGTAGAGAGCGCGGTCAGCCAAGCGCGCTTCGTTGGAGGGATCCTGAGCACGACGGCGCGAGCTTCGACGCCGGCCCCATCCGACGAGCCGCCCGCCGCACCGATCAGCGCGAGGAGCGAGCACTCTTTTCCGGGTCATTCATCGGAATCGATGAAGCCTCCTGACCCTCCCCACGCGGACATCGCCCCGTCGCCATCTCCTGGGATCCGCGCTGCCGCCGCATCTCCGGCGAAAAACATGCCCAAGCGTGCTGAGGACAACGATCCCAAGCTCAAGGGCCCATGGGCAAGGCTTGCTATCGGCACCGGCAAGGCCGAGCTGATCACCCCGGAAGGCACCGCCTGGACGCGCCAGGTTCCGAGCGACTGGGCGACCGTCGAGGTCGACCTGGCGGACTGCAAGCTCTCGATCGAGGACGCCCTGGGCAAACTCGAGCAATGGGACGAGACGGTGACGGCCGCCTTCGGTGACGCGCTGAGCACGCTCCTCTTCGGCCAGCCCACGCCCGCCGAGGTCCGACGGGCGCTGACGGTCCGGGCGGGCACGACGCTCCGCCTCGGGCTCGAGCTCGACACGGCCGCCGCCGTGGTGCCCTGGGAGTACCTCCGCGTCGATGACTCGTTCCTGATCGAGCAGCGCATCTCGATGATCCGCCACGTCGACGCGCAGGGCACGCCAGTCCCGCTCCGCCTCGGGAAGCCGCTGCAAGGTATCGCCTTCGCCTGGGCCAATCCCAAGTACACGGACGACGATGACTTCCTCGACGAAGGGCACGTCGAGCGGATGCAGGAAGCCCTGCACACCGTGCGCGCCACGGTCCACCAGATCGCCCGTTGCAGCCCGCGCACGCTCCAGGAGGTGCTCCAGCGCGCGAACGTGGAGGCGCTGCACTACCTCGGGCACGGCGCGATCCAGTCCGGGAACCGCGGTGTGCTGGTCGTTCACCCCGAGGCCGGGAGCGACGTCGAGTACGCCGAGATCGAGGCGCGCGAGTTCGCCACGTGGATCGGCAATGCCCAGGCGAAGCTCGTCTTCCTCGGCGCTTGCCACAGCGGCGCCGTGCCGCCGCGCGCCGAGCTGACCAGCCTCGCCGGCGAAATCACCCGCCGCACCGGCGTCCCCGTCGTGGCCATGCAGGTCGCGGTTCCACGCGATTTCGCAACGAAATTCGCCGCCGAGTTCTACGCCAGGCTCTGCGAGGGATCGGATATCGAGCGCGCCGTGTACCTCGCGCGCCAGGTGAAGCACCGCGGCCGACACGCGTTCGGGATTCCCGTCCTCTACGCGGACCTGAGCGCTGCTGAGCCTGCCGATCTGCCCGAGCCGCCCGCGGCCCGCTGGGCGTCCTTCGAGGTCACTCCGCGGCACACGGAGCCCCCCGGGCGCGCCCGCGAGGCGTGGCAGGAGGCGCCCCTCCCCGAGGACGCACGCGAGCTGGTCAACGAGGCGCTGAAGACGATCGAGCACGAAAATCCCGCGGCCGAGATCCCGGTGCCTCAAGGCGCCGACGACACCTCGGTGCGCAACGCGTTACGCGAGCTGTTCCGGTCGCCGCGCAGGCCCGATGAGGACAAGCTGGCCAGTGCCCTCTCTGCGCAGCAACGCGTGGCGACCGCGCCCGCAGCCACCCCGCTGCGCGTCCACGGCCCGGTGGAGACGCTCGACGATCAGCCCCTCGAGCCGCGATGGGACGAGATCGAGCCCAAGCTCGCCGAGATCCGCAGCCGCTACGCCCTTCCAGATGAGCTGCTCTGGCGCGCCGTTGGCGAGCTGTTCGCAGGACGCCACGTGCTCTTCGTCGGACCGGTGGGCACGGGCAAGACGACCTTGGCCCGCGAGATCTGCGCCGCTCTCGGCAAGGACGCCCACGTCGCCACCGCGTCGGCGGACTGGACCGCGTTCGAGGTCGTGGGTGGGTTCTTCCCGCGCGTGGAGGAGAGCGGCGGCGAGGCGCGCACGAGGATGGTCTTCCGACCGGGCGCGTTCACGGAAGCGGTGCTGGCCAACTGGCAGGAAGCACCGGCCGCGGAGGGACGCACGGCGTGGCGTCGCGGCGCGGGCGGGACCTGGCTCCTGCTGGACGAGATGAATCGCGCGGATATGGACCGCGCCCTGGGCCCGGTGTTCACGGCCCTGGAGACGCGGCGCCTGCGCGTGCCCAGCGCGTCCTTCGAGGAGAACGCGCCGTCCACCGTGGAGATCCCGGTCCCCAAGGACTTCCGTGTGCTCGCGACGCTGAACGGCGTGGACCGACACTACCTCTTCCGCATCTCCGACGCGCTCAAGCGGCGCTTCGCCTTCATCGAGGTACCCGTGACCTGGGACTTCGTCGGCGAGTGGGAGAGCATCCGAACGCGCTCCGCTGGCGAGCTCGCGCCGGACGGGCCGGCCGGCGATCTGCGGCGCTTCGTCTACTTGGCCCGCGCATTCCACCCTGTCGGGACGGCTCAGCTGTTCGCCGCCGCGCGGTTCCTCGGCGCCTGCGAGGCCTCCAAGCTGGCCCTTGAAGTGCGGCTCGTCCAGGCCATCATGGGATCCGTGCTGCCCGGGCTTGAGGACGCATCGGCACCGCTGCTGCGACTCCTCGCGGTGTGGGCGAGCGGCGACTCTACCCTGCTCGCGGGCGCGCTCCGCAGCGCGGTCCTGAGCCCTGCGGACGCTCCAGCGCCGCTCGCCGCCGCCGCGCCCGCCCTCGTCACGCTGCGCGGGAGGCTCGAGCAGCTCTCCGGCGACCTCGCGGCGCCGGCCGCACCCCCGGGCGCGCCGGAAGATCTCGCGCAGGTGGTGCAGGTGATCGCTCCGGTGCTCGCGCGCCGCGCGCATGGCCTCCCGACCCTCGAGCGCAAGCTGGATGAAATGCGCCGTGCCAACGAGGGCTATCATGTGGGCGCTTGATCGCTGTGGCTGGGGCGCCGGCGCCGTCGATAGCGAGCCTCCTCTCCGCTCGCCCGCAGCGGCCGAATGCTGCCGCGCCCTCGCACTGCGGGCGAGCATCGAGCTGCTCGGCGACGCGGTCCTCGGCGCGTCGGTCAACCCCCTCTTCGCGCCGCGTCGAGCCGGCGATCCGGAGGCGGTGCTGGTGAGGCTCCTGGGCTTGTTACGGCGGCTTCTAGAGCGCGAGCTGCCGCAACTCGGGCGGGTGGTGCGCTGCGAGAGCGCGGCGCGGGAGAGCTGGCAGCGCGTCCCTTCGGGCGGGCGCGTCGACGCCGCAGCGTCGATCCGGACCTCGCTCTCGCGCGCGGGCCAGCCAGCTCCCGATTCGTGGCTGGTGCGGCGCACGGAGCGCCACGTGGACACGCCGGTGAACCGCCTCCTGGCCAGCATCCTGCGGCAGACGGAGACCACACTGCGGCAGATCGCAGGGCAGGATGGCCTGGCCGGAGCGTTGCTCCGCGGCGAGCGCTCGCTGGTCTCGCGGAGCCTGCTCGCGGTTCGCGGCTTCCTCGCCTCGAGCCCTCTTGGTGACGTGCCCGTGCCAGTTGCGCCGCCCGAAGCGCTGATCCGCGATGCGCGGGGTCGCGAGGCCGAGATGACCCGCTTCGCCGGGTTGCTCGGGTGGTGGCGCGCGCTGCGTGAGACGGAGCTGACCGCGCTCCATGCCCTATCGGGCCCCGACGTCTTCAAAGCGCTCTCGACGGCCTCCTGCTATGAGCTCGCCTGCGCGGCGGGCCTGATCCTCGCCCTTCGCGATCGCTTCGCGGCGGCTCCAGCGGCCGAGGCGGGCACGTTCGCGTTCATCACCCCCTTGGGCCTGCTGCGCGCGGCCTTCGGCAGAGGCCGGGAGCGGCGTCACGCGCGCCGCGCATGGACCGCGCTCCTGGAGCTGCCTGGAGGTGTCGAGATCATCGTGGAGGCTCGCAACGCCTCCGCCGATGCCGCCGCCGACCTGACCGAGTGCCTCCATCTGTGGTGCGATGCCGCCCCCGGAAAGCGTATCGCTTACGTGCTGACGCCCGAGGCTGCTCCCGATGAGCCAGGCGACACGGGCTCTGGGCTCCGCGCTCGGCCGTTTCTCGCGGGCGTCGCCGGGGGTACCACGGCCAACCCCGCCGCCGAATGGACTACCCTGCTCGACGAGATCTGGTCCCTCGAAAAGGAGCGATCCCATGCCCGCTGAGCCCACCGAACGCGTCGTCGCGATCAGCGATATCCACATGGGGGCCGACAACGGCCGCAGCATTTTCAGCGCGCAGCAAGAGCTCGCAGCGTTCATCGATTACCTCGCGGCCGCCCCCGAGCGCCTCGACCTGATCGTCCTCGGCGATGCGCTCGACTATCTCCAGGTCAGCCCCTTCCTCGACTTCACGGGCGCCACGGCGAGACAGAAGACCCAGGCGATCGTCGCCCACAACCGCGAGGTCTTCGACGCGTTCGGCCGCTTCATCGGGTCGGGCAAGCGCCTGCGCTGGTGCATGGGCAACCACGATATCGAGCTGGCCTTGCCCGAGGCGCAGGCGGAGCTCGTCGATGCCGTGACCCGAGGGGTCGACCCAGGCGCGCATGCACGGCTCGAGCTCTGCCTTCGCAGCGAGCGCCTCGACTATCCGCTGGCGAGGGGCGGCTTGCTGCGGCTGGTGCACGGCAACAAGGGCGACCCCTGGAACGAGGTGGACCACGACGCGCTCGCCGAAGCGGTCCGCACGGGCGCTCCCTTCCCCTATCCACCTGGATCGCGCCTAGTCGCCGAGGTGCTGAACCCGCTCAAGGACGACGGATTCGCGCACGTCGACCTGCTCAAGCCCGAGCAGACCGTCGCGCTGCCGCTCACCCTGGCGTTGTGGCCCGACAACACGAAGAAGCACCTTGCAGCGGCGTTCCCCGCGTTCTTTGCCACCAAGGCCGTCGGCATCAAGTCCCGGCTTCAGCGCGCGTTCATCGGGACGCGGCCACGGTTCGGAACGTCGCCGCCCGCAGGTGCCGTCGCGACCGCGACCACGCCGGAGGACCTCCTGGCCTCGGCGCTCTCCGACAGCTTCGCCGGACAGAGCAACGACGCGCGCGACCAGACGCTGAACGCGCTGAGCTCCCTGCTCGGCGATGCGAAAGGCACAGAGGCATTCACCCGCGCGGTCACCACGCCTCAGGCCCCGGGCAAGACCTTCAGCGGCTCCCTCCCGGAACGCTTCATCGAGAGCGCCCTGCGGGCCTGCGCCGACAACGCCAATCGTCGGAGCAACCTTTGGTCTCTAGAGGCACCCGACGAGCTCGACCCCTACGTGAGCGGCGCCTTCGAGGACGGCGCCGTCGTCGTCGTGGCCGGTCACACGCACCTGGCGCGCGCGGTGTCGTACCCCGGCGGCTACTACTTGAATACCGGGACCTGGGCGAACCTGATGCGGATCCCGGCCTACGTTCGCGGCGCCGAGTTTGCTGCCCACGCCCGCTCGCTCAAGGAATTCCTCAAGCATCCCGAGCTGGCGCCCGCTGAACTCCGACCCTTCCAGCGCCTCACCTACGCCGACGTGGACCTGCGCCCGGCGGCGGGCGGCCCAGCCTTCCGCGCCGAGCTGCGGGAGTGGACTCCTGGGCCCTCGCGCGCCGTCAGCCGGTTCCCCTGATACCATCGCTGGGCGCTAGGCTCCGTCTGACGAACCGCGCCCGATGAGCTTTTTTCGCGGGTGCGCGTGAGCCCTTAGCACTGCGGTCCCGGCCTCTCGCTGAGCGCCATGCTCGGCAGCCGAGCGCGCTTGGGCCACCGCTCGCCGGAAGGGCGCCGCACCTCCGGAAGGGCCGGTGACGCCAGCGCGCGCCGGAAGCCTTTCGTGCTGGTGCCGGAAACCGTCCGGTGTACGCCGTCGGTGGTGTCCCTGGGGCTCCGACCCGAAGGCTGTCCCCGACCCCTGGCGTTCCCTTCACGATCGCTCTAGCTTCGCGCGCCCGCAGTCCCCGGCGGGATTGCCGCCACGCGAAACGAGGACAGAGCCCCCCATACACGTCTGCATCATCGGCGCGGGCCCTGGCGATCCCGGGCTCATCACGTTGTAAGGCGCCGAGCTCGCCGCCCCGCTGCCCCGTCGTCATGTACGCGGGCTCCTTCGTCCGGCGGGAATTGTGGCGTCCGCGCGGCCGGACGCGCGGGTCATCGACTCCTCCGGCATGACCCTCGACCAGATCGTGGAGGTCTTGCGGGCGTCTACGGCATGGCCGGGCTCGTCTTCTAGGTGCTCGAGGAGATCGGCTGGAAGCGCGGCGGGTCGCCGGAGCTCCGCCTCGTGCCCGGGATGACGGCGCTCAACGCGTGCGCGTCGCTCGTCGGCGCGCCGCTCGGCCACGACTTCTGCGCCATCTCGCTCTCCGATCTCCTGACCCCCTGGCCCGTGATCGAGCGGCGGCTCGAGGCCGCGGCCGCGGCCGACTTCGTCATCGGCCTTTACAATCCCGCGAGCGGGCGGCGCACGCGCCAGATCGTGCGGGCCCAGGAGATCATCCGCCAGCACCGCGCGGGCACGACGCCGGTCGCGCTGGTGAAGAGCGCTTACCGCAAGCTGGAGAGCGCCGTGCTCACCGATCTCGACCATTTCCTCGAGTACGAGATCGGGATGCTGACGACGGTGCTCGTCGGGTCGACCAACACCTTCATGTTCGAGGGGTACATGGTCACTCCGCGCGGGTATACCAACAAGTACACATGGGATGGAGCCGCGCTCCCCGGCCAGACGCCGGGGCGCTCGCTCGTGCTCTCGGACGAGAGCGGCACTGCGGAGGAGGTCTAGATGGCACGCGTAGGGAGGCTGGGCGGCGCGATCCTCGCCGAGACCCAGGGGGCGTATTACCTCATCGGCAACACCAAGGCGCCGTGCGACTTCCGCGCGGCGGGGTTCGAGCCGCCGGACGAGGCCAGTCTCGTGAAGGGGTCCTATGTCCGGCTCGAGCCGCTGCGCGACGCGAGCGAGATCGAGGTGGCTCCGCCGGTGCTGCTGCTCGACGTCGAGGGCGAGGAGCTCGCGAAGAAGCTCGTCCATCGCTTCGTGATCGACCGGAATGGCTCGGTGAGCGAGCGGCTGTGGCGGCTCGTCTACAGCCACGACGACCCGCTCGACGACGCCGAGGCGCCGGTCGAGCGCGACGCGCGCTGGCTGGGCGGGATCCCCGAGCCGATCTGGCAGCTCGTGCGCGACAACGTGCTGCGCTGCCTTTAGTCCGATCTGGCACGGCGAGCGCGCTCAGGCAGCTCGCGCGGACGTCCGGGTGCCGGGTGTTCGAGGGGACCCGCACGTTGGCCGCGCAACGACACCCGGGAAGGGGTGCCACGCCCGGGCTCCTGCGGCATCAAGGACGCTGCTGCTCCTTGTTGCACCATGGCCACAACGGCGGGATGCCGCTGCTCCTTGGTGCAACAAGGCGATGACGGCGCTACGCTTCGCGACGTGCAAGCGCTGAAAGCCCGCGTCCAGAACGGTCGCATCGTCGTCGACGAGCCCACGGATCTGCCGGAGGGCATGGTGCTCGATCTCGTCATCGCTGATCCGGGCGACGAGCTCGACGAGAAAGAGCGCGCAGAGTTGCACGCGGCCCTCGAGGAGGGGCTCGCTGAGATGCGAACAGGGGCAGGCATCGAGGCCGACGTGCTGCTCGCCGAACTGCGGGCGCGCGGGTGAAAGTCCGATTCCTGGGGAGATCGGCCGAGCAGGCGCGCGCGGTGGATGCCTGGTGGCGCGAGAACCGTCACGCGGCGCCGTCGCTGTTCGCCGACGAGCTCGCCGCAGCGCTCCGCATGCTCCGACGTACGCCGGAGATGGGAGCCCTCTACGGCCCCAAGGCGAAGGATGGAGTGCGTCGTGTCTTGCTGTCGCGAACGCAGTACTATGTATATTACGCGGTTGAACCGGAGGCGCGCACTCATCGGAGTGCTCGCTGTCTGGAGCTGCCTGCGCGGCAAGCCGCCCAGCTTGGGTCACGTGAAGGATGTGAAGAAGAACCGCTGAGGCGGAGAGCTCTCCCTCCAGCGAGCTCGGCTCGTGATCAACATCATTGCGACGCTGCTCGCCCTGAGCGAGGCGCGACGCGCCGAGCCTCCTTCCTTGGCAAACGCTGGGCGATTCCGAGACAGACGGTGCCGTCATGGCTCTCTGTCGAGCCGCACAGGCTATCCCGGAGGATCGTTCGCGGCGCTTCATCGCCGGGCGCGACGCGCTGGGCCATCATGTCATCTCGCCTGCGCAGCTCCTCGGCAGCTAGACGAACAGAGGGACCGGGTTGAGCTCGCCCTCGGCGAGCGGGCCGGCGAGCCACCCGAGCGCGCACGGCACCTCATAGAGCCTCCCCGGACCGAATCGGGGCCAGAAATGGCGTAGCCCCGGGACGATCACCTGGACCACGGCCAAGCCGATGTCGGGGCGGGTCTTGTCCACGGCGACGAGCTCCAGTCCCGCCTCGTCGAGGCGACCCAGGCATTGCTCGATGTCGGCGCGCAGATCGGCGCCGCCGATCCGGGGAAGGTGCTCGGCCGCGACCCGCGGGAGATCGGGGCCGGGGAAGAGATGCGCGCGGTCAGGCAGCCGCTCGAGGTCCCACGGCGCCCGGCGCGCCGCGCCGGGATCGAAGAGCTGGTTCAGCTCGGTGAGCGATCGCTGCACGGCCAGGCGCGGGTCGAGGTGGCAGCCGAACCCGATGCTGAATCGATCCTCCCGGGCCTCGTGGGCGAGCGCAACGCAGGTGGGGATACCGAGGTCGTGCGTCAGATCGAGCACCCAGACGGCCCAGCCGAGACGGGCATAGTCTGCCTGGAGGGCTTCGAAGTACGGGTCCCCGAAGCTGTCGAGCGCGATGGCCGGGCGCGCGACCCGGTTGTACCACCAGACCGCAGCGGCATCGCGCTCCACGAGCTCGAGCAGGCCCTGCAGCACGGCCTCTTCGAGGCAAGTGCCGGCCGCCACGCCGTTGCTGCAGGGCCCGCAGAACGCGGTACCGCTCTCGGCCGGGGCCTCGGCGTAGCAGTAGGCCAGCGGGACATAGCGCCGCTCGCGCTTGCTCAGCGACCAGGCCGGGGTCCAGTCGATCGGGGTGCTCGCATCGAGCGGCTCGGGTATCCACTGGCGGCGATCCGCTGCCCGCGCGTTGAGGTGAGCGCGCTCGCGGTACTGCGCCTCGCTGAAGTTCAGCAGATCGCCGAGCGAGAGCGCGGCCGGGCCGAGCTCGTCCTTGCTGCCGCGGACGCACGCCTCGTCCCCCTGGTAGACGCCGCTGTATCGCTCGAGCGCCTCGCAGAGCGCGCTCACCCTGGCCTGGTCCGCGCTGCGCCCCTTGCCGGCGCAGCCCTTGTCGAAGACGTTGGTGCGCGGGACGCCCTCCCGGGGGCAGGCCAGGTAGCCGGACGCGTACACGGCGCGGAGCTCGGTGTCCCGCCCCGGCATCGGCACGAGGTACGTCACGGCTCCGGTGATCGGGCTGACGAGGTGCTGATAGCGCTCGTAGGTCCGCCGCGGGGTCTGCCGGCGATATCCACCGTCCTCGTAATGGGCCTTCTCCACCGGCTGCAGTTCGATCGGGCGCTCGCCGACGGCCGCCATCCGCGCCGGATCGCCGCACACCGGGCACTGCGGCCTCCGGAGGACCGCGTGCGCGGTGATCTCGAACGTGGCCAGGTCGAGGGCGAGCACCCGGGAACCGAGCGCCTGGGGAGAGCTTGTCTCCTCCCTGGCGAGCGCGCGGGCGATGGCCGAGGCGCCGAGCCCGCAAGCGGTCCGTATGCTCGCCTCGGTGGCCGCCCTGGGGGGAGGGACGTGGCCCTCGTGCCCCCGGCGGCGGCGAACAAGCTCCTCGACAGGGCGGTTCTGGCGGATCCAGAACGCCAGGCAGTCCCAGCAGGGGCCGGCGCCGGGCTCGACGACGGGCCCGATGAGCGGCTGGACGCCGGCAGGCTTGATCAGGAACCAGCGCGTTCCTTCACGCAGCGCGCGGCGGTTGATCGAGGCCAGCTCGGGCTGCAGATAGTCGTCGGCCACGACCACCTGCACCGCCGCCTCGCCGTCGATCCGCACGCCTGCCTGTTCGAGCGCCTCGGTCATCCACACGGCGGGGGCGGCGTCGCCGACGGCCAGGACCGACACCGGGGTCCGGCTCAGGGCCACGGCGGCCGCCTTGCCGTCGAGACCCACCCCGCGCCAGAACGCCGCGTGCTCGGAGGGGAGCTCCGGCGTTGCGGGGACCAGGTAGCCACGCGCCGCGAGCCGGCTCAGGGCATACAGGGTCTCGGGCTCGGAGAACCGATCGCGCGCGGCGCGCAGGATCTCGTCGACCGTGCGCCGGCCGTCGACGAGCGCGGCCACCTCGGCGGCGCAGGCGCCGGAGACGACGAAGCGCTCGCGCTCGCCGATCAGGAAGACCACGCCCGCATCCATGCGCTCGACGCGCAGGGTGGGCTTGAACGCCAGCACCTGGCTCAGCTCCAGAGGATCCATCATCGTTTCTGGTTTCACCCGCCGATGAGCAAGTGCAAGTGGCGCGCTCGAGGAGAGCGACCGCTGGATGGCCGGGGATCGCCTCGCCCCCAAGACCCTTCAGAATCCGGGCGGAGTGGAGTCGCACGCGGGCGTTCCACTACATCCCCATGAGGCCGCAAGGGCTCTCCCAGAGGATCGCCCGCAGCGCTTTATCTCCGAGCGCGCCCCGCAGCGCCATCATCTCGTCGACCATCCCGGGCCCGTGGTCGAGGTGGGGAAAATCGGTCCCGAACATCATCCGCGTCGCGCCGATCTCCTTCACCACCCGGTCGAGCATCGCCTCGCCGGGCTCGAGCGCGATCCAGCACTGCCGCTGGAAGTACTCGGAGGGAGGCCGGCGCACCCGGCCGCGCACCTCGCCGCGCATCTGCGCGTATTCGACGTGGTCGAGCCGCCAGAGCCAGTAAGGCAGAAAGCCGCACCCCGCCTCGAGCAGGCCCACCCGCAGCGTCGGGTGGGCCTCGAGCACGCCGCCCTCGATCAGCGAGAGCAGCGCCATCATCGCCTCCATCGGGTGAGAGCACGCGTGCTGGCCGAACCGCGTCTCGAAGCGATCGGCCCCCGCCGTGGCGACGCGCGCGTGCGTGCCCTCGTGGAGGAGCACGGTGACACCGTGGTGCGCGCACGCCGCCCAGAACCGCGCGAGCGCAGGGGCGCTCAGCGTGCGGCCCTGCACCGGGTTCGGCCGGAGCACCACGGCGCGCGCGCCGTCGCGCGCCGCCTGCTCCAGATCGCCCGCCATGGCCTCCGGATCGTGGCGCGAGAGCAGCGCGGGGCCGAGGAGCCTGTCCGGCGCGCTCGCACAGAAGTCGCCCAGCCATCGATTGTAGGCGCTGGCGTAGGCGCGCGAGCGCTCGGCGTCGATGCCGTCGTCGTGGACGAGATAGGACGCGTACGTCGGAAGCAGGACGGCGATATCGACCCCGGTAGCGTCCATCTCGGCGAGGTGCCCGTCAGGCCTCTCCGAGGCGGCGAGGAGCTCGCGGCGGCGCTCGGCGGCGAGCCCGAGCTCGATGTAGGCCGCCTCGGAGATACGCAGGATCGGCTCGCCGTTCACGCAGAGGATGGGGGGCGTGGGCAGGAGCGCGTGCTCGCCCAGGCGGCTCATCCGCCTGGCCAGCGACTCGGGCGGCCTGAAGGGCGCGAGCCGAGGAGCATACGCCCGCATCGCTGCCGGCAGGTACTCCGCCCATAACGCGACGGGCTCGGAGACGTGACGATCCACATCCAGGATCCGGAAGCCATCTCTCATGCGCAGCTCCTCGGGCGGCTCTCAGCACCTGGCCCGGCTCCAGAGGATCCATCCTCGGTCCTGGTCTCGTCCCCCGATTAGCAGCAGCAAGTGAACGGGTACGCTGCTCCCGTCGCGTTGTATGCGGCGAGCGCGATGGGCTCGGAGTCCACGTTGCTCGGCTTCGTGGGCAAGTAGAGCTTGAGCGTATGAGGCTGGAGCGAATCCCAGTACGACTGATGGTCCTTGTCGAGTGGAGATCCCGGCGGATGCCACCGGGCTGCGCCGTCCTCCTCGACGCGCAGGCTCATCGTCCAAGGTAGCCTGTAACCTCGGATGGTTCGCAGCGCCGATGCGAGGTCGTTCTTGAGCGCCCGTCCAAATTCCTCGTCGCTCCAGGCTTTGGCCACCGCCGCGAGCAGCACGACGTTGAGCTCGGCGAACGAGCTGTCGTCGGGAACGAAGCCCCCCGCAGGAGGGCCGCTGTGGAGGCCGACGCGCTCTTGGCCCGCCTGTTCGCCCTCATGACAGCACCCCACGGGCTCCCGCCCTCGTTCGGGGCGACCGACGTGCTGCACCCCGTGGTCCGCCCGGATGTTGAGCCCGCCCCCTTTGTCCTGAGGGCGTGCATGAACCCCGTGCTGATCGTACTCCCGGATCCATTGATCGCTGAACAGCGACGGGCGCTGCTTGTAATAATCCCCGAGCGCCCTCGAGTAGTCCTCCGGACGGAGGTCTTCCAGCAGACCATCGTACCCTGGACGAGCTGCCGAACGCTTGGGCGCGAGCGGCAGGCGCAGCGTCAAGCAGTCGAGCAGGTCGCTGGGCCAGACCCACTCATCGTGGATCCACCTGAAGTCCTCGTCGGCTCGTGCAATCTGAAGCTCGCACGTCCTTGGCCATGGCCAGATATAGCCAAATCGATCCTTGAGCACGGAAGTGGGGTTGTCCCCGGTCAACTCCTTGCCAAAACCGTTCGGATCGGCCCATGCCTCTGCGATCGCGCGCAGGTACGTCGAGCGAAACTCCATCAATTGGTTCGTGCTCATGAGCTCCTCTTTGCTTGACCGTTGTTCGCGATTCTTACAGGCGAGGGAGAAGCGCGGGCAGCTCGTCGAGGCGGATTCGGTGACGGCCTGGAGCGTCGGCGCCTTCTGCCGCACTCCTCGTGAGAGGTAATTTCAGCAGCGCTGCATGCTCGCGCTCATGTCCGCTGGAAGCCTTCGAACGTGCCAACAGGACAGCGCGAGACAGCACGATCCGTCAAGAAAAAACCTTAGATGCAGCACATCTTCGACCGGCTCTGCGCCCATCCCTCAAGGCTCGTTGTCGGCATCGGCATCGGAAGGGCGGATATCAGGTATTCGGTGGAGCCTCGTGCACCAGCGCTCGATCAGCACCGATCGGAGCAACGCTTCTACGCTCGCAAAGCCGAAGCGCGCAGCGTAGGTCTCCAGGTCCTCGGGAACCGGCTTGCCGAGCCGCTCGGTGAAATACCACCGCCACAACGCGTCCGTGTCGCTCACGCCGCTGCCCGCCAGATCCAGGGCGTCCAGCCCCTCACCCGCCATCACGGCCTGCTTGGCGCGAGCCTGCTCCTCGAGACGCCCGTAGCAGCCCATGGCGCGTAGCTGGTCGACGAGGTGACGGCGGACCTCCGGCTCGCACACGGCGGCCGTCCAGCGGAGCTTCGCTTCCCGCGCCATCATGTCGGCGAAGGACTTGGCGTCGAGCCCCTGCTCGCCGAGCCACGCGCGGGTCGAGGGCCCGGTGTACAGCCCTCGCTCGCGCCGGAACTCCATGGCCGTGCGTTCGAGGTGCCCGGGGCCGACCTTCACCCCGTTGCGCTCCGCCGCCTCCTCGGCGAGGCCGCGCAGCAGGGCGCCCTGGATCGCGCGGGTGTAGAGCGGCTCGTCCCCGAGCAGGCGCAGCTCGTCGAGCAGGGCCTCGACGTCCGCGCCGGGATCGAGCTCGAGCCGGGCCGCGCGCATGCGATCGAGGGCCCGCTCCCAGACGTCGGTACGCTGGAAGATGAAGCCGGGCTCCAGCGGTCCTCGATGCATGGCGCGCGCGGCCTGCATGGCCTCGATCATGGCGAGCGCGTCGAGGCGCTTCTGGTCCACGCGCCCGGCGGGCAGCCACCGCTTCAGCGCATCGAGCATGTGGGGGGCCTCCTGCGCGGCTCGGGCCGCCTGGAGCACCGCTGGCCAGGTGCGATCAGGGTAGAACAGGGCCCTGGAGATGGCGACGAGCCGCTCGGCGAGCGCCGGATCGCAGATCTTCGCCTCGACGGCGGCGCCGAGCGTCGCACGGATATTGACGAGGGCCTCCGATGTGCACCGATAGCCGTGCTCGGCGGATGCGTGCGCGACCGCGACTTCGTCGTCGGCGCCGAGCGCGCCCGAACGAACTTGCTCGAAGATCCGGCCCACGCCGACCATGCCGAAGTCGGCCAGCTCGGCAGCTCGGAGCGCGCCCATGCTCGACGCCCCGAACACATGGACGCCCTGGGACATCGCCCAGAGGATCTCCTTGTGCCAGACCGACGGGACGTGCTCGAAGAAGCCGTCCACGATGCCAATCCCCCACGGTCGCTCGCGCGCGGCCCGGTAGACGTCTCCCTGGGCGACGGGCGGCAAGACCCGCAGTTCGGGGAGCCCGGGCACCTCCGCGGGCGGCAGGCTGGGCCCGGTGAACAGGACAATCACGACGACACCGCCTGCGCGCGCGGTCCAGGCGTGTACCCAGGGGCATCCCACATGCTTTCCAGCCCGGGCACGACGACGCGGACGACGGGCAGTCCGAGCTCAGGCCGCGTGAGATCCACGACCGCGACCTGGCGGAGCCCTGCGCTGCGCAGCGCCGCGAGCACCGCGGCGAGATCCTCGTCGAAGCGCTCGCTGAACCCGTCGCTCGCGGCGCCGAAGGAGCGCCACCGCCCCTCGAACCGCTCGATCTCCGAGCGCGCCGCGGCGATCCGCGGCGGCGACCGAAACAGCTCGTACGCGACCCGGTCGACGTCGTCGCGCGCTCCCGCGATGGCGGTCAGACGGCTCTGGGCGGCCTCGGTCAGGGCGCGCGCCAGGGCGACGGCGCGAGAGCGGTGGCACCCCTGACCGCCGCTCACGTACAGGACGCGGCCCGGGTGAGGCACGCGGTCGACGATCTCCGCCACGAAGACCGGCAGCCCGAGTTCGCTGCTCGCGTCCCACACGCCCACCGCAAGTTCGGCCCGATCGAAGCGGGCCAGCACATCGCGGCAGATCGGATCATCCACGGTGTCGAGACCCAGGCGCGTCTGCGCGCGGCGCGCCGGCCCGGCCGCGCGCCACAGCGCCACGGCGTCGCGCTCGATGACCTCGTAGAGCCCGTGGAGCACGGCCTCGAGCCGGTGGTTGCCCGAGGCGAGCCCCGTCGACGTGGTCAAGAAGCACCCGCTGCCGGGCGGCAGCGGCACGGTGTAGTCGGAGTGGACCACCTCGAGCGGCACCCACAGCGGACCGCCGCTCATGACGTCTTCGCCCTCGATCCAGAGCATCTTGTGATGAGGGTGGAAGGAGCCTATCGAGAGCCGCGGCAGCCCGGCGAGGTCGACGAGGCGGTGCCGCGCCGAGAGCTCCGCGGGGGTGCAGAAGAGGAGCGGCTGCAGGATGTGCTCGGCGTGCCACTGCTCGATGGCCTCCATCAGCCCGGACGCGCGCGCGGCGTCGATATCGAGCCCTTTTCCCTGCGAGACCGACACGGATCGGGAGTTGGGTCGGCACACCATCACCACCGGGATCCCGACGACGTCCAGCCCGGTGACGTCGGCGACCCGGGTGATCCCCATGGCGCGCGTCATCGGGAGCACCCGCTCGACGGTCTCCGCCGGGCTGACCAGGCGGTGCGTGCCTCGGAGAAAGGTCTTGTGCGTGGAGGGCCGGGTCATGCCGTCAGGATCTCGCAGAGAGCGGCGCGGGCTCAGGCGCCCCCGGCTACCGGCGCCTGAAGCCGGTCAGGTTGACCAGGTAGGTGCCGCAGAAATCCGAGGTCACCGGTACTTTCGGCGCTTTCTCGCGTCCCACCCGCGCGTCCATATCCACCAGCTGCTGGGGATCCGCCTCGTACGCCACGTGTCCTATCTGCGCGCCCATACCCACCAGATCGTTGCACCACGATTGCACTGAATCTGCTGGCCTACGATAGCGCTTCTTCGTCAACGCGTCCGATGGCACCTCATAGTACAGGGTCTCGGTGCCCTCTTTGTTCTGCACAGCGAGGATCATCGTAAAACCCCAACATTGCTCATCCAGCGCATCTTTATCACCTCTCGTGTCCTCCTTTGCTGCGCTGGTCGTGCTCTTGTCGTCCGTCGCCCCCTTCTGTGCCGTGCTGGTCGCATTCTCATCCTTCATCGTATCCTCCTCTGTCACGTTGGTCGCCGTCCTGAGCCCCTCGGGCCCTCGCCGGCGCTCGGCTGGCCTGCGCCCGCAAACAGCAGCGAGTCGGCCTCGCGAGCATCCGGAATGTCGGTGATGCCCGACCGGAGCCGGCGGAGCCGCTCGATGTCGTCGAGCGCCACGCGCCCTTCAGCCCTGCGCAGGCGAACGAGAGCCACCTGCGCGCGCAGCGCGAAGAGCCGGGCCGTCTGCGCCTCGGCCATGTCCCTCGCGCTCGCGAACGCGGCCTCCGCCTGCCCTGGGTCTCCGCTGGCCCGCCACACCTCCCCGAGCAGCCGGTAGAGCTCCGGATGGTAGCAGCGCTCCTGTGTCGTGAACGTCTCGCCGAGCGCCTCGTCGAGCGCCTCGCGGGCGCCCTCGACGGCGCCGGCGGCCAGACAGGCGTCGGCGAGGTGCGTGGCGTAAAAGGTCGTGACCATGCCCGAGCCCATTCGCCGCCAGCGCGCGATGGCGCCTCGGACGCGCTCGAGTCCCTGCTCCGCCTGTCCCGAATGGACCATGGCCCAACCCCCCAGCGCGTCGGCGAGCACCATGAACGCGGGGAATCCATGGTCGACGGCGACCTTCCCCAGCGCGTCGGCGTACCTCCGCGTGTCGGCCACCTCGCGCCTGAGGTGGTGGATCCACGCGCCGATCTGGTAGGCAATGGCGATGGTGAAGGGGTGCTCCGTCGCTTCCGCCGCGGCGATCGCGTCCTCGTAGATCCGCACCGCGCCGTCCGGCTCGCCGCAAATACACGCGCTCATGGCGTGGGTCACGCGCACGACGATGCTCGGATTCCAGCCATAACGCGCCATGTAGACGGGCAACTCTGCCGGCTGGTAGAGCTCGATGACACGCCGGTGGTGAGGCTCGCCCTCGGTGTGGTCCCCCAGCCACGTGGTCACGTTCGCCAGGATGAGCGACGCCTGCGTCAGGGCGACGACGTCATTCGTGTCCTCCGCCAGCTTCGCGCACTGGGTCGCGATGTCCCGGGCCGCCGTGAGATCGCCGCGGAACAGCGTGAACATGGCCATGCCGTGCAGCGCCTGGCTCCCCCGCTCCCGCTCGCCGGTCTGCGTGGCGAGCTCGATGGCCCGATCGTAAATGCTCTTTACCTCGGGCGCCGACCAGCCCTTGGTCGTGATCAGCGCCGGCATGAGGATACCGTTCAGCCCGAGCTCCATCTCGGCTCGCTCGTGCTCCTGCGCTATGGCCGGCAACCACGCGATGGCCTGCCTGGCCCCGGTGATCGCCTCCACGTACGCCGACCGAGCCAGCGCCGCTTGCGCCGCCTTCTGCGCGTAGCCCACGGCCTCCCGCTTCTGCTCCGCCGCGGCGTGATGGTGCGCGAGCAGCTCCGGCCGCGTCCGGACCACCTCCGGAAACCCCTCCTCCAGCGTCTTCGCGACGCGCGCGTGGCTCCGCTGCCGCGCGCCGGTGGACAGCGACTCGTACGCCGCGTCCCGCACGAGCGCGTGCTTGAAGCTCCCCACCGCCTCCTTGCCCCGCCGCCTGCGCAGCACGATCCCCGCGCTCGTCAAGCGCTCCAGATCCTCTGCCACCGCCGCCGGGCCGAGCGGGCTCGCGGCCGAGAGCACCTTGACGCTGAACTCCCGGCCCATCGCCGCCGCGAGCTGGGCCGTCTGCTTGGCGCGCGAAAGCCGATCCAGCCGCGCCGTGAGCAGCGCCCGCAGCGTCCCCGGGATCGCCGCCCCCGAGAGCGGCCGGGTCAGCTCGTAACGATCCTCCCGCTCCACCAGGAGCTGCGCATCGACCATCATCCGGAGCAGCTCCTCCGCGAAGAGCGGCACCCCGTCCGCGCGGTCCGCCACCTGCTCGATCACGGCGGGAGGCAGCGCCTTGTGGCCCGAGAGCCCGGTGAGCATCTCCTCCATGTGCGGGCGCTCCAGGCGGCTCAGAGGGAGCAGCAGCATGTCGGCCGTCGAGAACGACGGTGAGAACTCGGGGCGAGCCGTCATGATGACGCACATGGGGACCGCGGGCGCCTCGCGAACGAGCTGCTCGAGGAACTCCATCGTGGTGGGGTCGGCCCAATGCAAATCTTCCGCCACCAGGAGGACGGGCCGCTCGTCGGCGATCGCGAGGAGCAGCGACGCCACGGCCTGGAGCGTCAGCGCCTTGTGCCGCTGCGCCGAGACGTCGAGCGGGGCGTACGGTTCGCCGAGAGGCAGGGAGAAGAGCGGCACGAAGAGCGGCATGGCCTCGGCCGGCGTGAAGCCGTGGCCGGCGAGCTCCCGCTCGATCCGCGCGATCTTGGCGCCCGCGTCGGGCTCCTGATCGAGCCCGAGCGTGCGCTCGAGCAGGTCGACCACCGGACGGAGGGGGCTGGTTTGCGTGTCGGGCGAGCACCGCGCCTCGAGAAAGGTGTGGGCCTCGCGCGCCAGCCCGTCGCGCAGCGCGCGCGCCAGCCGGCTCTTGCCGATGCCGGGCTCGCCCGTGATGAGGATCGACTGGCCCGCCCCGTCGCGCGCGCGGCGCCACCGCTCCACGAGGAGCCCGAGCTCCGGAGCCCGGCCAGAGAGCGGCGCCCTCGAGCCGTCGGGGGTCGGCCAGCTCGCCGCGGCGCCGTGCTCCTGCCGGAGGCGGTAGGTCTCCACCGGCGCCGCGATTCCCTCGATGGCGCGGCCCCCTTCGCTCTCGAGGTCGAAGGAGGCGCGCAGCAACGCTTGCGACGCGGCGCTGACCGCCACGGATCCCGGCGGCGCCAGCGCGGCGAGCCGCGCGGCGAGCCGCGGGGTGGCGCCGGTGACGAGGCACGCGCCTTCGAGGTCCCCGAGATTCCCGTCGACGACGAGGCCGGTGTGGAGGCCGACGCTCACGTCGATTTGCGCGCCCGGCGCGGCGCTGCGCGGGTCCTCGGCTCGCGCGGCGCCGGCCATCGCCAGCGCCGCGCGGGCAGCGCGCCTGGCGTCGTCCTCCGCCGCGCTGGGGTAGCCGAAGTAGACGAGCAGATCGTCGCCGAACGCCGCGGCCACGTACCCCCCATGGCGGCGCCCGATGTCCGCGCACAGGGCGAGCGCCGCGCGCAGGGGGTCGTCCAGCCGCTCGACATCGACGGCGTCGAGGGCCTGCGCGACGGCCGCGCGTGCCCTCAGGTGACAGCAGAGCGCCGTCAGCTGCCGGCGCTCGCCGTCGAGCGCAGGCGGAGCGGGCCCCCTCCGCCGGTCGAGCTGCGTGGCGACCGTCGCGATCGAGGGCAGAGGCCGCGTGTCCCCGCCGGCCGGGCCGCCGGCGCCGAGCATCGCCTCGCGCGAGAGCCCGCGCAGGTTGCAGGCCTCGAGCGCCTCGAAGAGCCCACGGGCGGTCACCTCGCGCGCGCCTTCGTCCTTGCGGAGAGCACGGGCGAGCAGGTCGCCGAGGGGGTGGCGCTCGAGCGCAGCGGGGATCGGGACGGGATCGGGGCCGAGCAGCCGGTAGAAGATCTCGGCCTCCGTGCCGCCGTACGCCGGCTTGCCCGTGAGGCACTCGAGGAACACGAGGCCCCACGAGAACAGATCCGCGCGCGGCGAAGCCTCGGCGCCGCGCCACTGCTCCGGCGCCCCGTAGCCGGGCGTGCCCAGCGCGTCGTGGCTGCCGGTCAGGCGCGTGGATCGCCCGTCGTCGAGCGCGGCGCCGATCCCGAAGTCGAGCACCAGCGCGTTGCGGCGGGCGCCCGTGGGGATGACCATGATGTTGCTGGGCTTGAGGTCGCGGTGGACGACGCTCGCTGCGTGGGCGCAGGCGAGGGCGTCGAGCACTTGGAGCATCAGGTGCCGCGCCTCGGGCGGCGCGAGCGCGCCCTCTCGCTCGAGCAGGGCGGCGAGGTCGTCGCCAGGCGCGAAGGCGAACGCGGCGTAGAGGGTCCCATCTTCTGCCTGCCCCGCGTCGACGAGCTGGACGATGTTCGGGTGGTGGAGCTGGGCGCAGAGCCGCGTCTCGCGCAGGAAGCGCGAGATCCGCCTGTCGGCCTGCGCGGCGCCTCCCTGCTCGGCGAGGCGCAGGATCTTCAGGGCGATCGGCTGCCCGGTGGTGAGCTGGCGGGCCTTGTGCACAACGCCAAGCCGCCCTGGCCGAGCTTCGCCAGGATCTCGTAACGCCCGTCGAACGTGGCGCCTGGTGCGAGCGCGGCACCGTCTGCGACATAGCGCTGCATGCTCGATCCCGTGGTCGCTGGAGGCGCTCGGAGAGCGCCTCCAGCGCTCCCTCACGGCTCCTTGTCGGCGTCGAGCACCGCGAGGAGATCCGGATCGACCTCACCTCCAAGCAGGTCCAGGATCTCGCGCACCCGCGAGAGCTCGCGCAGCAGCGTCCGATGGTGGTTGCGGTTCTTGAGCAGCATCTCCTGGCCGAGCAGCGTGAAGGCGTGGTCACGGTTGCCCGTCCGCTGCACCGCCGCGCCGAGGACCATGCCGCGAAATGCGTCGGTCAGATCGAGCGGGAGCGGGGCGCTGCCGCCCCGGCGTCGCTCGGCCTCGTTCACGAAGCTGAGCGCCGCCCGCCAGAGCAGCTTGGTCAGCGCGCTCGGCTCGGCGTCGCTGTCGAAGGTGAGCGCGCGCTCGACGTGGCGCCGCTGGATCACCAGATCGCCGCCGAGGCCGCTCTGCCCCGCGAGCTGGAGCGCGTAAGCGCGCCGGACGATGTTGTCGAGCTGCCGCAGGTTGCCCGGCCAGGGCGCGGACACGAGGAGCTTCATGGCCTCGGGCTCGAAGCGCGCCGTCCCCTTGCCGTCGGCCTCCTGATGGCGCCGGTTCAGCATGAAGTCGGCCCAGCGCGGGAGCTCGTCGAGCCGCTCGGCGAGCGGGAGCAGCCGCACCGGCAGGACGTTGATGCGGTAGTACAGGTCCTCGCGGAAGCGGCCGGCGCGCACGGCGGCGCGCAGATCGGCGTTGGTGCCGACGAGGAGGCGCGCGTCGGCGCGGCGCTCCCCCGCCCCGTCGTCGCCCAGCATCCGGTAAGCGCGCTCCTCGATGAAGCGCAGGAGGCCCGCCTGGGCCTTGAGCGAGAGCTTGTCGATCTCGTCGAGGAAGAGCGTGCCCTTCGCGGCGCGGGCGACAGCGCCCGGGTTGTCCTTGACCGCTCCGGTGAAGGCGCCCCGCTTCCAGCCGAACAGCTCGGCCATCTGCAGGTCCTCGGGCACGCCGAGGAGGTCCAGCGACTCGAAGGGCTGGCCCCGGCGCTGCGAGTGCTCGTGGCACCAGCGCGCGAGCCTGGATTTCCCGGCGCCGGTCGGGCCGGTGATCAGGATGGTGTCGTCCCGTGGGGCGAAGGCGCGGAGCAGCTCGACGAGGTGCGCGGTGCTCTGACCGACGACCGGCAGGAACTCGTCCGGGCTCGCCGGCTCGTCCGAGCGAAGCGGCAGCGCGCGGGCGGCGATGAAGGCCCCGGCGATGCTGGCGAGGATCGCCAGCTCCTCGTGGCACTCCGCCCAGGGGAGCTCGAGCCCGACGGCCCCCCTGCAGCTCACCTCGATCGTGATCATGCCGTCGACGCTGCCGCCCGGCGCGCGCAGCGGGACGACATGGACGTGGGTCGCGTCGCGACCGAGCATCCGCTCGCGCGTCGCGTCGCCGGGCATGCCGGCCGCCTCTGGCGTGTGGCGGAGCGCCATGGCCCCGTCCGGCATCCAGGAGCGGAGCGAAGCGCGCTGGACGTCGATCGAGACCGAACAGCGGTGCTTCTCGATCCAGCTCCAGACGCTGCCGGAGGTGAGATAGCCGGTGCCTTCGATGCGCGCGCCGCTCGGGCGGTCGATGCCGAAGAGGCGCTGGTAGCTGTCCTCGGGACGAAGGTGGACGACGCCGCGCAGGATCCGAGCGCGGCTGGCGAACGGGCTGTCGGCGAGCGTCTCTTCGACGCAGGTGAACATGGCCTGGAGGACCGCCGTTGCAGCTTCGTCGAAGTACGTGGCCGACACGAGGCGGGGGACGAGGGAGATGAAGCGCTCGTCACGGGATGCGGTCACGGTAGGCAGCAGGAAAGCAGGAGAACCGGGAGGGGTCCAGGTGGAACGAACAGTCTCGCGTCTCCCGCGGACGCAGTGCGTCCGGGCGGGACGCGAGCCCCCTCTTGACTCGGAGGCCGTGGCAGCGCCGGCGTCCTGCCGGAGGGACCACGGGAGCCGCCGCGGGTCCGAAAGGCGGACGCGCCATAAGGCGGCCGAACGCCATGCGTGGATGCCGTCCAATGCGGCCGGCGCACTGCAAATAGAAGCGTCGGCGCTGGAGCCAGAGGACGCCGAGGTAGACGCTGCCTTGCCCGAGAAAGGGGCGAGCGGGGATCCTCGTGGGAGCGCGTATCTCACCAGCTCGGCGAACGCGACGGCGGCGCCCTGCGAGACCGCCGTCGCCAGCCGGCTCGTCCACCGCGGTGCGCCGGAGGTGATCTGGTAACGTTTCGAGCATGCGGATTACGGCGTGGATCGGTTGCGCCTGGTGGACGCTCGGGTGCGTGGCGTGCGGCGGCTCGTCGAGCGACGGCGGCCCCCCGGGCGCTGGCGGCGGAGCAGCCACGGGCACCGCGACCACCGGGACCGGCGGCGCCGCCGCGACCTCCGGGGTCGGTGGCTCTGCGGGCGGCGCGGGCGGCGCAGGCGGCGCGAACGGCGCGGGCGGCGCAGGCGGCGCGAACGGCGCGGGCGGCGCAGGCGGCGCGGGCGGCGCGCCGCGCGAGCTGCACGTGGACACGAGCTCACCCGAGCTCAGCGAGATCCGGTTCAAGCCCAGCGAGCTCGATCCAGAGGTCTCCGACCGCGACCTGGAGCAGGTGGCCCTCCTCGACACTCGGGTCGCGCGGTTCGCGGGCAAGCTCGTCGTCACGCTGTCGGGGAGCAGCCAGCCTCCTGGCCCGCTCGACCTCACCCGCTTCGTCGCCGCGCGCGGCTTTCACGCGTTCGCGGTCGCCTACAAGAACGACTACGACATCATTCAAAATGATCCGGACACGTTCGGCGACGCGCGGCTCGAGGCGTTCGATGGTCAGGACCACACCGCGCTCATCGAGGTGACGAGGGCCGACAGCATCGAAACACGGCTGGCGAAGGCGCTCGCGCACCTGAAAGAGGTCCACCCGCGAGGCGACTGGGGCTACTTCCTCGAAGACGACGGGAGCCCGCGCTGGTCGGTCATCATCTTCAGCGGCCACTCGCACGGCGCGAGCTCGGCCGCCCGCATCGGCAAGGTCGTCCGGCTCGACCGGGTTGTGTCGCTGGCCGGGCCGCGCGACACGAACCCGGTGAGCGCCACCTGGCTGTCGGAGCCGTCGGCGACGCCCGTGGATCACATGTTCGGATTGACCGGCGAGCGCGATGAGCAGCACTCGGATCACCTCAAAGCATTCGACCTCATCGGCCTCCCCGGCGAGCTCGTCGAGGTCGACGTCCCGGGCGCGGCGCCGCCGTACGGCGGGTCGCACCGGCTCGCGCTCAAGGACGGCGACCACGGAGCCGCCGGTAATTGCGGCGCGCACGTCGCCGTCTGCGAGGCGATGTTCGGCTTGCCGCTGCCGTGATGTCGGGCAGCGGCGCCGTCGAGTCGAAGTGCCCAGATCGAGCAGATGCGTGGCGAACGTGCGCCGCAGGACGTGGGGCGTGACGGACAACAGCTGCCGCGACCCACCTGGCAGCGCGTGCACGACAACGTCCTGCGCTGCTTGTAGTCTCGACCGGATCGCTTTTCCCGCGGCGACCGCGGGCGTGACGATCGGAGGTCGAACGTGAAACGGTCTTTCCTCGCCTTCGCGGCGGCGTTGCTCGCGGTGGGTTGCTCGGCGAAGTCGAGGACGTTCTCCGGCGAAGAGCCCCAGGGCGGGGGCGGGAACGGCGGCGGCAGCAGAAACGACGGCGGCGGCGATGCGGGCACCGGCGGCAGAAACGACGGCGGCGGCGATGCGGGCACCGGCGGCGGGCCGCTGTGCGCCGGCGTGGACTGCAGCCACCTCGACGGCCGCTGCATGCGCGGCGTGTGCATCGAGGGCGAGTGCTTCGCCGAGCCGCGGCGAGCGGGGACCGAGTGCGCGGCCGCGGCCGGCGAGTGCGACGCGGCCGACACGTGCGACGGCGCGGGCGAGTGCGTCGCGAACCAGGCGCCGGAGGGCGCGGCGTGCACGGGGTGCCCGAGCGGGGCGTGCGGCGGCTGCGCGATGGGGGTGTGCACCGATGGGCCTGCGGTCGTCTCCTGCGGCCTCCGCTTCACCGATGTGACCGCGGCCTCGGGCCTGCCGGCGACGACGGGCAGCTCGGTCGTCGCGTGGCTCGACGTCGAGAACGACGGCGATCCCGACGTGTTCCTGCGCGGCAGCGGCCTGTACATCAACGACGGCGCGGGCGTGTTCACGGAGGGGGCCGCCGCGCGCGGCATCAGGGATGTCGGCACCACCTCCGAGCAGTACCCGGTGATCGCCGCCGACTTCGACAACGACGGTGACATGGACATCTTCGTCGCCAACGACACCCGCTACGGCACGATCCCGAACCGGCTCTATCGCAACGACGGCAGCGGCACGTTCATGAACGTCGCGCTCTCGGCCAACCTCGAGTTCGCGACGACGACGCCCGGCCCGGCGGTGTGGATCGATCACGATCGCGACAACGACCTCGATCTGTTCTTCGGCTCGGAGTTCGGCACGTCCGGCATGTTCCGGAACGACGGAGCCCTGCCGTTCGCCGATGACAGCGCGCGGTTCAGCACCTTCCTCCAGGGCGACAGCGCGGCGTGGGCCGATCCGGACGCCGACGGCGACCTCGACCTTTACGTGGCCACCGGCTCGACGGGAAACGGTAACCGCTTCTTCCGCTTCACGTCGCCGAGCTGGACCGACGTCGCGACGTCGGCCGGGCTCGAGGACACGCGGACGGCCGGCTCCCGCTGGGGCGGCGCGACCTGGATCGATATCGACGCCGACGGCGACCTCGATCTCCTCTCGGTGCGCGACGGGGACGCGGACGATCTGCTCTATTACAACGCCGGCGCGGGCGCGCCGTTCTCCGCCGCCGCGGCGGCGAGCGTCGGGCTCGGAGACGGATCGTTCCTGAGCGCGAGCGTGTGGGCCGACTGGGACCAGGACGGCGACCTCGACGCGTACGTGGGCGACACGCTCTACCGCAACGACGCGGGCACGTTCGCGGCCGCCGGCGCCTCGCTCGGGATCGCCACGCAGCAGGTCGGCTCGTTCGCGGACATCGACGGCGACGGCGACCTCGACCTCCTCACCACGAGCTTCGGGGGAACGGCGCTCTACCGCCGCGACGTGACCGGCATGCCGTGCCGCGCGCCGGGCTACGCGGTCGTCCGCATGCTCACCGATCGGGACGGCAATGCGACCGACGCGAACGTGAGGGAAGATCGCGACGCGATCGGCGCGCGCGTCGACGTGGATCTCGACGGAGACGGGGACTTTCGCGCGGGCGGCTATACCGGGGCGGATCGCGTGGCGACCTACCTCGTGGGCGCCGGCCAGTGGGGCAACCGGCAGCAGAGCCAGCTCCCGCTGATCATCGGGATGGGGGCCGCGGCGTCGGTCGATATCCGCGTGACGTTCCCCGACGGCTCGGTGGTGACACGCAACGACGTCCCCTCGGGCGCGCGCATCACGATCAACGATGTCTGACGAAGGTGGTGAGCGAGATCGGCGCGTTCTGGAGTGGCAGGTAGATTGTCCAACGCGGGTTCAAGGCGCTCTACCCCGAGCTCGGTCATCCGCCCAGTTCGGAAGGTGGCTTGACAAATGCGGGGCGAAGATCGGAGCCTGGTGTCGATGCCTCAGGCGCGTGGCGCAGCACGGTGGACCGCGGGGTGGCTCGCGGCGGTGCTCGCTGCTGGCTGTGCCCAGATCCTCGGCGCGGACTGGGATAGCTACACGCCTCCCGGAGCGCACGGGGGAGGTGGCGCGGGCGGCTCCGCATCCGGCCAGGGTGGCCAGAGTGGCGGCCCCGAGCAGGGGGGCGGCGGCGGAGTGGCCGGAGGCGACGCGTCCGGTGCCGGCGGCAGCGGCACCAGCGGCACCAGCAGCAGCGGAAGCGGCACAGGCGGCAACACCGGCAGCAGCGGCTCCGGCGGTGGCGATAGCACCAGCAGCAGCGGCTCCGGCGGCAGCGACGGCAGCGGCGGCTCCGGCGGCGGCGTGACCGCCCCGAGCTGTGCGACCAGCTCGCCGGAGACAGGCCCCCTCTGCGGGCCTCCTCCCGGCATCAGCTGCTGTGACAGCCGTGAGGTCCCGGGCGGCACGTTCAACCGGAACAACAACCCCGCATTCGCCGCGTCGGTCAGCAGCTTCCATCTGGATACGTTCGAGATCACCGTGGGGCGATTCAGAGCCTTCATGGAGAGCGGGCACGGCGTACGGACCTCGCCGCCCGCCGCCGCAGCGGGAGAGCACCCGAAGATCCCGGGGAGCGGATGGCAGTCCGCATGGAACGAGGCGCTCCGCCCGGACGTCACCTCGCTCTCGGCAGCGCTGAGCTGCACCAGCTCGACCGCGACGTGGACCCCCGCGGCTGGGCGCAACGAGGCGCTGCCGATCAACTGCATCACCTGGTACGAAGCGTTCGCTTTCTGCGTCTGGGACCGCGGGCGGCTGCCCACCGACGCCGAGTGGAACTACGCAGCTGTTGGAGGGAACATGCAGCGGAAGTTCCCCTGGGGCGACATGATCACCCATGACCACGCGTCGTACGCCTGCGCGGCGCCGTGCGCCTTGAGCAGCCTCCTCGAGGTCGGCTCGCTGCCGCTGGGACGGGGACGGTGGGGCCAGTTCGATCTCAGCGGCAACGTCTCGGAATGGGCGCTGGACTGGGCCGTCAACTACACCGTTCCCTGGAGCGACCAGGCCCAGATCTCGGACGTGGCTGGCGACAATCAACGCACCCGTCGAGGCGGCTACTACGCCTCCGATGACTATACGGTGAGCAACGCGCACCGAGGCACCGACCCTCCGACGGTCCGCGGCCCCTGGACCAGCGCGCGCTGCGCGAGAGATCTCCCTCCCTAACGCCGCGCCCGCAGCCCGGCGAGCCGCGCCCGCGCCTGCTCCGCGGAGATGGATCGCGGGCGCGCCTTGCCCCAGCGCTCGAGGACAGCCTCGTACGCCGCCGCGGCGCCGCGCAGATCGCCTGTCGCCTCCAGGGCCATGCCCAGATAAAGCCGCGCCTCCGTGGTCGAGAACGGGTCGGCCAGGGCCGCGCAGGAGCGCGCAACGCGCGTCAGCGGCCCGATCGCCTCCTGCCCCTTCCCCGCGAGCGCGTAGACCTTGCCGATCCGCAGATCGAGCAGGAGCCACCGGCCGCTCTCCGACGGGAGCGGCTGGTCGAGCGGCATCGTCTCGAACGCCGCCGCCGCGTCGGCCGCGGTCTCCACGCCGGCCGCGTACGCCTCGGTCCAGAGCAGCCAGCGGTGCTCCGGCTTGATCTCCTGCGCCGCGGCGCGCCACTTCGACTGGACCCGCTCCACCCACGCCGAGCGCGCCGCGTCGTACGCCTCCTGCGTCATCGACGCTGCCCGGAGGCTGTACGGCAAGAACGCGATGGTCCAGTCGGCCGTGGTCGCCGGCTCGGACCAGGCGCTCATCCGGCGGAGGAAATCGTCCGCCACCCGCCCGGCCTCCCGCGGCAACCCCATCTCACGGTAGAGCTCCGCCAGCTTGAGGGCCGGGCTCGCGTGCGCGTCCTGATCGTTCCTGCCGGCGACCTCGCGCTGCCACGCGCGGGCGTGCTCCACCGCCAGCTCGAAATCGCCGTCCAGGACCGCGAGCGAGATCCGATCGAGCAGCTCCTTCGCCCTCCGCTCGCCCTCGGGGACCGCCGCCCACCCCTGCTCCAGCGCCACGAGCACGCTCTCGCGCGGCGCGCCCCGCGCGTGGAGCGCCAGCGCCAGGTGCCGGTGCGCCGGCGCCGCCTTCGGATCGATCGAGAGCCACCGGCGCGCGTGCTCCTCCACTTGCTGGCAATCGCCCTGGCGATGGAGGAGGCGGACCCGGTTCGCGAGGCAGAGCGTCGCGCCGGGAGCCGTCTCGGCGCAGGCCTGGTAGGCGGCGAGCTCCGCCGCGACGTCCCCCTTCATCCCGAGCGACTCTCCCTTGAGCCCCCACGCGAGCACGTGGCCCCGGTCCAGGGCGAGCGCCCGATCGTAGGCCTCGACGGCGGCGTCGAACCGGAGCTGCGCGAACCTCGCCGCGCCCAGGTACACGAGGAGCTCCGGATCGACCGGGAACCTCGCGACCGCGGCCTCGAGCCGCCGCTCCCATGACACGGCGTCGGAGGGCTGGCGCACGTACGGCTCGGCCGCGTCGAGCAGCGCCATGTCGCGCTCGCCGAGGGCGGCCCTGTGCAGGAGCGCGAGCTGGAAGTGCTCGCGCGCCACGGCCGGCCTCTGTCGAAACGTCCAGATCGCCACGCGCAGGTGGCCGGCGCCGAGGCCACGATCCAGCGCCACGGCGCGCTCCATCGTGCGCGCGGCCACGTCCGGCGCGCCGTCACGGTAGGCCTGCAGCGCCTCCTGGTAGAGCGCAGCGGCCTCCGGGTTGGTCGAGGCGGGGCGCGGCGGCTCCGGGGCGGCGATCGGCGCGCGACTCGGCTGGGGCGGCGGCTCCGGGGGGCGCCGGAGCACCGCGACCGCGGCGCCGGCCACCGCCGAGGCCGCGAGCGCGAGCGCGACGAGCCCGCGCCGACCCGGGCGCGCGCGCTGGTTGGGTGCATTCCGCACCACGACGGCCTCGCCCGACGCAGCCCCGTGGTCCGGTCGCGGCGCAGGCTCCGCCCCGGCGGCCGCGGGCGGCGCGCTACCAGGGCGCTGCAACGCCGGGTCGGTCCGGTGCGGCACGGTCGGCTCGAAGCCGATCCCCGCGGGTGTACCCGCGTGCTCGGCGCCTCGCGCAGGGCCGCCCCGCGCGTTGGCGCCCTCGACCTGGGTCTCGGCCTCTCGCGCCGCGGGCGGCGAGCGCGGCGGGAGGCTGGGCAGCTCGTCCTCGAGTCCCTCGGCGGCGATCAGCGCGCGCCAGAACGCGCCGGCGTCGGGGTACCGGTCGCGCGGAGAGACGCTGAGCGCCCGCGAGAGCACGCGCTCGATCGCGTCCGGCGCCGAGACGCCGCGCGCCCGCAGCGTGGGGCGCAGCGCAGGATCGACGACCACCGAATAGAGCTCGACGATCCCCTCCCCCTCCAGCGCCCGAGCGCCCGTCACGAGCTCCACGAAGACGAGCGCGAGCGCGAAGACATCGGTCCATGGCCCGGTCGCGCCCCGCTGCTTGTCGAACTGCTCCGGCGCGCCGTAGCGGGGCGTGAACGCCGACGGCCCCTCCGCGGTGCTCGCGAGGGCCGCGGTGCGCGAGCGCTGATCGCCGATGATCTTGGCGATGCCGAAATCGAGGACCTTGAGCGTCCTCGCGCCCCCCGCCTCGGCGAGGAAGAGGTTCTCCGGCTTGACGTCGCGGTGCGCGATGTTCTGCTCGTGCGCCACCGCGAGGGCGCGCGCTGCGGGGTCGAGCAGGAGAATCGCCTCGCGGCGGGACAGGGCGCCGCCGCCCCCGGCGCGCAGGCGCTCGAGGTGGCCGGCGAGCGTCTCGCCGTCCAGCCACTCGAGCACGAGATAGGGAACGCGACCGCCCTCCTGGGTCGTGAAGGCGCCGATGTCGAGCGCCTGCACGATGCCGGGCGAGAGGCGCGAGAGCTGGAGCAGGAGCCTCCCCTCGTCGCGCAGCCGTCGAACGAAATCCTGCTGCGCCTCGGGCGAGAGCTCGTCGGGCAGCTTGAGGCACTTGATGGCGACGGGCGCGTCGAACCCCTCGTGCACGCCGCGATAGACGACGCCGAACCCGCCGGCGCCGACGGCGGACAGGACACGGTATTTGCCGTCGATCGTGGTCCCGCAGAGCCGAAATACGTCGCGCTGGGCGCCGGACATCGGCGGAAGTATACGCCATCTCCGGAGGACAGACTCAGGGCGACTCGGGCTTCGCCATGGCGGCCCTTAGCCGGCCGCAGGCGTCCACGAACCCGGTCGAGAGGATCTGGTCGAGGTGCCAGAAGTTCCTCTGCCGCTCGTGTTCGTAGAACCGGGCGATCGTCACCAGGAGCAGGTCCACGCACAGCGCCGGGTCGCGCCAGGCGAGCTCCGTCCGCGGCCCGCTCCGCGACCCGCTCCGCGGCCCGCCCGCGCACGACGCGGCGAGCGTCTGCTCGAGCACCGCGGCGACCAGCGTGAGCTGAAGGACCATGCGGCGGCATGCGCTCGCGCGGATCCCTCCGCCCTTGGCAGCCACCGGCCGCAGCGTGTCGTCGAACGCCGTCGCGAACTCGCGCCACAGCAGCGCGCCCGCCTGATCCACCGCCTCCTTGAGCCCGGCAGCCGGAACGCGCGGCGAGAGCGCGTCGACGAGGCGGGCGCGCGCCCCCTCGTCCTCGGCCAGCGCGCGGTACGGCTTCGACCAGCGGGCGACCTGGCGGCGAACGTCGCCCACCGTCAGATCGAGCTTGAGCCCTGTGATGGGGAGCAGCGACGCATCCGGCAGCTTCAGGGAAGGCCTGTGCCACGCGTACTTGCTCTCCATGAAGTCGGCGAGCATCTCGGCGATACCGTTGCTCGCGGCCACCTGGAGTCGCGCCCTGATGTCGGCCTCGGCGAAGCGGAGCAGCGCCGCCTCGTCGAGCTCGGTGCGGCCCCCGCGCTCGATGAAGGCCGAGGCGATGCCGGGGCCGACAGCGCCGGGAAAGACCGTGTCGAGCGCGAGGGGCTCCTCGAGCCGCGGCAGCACCGCGTACTCCCACTCGAACTCGGCCAGCGCCTCCTGCCACGCGTGGCCCCAGGCGTCATGAACCACGTAGTCTTCGACCTCCGGCGTCCGGAGGACCATCACCATGGTCGCGAGCGTCTGCGTGACGACCTCCGTCGGGACCGAGGCCGCGTCCGCGAGGGAGCGCGCGAGCGCCGGATCGATGGCCGCGCTGTCGAAGTAGCCGAACGCAGGAAAACGCGCCGTCGCCGCGGTGTTCGTGTCGTCGCACCGGGCGATGAAGGCGGAGATGGCGCGCCGCTCCTCCTCCGGGCGCTCGTCCCAGCCGGGCACCTCGAGCCGCGGCGCCTCGGCGGAGCCCGCCGCTCCGGGCGAGCCGGTCGCCGGCGCCGACGCGCGGATGCAGAAGAAGATCGCGGTCGACGTCATGAGCAGATCCACGTCGCCCGGACGCCACGGCAACGGGCCGTAGATCGCGCTCATGAGCTCGGCGCACGCGGCGGGCGACGCGCCCCCCTTCGCGGCGAGCTGCGAGGCGATCGTCTTCGTGATCGCGTGCTTCACCGCGAGGTTGGAGGTCATATGATCCATCGCGGCCTCGACCTGCGCGAGCTCCGCCTCCTCCCACCCGAGCGCCTCTCGCAGCGCCCGCCGGACGAGCGGGATCCCCTCGCTGCCCTGCGGCAGATCGAGCGGGAAATCGAGGAGCGGGCGCGACGCGACCGTGTCGATGAGCGGCGCGGAGCTGCTGCCGGCGAACCGGAGCCAGAGCAGCACCGCCTCGGTGAACCAGGCCCGGAAGGACGCGCTCGCCGCGTGGAACTCGTCCGGGGTCGGCTCGCTCAGGGCGTCGATGCCGCGCATCAGCCGATCGTGAAGATCGCGCCCCCTCGCCTCCCGCTCCTCGCGGCTTCCCTTCGTCGCGTCCTGCAGCTCCTCGATGTCCGCGAGCAGATCGAGCGTGGGACCCCACGCGGCCGGGAGCGTCGGCTCGAAGAGGGCTGCCGCGCACAGGATGGGCGCCGAGGGCTGAGACCCGGTGTTCTTGTGGTCCATGGCCTTTCCTTGAAGAGGGGTGCGACCTCCCATCGCATCACAGGCGCATGCCCTGAGCAAGGCCCCGGACCAGCGCGTCCCAGGGAGAAGACGGAGCCTTCCGGCACACATCGCAGGTTCGTGTCCTCGGGCCTGCGATGTGTCTCTCGGGCCTCCGCGCCGAGCGCACGGGCTCCACCATGAACGCTGGCGTCCGCTTCGGGACCGCTCTAATCGCCCGCAGCTCACCGTGGCGTACCGGTCGTCGGGCTCGACCGCGACGTATCGCGCAGATCACCATCGATCGCGCGCGAACGATGGTGCCTGTCCAGAAACGGCAGCGACCTGTCCACGAGCGGCAAGACAAGCGCGCGACCGGGCTCGTCGCTGTTGCATCCTCGCCTGAATCTATGGTGGAAGCTCGCTCCGCCATCGAACTCGGCAGGGTCGCCGCGGTCGGTCACGGCGGTGCGTCGTGGTCTCCGCAGGTGAGGCATTCAGGCAGCAGCAGGCGGCGCGCGACTGGACTTCGGCGACGGGAACCGGCGGCGCGCACACACCGAATGCCATGCAGGGACCTGCGTCAACATCCCCTCCGAAAGCGCCGATTCGACACTGGCATCTAACTTGAATAGGCCGCCCGACCCTTCTCCAGCCAGCGCAAGCACAACCTTGAAAGGATGACCACCCATGCGGTCTCTTACAGGCTCACTTCTCCACTCTCTGACGATCTCGGCTCTCTCCACCCTGCTGCTCGCGGGCTGTACCAGCGCCGGCCCCTCCACGGCCGACGGCGACGAAAGCGGGGAGGCCACAGACCCCTGCGCCTCGGCCCCCTGCCAGAACGGCGGCGCCTGCGCCGCGGCCGAGAGCGGTTACACCTGCGCGTGCGCGCCCGGCTGGACGGGGACGAGCTGCGAGACCAACATCGACGAATGCGCGCCGAGCCCCTGCGTCCACGGCACGTGCAACGATCAGGTCAACGGGTACACCTGCGCGTGCGCGCCCGGCTGGACGGGGACGAGCTGCGAGACCAACATCGATGAATGCGCGCCGAGCCCCTGCGTCCACGGCACGTGCAACGATCAGGTCAACGGGTACACCTGCACGTGCGCGCCCGGCTGGACGGGGGCGAACTGCGAGGCGCCCGTCTGCGTCCCCACCACCTGCGCCGCTCAGGGAGCGACCTGCGGCTCGATCGCCGATGGCTGCGGCGAGATGCTCGACTGCAGCTCTTGCGGGTCGGGCTTCACCTGCGAGAGCGGCACCTGCCAGCCCACGGCGCCGGCGTGCCCGTGTGATGGCATGCCCGGGTGGGGTCCCCCGACCCCCCCCGTCCAGTGCATCAACTACTCGGGTTCCATGGGCCCCGGCAGCATCTACTACTATCTGAAGAGTAACGACAATGGCCACGAGGGCCCCTTCGTCGAGTTCGCTGTCAACGGCCAGTTCGGCCCGGAGCCCGACCAGTGCGGATACGTGTCGGTGGCCAACACCATCACCTCCATGCCGCTCACCAGCCAAGATCAGGCGGACGCCTGCATACAGAGCTTCCTGAGCTTCGCCGGCGACTGCCCCTGAGCTGGGCGACGCCCCAGGGCGGCGTCTGCAGAGGCTCGCCGTTGCCCCGTGGCGGCTCCGGCGAGACGGTGAATAACGGAGAGACCAGGGGCTAGGTCTACAGCCGCAGATAGGCCGCAAGCGCGGCTGTAGTACTAGCGTTCCTTAAGGTCGCAAAGGGCCCGGACGACCGGCGGTCGAGCATCGCCCACCAGCGCCAGGGCGTCGAGCATCGCGTCCGCCTTACCCGAGGTCGCCCCACCCCCTGGCGTCCGCTGCGCGATCGCTCTAGCGTCGCGCCGCGCGCCCGCGGTCCCTTCCGGGATCGCCGGCGCACGAAGCAAGGAAAGAACCCTCATGCGCGTCTACATCATCGGCGCCGGCCCGGGCGATCCCGGGCTCATCACGGTGCGCGGCGCCGAGCTCGTCGCTCGCTGCCCGGTCGTCATGTACACGGGCTCGCTCGTCCCCAAGGAGATCGTGGCCTCCGCGCGGCCGGACGCCCGGGTCATCGACTCCTCCGGCATGACCCTCGACCAGATCGTGGAGGTCTTCGTCGAGGCCAGGGACGCAGGGCACGACGTGGCGCGCGTCCACACGGGCGATCCCGTCCTCTTCGGGTCGACGGCGGAGCAAATGCGCCGCATGGATGCGCTCGGGATACCGTACGAGATCATCCCCGGCGTCTCGTCCTTCACCGCGGCGGCCGCGGCGCTCGGGCGCGAGCTCACGCTGCCCGAGCTCTCGCAGACCGTGATCCTGACGCGCGCCGAGGGGCGCACGCCAGTGCCGCCGGCCGAGCGGCTCGAGGAGCTCGCCCGCCACCAGGCGACGCTCTGCCTGTTCTTGAGCATCACCCTGCTCAAGGACGTGACCGCGGCGCTCATCCCGGCCTACGGCGCCGATTGCCCGGTCGCGGTGGTGCACAAGGCGAGCTGCCCCGATCAGAAGATCGTGAGAGGCACGCTCGCCGACATCCGGGAGAAGGTCCGGGCCGAGGGCATCAAGACCCAGTCGATGATCCTGGTCGGCCGGGTGCTCACCTCCACGGATTTCGCCGACTCGCGGCTCTATGATGCGGAGTTCAGCCACCGCTTCCGCAAGGCCGAGAAGAAGCTCCTCGTCCCTGGCACGACCGAGGAGGACTCGTGAGCGCGGAGGAGAGCGCCGGCACGGGCGCGGCGGGCGCCGCGGCGACCGCCGGTCGAAAGGGGCTCGTCATCGTCTATACGGGCCACGGCAAGGGCAAGACGACGGCCGCGCTCGGGATGGTGTTCCGCGCGCTCGGCCGGGGCATGCGCGTCGCGGTCGTGCAGTTCATCAAGGGGAAGTGGAAGACGGGAGAGCGGCTGTTCGCCGAGACGCTCCCCAACCTGACGTTCCTCGTCATGGGGCGCGGCTTCACCTGGGAGAGCGACGACCTCTCGCGCGACAAGGCGGCGGCGCGAGCGGCCTTCCAGGAAGCCGCGGCGCTCATCGCGGGCGGCGAGCAGGACATCGTTGTGCTCGACGAGATCACGTATGCGCTCCATTACGGCTTCATCGCCGAGGACGAGCTGCTCGCGGCGCTGCGCGCGAGGCCCACGCACGTGCACGTCGTGATCACCGGCAGGAACGCGCCCGACGCGCTCCTCGCGCTCGCCGACCTGGTGACGGAGATGAGATCGGTGAAGCACCCGTTCGAGCAGGGGCAAAAGGCCCAGATCGGAGTCGATTTCTGATGTCCCGGGCCATCCCCCGGCTCGTCGTCGCCGGCACGGCGAGCGGCGTCGGCAAGACGACCGCCACGGTGGCGATCGCGCGCGCGCTCCGCGCCCGCGGCATGCGGGTCGCGCTGTTCAAGTGCGGCCCCGACTACCTGGATCCGACGTACCACGCCCGCGCCGTGGCCGGGACATCGCACAACCTCGACGGCTGGATGATGGGCCGGGACGCGGTCCTGTCGACGTTCGCGGCGGAGGCCGCCGGCGCCGACGTCGCGCTGATCGAGGGGGTGATGGGGCTGTTCGACGGGGCGAGCCCGACCGGGGAGGAGGGCTCGACCGCCGAGATCGCGAAGTGGCTCGAGGCGCCTGTCGCGCTCGTCGTCGACGCGTCCGGGATGGCCCGCAGCGTCGCGGCGCTCGTCCAGGGCTTCGCTGGCTTCGATCCCGCGCTGCGCGTCGCCGCTGTCGTGTGCAACCAGGTCGGCAGCCGCGGCCACCTCGACATCCTCCGACAGGCGCAGGCGCAGGTGAACCGGTCGCTGCCGGTCCTCGGCGGCCTGCCGCGGGACGAGGCGCAGCGCTTCCCCGAGCGCCACCTCGGCCTGCGCACGGCCGACGAGGCCGCGCTCCCCGAGGAGCGCCTCGACCACTGGGGCGCGCAGGCCGAGGCGTGGATCGGGCTCGACGCGCTGCTCGAGATCGCGCGCGCGGCGCCGCCCTTGCCGGCGGCCGACGCGGCCGCGACGCCCGACGCCGCCGCCGGCGCGCAGCGCGGCCGGGCGCGCATCGGCGTGGCGTTCGACGAGGCCTTCCACTTCTACTACGCGGACAACCTGCGCCGCCTCGAGGCCGCCGGGGCCGAGCTCGTGCGGTTCTCGCCGATCCGCGACGCGCGCTTGCCCGACGTCGACGCGCTCTACCTCGGGGGCGGCTACCCCGAGGTGCACGCAGAGCGCCTGGCCGACAACGCGGCCCTGCGCGACGAGATCCGCGCGTTCGCCGGCCGCGGGGGCCCGATCTACGCCGAGTGCGGCGGGCTCATGTACCTGACCGAAGCGATCCGCACGCTGGACGGGCGCGCGCACGCGATGGTCGGGCTCGTCCCCGCGGAGGCCGTGATGTGCGAGAAGCTGCAGGCGCTCGGGTACGTGGAGGTCGAGACGCAGGCGCGCACGATCCTTGGCGGCGCGGGGCTCCGCTTCCGCGGGCACCAGTTCCGCTACTCCGAGCTCCGCCCATCGCAGCGCGCGGCGACGGCGCCTGCCGAGCCGCCGCCCGCGCAGGCGCCGTCGCAGCCCGAACACGCGCCCTTGCCGATCGAGCACGCCTACTCCGTGCGGCGCCGGCGCGGCGGCCAGGTCACGCGCGAGGGGTACCGGGCAGGGAGCGTCCTCGCCTCGTACGTGCACGCGCACTGGGCCTCGAACCCGATCGTCCCCGAGGGCCTCGTCGCGAGCGCGGCCGCGCACAAGGAGCGCGCGCGATGAGCGGGAGCGGCCAGGGCACGCCGCGGCGCCGGGTCGCGCTCATCGGCGGCGGCGTGCGCTCCGGCAAGAGCGCGTTCGCGCTCTCCCTCGCGCGCTCGCTCGGCGAGCGCCGCGCCTTCATCGCGACGGCCGAGCCGTTCGACGACGAGATGAGGGCGCGCATCGACGCGCACGTCCGCGAGCGAGGCGGCGCGTTCCTCACCGTGGAGGAGCCGATCGCGCTCCCCGAGCGCATCGCCTCGCTCTCCGGCGTCGACGTCGTCGTCGTTGACTGCCTCACGCTCTGGCTGTCGAACCTGCTGCTCCGCGACGAGACCGAGGGCCGCGCGCTCGGGCCCATCGAGGAGCGCATCGAGGCGCTCGCCGCCGCCGTCGAGTCGGCGGCGCCGCACGTCGTCCTCGTCTCGAACGAGGTCGGCATGGGCGTGGTCCCGGAGAGCCGGCTCGGCCGGGCGTTCCGCGACCTCGCGGGGCGCGCGCACCAGCGGCTCGGCCGCTCGGCCAGCGAGCTCTACGTGGCCGTGATGGGCGCGATCCTGCGCCTGCGCCCCGGCCCTGTCGCGCTCGTCGGCGGCGACGGCGAGGACGCGCGATGACGGCCGCCGCCGCGCTGCTCGCCGCGGTCGCGCTCGACCTCGCCTGCGGCGAGCCCCCCGCCGCCATCCACCCCGTCGTGTGGATGGGCTCCGCGATCCAGGCCCTGAAGCGCGCCGCGCCCACGGGCGGCCGCGCCGCCGAGCTCCTCTGGGGCGCGCTCATGGCCCTCGCCGTCCCCTGCCTCTTCGCGGCGCTGGGCGCCGGCGTCGCGGCGCTGCTCGCCCCGCACCCCGTCCTCGCGCTCGCTTTGTCAGGTCTCCTGCTGAAGCCCACCTTCGCGCTCCGCGCGCTCCGCGACGCGGCCTTCGGCGTGCGCGACGCCCTCGAAGCGGGCGATCTCCCCGCGGCCCGCGGCGCGCTGCGCAGCCTCTGCAGCCGCGACCCGTCGGAGCTCGACGAGCCCGCGCTCGTCGCCGCGTCGGTCGAGTCGGTCGCGGAGAACGCGTCGGACAGCTTCGTCGCGCCGCTCTTCTATTTCGCCCTCTTCGGGCTCCCGGGCGCGCTCTTCTACCGCGCGGTGAACACGCTCGACGCGATGGTCGGCTACCACGGCCGCTACGAGTACCTCGGCAAGGCGTCGGCGCGGCTCGACGACGCGCTGAACTTCGTGCCGGCGCGGCTCACCGCGCTCCTCCTGCTCGCCGCCGGGTGGCTCCGCGGCGCCGACGCGCGCCGCGGCCTCGCCGTGCTCCTGCGCGACGGCGGCCTCACCGAGAGCCCGAACGCCGGCCGGCCCATGGCGGCGATGGCCGGGCTGCTCCGGGTCGAGCTCGAGAAGCGCGGCCACTACCGCCTCGGCGACCCCGTGGAGCCGCTCCGGCGGGGGCTCATCGACGAGGCCTGCCGTATCGTGCTGCTCGCGGCGCTGCTCTTCGCCGGGCTCGCGGCGGCCCTGCTGGCGGCGGCATCCTTTGGACAGGAGCTCTTCCGATGACGGCGCTCACGGTGATGGTTCAGGGCACGGCGTCCTCGGTCGGCAAGAGCCTCCTCTGCACGGCGCTCTGCCGCATCTTCCAGCGGCGGGGCCTCCGGGTCGCGCCGTTCAAGTCGCAGAACATGGCGCTGAACTCGTTCGCGACCCTGGACGGCGGCGAGATCGGAAGGGCGCAGGCGGTGCAGGCCGAGGCGGCGCGCGTCGCGCCGACGGTCGACATGAACCCGGTGCTGCTCAAGCCCGAGGGCGACTCGCGCTCTCAGGTGGTCGTGCTCGGCAAGCCGATCGGCAGCCTGCATGCGCGCGACTACTTCGCGTACCGGGGAGAGCTCAAGGACATCATCGCCCGCTCGCTCGGGCGGCTGCGCGAGGCGCACGACGTCGTGGTGATCGAGGGGGCGGGCAGCCCCGCGGAGATCAACCTGAAGGACCGCGACATCGTGAACATGCACGTCGCGCGCGTCGCCGACGCGCCGGTGCTGCTCGCCGGCGACATCGACCGAGGCGGCGTGTTCGCGGCGCTGGTCGGCACGATGGCGCTGCTCGAGCCCGACGAGCGCGCGCGCGTGGCCGCGTTCGTGATCAACAAGTTCCGCGGCGACCTCAAGCTGCTGGAGCCGGGGCTCGACATGCTGACGGCGCGGACGGGCGTCCCGGTGCTCGGCGTGGTGCCTTATCTGAAGCAGCTGCGCATCGCGGACGAGGACTCGGTGTCGCTGGAGGGCCGGCGGCGGCGGGGGCCAGCGGGCCCGGGGCAGCTCGATATCGCGGTGGTCCGGCTGCCGCGGATATCGAATTACGACGACGTGGAGCCGCTGGAGCACGAGCCCGGCGTGGTGGTCCGGTTCATCGAGCGGCCGGACGAGATCGGCGATGCGGACCTCGTGCTGCTCCCCGGGACGAAGAGCACGATGGCCGATCTCGCGTGGCTGCGCGCGAGCGGCCTCGCGGAGGCGGTCGCGGCGCGCGCCCGGCAGGGCGGCTGGACGCTCGGGATCTGCGGCGGCTGCCAGATGCTCGGCGGGGCGATCGAGGATCCGGAAGGCGTCGAGTCGGCCGAGCCGGCGGCGCGTGGGCTGGGGCTGCTCGATGTGTGGACGCGGTTCGAGCGGACCAAGACGGTGGCGCAGGTGCGGGCGCGGCTCGCGGGCGGCTCGTTCCTGGGGGCGGCGGGCGCGGCGACCGCGGGAGAGGCCGAGAGCGAGGGCGCGGGAGAGCTGACCGGCTACGAGATCCACATGGGCCGCGTGGAGCGGGTGGGCGGCGCGGCCGCGGCGTTCGCGATCGGGTCGAGGGGCGGCAAGGCCGAGGCGGCGCTCGACGGGGCCGTGTCGGCGGACGGCGCCGTGGTCGGCACGATGATCCACGGGATCCTCGACAACGACGGGCTCAGGCGGTCGCTCCTCGCGGCGCTGCGCGAGCGGAGGGGGCTCCCCAGGGCCGCCAGTGAGCCGGCGATACCGAGCCGGCACGAAGAATACGACCGGCTCGCGAATGCGGTGGAGGCGAGCCTCGACCGGGGGCTGCTCGACCGCATCGTGGGGCTCGACCGGCGCTGAGCGGCGCCCGAAGAGCACACTCCGCTGACGTGAAGGGTTCTTCCTTCTCGCCGCCGTCGTTTCGCCCCATCGTGCTCGGCGAGCATGGAGACGACACGGGCGACCCACGGCCGCCGGGCGCGGCGTTCTTCCCTCGCGATCGCGGCGCTCCCGGCGCTGCTCGCCGCCCTTGCGGGCTGCGGGGACCGGCGGCGGGAACCAGGCGAGCCGCCCGGCGACGGCGGCCCCACCGCCGCGGCGCCGCCAGCCGACGCGGCGACGTCCTCACCCGCGCCGGCGCCGACCGCCTCCTCGTTCGCCGCCGCCTCCGCGCACCCGGCCGTCCCGACCGCCGTCCCCAGCGCGTCGACCGACGTGGTCGCGGGCGCGTCGCAGCGGTACGAGGCCGGGCCCTCGGTGATCGCGTCGGACAGCATCGACGGCGCCGCCCTCAGGAAGCGGCACGTCGAGCGCATCAAGGCCGACGACTCGCCCGTCACCGTGCTCCGCGGCCAGGGTCCCCTGGAGCTCGGCAAGCGCATCTGCGAGGCGGTGGTGCCGAGGCGCCCCGCGGCGACTCCCGTGCTCCTCAAGCCGAACATCTGCGGGTTCGACAGCGTGAAGGACCCGGCGAAGTCCAAGGGCGACGACGGCGTGACGGGCCGGATCACCCAGCCGGAGTTCGTGCGAGGCGTCGTCCAGTGCCTCAAGGCGCGCGGGCACACGAAGATCACGATCGCCGAGGGATGCGGCCACTCGCACAAGTTCTGGAAGGACCTCGCGCAGCGCACCGGCTATGAGGCGATGGCCGCGGAGGAGGGCGCCGCGCTCGTCGCGATGGACGACGACGGGGTCTACGACGTCGCAGGGGACAGGCCCGGAAAGCCCCTCGCCATCCGCGGCATCCAGGCGACCCACGTCCCGACGCTGCTCATGCCGAAGGTGCTGGCAGAGCACCTCGACCACGGGCTCTTCCTGTCGCTCCCCCGGCTCAAGATGCACAGGTACGCGGTCATCTCCGTCGGCATCAAGGGCATGCAGGGCACGGTCATGCTGTCGGACAGCGCGCCTGCCTACAAGCAGAAGTGGAGGATGCACAGGGAGCTCAAGGAGTACCTGGACACGAAGGCTGCTGGCCAGGAAGACAGGGCTCTTTACCTGTCGTCGCTCCGCGTCTTCGCCGAGCGGATGGTCGACGTGCTCGAGATATCGGCGCCAGACGCGGTGCTCGGCGACGGCGCCCCGGCGATGGGCGGAGACGGCTTCCAGGTCCTGCAGCCCACGGCGGAGATGGTGGCGATCGGCGGCACGAACCCGGTGCGGGTCGATCGCGTGGCGGCGGAGCTCCTCGGCGTGTGGAACAGCCCCGCGCTCGCGCGCGAGCTCGGCGGCCACAGGACCTCGCCGCTCATCGACGCCGCGGCGAAGCGCTTCGGGCTGGATCTCAAGGCGACCGCGATCACGGGAGACGGGGCAGACCTCCTGAAGAGCCCGAGGCCCGTCCACTACAAGGCGATGGCGCCCTTCCGGCTCGACTGGGAGCCCGGGCAGGCGCCCTTGCCCGGCGGGCCCGCGAAGGGGCTCGTTCCCGCGCCGCCGGCCTCGCAGAAGGCGCCCGGCGGTGAGCAGGGCGGCGGGTCGGACGGAGGCCCCGCGAAGCCGGAGGCGCACGCGCCGCCGCTGCCGCCGGGAGAGAAGATCGTGATCGACGGGAAGGCCGACGACGCCGCATGGAGCGGCGCGAAGGCCGTGCAGTGGGACACCGACTATGCCGGCAAGCGCACCGGGTTCACGACGCGGGCGCGCTTCCTCTGGTCGAAACAGGGGCTCCACGCGCTCTTCGAGCTCTCGAACACGGGGCTCAACACGGATCGCTCGAAGCCGATCGGCGAGGAGAGGAAGGGACTTTACAAAGAGGACTGCATCGAGCTCTTCCTGACGCCGGCCCCTGGCTCGCCAAGACGGTATTTCGAGGTGGAGATAGGGCCGTTCGGCCATTTCTTCGATATCGCGATCGACCGCGACGCGCGCCAGGAAGACACGGCGTGGTCGAGCGGCGCGACGATCGCGACGAGCCAGGACGCGCAGGCGCGCACGGCCGTCATCGAGGCGCTGCTGGCGGCGCCGGGGATCGTGGGCGCGCTCGCCCCGAACGCGCGGCTGCCCATGAACCTGTACCGGATGGAGGGCAAGGATCCGCGGCAGTACCTCGCGTGGAGCCCGCCCCGCACGAGCAAGCCGAACTTCCATGTCCCCGAGGCGTTTGGAACGCTCGTGATCGATCCCTGAGCCGGACAGGCGCTAGAGCGACAAACGGGTTGAAGCTGCACGCAGACGGCGAGAAGTTGAGCCGCCAAGACGCCAAAAGACGCCAAAATTTTATTGTTTTCTTGGCGTCTTTTGGCGTCTTGGCGGCTCATTTCTCTGGTTTCCAAGCTGATCGGTGTTCTGGAGCAGTCGCTGTTCACGGGAGAAGCTCCGCGGATTTGACCCGGCGGAGCGTCCTCGGTTACGAGCGCGGGATGCCGATCGATCTCGCCGCCCTGCTCCGCTCGGTCGAGCTGCGCCGCGAGGACGAGACCACGGATCCCGGGCCGCTCTCGGCCACGTGGGAGGACCCGGCGGCGTTCCGGCGCGCCCTCTTCGCCTTCGCCGCGGAGCGGACTGGCACGCTCAGGAGCCGCGCTGGAACAGCCTATGACGTCTACGCCGACGCCGTGCTGCGACACGCCGCCTCGGACAGGATCGCCTTCGTCGAGGTGCCGAGTCGAGGGGCGCCGGGGCGGCTCCGCTTCTCCGAGCTCCACGCGCGGGCCTCCGCGCTCGCCGCGGCGTGGACGCCCCTCGGCGTCAACCCAGGCGCCGCGATCGCGATCGTCCTCCCGCCCGGCGTGGCCGGCGTCGTGGCGCTCGCCGCCGCGCTGTACGCCGGTGCGTGCGTCTCCTGGATAACGCCGAAGGGCGATCTCGCGCTCGCGGCCGCCATGGATGCGCTCGCGCCGGCCCACGTCGTGCTCGATCCGAAGGCGCCCGCGAAGGTGGGCGAGAAGCTCGCGAAGAAGGCACTCCCGATCGCGGCCCCTCCGCGCGCACCCGCCGTGGGCCCGCACGCCTATGCCCCGAAGGAGCCGTGCCTCGGCGCGCTCTCGCCGCTCCGCGCGCCCTTCGGGACAGCCACCCTCGTCCCCGCGGAGACCGTGGTTTCGAGCGCCCTCTCGGACGCGATGCTTGTCCATCGCCTCGCGCCCGGAGAGCGGCTGTCGGCGCCGGGGTTCCACCACGAACAGGCCTTCTTGCCCATGGTGCTGTCGGCGTGGCTCGCGGGCGCGGCGTACGTCTCCGTCCCCCTCGCCACCTTCCAGTCGACCCCCGCCGTCCTCGACGCGGAGGGCGTCAACGTGCTCGGCCTCTCCGCGTCCGCGACGGCGGCGCTGCGCGCCTCGCCCCGCGCGTGGCCGGGCTCGCTCAAGGCGCTGTTCCGCGACGTGGGGGAGCCGCTCGACTGGATGGAGACGCGCGCCGCGGTCGCTGGAAACAACCTCGGCAAGCTGCCCCTCTCCAACCTGCTGATCGACACGGCCGCGGGAGGCACCGTGCTGTTCTCGGCGCGGCGCCCCCAGGGGATCAACGCCAAGGCGCTGCCTTCTCCCGGGGTGCCGTGGGACCTCTTCGATCCCGCCACGAAGAAGCCCACGACCGGCGACGCCGGCCTGTTCGTGCGGCGCGGCGACAAACCGGACAAGGACGGCTATTTCCTGCTCGCCCGCGTCGCGTCGGAGTACCTGTGGGGCAGCACGCTCACCCCTCGAAGGTCAGCGCGAGTATTTCCGGGAGAGGCCCTGTCGCTCGCGGTGACCGAGCTGCCTTTCTGCGAGGGCGCGGCCGTTGTGCCCTTGCCGGGCGCGGCCGCGCGCGGCGACACGCGGTTCGCGCTGTGCGTGTTCATCGGCGCACGGCAGAGCGAGCCGAGCTTCACCGACGCGATCGACAAGCTCGTCCGCGAGCGCTTCGGGCCAGACTACACCCCGGACGCGGTGGAGCTCTTCCCGCTGTACGGACGCGGAAAAGGCAAGAAGGTCGACCCGGAGTGGTGCGCCTCCAACTACCGCGCCGGCCGCCTCCACGCGCGCGCCGCGAACCCGGGCGTCGCCGCGCTCGTGGAGCTGCGGCGGCGGCTGACCTCACCGCCCCCTCGTGGGGAGACCGGCGGATGAGCCTCGGGCCGCGGCCTGCTCGGGCGCGAATCACCTGCGACGCGCGGCGAATTTGGTGTTCGCCGGCATGACGGGTACGTTCGCGCTCGGTGGCCCGTGTACGATAACGAGATCACGCAGGCGCTGAACCAAGGGCTCCAGCTCATCGGCACACAGGGAGTGTCCCTCGCGCCCTTGAACAACGCCGATAGCGCCCGCCCTTACATCGAGAGCGCGCTGCGGTCCATCGTCTCGGATCTCGATTGGCACCTCGGCGCGGACGGCATGCGAGCGATGATGGCGCCCCTCATCGCCTCGGGCCTCCTCGACCACGCGGTGCGCGACCTCTTCGGCCCGTGCCGGACCGCCGCGATGCTGTACGCGCGCGGCGAGTGGAGCATCGTCAGCTCCCTCCGGACGGTCCGCACGCGCGGTCTCCTCACGACCACGACCAGCATCGGCCGGAGCCTCTTCACCAACCTGGTGTACAGCCTCCCGGCCACCGTCGCCGACCGGGTCGACGCGCTCATCAAGCTCGTCAGGCGGTCCTATCTCGAGTTCGGGGTCGAGATCGTCACTCGCCTGCACCGCGACAGAGCCCTCCTCGCGAACCCTGTTCGGCGTGGGAGGGGGCGTGGCCGCGATCGAGATCCAGGGGAGCGACCCGCACGTCTGCGCGCGCCGCGTGGTGATCGTGAGGTACGGCAACGGCGTGCGCGTCGTCTACAAGCCCACCGACCTCACGTTCCAGCTCATGCTGATGGGGTCGCCGCAGTCCTTCGCGGCGTGCGCGCAAGGCCACCCCCGCGTGGCCAACTTCAGGAGCCTGTTCGACACGTTGAACATGGGCTTGCCGCTGCTCCACATCGGCGCGCCGAAGCACAACGCCGGCTATGGATACATGGAGTTCAAGCCTCGCGCGCAGGCGATGACCGAGCAGCAGGCGAGCAGGTACTTCCACGGGATGGGCAAGCTCATCGCCGTCGCGAACGCCTTCGGGATCACCGATCTCCACCAGGAGAACGTGATGGCCACCGTGAACGGGCCCTTCCTGATCGACGCGGAGATGGGCTTCTCGCTCGCTCCGAACGCCGCGCCGGCGAATACCCTCATCTCGCACACCAAGCTCGAAGCGGCGCTCGGGGCGAGGCCGCCGGGGACCACCCAGGCGGGCGGCATGTTCGCCCCGGATCACGACCCCAACACCGGATGGGAGGCCCAGTCGGTATCGCTCCCCGGCGGAGGAGGCCACGCGAACTCCGGGGCGGCCACCGCGAACGGCGGGGGCGTCCGGAACGCGAGGACGTACGCCCTCTTCATCGCCCTCGGCATCGTGGACGGCGTGGACGGCGTGGCCGCCGCGTTCAACCGCGCGAGCAACTGGCTCATGCAACAGTTCGATCGGGTCAACCCGCTGGCGCGCGTGATCCTCACCACCTCGACCATGGTCCGCCAGCACGTGAACGGCGTCACGGAGTACTTGCGAGGCACGCTGATCGACGAGACCACCGCGATCAACGGCAATTTCATGAACTGGACGGAGTGGTACGGGGGCGCCTTCAACGCGGTGCCCGCCGCGTTCTTTCCGCCTCGCGACAAGGCGGTCATGTACGATCCTCGGCCCAAGATCGGCGTCACGACCGCGGCCGCCGCGGTCGCCGGGGTCCACGTCTCCAGCACCCAGGAAGTCCGTATTCGGCTCGCCACGACGCACATGGGCGGCGCGATCGCCCGCACGAAGGCGGATCTCCAGACAGCGCTCGAAGCGGAGCTGCAGATCCCCCGGCGCCTCCAGCATCCAGAGAGAGTGCGCCAGTTCCTCTGATCCCGAAAACTTCACTCCTCCCCTCGCCTCGGGCATGCTCGCGCTCCTGCGAGAGGAGCGCCTTCCATGTCCGGTCCCCAGGTCGTCGCCGGCGCGACCATGATGTGCAGCTTCGGGCTCGCCCCCTCGACGCTCGCCGTGCTCCCCGTGAAGGGCGTGCTCGCGAGCGCGCCCTCCGCGAACATCGCCGACATGGCGGCGATAGCGACCATTCCCCCGTTCGGCGCCTGCACCTCGCTCGCCAATCCCACCGTCGCCTCGGCCACCTCGGCCGCGCTGGGCGTGCTCACGCCCATGCCGTGCGTGCCGGTCCCGGCCGGGACGTGGCTGCCGGGCAACACCAAGGTGATGATCAAAGGGCCGCCGGCCACGGACGTCTCCTGCAAGCTCATGTGCTCCTGGGGCGGGGTCATCCAGGTGCTCAATCCAGGGCAATTCAAGGTGATGGACGTCTGACGCATGCTCGACCCCGCGCTCCTCGAAAAGGCGCTCTCGGGCGGCGGGAGGGACGCCGAGGACGGCCGTCTGCCCGCGCTCGAGAGCGCCATGGCGAACGACCCGATCACCGGCGCGGATGTGGCCAGGAGCGCCCTCGAAAAAGGGGTGACCGACGTGCGCGTGATCACCGCGTATGCGCTCGGCCTGTTCGCGGAGCAGGGGCCCCAGGCGCTCGCGCCGATCTTCACCTCCCTCCGGAAGGCCGTCGCCGAGCGGTGGAGCGCGCTGCGCCCCGCGGAGCGCAAGGAGCGGACGGTCGATGGGGCGTATTCGACGCTCTTCCGGACGATCGTCCAGCACATCGACGTCCATGAGAGGATGAAGGACGCGACCTTCAAGCAGTGGAGCCGCGCCGATCACGACGCCGTCGGCGGGCCCGCGCTCCTCGCCTCGGCCGCGCTGCGCGAGGCCATCACCGCGGCGCTCCCGGCGCCGCGCTCGACGGACTCGCTCTCCGAGCTGGAGGCGCGCGTGAGGACGCACTTCGATCGGGTCGCCGCGCCCGCCAGGCCGGCCCCGCGGCCCGAGCCCCCGCCCGAGCCGATGGCCGACGTCGCGCCAGAGGCCCCGGAGGCTTTCGAGGACGACCCGGCGCCCACCTCGGAGACAGTGCCCGCCCGCTCCTCTTTCCCGCGGGCGCCGGACACCTCTGCTCCTTCGGGCACGCTGCGCATCTCTCCGGCGTTCGCGCACCTCCTCCGGAAGCTCGAGGCCTTCAGCATGCTGGTCGAGAGCGGGCAATACCCGAAGGCGGCCGTCATCGCGGACGACCTCCGCCGCACCCTCAAGAGCTTCGATCCCAAGGTGTTCTTCCCCGACGTCTTCGTGCCCTATTTCCAGGCGCTCGCCTCGCACATCGACGAGATCGCGCCCTGCTGGGAAGAGATGGGCAGTCCGCGGTGGGAGGCGCTGGAGCAGCTCTACCAGGTGGACCTGGACGCCTTCGTGGACGGGTGACCGGCGGTGGCCGCGCCCGGATTGCCCGCCTCCTCCGACCCGCCGGGCGCGCCCCCCGCGGGAGAGCTGGAGTCGGCGCTCGCGAAGCACGCGCGGCGATTCGAGCCGTGGGCGCTCTACCGGCTCGTCCAGCGCCTCTTTCCGGGCCGCCCCATCCACCTCCGGGGCCGCTCGTCCGCCGCGCCGCAGCCCTCGGCCGTGGACTCCATCGGATTCGGCCCCGCCGGAGTGACCATCACGCTGAACCTGGGTCTCCGGTCGGCCACGTCGGCGCTCCCGTCGTATTTCCGGGAGCTGGAGGCCGATCCGCTGCTCGGGCCGCCCCTCTTCACGCTGATCGAGCACATCGACGCGGCGCTCCTCCGCGACAGGCTCGAAGCCCTGGACCCCGGCTCGAGCGGCTGGCTCGCTCCGGCGGGGCGGTACCTCGGCGAGAGGCTGCGGCAGATCTCGAGGCTCGCGACCCCCTCGGGGCTGCATTGGCTCTTTTCGCGGGCATTCCCCGAATTCCAGGTCTCCGTCCGGAGAGGGATGTTCACCGAGAGGCTCGCCGCCATGGCGGCCGAGCTCGGGCGAGCGGCGCTCGGCTCGGCCATGCTCGGCGGCACCGTGCGCTCCCCGACGTGGGGGTTCGACGTCGTGCTCCTCAAGACGTCGAACGACACGTGGACCGAAAATGACTGGCCCGTCGAGGTGATGCGCCGGCTGGAAAACACGGTATGGCGCGGGCTCGACCCCACCGAGGCGCTCCTCCGCGTCTGGCTCGTCGATCCGGACGGGCGCGCGGCGCTCCGGCTCGGCGACGGCAGGGTGGGAGTGGAGCCCCTCGTCGTGGCCTCGCGGCCCGAAGTGCGCCTGATCTTCGAGGGGCGCGCGCCGCGCTCGCGCGGCGATTGAAGCGAGGCGAACCGGGGCTGCACCGCGCTTCTTTGGCCCTGGCCGCTGGACCGTGAAATGCTGGCCATATCGCGCTGGAAGGCGGTCAGGCTCGTGATGCCTGCTCCGCGGTGTGAGAGCCCGCGCCCAGGAGAAGATCGTGAGCAATCAATTTCCCTATCCTTTCCCAGAACGGTTCCGCTCCCGGCTGATGCTCCGCTACAGGACGCGCATCAGCGGGACGGAGGCGCAGAAGAAGCTGCCCTTCCGGCTGCTCGTGCTCGGCAACTTCACCGGGGACCACGCTCACGCCGAAGGTGAGTACGCAAACCGGGTCTCCCACCTCCCCTCCCTCTATGACAGGCCCATTCGCTCGTACGTCTTCGGCGTGCTGGGCGCCAGGGTGGACAAGTTCATGGGGGAGCTGCTCCCCTATGTGAAGCTCGAGCCGTGGCTCGCCACCGACCTGCCCGGGACCATCACGAACCTCCAGCTCACCGGCGCTCTCCCCGCCAGCAAGGCGTCCGAGGGAACGCCCGAGAGCGTGCAGGTGAAGCTCTCCGGCTCGGCGAGCTTCGCGAGCACCGAGGACCAGAACGGCCTCTGCAAGGTGGCCGGCAAGCTCTCCTTCGGCGCCCAGGTCGAGCTCGTCGCCGACAGCCTGCCCACGATGATCGACGCGGGCCTCGGCGGCGGCGGCAAGGTGCGCGGCCTGTTCACGATCCCGGCGCGGGACGAGCCGGTCGGCGTCGTCGCGGGCGTGGTCGAGACGGTCGGCAAGGGCGAGAGGGCCTTTAGAACGAGACTTTACGTCCAGAAATCCGAGCAGGACGAGACCAAGGTCGTGGCCACGCCGATCACGATGGATCAGTGGGCAGGCCTGGTCCCGGACGAGCAGAAGGGCTTCGCCGTGGACGCGGCGGCGGCCGTCGATCGAGCGACTCAGCAGGTCACGGACGCGGGCGCGCAGAAGACCGCCACCGACGCCCTCAGCATCGATGCGCTGCCGGACGCGGTGAAGACCGCGCTCGGCGCCACGACGCTGCAAGACGCGAAGGACGCCGCCGACGCCTCGGTGAAGGCCGCGGCCGCGGCCAAGGGCGCCGCGGACACCGCCAAGACCGCCACAGATGCCTCGGCGACCAAGGTCACCGCGCTCGACGGCAAGAGCGGCGCGGATCTGGACAAGGCCGCTGCCGACGCGGAGGCCGCGCTGCAGAAGGCCCGCGACCTTATCGATTTCGCGAAGTCGGCGGGCGGGGCCGCCAAGGACGCCGCCAGCGCCGCGAAGGCGGCCCACGACGCGCTCGCCGCCCTGATCGCCAAGGGGCAGAGCGCCACGGCCGCGGACGCCACCGACGCCAGGACCCAGGTCCGGAAGGACGTCGCCACAAGGGCCCAGGCCAGCGCCGAGGGCGTGAAGACGTCGTCGGACGCGCTGAACGCCGCCCCCCTCTCGCCGATCCCGCCGGTCGTGCCGAACGGCAAGATCCCCTTGAACGCCGAGCGCGTCCTGCCGTTCGACTCCATCGCGGCGTTCAACCCCGACACCATCGCGTCGAACATCCCGGAGCTGAACCGCCTCGGGATCATCAGCGAGCTGCTCGGATCGCTCAAGAGTGAGCTGCGCAACGTGCCCGCGCTCCGCGACACGATGCGCGCCGCCCTGGAGAACGACACATCAGGCCTCCTCGCCCTGCAGGCCGCTCTGCAGCCCGGCTACCAGCAGCTCGCCATCGTGAAGCCCGCGGCGCCCGCCGCCGCGTCGGCCGGCGGCTCGTCGGGCGCGCCGCCGGAGCTCCAGAGGGCGGTGCTCAGCGCGGTCGGCTCGTCCGTGGGAGAGACGGTCGACAAGAACGGGGCGCTGGCGCTCGTCAAGCTGCAGGGCCCGGCCCCCCAGAACGGCGCGCCCGTGCGCTATTCGAAGGTCGAGTTCCGCGATCACGACGTCACCGTGAGCGACGGCGCGAGGCTCATGAACGAGCTCGCCGCGCTCCTCCTCAACGTGGACATCGTGACGACCAAGCCGACCGGCCCTCTGGCGCCCGGCTCGAAGCTCAAGCTGTATTCCGGCAAGGGCGCCAACCTGAGCGAGCTCCTCGACGTCTGCTCGAAGCTCAGCGCCCAGGTGGATCGACAGCTCAGCGAATACCTGGACGATATCTACCACGCTCCCGGGTTCCAGGAGCTGGAGCGGAACTGGAAGGGGCTCGAAGATCTCTGCCAGTACGTCCAGCAGGAGAACATCGTGATCGATTTCCTCGACGTCACGCGCGAGGAGCTGCGCAACGACTTCCTGGATCACGACTCCGACATCTTCTCCAGCGCGCTCTTCCGCAAGGTCTACATCGAGGAGTACGACCGGTACGGCGGGGAGCCGTTCGCGACCATGCTCGGGCTCTACGAGTTCGAGGACGTGCGGGGCGACGGCGCCGACATCAGGTGGCTGCGTACCATGTCGAAGATCGCGGCGTCCGCGCACTGCCCGTTCCTCGCCTCGGCGAACAGCAAGTTCATCGGCAAGGACTCGATGCAGGACGTGGCCGATCTGGCCGATCTCGACGCCGTCCTGTCCAACCCGAAGTACGGCAAATGGGACGCCTTCCGCGACGAGGACTACGCCGCCTACATCGGCCTGATCCTGCCGCGGTACCTCGTCCGGACGCCGTGGGGCTCGACGGGAGAGCCCGAGCTCGGCAACGAGATCGCCTACGAAGAGACGGTGCACCCCGAGCGGCCGGGCGACGAGAACAACTTCCTCTGGGGCAACCCCGTGGTGCTGTTCGGCAAGAACCTCATCCGCTCGTACGCGACGAGCGAGTGGGCGCAGCACATCCGCGGCCCGAAGGGCGGCGGCAGGGTGGACGGCCTCACCGTCTTCTCGTACACGCGCAAGGACGACGAGATCGTCTACGGCACGAAGGCCATCGGGGTCGACGGCAAGGAGGAGTTCCTCCCGCCCGTCGAGATCGTGATCCCCGATTACCGAGAGTACCAGTTCGCGAGGAACGGGCTCATCGCGCTCGTGCACAAGAAGGGCGAGGCGGTCGCCACGTTCTTCAGCGCCCAGTCCGTGAAGAAGGGCAGGAACTTCCTCGAGGACGTCGCGACGAAGAACTCCTTCCTCGTCACGAACCTCGCGTACACCTACTCGATCACGATCATCGCGCACTACGTCAAGGCGATGGTGCGCGACTACATCGGGTCGACCGCGGACGGCGACTACATCCAGAAGTCGCTGGCCGAGTGGCTCTCCGGCTACGTCACCACCGTGACCAACCCGGACGATCTCACGCTCCGCTACTACCCCTTCAAGGCCACCTCGGTGACCGTGGAGCCGAAGCCCGGGCCGTTCGGCTGGTACAAGTCGGTCATCTCGGTCCTCCCGCACGTGCAGTTCGAGGGCATGGACGTCGAGCTGCGCCTCGAAGCCAGCCTGGGCGGCAAGTGATCCTGAAGCGATCCGAGGAAAGGACGAGCTGCCATGCCTGAATACAGAAGAAGCCTCGATATCTACCAGGGATACAACTACAAGAAGGACAAGCAGACCCCTGTCGGCTACCTGACCAAGATCAAGGTCGCCGGCACGGATCTCACGGTCGATCAGACCTGCAAGGACCCGACGAACCCCACCACGGATCTCAAGTGCGTGGCGGTGCTGAGCGGCGCCCTGTGGGAGACGGGCGTCACCGACGCGGTGTACCTCTCCGGCCAGGTCTCGGCGCCGAACCGGCAGACCCTCGCGAGCCTGATCATCAACAGCCTGACGAGCGTCGAGGTCGTGTACCAGTTCGCTGTGTACGACTACGACCCCGTCGCGAAGAAGTACTACCTCGCGTTCCACGCGAACCAGACCGACATGAACGGCCTGCTCGAGAAGCGCGGGGAGGACCTCAACGTCTCGGTCGCCGACGACGCCTCCACCGAGGTGCAGTCTCCGATCAACTACTCGTTCCAGATCGGGATCAAGCCGCAGCCCAGCGCGCAGACCCTCCACATCGCGACCGCCGATCAGAAGAACGTCGTCAAGTCCTGGGGCCTGGCCCTCGGCTGACGGGAGACGAGATGGAGAGCCTCGGCCGCGTCGACTGGCACCTCGGACAGATCCTCCGCCCGGAAGACTTCGAGTCTCTGGAGGAGTCCCTGTCCGAGGAATCCCGCGCGCGGGCCGAGGCTCCCGGGCTCCCGGCGTACGGCTGGATCGAGCTGGAATGGGATCCCGGCGACCTCTCGCGCGGGATCCTGCGCCTCGAGAGGGCGACGGCCGCCATGCCCGGCGGGCCGATCGTCCGCTCCTCCGACAACCTCTCTCTCCCGGAGCCCGCGAAGCTCAAGGCCGCGGGCACGCCCGAGGTCGACGTGTACTTCCACGTGCTCCCCGCGGAGCCCGCCGAGGGCCAGCGGGCGGGCGCCGTGGGGACCCCCCGCATCACCCTCCGATCCGAGCTGTCGTTCAAGGAGGCGTCCGCGCGCGGCCGATCGCTGCACGTGGGGCGCTTCGAGACGCGCGACGGCAAGGCGTTTTACGTCGCTCCGGCCGTCGTCCCACCCCTCCTCCGGCTCCGATCGACTCCCCATCTCCACGCGCGCCTCGTCGGGCTGCGAGACCGGCTCACCCGGTATTCCGACGAGCTGCGCAAGCACGTGGCCCAGGCCCGAAGGTCGGCCGGCCCCACGCAGGCCTTCCTGCGCGGGCGCGCCGAGGTGATGAAGGCCGTCGCGCTCCTCGACGACGCGCTCCTCGACGCTCCCCAGGGCGCCGAGAGCCGCTCGCACGCGCGCCTGCACCCGCATACAGTGCTCGCGGCGCTGCGGTCGCTCCTCGTGGAGCTCCACCTCGTGGAGGGCACGCTGCCCGACAGCCTCCTTCCGAGGTACGATCACGACAACCTCGGCGGCCTGTTCGGCGACCTGATCTACGCGATCGAGGCCCGGATCGACGGGCTGCCCCTCACGACGCCGACCATCCAGCTCGTCGAGTCGGAGGGCCGCTTCGTGGCGCAGGACATCCCCGAGGACGTGCTCGACGCGCCGGAGATCTACCTCGTGATCGAGCGCCCGACGCCGTACGGCGAGATGCCCCTCGAGCGGTACAACGTGCGCCTCGGCGAGCCGAGCCGGCTGCCATGGATCAACCAGCACTCCACGCGCGGTATCCGCCCCGCCCGGACGAGCGCCTCCCCCGCCGACTTCGGCGCTCGGTTCGACGTCTATGCGCTCCCGAAGCCCGACGGCAAGCAGCGGCAGCGCCTGGAGGGGCACCGCGTGGACACGCAGCGCATGGAGCCGCACCGCGCGGACACGCAGCGCATGGAGCCGCACCGCGAGGGCGCCCAGCGCGTCGCCACGCCCGAAGAAGAGTGGAAGTACGTGCGTGCCAGCCGCTCCATCGGCTTCCTGCGCCCGAAGGAGCTGGAGGGCATCCGCGCCGCCCTCTACTGGACCTATCCGGCGAGCACGGCGCGCTGAGGGCGGACGATGGGCCTCCTGGGACGTCTGGCCGGTGAGCGCATGGAGCCCGCCCTGAAGTCGGTCGCGCGGAACCTCGCGACCGTGCTGAACGCGAAGAAGGGATATGCCGAGGCGGCGGAGGTCTTCGGCCTCGGCGACTACGAGGAGCACCTCGCGACGAACCCGCTCATCGAGGCCCTGGGCCGCGAGATGCTGAGGCTCATCGAGGACTACGAGCCGCGCGCCGAGAGGCCGGTGCTCACCTTCCTCGGCGCGGACAGCACCCTGTACGCGGCCTTCCAGCTCCAGTGCGAGGTCGAGGGGAGCCCGGCGGCCTTCTGGATCCGGATGCACACGATCCTGCGCTACGTGACCGTCGAGCCCATGGCCCCGGGTCCGGACGGAGGAAGGGCGCCCGCGTGAACGACCGCCTCGCCGCCACCCTGACGCTCACCTGCGGCGGCACGGCCCACACGATCCAGGGCGGCAACGTGCGCGCCTTCTCGCTCCGGCTCACGCCGTGGGGCGCCGAAGGAACGGTGGAGTTCGTCCTCCAGGACGACCAGACACGGGGCGGCCAGTACACGGACGGCGTGCTCGCCGACTTCCAGAAGCCCGATCTCGCCGAGGTGAGCCTCTCCGTCAGCGCGGTGCGCTCGGACGCGCAGAAGGACCCTACCATCCCGGCGATCGCGACGCGCGGCCTCGTCGTCGAGCGGAGCGTGACCGAGAAGATCCACGACAAGGGCTTCACGGAGCGCCCGGTGCTCTACCGCAGGTATCGGGTCCGCTTCGTGGACGCGGCGCGCGCCCTCTGGAGGCAGCACCACCCGACGCTTCTCACCGTGGACCAGTCGTTCCAGGACGTCCTCGACGCCAACAAGGGCGACAAGATCACGCTCTCCTACGACTGGGACACGCTGTCCGCCGCGGTGCCGATGGTGTTCTTCCACCTCCCCAGGGCCGCGGGCGCGAGCTTCTACGATCTCGTGACCTGGTACGTGAGCCACAAGGCGGGCGTCCTGACGTTCGATCACACGGCCGGGACCTACAAGCTCTCCAAGACCAAGGATGCCTCGGGGACGGCGGCGGTCCTGCCGCGCGAGGACGTCGTCGACCTGACCTGGGAGATCGCCGAGCCCGTGCGGTACGCCCCGCGGGTCCTGAACGTCTCGGCGGCGTCCCCGAAGCTCTCGGCGATCACGAACCAGGACGCCGCGACTGGCATCTACGACGACGTGGTGATCTGCTCCGACGTCGCGCAGGAGGGCGACGATCGGGTGACCGCCGAGACAGCCCGCGCGCGCGCGCCCGCGACCCGGCTCACCCTCTCGTTCGCGCGGTTCCCCGCCGTGCCTGTCTCCCCGGGCAGCCTTGTCACCGCGTCGACGAGCGGCGGGTTCCCGAGCTCCATCCGCACGACCCCGGGCGACCTGCGCGTGCTCGATCTCTCGATGTCGGCGCGCGCGCTCGATCAGGGCCCCGAGGCGGACTACGGCGACACCGCGACGGGGTTCGAGATCGAGCTCGGCCTCCTGCTCGAGGACCAGGACGACCCCTTCGTGTCCCTCCCGCCGTTCGCACCCCCGAAGTTCCCGGGCTACCTCGAAGGAAAGTGCGTGAGCGCGGTGGGCGAGGACACCGATGTCACCTACGAGATCACCGCGAACGAGACAACGTCCGTGGACGAGTACAAGGTCGAGATCCCGTCCTTCGAGAGCAAGCAGATCAAGGCGCCGTACATGTCGGCGCAGGCGACGGGCACCTTCTACCTGCCCGTTTACAAGAACGAGCGGGTGCGGCTCGCGTGCTTCTTCGATCGCGCGGAGATCGTCCGCGTCCTCGATCACCGGCCCGGCGCGCGGGTGCCGCAGGACGGCCAGGGGCAACACCTGCTCTTCGGAAAATCCGACAAGAGCAACACCTCGATGCTCCACGACTACCAGAGCGACAAACCCGTCCTCCGCGTGCTCCGCACGAACGAGAGCGACACGGTGCTCCTGCGCCTCGAAGAGGGCAAGATGACCCTCAAGGTCGAGGAGACGGAAGGGGGAGGGTCGTAGTCGTGGGCAAGCTGGTCTGCACCGTGGAGCTCGACAAGGTGGCGGGGATCACCGTCACGATCGAGAACAAGGACGATCAGATCACGCAGACCGTCGCCATGAACGGGACCTCGATCACGCTCACCGTGAAGGGCTCCGACGCGACGAGCACCATCACGCAGACCTCGGCGAAGGTCAGCGTCTCGTGCAAGGAGTTCGAGGTGACGGCCTCCGAGACGATCACCATGAAGTCGACCAAGGCGTCCACCTACCAGAGCGACGACACGATGACCGTGAAGAGCGCGAAGGACATGACCCTCTCGTCGGACAAGGACATCTCGGCGACCGGCACCAACGTGAGCGTCACCGGCAACACGAAGATCGCCCTCTCCGGAGGCGGTCAGAGCACGTTGGATCTGACGTCCTCCGCGGCCAAGGTCGCGTCGATGGAGGTCGACGCCGCCGGGCAGACCAAGGTGAGCGTGTCCGGGGCGATGGTCCAGATCAAGGCCGACGCGACGCTCAACGCGGAGTCGACGGGCACGGCCACCTTCAAGGGCAGCCTCACCAACGTGCAAGGCCAGCTCGTGAACGTGGGCTGAGGGAGCGGCGACATGGACGAAGGACCCCAGTTTCGCGCCCTGTTCCACGAGGAGCTCGCGGCGCTCGATCACACCATCGAGAGCGGCGTCCGCAGGGGCGAGCTCGCGGCCGGGACGGACGATCCCGACGTGCGGAGGCTCATCGAGGCCATGGCGTTCTTCTCGGCGCGCACGCGCGCGTCCGCGAGCGCCGCGATGCGGGCGTCGATCATCCGCCTGGCCGGCGGCCTGCTCGACGAGCTGTTCGCCCCGATGCCCGCGGCGGCGCTCCTCCAGGCGGACGGGTGGGGCCTCCTGGACGCGCCGATCGAGCTGCCCGAGGGCACGCAGATGCGGGTCGAGACCTATGACGGGCGGGCGTCGATCTTCTCGACGCGAGGCCCCCTGCCCGTGCGGCCGATAAGGATCCAGAAGGCCGAGCTCGCGAGGAGCGCGCGCGGCGCGGAGCTGCGCGTCCACCTCGCGGCCAGGGTGCCGCAAAAGGGCCAGATCGAGCTCCCGTTCTTCGTCCGGCGGCACGGCGACTACAACGCCGGCGCCGAGCTGCACGAGGAGCTGCGCCGCCACTTCCTGCGCGCGGTCGCGACCAAGGACGACGGGATCGACCGCGCCTGCGACGTGTCGTTCGAGGCGCCCGCGCCCGCGAGGCCGTGGGACAGCGGCGAGGGCGGCTCGCCGATCGACCGTATCCGCTCCTTCTTTCACGCCCCCGAGCAGGCCTTGCTCTTCCGCGTCTCCGTGCCGGCCGAAGGGCCCGCCCCCGAGCGGATGACGCTGACCATCTCGCTCGGCGCGAGCTTCCCGGAGCAGCTCTCGGTCACGGCCGACACGTTCGCGCTCTTCGTGGTGCCGATGCAGAACGCATGGAGCGATCTGGCCGAGCCGATCTCCGTGGACGGCACGAGCGACGCCCGGCAGGTCCGGCTGCTCCACTCGGCGCTCGAGGGGGTCGAGCCGGTGACGGTGCGCGGTATCTACAGGCCTGTCCAGAAGGTGCTGACGCCTGTCCCGCCGCGCTCGCTCTCGGGCGAGGAAGGGGACTCGTACGAGGTGCTCTTCCCCGAGGATGGCAGCGTGATGGTGCGCGTCTCCTCGCCCGACGCGGTGACCGCGCCGTGGATCGCGCAGGTCGACGCCGTCTGGTCGCAGCCCTCGCTCTGGCAGAACGCGCGCGGCCCGCTGACCGTGCGGCCGCAGCGCAAGAAGGCCCTCGACGGCCTTTCGCTCCGCGTGCTCGGCAACGTGCGGCCGCCCCTGCCGAGCCCCCTCGCCCTCTCGCCCGAGAAGGGGCTCGACGTGCTCGCGCTCAAGCAGAAGCCCACGCTCGAAGCGCGCGACCTCCGGGCGCTCCTCACGCTCTTCGGCGCCTCCGGCGCGAGCCCGTTCGCCCGGTTTCCCGGCCGGATCGCCGGCCTCACCGCGTCCTTCGCGCCGGATCCGATCGGCGCGCGGGGCCCGCGAAAGAGGGTGTATCGCGTGGAGATGCAGCGGCCCGCGGCAGGGGAGGAGGCGCTCGCGCCCTGGTTCCACCGGCAGGTCTCGGCGCTGCTCGACGCGTGGAGCCCCGAGCCCGCGGACGTCGAGACGACCTCCCCGCGCGCGGGAGATCAGGAGATCTCGCCGTGACGCAGATGGGCAGTCCATCCAGCCCGGCCGCGGCGCCCCGGGAGGACGGGGTGCTCCACCTCTTGCGCGAGGTCACGGTCGCGCACGCGAAGCTCGAGAGGATCATCGAGGACGCGTTCGACGCCGGCCCGGGCCTGCCCGATCTCGTCGTGCTCTCGACCGACATCTCCGACGAGCTGGACCACCTGCGAGGGCGGGTGTCCCGGAAGACGCGCGCGGCGCCCGAGAACGTGCTGCTGCCGCTCGTGTGCCTGTACGACGAGCGCGTGCTGCTCCGCGTCGCCCCGCTCGGCGGGAGCGAGGAGTGGCTGCGCGTGCAGCGGCGCGACTACGCGCCTCGCGAGGACGGAGGAGACCTGTTCTTCGAGGAGCTCGCGCCCCTCGTTCCGCGCGCCGAGCAGCTCGCGAATCAGCCGCCTTCGGACGAGCGCGATCGGGTCCTGTTGCTCCTGACCCTGTATCGATTCTGCCTCTCGGAGGGCTTCACCGGCGGCTACGCCGGCGCCCCCGATCTGCTCCGCGAGCGCGCGGAGGAGGTGCAGAGCGCGCTGCGGCTCCTCGTGCCGCCGGCGCCCCGCGCCGCGCCCCTGGCGATTCGCCAGCCCCCGGAATCGTGGCTCGCGAGGCTGCGAAAGGCGCTCTCGCTCTGAGCGCGGATCGCCGCGGGTGAGCGCAGAGACAGCGCAGACGCCTTTTTTTTGTGGCCGCGCGCCGCCCGTGGTCAGATCCCCCCATGGAGCGCCTTGGCCCGGGGTCCGACGATGCCGCACCGGCGCCGCGCCCGTCCGCGCCGCCGGCGAAGGGCGGAGTCTCGCCCGAGCAGGCGCTCCTCGCCAGCGTCGAGGCCCGCCTCTCCGCCTCGCTCTCGAAGACGGCCGTCGCCGCCGTGCTCGCGCCGCTCCACGAGGCCGTGGCCCCGGGGGCGAAGGTCGACCCAGCGAAGCTCGTGGCCACCTTCGAGACCATCGAGGACCTGCTGGAAGCAGTGGGCTGAGCTGGGATGGATGTCGCGGGCGGCTCCGGCGTGGACGGGTGGTTCATCCTTGGGATCCTCGCGCTCGTCGTCGGCATCCTCTGCTTCGTCCTGCTCGCCGTTGGGTGGGTCCGGAAGCGCCGCGCCGCCCAGGGGAAGAAGGCCGAGGACCTGGACCTCGCGGGCGCGTGGCGCAAGGCCGTCGCCGCGATGCCCCAGCGCGAGCGCGACGGCCCCGTGCTCGTCGTGCTCGGAGAGCGGCTGTCGGGGAAGACGACCCTCATCCGCGGAGCCCTGAAGCAAGGCGATCGGTACACGCCAGACGGCCGCGATCTGGACGTGTATTCAGGCAATGGACAGCGCGTCCAGGAGATCGCCTCGGACCTCCTGTTCGACCCGCGGCCCGAGGCCGAGGACGCGCTCCGCAAGCTCTGGAAGGGCGTGGCGCTCGATGCGCTCCGCGTGATCGTTGTGGTCAACGCGAGCTCGCTCTCGTGGAACGAGGCCGGGCTGCGCGATCTCGGCCGCGTAGCGCGGCGCAAGCTCGATATCCTCACCGATCTGCGCGGCTCGCCGGTGAACGTGCGCGTCGCGGTCACGCACTGCGACGCTCGCTCCGCCGGGTTCTCACCGCTCTGCGACATCCTCGAGGAGACCAACGCCCGCGGCCCGATCGCGCCGAGGGAGTCCGACGAGCTCCCCCCCGAGTGGCGCCGCGTGACGCCGCTCGGCGCCCGGACCACGAGGTTCCCCGAGCTCGTGGGCTTCGTCTCGTCGGAGGGCCCGGAGACGGTGCGGGCCCTCGCGCCGTTCTTCGAGTCGCTCCTCGCCTCGACGAAGGACGCGCCGATCGTCAACGGCGTGTTCCTCTCGGCCGCGACCGAGCTGGAGCCCTTCCGATCCACCGGCGACGCGCTGGCCGAGGATCCCGAGCTCGCGAGCAGCGACCGTCGAGCCCGGGAGCGCCGCTTCATCACGCGCGTGGGGCTCGCGCTGGCCGCGGCGCTGGCGCTCGGGGCGATCGTGTTCACGGCGCAGCGCGGCTCGGTCGAGCGCACCGCGAGCGCCGTCACGATCATGGCGGACGCGGTGAGCCACGGCGACAGGGTGTCGAGGACCGTCGAGGAGAGGGCCGCGGCCGAGGTGCTCCGGATGGACCGCTCGGCCTGGCTGTTCGAGTCGCGGCGCGCCGAGATCGAGGAGCAGTATCGGACCGCCGTCGAGGCGGGCATGCTGAATCCCAAGCTCCAGAGCACCGACCGCGCCGCGCGGATCCGCGCGCTCTCCGTGCTCGACGCGGGCAAAGAGGGCGACCCGCTGCGCGCGATCATCCAGAAAGACGAGGCCGCGTGGGCCGCCGCGCTCGGCATGTCGCCCCGGACCCTGAAGAGCTATCTGACCGTGAGCGACGGCGCGGGTCCGACCGAGAGGGAGCTCTCGAATCTGCCCGAGATCACGGCGTTGCCGCAGGGCTCTTCGCGCGCGGACTGGGCCTCTTTCTTCCGCCGCCTGTCGGACGTGCTGCACGGGCAGCGCCTGCGGACCGAGCCTTTGAAGGAGCTCCAGGACAGCGCGGGGGATCTCGATCAGGCGGTCCGCGACGCCGCGGAGCAGACGGAGCTCGACGAGGCGGCGCGGATCCTCCAGGCGCGTCATCCGCACCAGAAGAACCTGTTCGGAAAGGGCACCACGAGCGACGCGGGCCCGTGGATGCAGGAGAACGCGGGCACGCTCCAGCACCTGCTCGCGGCCGTCCGGGGAGCCTCGCTCGACGGGCCGTCGGGCGCGGGCAAAGGCCTGCGACAGGCCGTCCTGGACCTCCAGGTGATCGCCGTGCCGCCCGAGATCGTGGAGCCGAAAGCGAGCGAGGCCACGGCCGAGACGCAGGCTGACAATCTGCTCGATCGATTGAAGCAGCTCGTCGGGAGGGCCGCCCCTCCGGCGGCCGGCGTCGGCTCCGCCGCCGCTTCGGCGGCCGGGGTCGGCGCCGCCGCCCCCAGGTCGAGCGCCGCGCCGGCCGCCCCCGCCGCGCCGGCTTCGGCCTCGGCGAGCGCGGCGCCCTCGGGGAGCGCGTCCTCGACTGCGGCGGCCAGCGCCGCGCCGGAGGCGAAGAAGCCGCCTGTCTACAGCGTGGTCCTCGACGCCCAGTCGTGGAGCTTCGACATGGGCCAGTGGGCCCAGGCCATCGTCGCCGGCCGCGCGCTCGTCTACCTCGACGCCCTGTTCGCGGACTCGTCCAGGCGATCGGTGCTGTTCCCCAAGGACGCGGCGTATCCCCCCGTGCTCCCGCAGCCCGGGCGCGGCGCGTCCACGTACATCGATGGCCTGGTCTCGCACGAGGCGTTCACGGCGGAGGTCGAGCCCGGCCTCGCGGGCTTCGAGGCCGCGCTCGCGAGCACGGGCCTCGACGTCTCGGAGCGCGAGATCTACCTGCGGCCCACGCGCTCGGCGGCGTCGAGCTACGGCGCGGGGCTGCGCGACGCGACGGATGCGTATTACAAGAGCTTCCAGCTCTCGCGAGGGGGCGCCTCCGCGCTCGCGGCGGACGTGGCCGACATGGTGTCTCCGTCCTCGTTCTTCACCACCTTCCAGAAGCGCGTCGCGGATCAGGCGAGCGTCCCGGGATCGCCGGGGACGCTGCTCCGGCTCGTGGGGGACCCGGTCGCGGACTTCGGCCCGATCGCGCGGCTCCTGACCGGAGAGAACGGCAAATATCCCGCGCTGGAGCCCTATTACAAGCTCCTCATCACGCTCGTCCCCTCGCTCTCGGACAGGGCCCCTCCGGCGCCGAAGAGGGACGCGCCGCTCGACGATCGCCTGGCCCCCATCGGCGCGCTCGCGCTCTCGGCCCTGCGCACCCCGGCGAAATCCCCCGACGCCGAGGTCGAGGCGTGGCTGAACGACGCGTCCATGACCGAGTCGCTTCGCCGGCCGTTCCGCCTCGCGGTGCAGCGGGCGCTCGCGCTCGGTAAGGCCGATCTCGACCGCGCGACGGCCGACGCGTACACAGCGGAGCTCCGCCCGTCCGTGACCCCGATCCTGGGGCGCTTCCCCTTCGACACGCGATCGACGGTGGACGCGCAGGCGGCCGACGTGGAGGCGACGTTCGGGCCCAAGGGCACCTTCTTCGCGTCGTTCGCGTCGCTGATCGGTCCGGTGTGCCGCGAGGGCCCGGCGGGCAGCTACACGCCCCTGGAGGTCCCCTCGGCCGGCGCGGTCGAGGTCCCGGCGGGGGCGCTCCGGCTCGCGTCGTGGGCGCAGGGCCTCCAGAAGATGCTCTTCGGGCCCGACGGCAAGCCGCAGCCCATCGCGTTCCGCGTCAAGGCCCCTCCCCTCTCGCCGGTCGAGCCCGAGCGCACGATCACCCTGGCGCTCCTGCAGTCGGGGACAGCCACCTTCTATGCGTTCAATCAGGCCCCATCGTGGCAGCCTTTCCCGGTCGCGTGGTCGCCCGCAGGCGGCCAGGCCAACACATCGAGCGTGGGGATCCAGACCACGCCGACGGGCGGCGGCGAGCCCCGGATCCAGACCATCGACGTCGCGGCGGCAGACTTCTCGTTCTTCCACCTGATCCAGCGCGCCGAGGTCACGGGCTCGAAGGTCACCTGGAAGGCCTCGCCCGAGTCCCCCGGGGACCCGCGGAGGTACGCTGCGTTCCTGTTCGAGCCCAATCCCGCGGGGCTGCTCCGGGCGCCGTCCCTCGATTGAGCGCGGACCGCCGGGGAATCGCGGAGGACGGCGAGGACGGGGAGGGCGTCGCGGGCGCTCGCCGGCAAAGTGGATTCCTTTGCGCGGTCACGGGATAATCGCCGCGTGCGACTGCCCAGCCTGCCCCTCCCCTTGCTCGCGGCCGCCCTCGCGGCGCCGGCGGTGCTCGGGTGCAAGTCGCAGGTGCAGTTCCACGTGCGCCCGGACGACGCGCTGAACGAGAACCGGCCCTGCTACCTCGTGGTCCGCAACGTCGACTCGAAGACGTACCTCGAAGAGACGTACCAGGCGGCCTCTCTCCAGGTGACGGCGCCGGACGACTCGGTGCTGGAGACAGCCGTGGTGTTCCCCGGCACGAAGAAGGAGATCTCGGTGTCGCCGCCCGCGAAGGGGATGGTGGCGCTCTACGTCTTCTTCTACCACCCGACGGGCGACTGGAAGGCGATCTTCCCCTCCTCCGAGGCGACGTACGACGTCGTGCTGGAGGGGAGTCGGCTGCGCGTCGAGAAGAGGTGATCCCGGGGCGGAGGCCAGCGGAGAGCGTGCTCGTGAACGGCGAGTTGGCGCCGTGGCCCTCAATCGTACGTCTTGCTGCCGCCCGTCGACGTGGAGCCCGTCTTCGTCGACCCCGTCGCGAAGGGCTCGTAAAGCGTGTCAATCTTGCTGGGGTCCGTCAGCCATTCGAGCTTCGTGTTCGGGTACTCGTTGGCGAGGACCTGTGTCATCAGCGGAGAGATGTCCGCCCGCCTCTTCAAGACCGCCTCTTTGTAGTTGTCCATTCCCCAGATGAACGAGTCGAGCACGCCGAAGTTGGGCTGTGCCTTCGGCTTCGAGGGAGCGAGCTTCAGAGAGAGGCTGCTCAGCGGGGCGACCTCGGTCTTCAGCTTGGCGACCAGGACGCAGTCGAAGATGAGCGCGGAGTGGCTGCCCGCCGCGCTCGCGTAGTCCTTGTGCCGGAACGTCCTCGTGGCCTGCTGACCCTTCAGCGGCTTGTAGTACGCCGCGTTGTAGGCGAAGAAAGGATACGTGCTGTGCGGCGCTTCCCGCCCGGTGCGCAGGCGCGCCGGGGCCCCCACCTTGCCGCCGTCGATCGTGGCCAGCCCATCCCCGAACGTGGTGAGGCGCTTTACGTCGAAAGAGTTCTTCTCCAGGACCGCACGATCGGTGGCGGGCACCCACAGGACCTGGATCATCATCAGGTATCCGAGCTTCTGGGGATAGGAGGCGATGTACTCGATCGACATGGTCGGCTTGTCGACGCCGACAGGCCGCCTGCCCCCCGCGTCCCACCACCACTGGTCGAGCTTCTCGGGCTCGGTCTGGTCCACTGCCAGCGCCCTCGTCGTCGGCATGTAGCCCACCACGACCCTGACATCGATGGTGTCGTTCAGCAGCTTGTAGACGAGCCGTTGCCCGGGCATGGCGTCCTGTCTCCTCGCGAGCAGGAAACGCCAGCGCGCCCCGGCGTGTCAAATTCCGTGTCGACGGCTCCGCCGGGCAGACGCGATCGTTCAGGTGAGACGAGCCAGCAGGCGCCCTGCCGCGGCCGGGAGCAGGCGGGATGAACAGGAGCTTGCGGCCCGCGCGGGGTGCGCCATCGTCCCTCGAGCATGCCGATCATCACGGGAATCGCCCCCTCGCCTGACAAGCCCGGCCACGTCGTCATCCTGGTGGATGGGGTCCCCTTCGCCACGGTGCCCGAGCAGGCCGCCGCCGGCCTGGCCCCCGGCCAGAGCAGCCCCGGGGCCGCGGTGGAGCCGCCCCGGAAGACCGCCGCGGGCGAGCAGAAGACCTACGAGCGGGCGCTGCGGCTCCTGTCGTTCCGTGCGCGATCGGCCAAGGAGCTGGAGAAGCGCCTGATCGAGAAGGGCGAGCCCAGGGAGCACGTGACGACCGCCATCGAGCGCCTCACCGCGAGCGGGCTGCTCGACGACGCGCGCTTCGCGGAGGCCAAGGCCCGCTCCGGCATCGTGGGCAAGCCCCGTTCGCGCCGCAGGATCGAGCAGGACCTCGCCCGCAAAGGCGTCTCGCGCGACGTGGCGGACGCGGCCATACGGCAGGTGATGGCCGACGAAGGAACGGACGAGTCCGCCGTGGCCGAGCGGGCGGCGCGCAAGAAGCTCCGCTCGCTCTCGGGGCTCCTCCGGCGGAGCAGCGGCAGAAGCTCTACGCTTTCCTCGCGCGCCAGGGCTATTCGCCCGACGTGGCGCGCCGGGCGCTGCGCGCGGTGCTCGACGCGCCGCCGTGAACGGCGCCGCCGCGCCGGCCCCTCCGCGTGCGGTGGATCACCCGGGCAACCAAAACCCATCGTTTTTCTGCCCTTCTCCCGCCACCCACCGCACGCTACAAGGAGCCTTATGTCGCACGAGCTGGATGGCTCGCCGCCGGATCGCGCGGACGCTGGCGCGGTCCTGGCCGGGGGAGGAGAGATGGGCGCGCGCATGCGCGCGATCGACTGGTCGAAGACGCCGCTCGGCCCACTCTCGTCGTGGCCCCAGAGCCTCAAGACGTGCGTGCGCATCGTCCTGACGTCGCGCCAGCCGATGTTCGTCTGGTGGGGCGACTCGCTCATCAACCTCTACAACGACGCCTACAAGTCGATCGTCGGCGGCAAGCACCCCGAGGCGCTCGGGCAGCCCGCGTCCGTCGTGTGGCGCGAGATCTGGGGCCAGGTCGGGCCGCGCGCCGCGTCCGCGATGCGCCGCGACGAGGGCACCTACGACGAGGCGCTCCTCCTCGTCATGGAGCGGAACGGCTACCAGGAGGAGACGTATTACACGTTCTCCTACAGCCCTGTGCCGAACGATCAGGGCGGCACGGGCGGTATCCTCTGCGCCAATACCGACGACACGCGGCGAATCATCGGAGAGCGGCAGCTCTCCCTCCTCCGTGACCTCGCGGCGCGGACCTCGCACGGGCGCTCGTGGGAAGACGTGTGCGCGCGCAGCGCGAGCTCGCTCGCGACCAACGCGAAGGATCTCCCGTTCGCGCTCCTCTACGTCGTCGACCCGGACCGGCGGCGCGTGCAGCTCGCGGGCAGCACGGGGTTCGAGCAGGGGCACGCCGCGGCCCCGGAGTCGCTCGCGCTCACGGACGAGTCGCCGTGGCCGCTCGCCGCGGCGCTGCGGGAGCACGAGGCCTGCCGCGTCGTCGAGTTGCCTCCACACCTCCGGGATCTCCCGACCGGCGCGTGGAAAAAGCCGCCGACGCGGGCGGCCGTGCTGGCGATCTCCCCTTCGGGGGAGACGGGCCGCGCCGGGGTCCTGATCGTCGGGCTGAATCCATTCCGCCTCTTCGACGACGATTACCGAGGCTTCCTCCACCTCGTCGCCGGCCAGATCTCGGCCAGCATCGCGAACGCGCAGGCGTACGAGGAGGAGAAGCGGCGCGCGGAGGCCCTCGCCGAGCTCGATCGCGCGAAGACCACGTTTTTCAGCAACGTGAGCCACGAGTTCCGCACGCCCCTCACCCTGATGCTCGGGCCGCTCGAGGACGCCCTCGCGTCGGCGGAGCGGAGCCTGTCGGGCGCGGATCTCGAGACCGCGCACCGCAACGCGGGCCGGCTCCTCAAGCTGGTCAACGCGCTGCTCGACTTCTCGCGCATCGAGGCGGGCCGGATCCAGGCGTCCTACGCGCCGACCGATCTCTCCGCGCTGACCGCGGACCTCGCGAGCGCCTTCCGCTCGGCGATGGAGCGCGCGGGGCTCGCGTTCGAGGTGGACTGCCCGCCGATGCCCGAGCCCATCTATGTCGATCACGACATGTGGGAGAAGATCGTGCTCAATCTCCTCTCGAACGCGCTCAAGTTCACGTTCGAGGGGACGGTCTCGATCTCGCTCCGCGCGCACGGCGATCGCGCCGAGCTCACCGTGCGGGACACCGGGACGGGCATCCCGGATCGGGAGCTCTCGCACCTGTTCAAGCGGTTCCATCGCGTTCAGGGCGCGCGCTCCCGCACCCACGAGGGGTCCGGGATCGGGCTCGCGCTCGTCCACGACCTCGTCCGCCTCCACGGCGGGGCCATCCACGTCACGAGCGAGGTCGCCGTGGGGACGTCGTTCACGGTCTCCCTGCCTCGCGGGACCGCGCACCTGCCGAAGGACCGCGTGAACGCCGCGCGGACGCTGCCGTCGACGACGACGGGCGCAGCGCCTTATGTGCAGGAGGCGCTCCGCTGGCTGCCCGGCGCGGAGGGCGGGTCGCCCCGCGGCGCGGAGGGCGGCTCGCCCCGCGGCGCAGAGCGCGATCACGGCGTCGAGCGCCTCGCCCCGGCGGCGCGGACGTCGTCCGACGACGCCGCGCTCGCGGTCGGCCCGGCGGCGCGCGTCCTCCTCGCGGACGACAACGCCGATATGCGCGAGTACGTCGCGCGCGTGCTGCGCGAGCGCTGGACGGTCGAGGCCGTCGCCGATGGCGCCGAGGCGCTCGCGTCGGCTCGCCGCGACCCGCCGGATCTCGTGCTCACCGACGTCATGATGCCGAACCTCGACGGATTCGGCCTGCTCCGCGCGCTGCGCGACGACGAGCGCACGAGGGGTGTCCCGGTCGTCATGCTCTCCGCGCGCGCCGGGGAGGAGTCGCGCGTCGAGGGGCTCGAGGCGGGCGCGGACGACTACCTCCCCAAGCCGTTCTCCGCGCGCGAGCTCGTCGCTCGCGTCGCCACGCACCTCCAGCTCGCCCGCCTGCGGACAGCGGCCGAGCGCGAGCGCGAGCGGCTGTACGACCTCTTCATGCAGGCGCCGGTCCCCATCGCGGTGTTCGCCGGCCCCGAGCACCGCTACGAGGTCGCGAACCCGCCGTACTGCGAGATGGTCGGCCGGCAGGACCTCGTCGGGAAGAGCCTGCGCGAGGTGTTCCCGGAGCTCGGCGAGCACGAGGCGATCGCCATGCTGGACCGCGCGCTCACGGCCGGCCAGCCGCAGCGCATGGCCGAGCTGACCATCCCCGTCCGGCGCGGCGGCGCGGTGAGCGAGGCCGTCTTCAACTACGTCGCTCAGCCCATCCGCGACCCCTCCGGCGCCGTCACGGGCGTCATGGTGGTCGCCTTCGAGATCACCGATCAGGTGCTCGCCCGGCGCCGGATCGAGCAGCTGAGCCAGCATCGAGAGGAGCTCATCGCCGCGCTCGCGAAGACGAACCAGGAGCTCGACCAGTTCGCCTACGTCGCCTCGCACGACCTCAAGGCGCCCCTCCGGGGGATCGCGAACCTGTCCGAGTGGATCGAGGAGTCGCTGGCGGGGAAGCTGGACGGCGAGACGCAGGAGCACATCCACCTCCTGCGCGGGCGCGTGCGCCGCCTCGAGGCGCTCATCGACGGGATCCTCCATTACTCGCGGGCAGGGCGCCTGCGCGGCGACGTGGTCGACGTCGACACCGGCCATCTGCTCGCGGAGGTCGTCGAGCTGCTCTCGCCGCCCCAGGGCGCCCGGGTCGACATCGCGCCCGGGATGCCGACGATCGCCGCGGAGCGCGTCCCGATGCAGCAGGTGTTCCAGAACCTCATCAGCAACGCCCTGAAGCACGCGCGCCGCAGCGACGCGCACGTCGAGGTGACGTGTGAGGACACCGGCGCTTACCTCGAGTTCGCCGTGAGCGACAACGGGCCCGGCATTGCGCCCGAGTACCACGAGCGCATCTGGGATCTCTTTCATACGCTCGAGTCGCGCGACAAGGTGGAAGGCACCGGGATAGGGCTCTCCGTCGTGAAGAAGATCGTGCAGAGCCGCGGAGGGAGCGTGTCCGTCTCGTCGCGTCCCGGCGCAGGAGCCACCTTCGTCGTGCGCTGGCCCAAGCGGGTGAAGGACGAGGCCTGAGCGCCCCCGGGTTGACGCAGGCCACGCGACGGTCGAAGGTGCGGGCATGCATGCGCGCCGAGAGTCGTTGGAGCCGTGGCTTCGGAGCTTCGTCGCCGACAACGGGGGTATCGCTGGCACGGTGCACCTCGTCGAGGGCGATGCGCTCGCGCTGGCCGCCGCCGTGAACATCCCCGAGAAGGTGCAGGAGATCACGCGCCGCGTCCCGCGGGGCAAGGGGATGGCCGGGCTCGCCTGGGAGCGCGACCAGCCCGTGCAGACGTGCAATCTGCAGACGGACACGTCCGGCGACGTGCGGCCCGGGGCCAGGGCGGTCGCGGCGCAGGCGGCGGTGGCGCTGCCCGTGCGCGACGCCTCGGCGAGCGTGCGCGCCGTCGTGGGGATCGCGTTCGCCGGCGAGCGCGAGCTCGGTCAGGACGAGCTCGATCGGCTCGCGCAGGGCGCCGGCGCGCTGCCGGCCTGACAAGAGCGCTCCCGCGCCGGGCCACCTCGCTGCCCGCCGCAGCGCCGCATTCTCACCCCGGCGCTGCCCGCCGCAGCGCCGCTGCATCGCCGCGCCACCGCACCACAAGGCCCTTGTTTTTCGCGGCTACGATGCTAGCGATGCCCGCTCTCCCATGGAGACGAACGGACGCAGCGCCCCGAAAGCCGCGATCGACGCTTCGCTCGACGCGCGCGATCCGGACGCCCGCCCGCACGTCCGCGTGGAGGACCTCGTGCGCGGTGCCGCGAACGAGCCCGCGTGCGAGCGCGCCGCGGCCGGGCCTGGCGAGGGCGGCGCCACGGGCGAGCCCCTCACGGCGAAGCTCGCCCGCCGCACCGTGCCCGGCGCGCTCTACGAGCCCGGTCCCGAGGAGGGGTATCTCCGATGCACCGCGTGCGCGCACCGCTGCGTCCTCGCGCCGGGGCGCGCGGGCGCGTGCGGGATCCGCTTCGAGAAGGACGGCGAGCTCCGCGTCCCGTTCGGCTACGTCGCGCGCCATTACGTGCGTTCGGTCGAGACGAACACGATCTTCCATGTGCGCCCCGGCGCGAGGTCCCTCACCTTCGGGATGTTCGGGTGCGACCTGCGCTGTCCTTATTGCCAGAACTGGAAGGTCTCCCAGGCCCTCCGCGAGCCGGAGGGCGACGGCGAGCCCATCGACATCAGCGCCGCGGATCTCGTCGAGGTGGCCGTCGCGGCGGGCTGTGGGGTCCTCGCGAGCGCCTACAACGAGCCGATGATCACCGCCGAGTGGGCGCGCGCCGTCTTCGCCGAGGCGCAGCGGCGGGGGCTCGTCACGGCGCTCATCTCGGATGGCAACACGACGCCCGAGGCGCTCGCGTACATGCGCCCGGTCGCCGACGTGTTCCGCGTCGACCTGAAGGGGTGGAGCGCGGATCAATACCGGACGCTCGGCGGCCGCGTCGAGCCGGTGCTCGCGGCGATCGGCGAGGCCCGGCGCCTCGGCTACTGGGTCGAGGTCGTGACGCTCGTCGTCCCCGGCTTCAACGACAAGGCGGCCGGACTCCGCGCCCTCGGCGCCGAGATCGCCGGCGTCGACCCCGACATCCCCTGGCACCTCAACGCCTTCTATCCGCGTTACAAGATGCGCGAACGCATGACGACCGACCCGGCGTTCCTCGTGGACGTGGCGGGCGTCGCCTATGCGCGGGGGATGAAGTACGTTTACGTCAGCAACGTGGCCGACCGCGTCCGTGAGCTCTCGCATACACGCTGCCCCGCCTGCCACGAGGTCGTCGTGCGGCGGTTCAACTACGAGACGCAGGAGGTCCTCCTCTCCGGCGGCGCGTGCCCATCCTGCGGGACGCGCGTGCCCGGGCTGTGGGGACCGGCAGCGCCGTAGCGCCGCGCAGGCGGGCGCCCCGCTCCTGCCGAACCCGCGCGCGCATCGCCGGCCGTGAGCCGACTGGGCCTGTCGCCGCGAGGTTTCTGTCTCATTTCACCAGACGCCCTGTCCGGTGCTCCTCGCATCCCGGAAGAGCCAACTTGCGTCCCGACCGAACTCCCCCGATCGCAGGAGCATCGCTGATACGCACCGCTGGGACGCACATGGGCTCACCACCCGTCGCTCGGGTGCGCGCGCCGGTGAGATGCGCGCGTCGCCATTCACTACTTGCCTCATGACGCGCCGCACCCCTGAAAAGGGTCATGATCGTGGGGCGGTGTACGATGCGCGCCGCGCGCATTTCAACATTGAAACATAAATACTCTTTCCTGGATCCCCAAAGAGCGTGTCCGTGTTAGTTGTTCAATGACCACCTGATCCCGGATCGCTGCCGAAGTCGCTTTCTCGAGGAGGTCCCATGCAGTCACCATTCGCCCTGCGAAGGGTCGCTGGCGGTCTTTTGTCCGCCGCGGCGTCGTCTCTTGTCCTCGCGGCCAGCGCCCCCGCCCTGGCCGGGTCGTCTTATACGCTCTTCGAGAGCGGGCAGGTGCGCCCGCTCGCGCTCTCTCCCAGCGGAAACCTGCTCTTCGCGCTCAACACGCCGGATGGCCGCCTCGAGGTCTTCCGCGTCCATCACGGCGCGCTGGTCCACCGGAGCTCGATACCGGTCGGGCTGGATCCCGTCGCCGTGGCGGCGCGGAGCGACACCGAGGTGTGGGTCGTGAACCACCTGTCCGACAGCGTCAGCGTCGTCGAGCTGTCCCCTGGCGGATACGGCGGCCGCGTCGAGCGCACGCTGCTCGTGGGTGATGAGCCGAGAGACCTCGTGTTTGCCGGCCCCGGGCGGCGCCGCGCCTTCATCACGGCGGCGCACCGCGGCCAGAACAACCCGAACGATCCGCAGCTCACCACGCCGGGCGTGGGCCGGGCCGACGTCTGGGTGTTCGACGCGAACCACCTGGGCCCGTCGCTCGGCGGCGAGCCGCTCGCGATCCTCACCCTCTTCGCCGACACGCCGCGCGCGCTCGCCGCCACGCCCGACGGCGCGCGCGTCTACGCCGCCGGCTTCCACTCGGGCAACCGGAGCACCGTCGTCACCGAGCTGCTCGTGCCCGACGGCGGCGCGGCGAACGGCGGCTCGCCGGGCCCGATGACCAACGCGTTCGGCGACCCGGCGCCCGAGGTCAGCCTCATCGTGAAGTTCGACGGCGCGCGCTGGGTCGACGAGATCGGCCGCACCTGGGACGAGAAGGTGCGGCTCTCGCTGCCTGACAAGGACGTGTTCGCCATCAACGCGATGGCGAACCCCCCGAGGCCGATCGCCGGGCCCTCGGGCCATTTCGCCGGCGTCGGGACGATCCTCTTCAACATGGTCGTCAACCCGGTGAACGGGAAGGTCTACGTCTCCAACACCGACGCGCGGAACGAGCAGCGGTTCGAGGGCCCCGGCGCCTTTGCCGGGCAGAGCCTGCGGGGCCACCTCCACGAGAGCCGGATCACCGTGCTCCGCCCCGGCAATGCCCCCCCGCGCGTCGCGCCGCGGCACCTCAACAAGCACATCGATTACTCGGTCTGCTGCGCCCCGACGCCGAACGCCGAGAGCGAGGCGAGCCTGGCCCAGCCGGTCGACATGGCCGTCACGAGCGACGGCGCGACGCTCTACGTGGCCGCGCTCGGCTCGAGCAAGGTCGGCGTGCTCGGCACGGCCGCGCTCGAGGGCGACACGTTCGTGCCCGACGCGGCCGACCACATCGAGGTGAGCGGCGGCGGCCCGTCGGGGCTCGCGCTCGACGAGGCGCGAGGCCAGCTGTTCGTGCTGACCCGCTTCGACAACTCCATCTCGATCGTCGACACCGCGACCCGGGCCGAGACGGCGCACGTCGCGATGTACAGCCCCGAGCCGCCGGGCGTCACGCTCGGGCGGCGCTTCCTCTACGACGCGCGATCGAGCTCGGCGCACGGCGACTCCTCGTGCGCGAGCTGCCATATCTTCGGCGACTTCGACAGCCTCGGGTGGGATCTCGGCAATCCCGACGAGCCGGTCACGACCAACCCGGGCCCCTTCGTCGGACCGCTGCTCAACCTCTTCACGCAGCAGCCGATGCCCCGGCAGTTCCACCCGATGAAGGGCCCGACAACGACCCAGAGCCTGCGCGGCATGGCCAACCACGGCCCCATGCACTGGCGCGGCGATCGCACGGGCGGCAACGACGCGCCCACCGCGCAGCCGGACAGCGGCTCGTTCGACGAGCGCGCCGCGTTCATGAAGTTCCAGGCCGGCTTCACCGACCTCCTCGGCCGGAGCGGCCCGATCCCGGCCGCCTCCATGGAGGCGTTCGCGGACTTCATCCTGCAGGTGACCTATCCGCCCAACCCGATCCGCCGTCTCGACAACTCACTCACGCCCGATCAGCAGGCCGGGCGCGACACCTTCGTGAGCGGCAACCTGGACGGCACCGCCATCTGCAATGGCTGTCACGTCCTCGACCCGGAGGGCAATCCCGGCGTCGACAAGCCAGGCTTCTTTGGAACGAACGGCAACATGACGTTCGACTTCCAGCCGCAGCTCATCAAGACGCCGCACCTGCGCAACATGTACCAGAAGGTCGGGATGTTCGGGATGGCCGCCCCGCTGTTCGGCATCCTGCCCGGCGACAACGACCCCAAGGGAGACCAGGTGCGGGGGTTCGGCTTCCTGCACGACGGGAGCTTCGACACGCTGTTCCGGTTCTTTCGCGGAATGGGCTTCTCGCCGTTCACCGGCTTCACCAACCAGTTCGGCACCTTCCCTGACAACCCGAACGGCCTGCCGGACTCGCCGGCGGGCGACGCGGTCCGCCGACAGATCGAGTCGTTCCTGCTCGCCTTCGACTCGAACGTTGCGCCGATCGTCGGCCAGCAGGTCACGCTCACGCCCGGCAACCAGGCCGCCGCCGCTCCGCGGATCGATCTCCTGATCGCCAGGGCGGACGCCGGCGAGTGTGATCTCGTGGCGAAGAGCCACCTGACCTCGCAGGAGATCGGCTTTCTTCACACCGGAGCAGGGCAGTTCGTCGCCGACCGGACGGCGCTGCCGCCGATCCCGGACGCGGTGCTCCGCCAGATCGCCCTCGCCACGGGGCGACCCCTGACCTACACGTGTGCGCCGCCGGGCTCGGGCTACCGCATCGGCGTCGATCGCGACGAGGACGGCTCCCTCGACGGCGACGAGCGCAGCGCCGGCAGCGACCCGGCGGACCCGGCCGACACGCCCTGAGCTCCGCCTCGCAGGGCGGCGCGCGGCCGGCGCCCGCTGGCGTTCACCTGTCCCGTCATCGCACCTGCACGCCGGCGCGGAGCGCGCAGTCCGGGTCGGGCGGGGACACGCAGGCGAGGGCGCACACCCCATCTGCGCCGCAGTGGAGATCGGCGCAATCGGGGTCGACGATCTCGGGGCCGACATCACACGCCGCCTCGCAGAGGCCGTCCGCGCGGCACGGGTTGTCCGCTTCGAACTCGTCGATCGTCGGCTGGATGAAGCGGACTATCTGGTCGAGATCGGTGCGCGCCTGCACCCCGTCCAGCGTGCAGGGGTCGTCACCGAACGAGGTCACGCCGGCGTGGCGCTCGACGCCCCCGCGCAGGAGGAACGCCGGACCTCCGGAGTCGCCGGCGCACGTGTTCATGTCGGGAACCTGGTAATAGAACTGGGTCGCGTCGATCGTCCCCGGCGTCCCGCCGACCTGGGCCGGGCCGACCGCCAGGATGGGGAACGTCACGGCGCGGCGCATGCCGAACCCCGTCCCCGCGACGCCGTCGGAAACACCGTAACCGACAAAGGTGTAGTCCGGCCCGACGTACCAGGTGGTATTTTCCATCGATTCGCGAAGGAGCGGCGCGGGCTGCACGGGCGCGTCGCTCTCCAGCTGGATGAGGGTGAGGTCGTTCTCGAGGGTTGCGGGATTGAAGGCGGGGTGCCTCCTCGACGCCTGGATCCGCGCGCTCTCCGACCGCCGGCCGAGGGTCGGGCCGAAGAAGACGCGCGTGAGCGCGCCGTGGCAGTGTCCCGCCGTGATCACGGTGCGCCGCGAGATCACGGTCCCGCTGCAGTACGCCCGGTTCCGATTGCCCACGCCCACGACATAGGCGTGCGTCGTGTCCACAGCGCCTCCAATGATGCGCTGTCGGGACGTGAGCAATGGCTGCTCGCCGTCGCCCCCGGGAGGTGCGTCCGCGCAGCCGAGCCCGCCGAGGCACAGGATCGCGATCGGGATGGCATTCTTCATACTGCAACCTTTCCGTCCAGAAATGGTGTCTAGAGCGGCGGATTGCGGAGGCGCCCGCGGTTCGGCGCCGCTCGGACCCGCGGGCGCGCGGGGGGCATAACAAGCGCAGTGCCAGCGCCATGCTCCGCGAGCGCGCGAGTCGGCCGCGGGGCGTCGCGGGGAGTCCTGGAATGGCGCGCGAGCGGGGGAATCTCGTCGGGGCGATCCCCGCTGGAGGGGACGGCGCGGACGTTCGCTCCGTTCCGGGGAGGGCATGGCGCCGCGGTCGCGGCCCTCGCGCGCTCTCCCAGGGAGACCCGCCGGCCCGGCGGCGTCTCAGGACGCCGGCGTCACCCGGGCCGGCAGGGCGAAGCGCTCTGCGGTGCTGGCGATGTAAGCGCGGTTGAGCTCGCGGCAGGCGGGCTCGTGGCATGGCGGTCCAGCAACGGGCGGAGAGGCTGCCCGGCCGCGGCATCGCACATCATCACACGGCCAGTATAGCGGATGACCGCGGGCGTGGCAGCGGCCGTCGGGGAGCTCGCCCGCCGGTCGATCCGCGGCCGCCGCGCCGCCTTCGTCACGCGCCGGCTCGCCCAGGGGCGCCTCGCCGCCGCGCTCGCGATGCCGGCTGCCTCGCCGCCGCGCTCGCGATGCCGGCGCGTGACGAAGGCGGCGCGGCGGCGAGCGCCCACGCCCACGTCAGGACGAGCTACGTTGTACCCCGATCCGCGGCGGCGCCAGCGCTGGGCGCTTTCGCTCTCTCGAAAGGAGACCATGGAGACCGCCAGAGCAGAAGCCGCCCCCGCAGCGGGCGTGAGCGATCTATCGACGCTGCCAGGGCCGCGGAGGCTGCCGCTCCTCGGCAACCTTCTCGAGATCCGGCCGACCCAGTTCCACCTCACGCTCGAGGGCTGGAACCGCAAGTACGGTGATCTCTACACCTTCCGGCTCGGCCGCACGCCGGTCGTCGTCGTCGGCAGCGCCGAGCTCGTCCAGCGCATCCTGCGCGAGCGGCCGAAGGAGTTCCGTCGCTGGAGCCCGCTGCAGGAGCTCATCGACGAGATGGGCTTCGGCGGCGTCTTCTCGGCCGAGGGCGACCAGTGGACGCGGCAGCGGCGGCTCGTGATGAGCGCGTTCACCCCCGGGCAGCTGCGCGAGAGCCACGGCACGCTCTCCACGATCACCCGCCGGCTCCGGGAACGATGGCGCGCGTCGGCCGCGCGGGGCGCGCCGGTCGACGCGCGGCGAGACCTCGCCCGTTACACGGTGGATGTCACCACCGCCGTGGCGTTCGGCCTCGACATGAACCTCATCGAGCGCGGCACCGACCCCCTGTCGCACCAGCTCGAGACGGTCTTCGCGTCGCTCAACCGCCGCATCTTCGCGCCATTTCCGTACTGGCGGCACGTCAAGCTGCCCGCGGATCGGGCGCTCGATCAGGCGCTCTCGGAGGTGCGCACGCGGATGCTGGACATCCTCCGGACGGCGCGCGCGGAGCTCGACAGGGATCCGGCGCGGGCCGCGGCGCCTCGCTCGCTGCTCGAGGCGCTTCTCGTGGCGCGCGACGCCGACGACCCGAAGGCGCGGCTGTCGGAGCAGGAGGTGCTCGGCAACGTGCTCACGCTGCTGCTCGCCGGCGAGGACACGACGGCCGACACGATGGCCTGGATGCTCCACTTCATGGCCCTGCGCCCCGACGTACAGGCGCGGATGCGGGCCGAGGTCGACGCTGAGCTGGGTGACGTGGACCTGCCCGAGAGCCCGGAGCACGCGCAGCGGCTGCGCACGATCGGCGCGGTCGTGCAGGAGACCCTGCGCCTGAAGTCCGCCGCGCCGATCCTGTTCATCGAGGCCTGTGCGGACACGGTCGTCGGCCCGCTGCGGCTCGCGGCGGGAGCGCGGATGATCCTGCTGACGCGGCAGATCGGCCTGAAGGAGGAGCACTTCCACGACGCGGCCTCGTTCGTCCCGGAGCGCTGGCTGACCCCGCGGCCGGCGGGCGCCGGCAAGCACGATCCGCGCGCCGCCCTGGCCTTCGGCAGCGGCCCGCGGGTCTGCCCCGGGCGCGCGCTCTCGATGGTCGAGAGCGCGATGGTGGGCGCCATGGTCGCGCGCGACTTCGATGTATCGCTGGTCGACCCGGCGCGGCCCGTGAAGGAGCTCCTCGGGTTCACGATGAAGCCGGAAGGGCTGTTCGTCCGTTTCACCCCCCGCCGCCGCTGACGTTCCATCGAGCCTCGTTCCGGGGCAATGCTGGGGTGGATCCCACTGGCCGAGGCGCCCTGAGCCGATCCGGACAAGACGTGCATACCTCCTTCCAATCCGCAAGACTGCGCTACCTCCTGGTCCTCGGCGTCGCCGTCGTTTCCTTTGCGCTCGGATGGTTCCTTAAGCCATCCGTCCGCGTCGCTGGCTTTCCGGAGATAGGGGAGCTGCAGCCGTTCACGAAGAGAGGCTGCACCAAGGTGGGAGCGCCATTGACGGAGCTCGGGGCGTTCTCGGAGGCCTCGCTCCGCTACTCGCCCGGCGACAGCGCGCGGCTCCAGGTGGTGGCCTTCCGCCGCGCAGGCCCGGATGCGGAGCTGCTGCAGCTCGACGCAGGCGAATACGATGACGAGTTCGACGCCAGCGGGGAGGTGTTCAAGCTGCGCTGGGATGCCGCGAAAGGCTGGCAGGTCGGCGACTGTCACGTGGTCGTGAGGTACTGGCCTGGAAGGCCCTGAGCCGGGCGTCGCGCTCATCCCGCCGAGTCGAGCGGAAGTCTCACGCGACCTACAACGATTTGCACACGACTGGCTCTCCTTGCCGGTAAGCGCATGCCTCTCCTGCTGCATTACGTGCACCGCTCTACTTTCGCAGCGCAAATCGTCGCCCTCCGATTCGCCCCTTCGCGCCGAACAAAGCTGGACATGCCGCGATGATGAATTAGAGTCGCGCGCCAATGCACAACCGCTCCGACCAGTTCACCAAGAGCTTGCTGCGGGACGGGCTGAGCCTCGTCTCGGCGGCCGAGACCGAGGTCGAGGTGCTGGCGGCGACACAGAAGATCGATGTCTACAGCGTGCCTGATCCCGCGCGGGCGTCCGAGCGCGCCGCCATGGGCCTGCTCGGCGAGCTCTCGGCGGAACCGAGCCTGTTCGAGCCGTTCCACGGCACGCCGAGCCTTCGTCAGGTCCGGCAATGCCTGCGCAAGCAGCTCACGTGGCACCACGAGCTCGAGCGCCGCGCCCGCTCTGCAGCGCGCTCCGTTGCGCCGGACGAGGACACGGACACGCCGCCGCAGCCGGCGGTCGCCTTCCCTGCGCTGGTCGTCATCGGCCCCGGGCGTCCTGAGACGGTGCTCGACGCCTACCGGTGCGAGCCGGTGCAAGCCGGCGTCTACCACGCCGTACCGGGCCTAATGATGCGGGTGGTGGTGCTCGCGGAGCTGCCCCGGACGCGTACGACGCTGCTGCTGCGGCTGCTCGGCTCGGGCCGCCGCTTGCGCGAGGCACTGACGGATCTGGCGGCACTGCCAGACGATACCTGGGAGAAGAGCGTCGCCACGCCGCTGCTGGTACACTTCCGGCACGGAATCCAGGAGCCGACGACCGACGAGGAGGACGATGTGAGCGCAGAGATCCGGGCGTGGTTCAAGGAGTACGAGCAGAAGCTCCGCGCCGAGGAGCGGAAGGAAGGTCGTGACGAGGGGCGCGCGGAGGAGGCGGCGCGTGCCGTGCTGACCGCGCTCCGGGTCCGCGGCATCGCCGTGCCGGACGCCGCGCGTGGGCGCATCCTGGCCGAGAAGGATCCTGAGATCCTGGAGCGGTGGCATGAACGGGCCATCGTCGCAGCATCGATCGCCGATGTGCTCCCGGACCTGAGCTGAGCGATGGCAGCCGGCGGCAGACTGCCCAGCTGCTAGTCCCCCTTACCCCTTTCGGGGCCGTCCACCGAACCCCCATCGGCCTCTGCCGCCTCTCGAGCCACCCGTGCCCCACGCCGTCATCACCTCCCCCAGCGCCGCCGCCCGCCTCGATCGGGCCGTGGGTTGGCTGCGCCGCCGGCGCCCCGCGGAGCGCGTGCTCCTCGTCGGCGCCTCGGTCGAGGCCGTGAGCGAGCTCGCCCGCGCGTCGATCCGCGGTCGCCGCGCCACCTTCGGCTGGCACCGGCTCACCCTGGGGCGCCTCGCCGCCGCGCTCGCGATGCCGGCGCTCGCGGAGCGCGGCCTCGTCCCGGCCAGCGCGCTCGCCATCGAGGCCCTCTGCGCGCGCACCATCGACGGGCTCGCGCAGGACGGGTTGCTCGGCCGCTTCGCCCGCGTCGCGGATCGACCCGGGCTCCCGCGCGCCGTCGCGCGGACGCTCGAGGAGGTGCGGCTCTCCGGCGTCGCGGCGGACGCGCTCGCGCCGGCCGATCTCGACCGCATCGCCCACGCGTTCGACGCCGCGCTGGACGACGCGGGGCTCGCCGATCGCGCCATCGTCCTGCGACTCGCGGCCGAGCGCGCCCGTGCCGCGGACGACGGCGATGCCCGCTCGCGCCACCCGCTGCTCGGGCTGCCGATGCTCCTGCTCGACCTGCCCGTGCGGTTCGCGCTGGAGCGCGAGCTCCTCGAGGCCGTCGCCGCGCGCTCGCCGGACGCGCTCGCCACCGTTCCGGCCGGCGACGCCGCGTCGCTGCGCCACCTGCAGGCGGCGCTCCGATCGCCGCCGCGGCGGGTCTCGCTGACCGCGGTCTCGGCCGCGCACGACGGCGCCGGCGCGGGCAATGGCGTGGACGACGGCGACGACGACGGCGCGGGCGACGAGCTGCCGCCGGTGGCGCCCAGCACCTCGCTCGCGCGCCTGCAGGAGCACCTGTTCGATCCGCTGAACGACGAGGCCCCCGGGCTCGGTGACGAGGTCGAGATCCTCTCCGCACCCGGCGAGAGCCGGGAGTGCGTGGAGCTCGCGCGCATCGCGCTGCGCGAGGCCGCCCACGGTGTGCCGTTCGAGCGGATGGCGATCCTCCTGCGCGCGCCCGAGCAGTACCGCGCGCACCTCGTCGAGGCGCTGCGCCGGGCCGGGATCCCCGCGCACTTCGCGCAGGGCTCGGTGCAACCCGACCCGGCGGGCCGCGCATTGCTCGCGCTGCTCGCGTGCGCCGCCGAGCACCTGTCGGCGTCGCGCTTCGCCGAGTACCTCTCGCTCGGGCAGGTCCCCGACGCGACGCCCGCGGGCGAGCCGCCGCCCGCCGCGCCCGAGGCCGACCGCTGGGTGCCGCCAGACGACGACCTCTTCCCCGAGCTCCTGCGCGGCAGCCTCGACGAGGCGCCTCCGGACGACGACATGGCGGGGGAAGATCTCGGGTTCGATCCGCCCGGGAAAAGCTTCAATCCGACGACCCTCAACCCCGGTCCGACGGCTCCCAACCCCGGTCCGGCGACCCTCAACCCCGGTCCGACGGCCCCCAACCCCGGTCCGACGACCCTCAACCCCGGTCCGACGGCCCATCCCCCCGATCCGACAGCCACAACCCCCGATCCGACAGCCCACCCCCCCGATCCGACAGCCCAGGGCCGCGACGCCCCCGTGCACGACGGCACCCTGCGCGCCCCGCGGCGCTGGGAGCGCATCCTCGTCGACGCGGCGGTGATCGGCGGGCTCGATCGGTGGGAGGCGCGGCTCTCCGGCTTCGAGCGGGAGCTCCGGCTGGAGCTCGCACGCGCCCCCGAGGATCGCGACGCCGCGCGCATCGCGCGGACGCTCGCGGACCTCTCGGCCCTGCGCGCCTTCGCGCTGCCGCTGCTCGCGGCGCTGCCCAGCCCGGGCGAGCGCGCGACCTTCGGCGAGTGGCAGCGCCGCCTCTCGGCCCTCGCGACGCGCGCGCTCCGGCGGCCCGAGCGCGTGCTCGCGGTGCTCGCCGAGCTCGCGCCGATGGCCCACGTCGGACCGGTGGACCTCGGCGAGATCCGCCTCTGCCTCTCGCGCCGCCTCACCGACCTCGTGCTGCCACCGGCCGCCCGCCGCGACGGGCGCCTCTTCGTCTCGCCCATCGAGGGCGCCCGCGGGCGCTCGTTCGACGTGGTCTTCGTCCCCGGGCTCGCCGAGCGGATCTTCCCGCAGAAGGTCGTCGAGGACCCGATCCTCCGCGACGCCCTCCGACGGGCGATCGCCGGGGGCGACTCGGGCCTCGACACGAGCGACGACCGCGTGGCGCGCGAGCGCCTCGCGCTCCGGCTCGCGGTCGGCGCGGCCCGCCAGCGGCTCGTCGTGTCGTACCCGCGCGTGGACATGGATCAGTCCCGCCCTCGAGTGCCTTCGTTCTACGGCCTCGAGCTCCTGCGCGCGGCCGAGGGCAGGCTGCCCGGCTTCGGCGAGCTCGAGCGCCGCGCCGAGCAGGGCGGCGCCGCGCGCATCGGCTGGCCCGCGCCCGCGCGGCCCGAGGACGCCATCGACGCGGCCGAGCACGATCTCGCGCTGCTCGAGACGCTCTTCAGCCTGCCGGAGGCGCAGACGGTCGGCACCGCGCGCTACCTGCTCAACGCCAACCCCCACCTCGCGCGGGCGCTCCGGTTCCGCGCGCGGCGCTGGATCCCTGGCTGGACGACCGCCGACGGGCTGTTCAAGCCGATCGCGGAGGCGCGCGAGGCGCTCGCGAAGCACGCGTTCGAGCGCAGGTCGTTCTCGCCGACCGCCCTCCAGCACTTCGCCGCGTGCCCTTACCGCTTCTTCCTCTACGCCGTGCACAAGCTCGCCCCGCGCCCGGCGCCCGAGGCGATCGAGGAGCTCGATCCGCTCCAGCGCGGCCGGCTCGTGCACGACGTGCTCTACGAGGTGCTGGTCGCCCTGCGCGACGCGGGCAAGCTGCCGCTCGGCCTGCCCTCGCTCGACGAGGCGCGGGCCGAGCTCGATCGGGCGCTCGACCGCGTCGCCGCGCGCTACGCGGACGAGCTCGCGCCGGCGATCCGACGCGTGTGGGATGACGGCATCGCGTCGGTGCGGGCCGACCTCCGGGAGTGGCTGCGGCGCGCCGCGGAGGACCGCGACTGGGAGCCGATCCATTTCGAGCTGTCGTTCGGGCTGCCGCGCCGCCTCGCCATCCGCGATCCGGGGAGCTCGGACGCGCCCGTGGAGCTCGACTGCGGCGTCCGGCTCCGTGGCTCGATCGACCTTGTCGAGCGGAGCGTGTGGGGAGCGATGCGGGCCACCGACTACAAGACAGGCAAGGCGCGGGCGCCGCGCGACGCGGTCGTGAGCGGCGGCGGCACGCTCCAGCCGGTCCTCTACGCGCTCGCGCTGGAGAAGCTCATGCCCCCGGGCACGCAGGTCGAGTCCGGGCGGCTCTATTACTGCACCTCCGCCGGCGGGTTCACGGAGGTGCCGATCTACCTGGACGCGCGGGCGCGCGACGCGGCCGCCCAGGTGGCAGGGATCATCGGGGACGCGATCGACAAGGCGGCCCTCCTGCCGATGCCGGCGGAGGGGGCATGCGCGCAGTGCGATTACCGGCCGGTGTGCGGGCCCTACGAGGAGCTCAGGACCGGGAAGATCAAGCGGCGCGACATCGAGCCGCGGCGGCGTCTGGAGCAGCTCCGCCGGCTCGCGTGAACGCGCGTGTCGCACGGAAGCGTCGCCCCCAGGCGGCGGCCCCCGATCGCCGCGGGCGTCGCCGGGGATGTATACACTCCACCATGCACAGCAAGATCGCTTTGCCCTGCGCCCTGCTCGCGCTCGCGGCGGCGGGCACTGGTTGCAATCTCATTTTCGGCATCGAGCCTGGCACGGAGGGCGCGTCCTCCGCTTCCTCGACGACGACGAGCACCGGATCCGGGGACGGTGGCTCTGCCCAGACGACGTCGGGCGCCGGCGGTGACGGAGGTGATGGCACCGGCGGTGACGGTGATGGCGGCGACGGCGCCGGCGGCAGCGCCGGGGGCACGCCCTCGTGTCCCCCGTCGAGCTGCGCCGCGGGGGAGTGCCCCGTAACGCGAATGCCAGGAGAGCTCGGCTCCAACGTGAAGGGGATGGCGGTCACGCGGGATCTCGTGCTCCTGGCCAACAACCAGGCCATCGTCGCCATCCCGAAGGACGGCGGGGCCGCGCGCACGCTCCCGGGCACCTACGGGTTCGGCGACACCGCCTGGGTCACCTACTCGGGCGGGCAGCTCTCGTGGATCAACTGGAGCAACGGAGACGTGCTGGGGATCTCCATCGAGCCGCCGAGCTCCAGCCCGATCCAGATCGCGCAGGTCCCCCTGCAGGAAGGCGAGCCGGCGGCCACGGCCTTCGGCCGGATCGCCTCCTTCGGCGACAGCGTCTACTGGGCGACGCAGTCGCCCGCGGCCGTCTGGCGAGCCAAGGCCGACGGCAGCCAGGCTATCGCCGAGCTGGTCGCCTCCAGCGACCGCCCGATCGGCGTCGCCGTCGACGCGACGCACGTCTACTGGTCGGACTACTTGGCGCGCCAGATCCTGCGCAAGACGAAGGACCCGCTTGGCGCCGCCGCCGAGGTCTTCGCGGAGACGAATGGCAACCCGACCGAGCTGGTCCTCGCCAACGGCGTCGTGCACTGGGTGACCGACAACGCCGGCGCGATCCAGTCGAAGGCGACGGACGCGGCGCCGAGCGCCCCGCCCTTCACCACGACGGTCGACACGCAGGCCGTCGCCAAGTCGCTCACGGTGGATGACGAGTTCGTCTACTGGACCGTTTACATGAACAGCGAGGGGCAAGGCGAGGTGCGGAGGGCACACCTCGGCAAGGGCGACACGGTCACCCTCGCGACCGGGCAGCCGTACTTCTTCGAGATCGCCGTCGACTGCGGATCCATCTACTGGAACGTCAACGACCTAGAGGCCGAAGAGGAAGGCGTGGTGTTCCAGATGCCGAAGCCCTCGAACTGAGCACCTCGTCCCCCGCGTCTGCGAAGGATTGCACGCTTCCGAGCCGCCTGGCAGGCGCGGTGGCTACGCGGTGCCCTCCGCCTCTTCTTTTCTGGGCCACGTGAACCGGAACGTCGCGCCGCTCTTGCCGTCCGACTCCACCGACGCCCGACCGCCGCGGCTCTCCACGATCTTTCGCACGATGGCGAGGCCGATCCCCGTGCTCTCCACCTTGTCCCTCGCCTGCAGCGTCTGGAACATCCCCCACACCTTCTCCTGGAACGCAGGCGCGATACCAGGCCCGTTGTCGGTCACGGAGACCTCGACCCTGTCGCCCTGCTCCCGGGCGGACACGGAGACCGCCGCGTCCTCGCGGCCCGCGTGCTTGAGGCCGTTGGTGATCAGGTTCATGAGCACCTGTTGCAAGGGCACCCTGTAGGTCCGCAGGGTCGCCGGCGGCACGTCGAGCGTCACCCGCGCGGGCGGCCTCGGGGCGATGAGCTCGACCACCTCCCTCGCCAGCCTCTCGAGGTCGACGCTCTCCGGCTTCTCGCGGAACCTCGTGGCGCGGGAGTAGGCCAGGATCCCCTCGATCAAGGCCTCCATGCGCCGCACGCGCCCGCGCAGGAGCTCCATCTGATGGCGCGTGTCCTCGGTGAGCTTGTCCGAGAGGTCCTCCTCGATCCACTGGGCGAGGCTCGCGATGCCCCGGAGCGGCGCCTTCAGATCGTGGCTCGTCACGTACGCGAACTGGTCGAGCTCGGCGTTGGTCCGCTCCAGCGCGCGGATGAGCGATTGCGCCTCCTGGAACCGCCTCGCGTTGTCGATCAGCAGGGCGACCCGGTTGGCGAGCTCCTCGGCGAGCGCGACGTCCGCCTCGCTGAAGCGACGTCCCGACTCCGCGTGGACCAGCGTCAGCGCGCCGATGGTCCGGTCGCGCCCCCGGAGCGGGACGACGACATACGACCTCAGCCCGAGCGACCGGATCAGGCGCAGGTGCTCGGGGCTCTGCGCCGCGGACTCGATGGCGGCGTCGGGGATGTCGGCCATCCACTCGGAGCGGCCGGCGCGGATCACCGCCGGCACGCCCGCCGGGGCGTCGGGCCGGGGCGGGTCCATCGCCCTGAGGCGCTCGGCGAGCTCGATCTTCGCGGGATCGCAGTGATGGACGGCCACGCGCTCGATGGAATCGCCGTTCAGCATGTCGACCGCGCACCAGTCGGCCAGGGTGGGGACCGCCAGGTGGGTCAGCTGCGTGAGCCGCGACGCGACGTCGAGCGAGCCGGAGAGCGCGGCGCCCGCCTCGCTCAGGAGGCGGAGCGTCGCCTGCTGCCGCTCGAGCTCCGCCGCGAGCATCTCCGCGCGCGCCCGGGCCTCGCGCTCCCGCTCGAGGAGGCGCGCCCTGTCCAGCGCCGACGCGCACTGCGCCGCCACGCTGAGCAGGAACTCGCGCTCTTCGGGGCTCCACGCCCGCTCGTTCGCGAACGTGAACGCGAGCCCGCCCAGCAGCGCCGCGTGGGCGACGATCGGCAGGACGGCGAGCGCCTTCACGTCGTCGCGGACAGGCCGCAGGGCCGCGAGCTCGGGGTACGCGGCGTGCAGGCTTTGCGTCGTGTCCACCCAGATGGGGCGGCGCTCCCGGAGCGCCTCCGAGAGCGGCAGTCGGGCGTCGAGGTGCACCCGCGCGTAAGGGCTCGTGCGCTGCTCCTCGAGCCCCGCGTGGCCGACGAGCGTCGCGACGCCTGCCGCCTCGTCCGCCGTGTACACCATCGACGTCGAGGCGCCGAGCACCCGGTGGATGTCGCTCACGACGGCGGCGGACACCTGCTCGACCGTCACGACGCCGCTCAGCGCGGTGCTGACCGCGAGCAGCGCCTGGGTGAGCTGGGCGCGGCGATCGAGCTCCTCGACCCGCCTCGTGAGCTGCGCGGCGAGCTCGCCGCGCTCGGCCTCGACCTGCTTGAGGCGCGAGATGTCGGCGAACACCGAGATTCCGCCCTCGAGCTCGCCGCCAGGCCCGATGATGGGCGCGGCGCTCCCGAGGACCATGCCATACGTGCCGTCGAAGCGCTGAATCCGGGTCTCCTCGCTCTCGATGACCTGCCGTGCGGACATCGCGCGGGCCATGGCCCAGTCCTTTGCCTCGTACGGGCGGCCGTCCTCGTGGAAGGCGCGATAAAGCGTCCAGTCGTTGATCGATTCGGTCGAGGCGCTGCCGGCCCAGATGCGCTCCGCCGCCCGGTTGTGCAGGACGAGCTTCCCGGAGGCGTCGCAGAGGATGACGCCGTGCGGGCTGTGCTCGAGCACGGCGTCGAGCCACCCGCGATCCCGGGACCCCACGGCGCGGAGCCGCTCGAGCTCACGCTTGAGGGCCTCGAGATCCGTCGTATCGACGCGGGCGGCGGGCCCGGGGGACGGGCCGGTGTGCGCGGAGGTTCTCATAAGATGATGGCCACCGGCGCCTCGCGGAAGGCCGAGGCGCCGGGCGGGCGGACGTCGCTTGGAGCTTACGCGCATCGATGGCGCGGCGGAAGGCGGCGCGACCCGGCCGAGCGGGTTCCTCAGCGCGCGGCGCGCGTGCGGCTCGGCGCACGCGTCGGCGCACGAGATGTCCGGCTTCCTGGCGGCGTATCCGGGCGCCTTGTCCGGTGCAGCACAGGCGCGGGCGGACGGCGGCCGACTGCGTCACGCCCTCGCGCGGGCGAGTGCCCGAGCGGGTCCTTGGGATCCTGGTCGATCGCCGGGCCGGCCGCTGCGCATCGGCCGGGGTCGACGCCGAGCGGGACTGCGACTCTCGCGGCGATCCCGCAAGGGGCGCAGGAGCTCTCGGGGAAATGACGATGCAGGCTTAGGGCTCCACCTCGCTCACCATCCTCGCTTCCCGAACCCAGATGTTCGGGGCCGATAACCGGCAGGTGAGCGCGACAGCGCGCCGGTGTCGGGCCAAGGAGCAAGCAATGATAGGCAATCGTTCAGGTCGCCTCATGGCGATCATGTTCGCTGGAAGCTTTGTGCTCGCGGGGGCCGGCGGCTGCATCGGCAGCAGCGATGACGCCGAGGCGGATCGCGATGGAACGGCTGGGCACGAGAGGGCCGGCACGGGCCCCGACGGCAGGAGCCACGGACAGACGGGCCGAGACGGCGCGCGAGGCGCCGGCGGGAGGGGCGGTCGAGCGCAGGCCGGCGGCAGGCAGGGAGGCCGCGAGCAGCCCGGCCATCAAGGCGGCAGGCAGGGCGGCGAACGGGCCGGCGGCCAGCGCGCCGGCGACAGGCAGATGTGCGGCGAGCAGGCCGGCTATCAAGGCGGCAGGCAAGGAGGCCGCGGACAGAGCGGCAGTCAGGGCGGCAGGGAGGGAGGCCGCGGACAGAGCGGCGCGACGCAGCAACCGTCGGACGCGGAGCTCACGATGCTGATCTCGTTCATCCACCAGAAGGAGGTGGATCTGTCGCAGATCGCCTTGGACAAGGCCGAGTCGCCGGATGTGAAGCGCTACGCCGAGCAGCTCATCGAGGAGCAGTCCCAGTCCGAGCAGATCGGCGCGGGCTCGAGGGGTTCAAGGTTCAAGATGGAGTCGTGCCCGCGCTGCCGAGAGCTCGACAAGAGCTCGACCGAGGTGAGCGGAGCGCTGGAAGAGGAGGAAGGCGCCGAGTTCGACAGGGCCTTCATCTGGTCTCAGATCTCCTTCCATCGCCGCGCCCTCGAGCTCCTCGACACGCCGCGCGTCGCGAACGCGGAGAACGCCGAGATCCGATCGCGCGTGGAGGCGATGCGAGCGGACGTCGAGCAGCGCCTGACAGAGGCCGAGCAACTGTTCTGCTTGCTGCTCAACGAACAGCGGGCAGGCGGCCAGCAGCAACGCGCTCAGCAGGAAAGCAGCGAGCCCGGCCAGCAGCAACGCGGCCAGTTCGGCTGGGCGCAAACCGGGCAGCAGCAGGGCATCCAGCCTGGCCAGCAGCAGGGCATCCAGCCTGGCCAGCAGCAGGGCATCCAGCCTGGCCAGCAGCAGCAACGCGGCCACCAGCAACGCGGCCAGGTCAGCCAGATGCAGCCTGGCCAGCAGCAGGGCGCCCAGCTCGGCCAGCAGCAGCAACGCGGCCAGCAGCAACGCGGTCAGGTGAGCCAGGTGCAGCCCGGACAGCGGCAGGGCACCCAGCTTGGCCAGCAGCAACGCGGCCAGGTGAGCCAGGTGCAGCCCGGCCAGCAGCAAGGCAGCCAGCTGCAAGGCCCCCAGGCCTACGCGCAGCGGCAAGGGGAATCGCAGAAGTCCCAGTAACATGGCTTCATGTCCCGCAGGGCGGCGGCGACGGCGCCTGCTCGCGGCCTCCGCGAGCGCCAAGCTCCCCGAGCGCGACCCCGCCTACCCGATCCAATAACGGCGTCCATGGTCTCGTGACCGCGATGGCGGGCGAGTAGGCCCCTGCCCGCGGTCGCTCAGGCGAGCCGCGCGCGTCAGGGGTCGATCCACGTCCACGGGAAGTCGACCTCCACAAGCGTGTCGGCGCCGTCGAGCACGTCGACGCTCTCGACGCGCACGATATCGCTCATCGGATCTCCGTCGAAATCCACGAGCCAGACGTCGACGTCATAGTACCCCTCGGAGAGGCCGTCGATGGTGAGGCCGAGATCATCGCAGTCCCCCACCGCGTCGACGACGAGGAAGCCCGCCTCGTCCTCGACGCTGACCGCGACCCCGCTCACGTCGTGATCGAAGCACTCCCACGGGTCGTGGCTGCCGTCGATGGTCAGGGCGACGGTGAGCGAGCCGCGCGTGAGGTGATCGTGGTCATCGTCATGATCGACGACGATGCACCCCGTGAGCGAGGCAGTGGCGAGGACGCAGCCAGCGAGACCGGTGAGCACCTTCGAAAGTTTCATGGGGGTCGTCTTCCTTTATCCAAGTCTGGCGCTGTCGCGCCGATGCGCGGCACGGCAGCAAGCGCTATACCAGCGAGCGGCGCGCTGCGATGCGCCGGCGGCGCTCCGCCTTCGCCGGGTGGCACCGCAGTTGCTCCTGTGAACCCCCCATGGAGATGAACGTGCCAGTCCTCGATATTTCCTCCCCCAGAGCTGCGGCGCGCGCTCAGCAGCGCAGCAGCAGGCTCGCCGTGCTGGCCGCGCTCGTTGCGCTCGCGCTCCTCGGCGCGACCGGGTGCGTGGCAGAAGTCCACACAAGGGCCGCAGCGCCGGCGCATGCGACCGTCACGTACCAGGAGTTCGCGGTGTACGAGGAGCCGGTCGTTCACATCGCAGCGGCGCCGGTCCACGTCGAGGCCTACCCGCGCGTGTACTACCGCGGGACCTACGTCTACTATGTGGACGGCCGCTGGTACTACCCGTCGCACCACGGCTGGGTCTACTACCGCGACGAGCCGCGCGCCCTGGTCCGCTACCGCGTCGACTTCGAGCGACACGGCCATCATCACCATCACCACGTGCACCGCCCAACCACGGTCAGGCCGGCAGCGACGGTCCGGGCGGCGGCCACGGTCCGAGCGGGGGCCTCGGTCAGGCCGGCAACCTCGGTCAGACCGGCAACCTCGGTCAGACCGGCAACCTCGGTCAGGGCGGGGGCGACGGTGACGGCAGGAGCCACGGTCAGGCCGGCGACTCCGGCGAAGCCAGCGAAGAAGCATCGTGTGGAGCGTCGACGGCACCACGTGGAGGAGAGGCACCCCGAGCGCTGACGGCCGTCTCCTCGTTGGCACAAACGTTGCGCATGTACCAGCGACGCGGGGCGTCGCATGACCGCGCTCCCCTCGGGGGCGCCTCGGCCCGCACGCGGCTCCTGCCTCCCCCGATCCCCTAGCCCGCCCTTCCGCTACCCACCCTTCGCGGCGTCGGCAAAGGCCTTCCAGGTCGCCTCGGCCGCGCCCACGCAGGCGCGCGTCCCGTCGCGCACAATGGGCGTGCGGAGCAGGAGCGGATCGTCGACGAGGAGCTCCGCGATCCGCGCCTCGCTCGGGCCGAGGTGCTGGAGGCCCCGCTCCTTCACCCGCGCGCTCTCCGCGTCGTAAAGCGCGCGCACGCCGCCCACCGCGCGCGCCACGCTCGCGAGCTCCCCCTTGGAGAGGCCCTTCTCGCGCAGATCGACGAGCTGCACCTTGATGCCCCGGTCGGCGAAGAACCGCTGCGCCGCCCGCGTCGCCTTGCACTTGGCCGTGCCGAAGATCTGGATCATGCGCGTCGCTCCTCGGTGAAATGGCTACCTCTCCGCTCCGGAGGGCAGCGCGGGCGCGGAGCATAGCAACCGTTGCCCGGACGGCGCAGGGCCAGCGGCGCGCAGGACGCTCCGCGTCGTTCCCGAGACGCTTCACCCCGAAGCGCCCTCGAAACGCTTCGCCCCGAAGCGCAGCTCAGCAGCGCCGCCGCGCGCGCGGGTCGATTCTTCCGACCTGCGGTGCCGTCCGCTGCCGTCTTGGATCCATCCGCCCCGTCGCGGCCGCTCCACCAGGTGGCGACCTCGCTTCGCCCTACGAGGCCGCCCGCTCCGGTCTCGCCCCCCTCCCCCCGCCGGACGGTCCCGGCATACCGCGACCTCGCCGTGTCCCCCTCCGAGGCCGCCCGTGTCGGTTCGAGGGCGACCCCCTCGCGAGGCCCTCCGCCATTTCGTCACGTCGCGCCCTCCGGCCCCCCTCCCCCGCGCGGTCGAGCGTGACGCGGCCGCTCGCCCGGCAATGTATGCTCGTCCGGCAACGCCCACGCGCGCGCCGCCATCCCAGGACAACGAGAACGCGCCGCGCCGAGCGGGGCAACAACACCGAAAAACGTCGGTAAAATGCGCCATGTCGACGGTCGATTCGTTTTCCTATTTACGTCCTCGGCGGTTAGGATATCGAGGCGCATCGATGATCGTGCCCCCTCACACCCTTCGCGGTCGGGTACGACGCAGCGGCAACACTGGAGCGCATTGAATGAGGTTCCGTCCCTCGCTCTCGACGAGCGAGTCCGAATCGAGTCATCCCGTTTCCATCGCTTCCGCGGGCGGACGCGCGGGCGAGCGCGCGCCGGCTCGGCGTGCGAAGGCCGCCAGCTCGCAAGCCACGCTCGGAGCGACCGAGCTCTACTTCCGGTCGCTCGCCGGCAGCCAGCCGCTGACGCGCGAGGGCGAAGTCGCGATAGGCCGTCGTATCGAGGCGGGCACGCTCGCCTGCTTCGAGGCGTGGGTCCGGTCGCCCGTCGCCCTGCGCGAGCTCGCCTCGACGGCGGAGGACGTCCAGGTCGGGGCGCTGAGCCTCCGCGATCTGCTGTGCGAGGCCGACGCGGGTGATCCCGAGGCGGACGCCTCCGCGAAGCGGCTCGCGGAGCTGCTCGGGCTCGCCCGCTCGCTCCTCGGCCGGCAGATCGCCGAAGACGGCGTGGAGACCGCCCTTGCGGGCCTCGCCGCAGGCCTCGCCGAGCTGCGCCTCGATCCGACCTTCGAGGAGCGCATCGAGCGGAGCCTTCGTGCAGCAGCGGCCGAGGCCGACAAGGCCGAGCGCGCCACGATCGAGGCCACGCTCGCGGCGATCGCCCGGGGGCGCCGCGCCGTCGCCCAGGCGAAGTCCGAGCTCGTCCAGGCGAACCTCCGGCTTGCGGTCGCCATCGCGCGGGAGCACCAGCGCTTCGGCGTCCCGTTGCTCGACCTTGTGCAGGAGGGGAACCTCGGCCTGATCCGCGCCGCCGACAAGTTCGAGTACCGCCGCGGCCACCGCTTCGGCACCTACGCCGCGTGGTGGATCAAGCAGGCCATCAAGCGGACGATCCTCAACCAGGGAAAGCCCGTTCGGATGCCGGTCCACCTCACCGCGATCCGGAGCCAGGTGGTGCGCGCCCGGCGAGATCTGGTGCAGGAGCGGGGGCGCGAGCCTTCCGTCGAGGAGATCGCGGAGCGCAGCGGCCTCACCGTGGAGAAGGTGCGGGTGATCAGCGAGCTCGCGCTCGAGCCGCTCAGCCTCGACGCCCCCGTCGGCGAAGAGGGGGATACCCGGTACGGCGATCTGCTGGCCAACGACGAGCCCACGCCCGCGGACATGCTGGCCCGGCGCCGCCTGATCGAGCAGACGCGCGAGCTGCTCGACTCGCTGCAGCCGCGCGAGCGCGAGCTCCTGCGGCGCCGCTTCGGCCTCGACGGCAACGAGGACGAGACGCTCGAGGAGATCGGGCAGTCGTTCTCGCTGACGCGGGAGCGCATCCGTCAGATCGAGGCGAAGCTGCTCGAGAAGCTCCGGACGCGCTCGCGGCAACGAGAGCTCGGCTCCTATCTCGAGGGGTGAGGGCGCGGGTAGCGCCGGCGCGCTTCAGCAGCTGTACCCGACCGCCCCGCCCAGCCGGTGAGACGAGCCGTTCTCGTACGCGACCTCGACGTGGTTGGGCACAAGGGCGACCTCGAAGATTATGCGCCACTGCACGGGCAGGCCGGGGCCGAGGGCCACGCGCGCGCCGAACGCGCCGCCGGCCTCGGGGAGCCTGTCGCTCAACGTCCCGGCGAAGAAGTAGACCGGCGTGACGGGGGACCGAGCGTGTAGCGCGCGACGCGCACCTCGCCGTCGAAGCCACGACGATCGTCAACGTCGGTCGAGCCGGCGCTCGCCGGCGCTCGCCGAGAGCCCGCGGAGAGGTACGGAACCCACGACGCGCTGTCGGGCCGGTAGACCCGCACCAGCCGAGGAGCAGCCTGCCCTCGAGGACCCGCACGCCGCTGCCCGCGCGCGCACCGAAGGCGAGATCCATCTGAAAACGCCGCATCGGATCGGCGAGGGCAGCGCCCGGGGCGAGGGCGCCGGCCATCCCTGACACGGCCGCGAGCTTCCACGCGGCGCGCGTCCCTGTCGCCCGGTCCCGATCTGACCTTGGCCGTCGCTGCCCCAGCAGAACACCCCGCCCTCCTCGTCCTGCGCGGAGGTGTGCTCCCGCCCGGCGGCGAGAGGGGACCGCGCGCATGTCGATCGCCGCCCGCACCGGCACGGAGACCAGGTTGGTTTTCCTAGGAGCCGAGCTGGCCGCTCTGGTTGGAGCCCCAGCACACGACGCTGCCGTCGTCGAGCAGCGCGCAGCTGTGGCGCCTGCCGGCGACGACGGCCCTCGCACCGGCAACGCTCTCGAGGAGGGTGACGCCGACGACCTCGACGACCTCGTCGGCGCTGTCGAAGATGGGCCCGCCGCCGCTCTGGCCGTTGAGGTCCCAACCCCAGCACGCCACCTGTCCCGTGCCGAGCGCAGCGCAGCTGCGGCGTCCGCCCGCCGCCCCCGCCGCAACGTCGGTCGCGCCGCGCACACCGTCCTTGCGGGCGGCTCCGTCTCCCCGGTACCACACCGTGCCTAGGTGCATCTTACCGTGTTCCCGCGGCTTCTATCGCACGCTCTGGCTCGGCCACGCCAGCCGACGTTCCCGCCCGGTGCACGACAACCGGGTAAAAACGCCCGTTCCAACAGCACCTGACACGGATTGAGCAGGCAAACGACCCTACCCAAACGACCCGGGTTGCGTCGGCCCCGGCCCCAAAACGCCCCAAAACGACTGACCTAGGTTGCATCGCGACCAGGTGGCCGCGGCCGGGAGTGCGGCCGCGGCTACCCGGAATGACTATCCCATGGGTTCGCCTTCCGATAGGAATCATCCCGCTCGGCCAACCATAGCGTACAGCTCGCTGCCTCTGACGCCGCTTCCTACGCGTTCGGCACCGCCTGCAGCCGTACGAAAGGGTATACCGCAGCACGCCGCTTCGGCCGTCCACACCGCCGGCCCCAGACGGACGCGCCCCACGACAAGGCGCGGATGCCCTTGCCCGTCCTGCCCGCCTCCCTGCCGCGCCGCTGCTAACGCTCTACACCGTGAGCACGACGTCGGCCACGCTGGCGCCGTGAAACGTGCGCATCCACCACGTCCCCGCGGGGAATACAGCGCTGCGCACGCCGGCACACCATCGTTCGAGTGCCGCACGGTACGACGCTCGAAACGCACGCACAGCGGCACCTGCGATTCGCCACGCGTCCCCCTGATTGCGACCAACCGCAAACGTCGGATTGCCGTCGCGCAGCGGCTCGAAGCTCGTCACGCGCTCGTAAGGGGACACCCTACTGGCCCTCTCGGCGCCCAAGAAGCGAAGTCCTCGTCGCTGCACCTCCGCGCGGGCCCGCGCTTCCTGTCGCTCGAGCTCGGCAGAGACATCCTGGCGAAAGCTCTCCGCGCTGTCCTGCCCGATGGCCGGCGGAAGCGCGAGCGAGACGGTCACCTCCTCGGGCCACTGGGGGTTTTCCGGGTCGAGATACACCGAAGGCCGTGCCGCGCGCAGCACGCCGCGACCGAGCTCGTCCACATTTACCTTGGCGCCCGGCCACTCGCGAGCATGCTGCACCAGGCCAGCGGCGACGGGATTCGCCATGACGTAAGCAATCTTCTCCACCACCGCCGCGCGCGTCAGCAGCCGCACCACGCTCGTGGCCTCGTGGTCCCACACGGGGCCTTCCCACCCGCGAAGCACCTTCGTGCCGAGCGCGACGATGCGATGGAAGAATTGCAAGAACCGCGGCAGGACGCCCCTCGTGTCTGTCACGACCAGGTGCAGATGCGTTGACATGGCGCAGAGCGCATGGACCTCGATGCCGTAACGGCGGGTCGACACCGCGAGGACGTAGACGAGGAGCCGGGTGATTGCCGCGTCCGGGCGGAAGAGCAGGTGCCGGCGCAGGACGCGACGGGTGATGAGGTAGGTGGCTCCGGCAGCGATCTCGCGGGGCTGGCTCATGACAGGTGCACCATGACAAGCTTTGTGCCACGGGTTTTCGTCAATCATTTCGCTGCTCGACCAAGCTTCGCGGGTGGCGGCCGCCTGGCGGTCCGCCACCTGAGCTGGAGCCGTTGCCTACTCCCCAGCCTGACCTGGGTTGCTGTTAGTCCGACCCAGGTCGGAACGCCAACCTGGTCTGCGAACCTGGCCCACCTCCAACCTGGGTCGGACCCGATGCAAACCTTCGGTCCGCTGGGTCCGCCGTGCCAACCTGGGTGGGGTCCGAACCTGGAACCGCAACGCTCACACTGTAACTCACGTTTTCTCTTGCGCATCTACGGCGCCCAGCCGTATGGCATCGACGGGCCGCGAAGACGCTTCTGAACGGGGGAGGATGAAAGCCAGCTGGAACCTCGCCGCGCAAACGCCGGGGGGGCTTCCTGCATAGCGTGAATCATGAGGTGCGCCTCTGCGCACGCCGCGAGGAAGCGCCGCCGTCGGCACGATGGTTCACCGGAATTCCCCTGTCCGGGTGGGATTGGCCATCACGGAGCCAGAGCCCGCGCACTTGTGCGGCGCAACCGAGATATGCCACCTCTGCAGGCCTGGGTGCGCCCGGCGGCGTTCGACCCCTACAGCGACGATGGGAGGTTGCCGTCAGTATACAAATCGCCCACGCACTTCGAGAGGTACGGGAGCGCTTGACCTTCGCCACAAGGGAGCGACGCCGCCCAGTAGCCGCCTCCCAGCGCGCTGGCCGTTGCGTATTTCCTCGCCCGGGTCCTCCTCGGCCGGCGCGGGCGCCGCAGAGCCGCCGCCGGCCTGCACCGGCCCGGGCTGTGGACGGCCGCGTGAACCAGGTTGCGGCGCGACGAAGGCTCCGCGCGAAGGCTCCGCGTGAACCAGGTTGCGGCGCGGAGGCTCGTGATAGTCTCGCTTCGCGCTCACCAGCATCCGGGTAGAAGGCGCAAGGGGCGGATTGAACAGCGACGACAGAGGGCGCGGTGCCGAACGGGGTGGACCGTCCAGGGAACGACGCCGCGAAGATCCGTCGGCGCCGGACGACACGCTGGCACGCGCCGTGGCCGACGCGTCGATGGCCCTCTCGCGCGCCGGCGATGACGGTCCGCAGCAAGCGATCGTGGCGGCGGCGGCGCGCGTCCTCCACGCCGACATCGCCTGCCTCTACGATGTCGCGCAGGCGCCGCACCCGCTCGGGCTCGTCGCCTGCGCAGGCGGCAGCGCGGACTCGCTGGACCCCCTGCGGCGCCTGCCGCTCGACGCCCCGAGCCTCGCCGGCGCCGCCGCCCGCACGGGCATCGTGCAGGTCGCGCCCGAGGACGAGAGCGCCGACGCGCTCCTGGACGCCGGCCATCTGCGCCGACGCTGCGGCTGTACCCACGCGTTCGCGATCCCCATCGCCTTCGCCGGCACCCTGCGCGCGGTGCTGCTCTGCGCCACGGCGCAGCCCGCCCTCCCGGAGGCCGAGCTGCTCGAGATCGCGGGCGCCTTGTCGAGCCTCTTCGGGATGGCGCTCACCGCCGCCGAGCTGCACGCCCAGCGCGCACGGATCGAGCAGCTGGAGCGGGAGAACCACGAGCTCGAGCGCTCGCGCGAGCAGCTCCACGCGACGATCGCGGAAGCGAGGCAGACGGAGGCAGCGCTCCGGCTGAGCGAGGACAGCCTCGCCCGCGCGCAGAGGTTGGCGAAGCTGGGCAACTGGGACTGGCACATTCCAAGCAATGAGCTGCTCTGGTCCGACGAGTGTTATCGAATGCTGGGCCTGTCCCGCGACGCCGGCACGATCACCTACGAGCGGTTCATCGACCGCATCCACCCGGAGGACCGAGAGGGTGTGATACGCGCCGTCGACCTCGCGCTCCAGGGCACCCTGCCCTATTGTGTCGATTACCGGATCGTCCGCCCGAACGGCGAAGAGCGCTTCCTCCACACCGAGGCGGACGTGCTCCGCGCCGAGGACGGCTCTCCGCTGCGGATGATCGGCACGGCCCTCGACGTCACCGAGCAGCGGCGCGCCGATCGAGCCTTGCGGCTCAGCGAAGAGCGCCTGCGGATGATCGCGGAGCACGCGAGCGACGTCATCTTCCATATACGGCTCGGCCCGGAAGGGGGCTACGAGTACATCAACCCCGCCGTCCTCGATCACACCGGCTATCCGCCCGAGGCCTGGTACGAGGACCCTGAGCTGTTCGTCACCCTGATCCATCCCGAGGACGTCGGGCGCTATCATGCGTTCGTCGAGCACATGGCCGCGGCCGGCGGTAGGCTCACCTTCCGGATCATCGACAGGAGCCGCCGGACCCGCTGGGTCTCGACCCACATCACGATCCAGCGCGACGAGCACGGAAACCCGATCGCCGGGATCGGCATCTCGCGCGACGTCACCTCGGAGAAGCTCGCCGACGAGGAGCGCGAGCAGCTCCTCGGACAGCTCGCGGCCGAGCGGCGCTGGCTCCACGCGGTCATCGAGCGCTCGCCGGTCGGCATCCTCCTCCTCGACCGGGCCGGCGCGCAGATCGCCCGGAATCGCCGCGCCCAGGAGCTCGCCGGGACAGACTCGCCGCCCGGGCTGCCGGGCGCATGGTGGCTGTGCCTGCCCGACGGACAGCCCCTCACGGACGAGGAGCAGCCGTCGGCGGGCGCGCTGCGTGGCGAGGTCACGAGCTCGAGGGAGCTGTCGCTCCGACGCGCCGATGGCACCATGCTGGCGGTGCTCGCGAGCGCGGGCCCCATCGTCGACGGGAACGGCAAGCTGCTCGGCGCGGTCGTCGTGTTCGACGACATCACCCGGCTCAAGGAGCTCGAGCGGCTCAAGGAAGAGTGGACGTCGGTCGTCGCGCACGACCTGAAGCAGCCCGTGACGACGATCATCGGCTATGCGACCCAGCTCGAACGGAAGCCCCAGGTCGCGACCGCGGTGAAGACGAGGGCGGGACACATCCTGGCGAGCGCCAAGCGGCTCGGGCGGATGGTCTCCGATCTCACGGACATCTCCCAGATCGAGTCGCGTCGCCTCGCGATCGACCGCGCTCCCATCGACCTGCGCGCGCTCGTGGAGGCGGTCGTCGAGCGGATGGCGAGCGAGACCGAGGGGCGCGCCGTCGACGTCGAGAGCCGCGGCGAGATCCCGATCGTGCGCGCGGACGCCGGGCGCGTCGAGCAGGTGCTCAGCAACCTCATCTCCAATGCCGTGAAGTACGGTGATCCAGAGACCCCGATACAGGTGGCGCTGGAGCGGCGCGACGACGCGGTCCAGATCTCCATCCGGAACAGCGGCCGTGGGATCCCGGCCGAGGATCTCCCGCTCCTGTTCGAGCGCTTCTTCCGGGGAAAGGCGAAGGAGGAGCGCGTGGTCGGCCTCGGCCTCGGCCTGTACATCGCGAAGCGGCTCGTCGAGGCCCACGACGGCAGGATCTGGGTCGAGAGCCCCGAGGGGGGTCACACGACGTTCCATTTCACGCTTCCCGTAGGGGCGGCGCCGCGCCGGGATGCGATGTAATCACGAGCCGCCCTGGCCTGCCGTGCGCGGTCAGCGCGCGCCCGCGACCGAAGCGGGGATCCACAGCGGTGGCTCGGGCGCGCCCCTCCCCGCTCCGGCCGGCACAGCATGGCTTCGTCCGGTGATGCGCTCGAACTCCACGACGTCATGAGAGCAGACGAGCCTTACCTCGTGGCCGCGCTCCTCGCACAGCGCGCGCAGCCGTCGCTGGTTCTCGAGCCGCGCGCCGCGGTCCTTCTCCATCATGAACTGATAGAGACGCAGACCCGGCGTGCACGCCGGCCGAACCGGGTCCATCTCTCGGTGATAGAAGTAGGCGTCGCCGGCGAGGAGCAGCCAGCCGCCGTCGCACCGGACAGCCACGCCAGCGTGGCCCAGCGTGTGACCGATGAGCGGGACGAAGAGCACCTCGTCCTTCAAACCACCCACCGGCCGCGCGCCCTCGAAGCCAAACCAGCGCTCGCCGCCGCCCGAGGGGTACGCAATCCAGTTCGGCTGCGTCGACCACTGAGCCGGCCGGTAGCGCATCCGGTCGAGGAGCGTCCGCCGAGCGATCGCGGCGTCACGCTCGTCGGCGAGCAGATGGACCTGCGCTCCAGGAAAATCGTCGAGGCCTCCGGCATGGTCGAAATCGAGGTGGGTGAGCACGATATGGCGGACCTCCTCGGGTCGAAGGCCCAGGCGCTCGATCTGCCGGCGCGCGGTCATCTCGGCGCGAAACTCCGGTCGCAGGAGGAAGAGGAAGAACCGGCTGAGCCGCTTCCTCGCCATCGAGACGTCCAGCAGCCCAAGCCCGGTGTCCACGAGGACCAGGCCGCTGTCCGTCTCGAGGAGCAAGCAATGGCACGTCAGCCTCCCGCGGAGCCCCAGGGTCCGCCCGTCCATCAGCGCGCCGCCGACCGGGCAAGTCGAGATGCAGTTGAGATGATGGATTCGCACGGACGCATCCCCCTTCGCGGCTACCCTGCTCCCGCGACGACCGCTCGACGAGGTGGCGCCGACGCGGGCCCACGGCGCGGCGTGCGCTCGAACTGCTCATCGCGACCCGCTCGCCGCAGATCCCACGACCAGAGCCTGGGCTCACCGGAGCGCATGAGGCACCGTGACTGCACGGGGTATGCCGAGCTCCTCGAGGAGGTCGATGGCACTGCGCGCCCGGGCCCACGCCACGAGATCCCTGCTCCGGGGCCCGGCGCGGGAGCACCGCGGTTCAGGCCGCCCTGAACGGGAGGCGTCCTGGATGGGCGGCCTTGACTTTCGTACCCCGCCTGGACACTTCCTGACCCCGAGCGACCCATGTCCTTCGCCCGCGCCACCGCGCGCCACCCCGAGTTCCGCCGCGGTGCGCGTGACATGCTGCACGTGTCGCCCGGCATCGCCGCCTGGGGCCTTGTGACCGGCGTCGCGATGGTCAAGAGCGGGCTCACGGCGCCGCTCGCGGTGCTCATGTCGCTCGTGGTCTTCGCCGGCAGCGCGCAGCTCGCCACGATGCCGCTGCTCGCGTCCGGCGCGCCGCTCTGGGTCGTCTGGGCCACCGCCGCCTGCGTGAACCTGCGCTTCGTGATCTTCAGCGCGATGTGGCGGCCCTACTTCGCGCGGCTCCCCAGGTGGCGACGGTGCCTGTGCGGCTATTTCAGCGGCGACCTGAACTACGTGATCTTCAGGGAGCGCTTCCCCGCGATCGAGCCGTCGCCCGCGCAGGAGCCCTACTTCTGGGGCGGCGTTGCGATGAACTGGTCTGCATGGCAAGGCGCATCGCTGAGCGGCATCGCGCTGGCCAACGTGATCCCGGTCGAATGGGGCCTGGGCTTCGCCGGCGTGCTCGCGCTGCTGGGCATCACCTGCTCGCTGCTCCAGGACAGGGCCACCTGGCTGGCCGCCGGCACCGCCGCCAGCGCCGCGGTGGCCGCCTACGCGCTGCCGCTGAAGCTCAACATCCTCGTCGCGATCGCCGCCGCGGTCGCGGTGGGCCTGGGCCTCGAGGCGGCCGAGGAGGCGCAACGACGCGCGCGCAAGGTGACCGAAGAGGCCGGACGATGAGCGCCTGGGAGACCCTCGTGGCCATCGTCGGCCTGTCGCTGATCACCGCGTTCACCCGCGCCTTCTTCCTGTACCCCGACCGGGATCTGCCGATGCCAGGTTGGCTCAGGCGCGGGCTGCGCTACACGCCGCTGGCTGCCCTGGTGGCCGTGATCGTGCCCGAGGTGGTGATGACGCAGGGACACCTCATCGCGACCTTCCAGGACGCGCGGCTGCCCGCGAGCGTCGCGGCCGGCGCCTACTACTTCTCCCGCCGCGGCATCCTCGGAACCATCGTGATCGGGATGGCTGTGTTCTTGCCGCTGCGCATCGGGCTGGGCTGGTAGTGCGCGGGCGCGCAGGTTCTCCTGAGGCGCCAAGGCTGGTACGCTGGGCGACATGTCGGATGAGAGTGCCCACCGTCCGCACCAGCCCACGAAGGCATCCGCTCGCGGGAGCGACTCGACCGGGGCCAGGGGCGTTGGCCCGGGGGATGTCGTCGGCCAGCACTTTCGGATCGACGAGCTCCTGAAGAAGGGAGGCATGGGCCGGGTCTACCGGGCAACCGATCTTCGCCTCGGCGAGCCGGTCGCGCTCAAGCTGATGGATCCGGCGATCGTCGGCACGGAGAGGGCGCGCGCGCGCTTCTTCCGCGAGGCGCAGACAGCGGCGAGGCTGCGGAGCAAGAACGTCGTGCAGCTCCTCGACTTCAACGTCGATGCAGCCACGCAGGTGCCCTACATCGCCATGGAGCTCCTTCGCGGCGAGGATCTGGCCCAGCGGATCGCCCGCGGGCCACTCTCCTATGAAGAGACGACGGCGATCCTCGGCGATGTCTGCAGCGCCATCGCCAAGGCCCACCGCATGGAGATCATCCATCGCGACATCAAGCCGGCCAACGTCTTCCTCGTCGAGGACGACGATGGCCCTCTCTGCAAGGTCCTCGACTTCGGGATCGTCAAGCTGGGTGACCTCGGGCTTGACGCCCAAGGATCCCCGCAGACGGACGCCGGCGCCACCCTGGGCACGGTGAGCTACATGAGCCCGGAGCAGATCGCCGACGCCCGTGGGGTCGACCTCCGCGCGGACCTGTGGTCGATCGGCGTGATCGCCTACGAGTGCATGACCGGGCAACGGCCCTTCCGCGGCGAGTCGCTCTTCGAGCTCGTCCACAAGATCTGCTTCGATGTCCCGGTCCCGCCGTCGCGGCTGGCGGACGTCCCGAGCGGCTTTGACGCCTGGTTCGCCCGCGCGACCCACCGCGACCTCGACCGCCGGTTCACCTCCGCCCGCGAGCTCCTCGAGGCGCTCCGGGCGCTCGCCGGGCGCCCGCCGGATCCGCCCCCGCCCCGGCCCTCCGGCGGGCCGCCCGAGCCCCCCGTCAACCAGAGCTGGGCCTCGGACGCCAACCAGATCGACATCGGCGCCCTCAAGGACCTGACCTTCAAGAACGCCGTGGTCCGCGAGTTCCTCGACAGCGCCAACAAGCACTTTGTCTCGGGGAGCAAGGGGCTCGGCAAGACCCTCCTCCTCACGTACAAGCGCTCGGTCCTCAGCGAGATCTACCTGGCGGCGACCGGCCGCGAGCGCCGCCACGCCGCCGTGCAGTTCATCCCGGAGGGGCGGCCGTACCTCGATCTGATGGGCGATCTGCCCAGCGTCGATCAGACCCGGACCGACCTCATGTCGGGTCTCCACGAGTGCAAGCGGCTCTGGAGCTTCAGCTTCCGCATGTCGATCGTCTCCTACCAGTCCGCGGCCGCCGGCGCCGCCGATCCCGCGGATCTGGCGCCGCTCCCCCGGAGCCTGCGCGGGCTCCTGGAGGGCCGGCCGGTCGAGCCGACCATCGTGCTGAAGGAGCTGCTCTCGCTGACCGTTCGCCAGATCAACCAGGTGGTCGACGCGATGGAGCGCCCGCTCGAGCGGCGGCTCCGCTCGCTCCACAGCGGCGTCTACATCTTCATCGACAAGCTCGATCAGGCACTCCGTCGGCTCCCGCGGGCCGCGTGGATCCACATGCAAGCGGGGATGATCGAGGCCGCGTGGGATCTGATGAACGCCAACAGGCACGTCAAGATCTTCGCCACCATCCGCGAGGAGGCGTTCTCCGCCTACGAGTCCGACATCAAGAACAACCTCTACGGGGCGACGTCGACGCTCCGCTACGCCAAGCACGAGCTCTTCGAGCTGCTCGAGAAGCTCACGTACTATTACGAGCGCCTGCCGCTCCGCGAGTTCATCCACCTCGACGTGGTGAGCGCGGGCCGCTCGGCCCGCGGCGAGTCGACCTTCGACTTCCTCCACCGCCACACCCTCGGGCGGCCGCGCGACCTCGTGATCCTCGCCTCGGAGATCTCGCGCAACCGAACGGCCCTCGACGAGCGGACCTTCACGCAGATCGTGCAGCGCACCAGCGCCGGCCTCCTCGTGGCCAACATCTTCGACGAGATGCGGGTCTTCCTCGAGGTGCTCTGTGACCGCGACAAGCGGGCTGGCTTCCTCGGCCTCCTCCCCTGCGACGTCCTCACCCACGACGAGGTGATCGAGGTCTGGTGCAAGTTTCATGAGGTCGATCGCGCGTACTACGACGCCCACGGCCGGGACGCCGACGAGGTCTACCACCCCTTCCGCGAGCTCTTCGAGTGCGGCCTCCTCGGGGTGCTCGGCGCCGATCCGGGGACCGAGCGCCAGCTCCAGCACTTTCGACAGCCGCACGACGCCGTGGTCGGCTCGCGCCACGCGCTGCCGCGCTCGCGGTATTACCTGCTCCACCCGTCCCTCCGCGCGTTGATCGAGCCGCTCCCCGGCGGCGGCCCGTTCCACGCGATCCGCCACGTGGTCATCGGCCACGAGGAGCCCTGGCCGCGCCACTGGGACCTCGTTGTCGACGTCCAGCGCGAGCTCTTCCGGCGCCCGGACGCCGACGAGGAGGTCGCCGGGGAGGTGTTCTCCCTCCTCGACCGCCTCTCGACGGAGGTCGCCGACGGCGAGGGCCCTGAGGCCGCGCGGCGGGCGATCGCCGCCTCCCCCACCTTCGCCCGCCTCAGCGCGCACCTCGAGCGGATCCACTGGGACGATCTCCACCTCACGCTCCTCGAGCTCTTCCCCGACGAGCGGCGGGAGGAAACGGAGCCGACCGACCGGGTGGAGGTGGCGATGCTGCTCATCGACATCGTCCGGTCGACCCACATGATCCGGAGCATCGGCGACACCGGCTTCGTCGACCACCTTCACCGGCTCCGCGGCTCCCTCCGAGGGGCGACGAATCCGCGCCTGCTGAAGGGGACCGGCGATGGGTACCTCGCGGTCTATCCCACGGTGGCCCGCGCCGTCGACGCGGCCCGCATGCTCCGTCGCACCATCGACGACCCTGCCCAGCTGCGCCTCGTCGTCCACTGGGGCTGGGTGCGGATGAGCGATCACGACGTCATCGGCAGGGAGGTCCACCGGCTCTTCCGGATCGAGGCGGTCACCGAGGAAGATCGCATGGACGAGCCGGGCTCCGGGCTCGGCCTGCCGCGCCCCGGCCGCGTGACGCTCTCGCGCTCCGCGGCCGCCGCGCTCCCCGACCCGTCGCGCGCGGACTTCCGCCGAGCGGGCGCGTTCCGGCTCAAGGGGTTCGACGATCCCGAGTCGATCTGGGTGGAGATCGACGAGGTCGACGCCTGCCCGTGAGATCGCGCGGTGAGCCCGAGGGCCGACCGGCGCGCCGCGTCCTCCGCCCGCAAGCGCTCGGCCGGAGGCGCGCGCCAGTGTGGTAGTCTGCCGGCGACATGACCGAGCTACTTGGCCTCGTTTTCTCGCCGTGGACCGAGAAGGCCCGCTGGGCCCTCGACGTCCGGCGCGTCCCCTACACCTTCCGGCACTACCTGCCGCTCGTCGGTGAGCCGGCGCTCCGGGTGAAGCTCCGGCGGCTCACAGGCCGTGTCTCGGTGCCTGTGCTCACCACCGACGACGGGCGCGTGCTCGGGGACTCGGCCGACATCGCGCGCTGGGCGGACGGGCGCGGCGCTGGACCGACCCTGTTCCCAGTCGAGCACGAGGCCGACATCGCGCGGCTCATCGATCTATCGGAGCGCGGCCTCGCCGCCGGGCGCGCCCGCGCGCTGAGGCGCATGCTGGCCGACGACGAGGCGCTCGCCGAGATGGCGCCGAGGCCGATCCGCCGCGCGCTCCGCCCCCTCGCCTCGCGGCTAGGAGCGCTGGGGGTCGCCCGCACCCTCCGCAAGTACGAAGGCGACAAAGCCGACGGCGAGGCGCACCGGCAAACGCAGGTCGCCGTGCTGGAGGAGATCCGCGAGACGCTCGCGCGGGCGGCGCCGTCCGGAGACGCGCCGAGGACGCTCCTCGGCCGCTTCACATTCGCGGATATCGCGATGAGCCAGGTCCTCGTGAACGTCGCGCCGCCCGCCCAGCTGAAGCTCGGCGCCGCCAGCCGGCGGTGCTTCTCCGACCCCGACCTGCGCGATCGCTACGACGACCTGATCGCGTGGCGCGACCAGCTCTACAGCGCCTTCCGCGCGAGCTGACCGGCCGCGTCGGGCGAGCGCGGCATCTCGAGCGACGTGAAGCCTGGGGAAGCCAGCATGGCAATGTGCTTCATCAAGGGGCTCTCTCCTTCAGGCGTCGAGTGAGGCTGACCGGGAGCGCGGTCGCCCAGCGCGCACCCCTCGACCGTTGGCAGGCTCGTCCGCAGCGCTGGGCCTCGCGTCGCGCCAGAGGCTCGATCGTGGACGCCGGATCTGATAGCGATGGAATTTACCATGAAACAAGCGTGGCAAACGGACGAGCTGGGCCGCTTTTTCGAGATGTCCGTGGATCTGATCGGCACCGCCGGTTTTGACGGGCATTTCAAGCGGGTTGGCCAGGCGTGGGAGCGCACGCTCGGGTTCTCGCGCGAAGAGCTCTTGTCGACGCCGTTCATCGACTTCGTGCACCCCGACGATCGAGAGCGCACGCTGGCCGAGTCGGCGCAGGTGTTCGGCGGCAGCGGCAGCGTGACGTTCACGAACCGCTACCGGTGTCGCGACGGCTCTTACCGATGGATCGAGTGGAACTCGTCGGTTCACCCGGAGGAGGAGCTCGTCTATTTCGTCGCTCGTGATATCACCGATCGCAAGCGCGCGGAGGAGTCGCTGATCGAGGCCGAGTCCCGGTTCCGGGCGGCGGTCGAAGGGAGCCTGGACGCCTTCTTCGTGCTCCGGAGCGCGCTCGACGAGGCCGGGACACTCGTGGATTTCGTGATCACCGACGCCAACCAGAGGGCCCTCGCGGGGATGTCGATGCCCCGCGAGGAGATCGTCGGCAAGCGGCTCAGCGAGCTTTCGCCCGCCGCGCGCCAGCAGCTGGACAAGTACGCGCGCGTCGCTCGGACCGGCGAGCGGCTCCTCGAGGAGGAGCTGAGCGACAGTCCATTGCACAAGGATCGGTGGTTCCAGCATCAGGTCATCCCGCTGAGCGACGGTGTCGCGATCACGATCAGGGACATCACGCCCTTCAAGCAGCTGGAGGCCGAGCTCAGGGAGGCGCTCCAGCGCCGGGCCATCCACGCAGAGGAGCTCGAGGAGAAGAACCGCCTTCTCGCGGCGGAGAACGCCGAGCGCGAGCGCGCCGAGGCGCTGATGCGGCAGCAGCAGGAGACGATGCGCGCCATGTCCACGCCCATCATCCAGGCGTGGGAGGGGGTCCTCGTGCTGCCGATCATCGGGACCGTGGAGACGGGGCGGGCGAATGACATCATGGAGCGGCTGCTCACCGAGATCGTGCGGACGAGCGCGCGCTTCGCCATCCTCGACCTGACCGGCGTGAGCGCGGTGGACGCCGCGACCGTGGCTCACCTCCTCGCCGTGGTGCGCGCGGCGAACCTCCTCGGCAGCAGCTGCCTCGTCTCCGGGATCTCGCCCGAGATCGCGCGGACGATGACGGAGCTCGGCGCGGCGGATGGCGGGTTCAAGACCTTCAGCGTGCTCCAGAGCGCCTTGCGTTACGCGCTCTCCCACTGCGGCGCCAAGGGCCCGCGGTGAGCCGACCGGGCGCGCGCATCGACGCGCGCTTGAGCTGATGAGCTGACGTGACGTGGCGGGGAGCGCCTCTGCGTCGCTCGACGGCTGTCGAGCCGCTCACCCGCGGCTGCGCGCCCGCTTGCCGTCCGCGGGCGCGAGCCATCGATCGAGCTCGTCCGAGACGAGGTGAAAGTCGAACGCTTCGGAGTCGATCCCGAGCTGGGTCATGGCGCCGATGATGAACGACGTGACCACGCGGGCCGCGGAGCGAGGATCCAGATCGGAGCGCAGCTGTCCGCCGCGCACGCCTTGTCGCACGAGGTGCTCGACAGCGAGGTTCCACTCCTTGTGGACGGCGCGGAGCGCCGCCTGCGCCGCCGGGTCGCGCTGCGCGCGCACGGAGAGCTCTTGCAGCACGGCCGCGAGGTGCGGATTGTCCTGGAAGGTGCGCCATGCGCTCTCGAGGTGCGCTCTCAGGATCGCGCGCGCGTCCGCCGGGCCTGCGGCGCCCTGGCCTGCCGGGCGTCGCTGCGCCTCCACGAACTTGTCTGTCACGTGCGTGACGATGGCCGCGAGGAGCTCGTCCTTCGTCCCGAAATAGTAGTGCAGCGTCGAGATATTGACCCCTGCGCGCGCCGCGATGTCGCGCGTCCGCAGCCCCTCGAGGCCCTTCTCGGCGATGAGCGTATACGCCGCCTCGAGCAGGTCGCGCCGCCGCGCTGCACCGAGCTCCGTGGACGAGGTCTTGCCGCCCGCGGCGGCGCTTCTCATCTTCGCCAAGCCCGCGCAAAGCTACAGGTTTCCTCCGGTCCCAGCAAGCGCCCGCGGCGCGCGCCTTGACCGTCCGGCCGCCGTCGCGTATTGTCAATCAACTGATTGATTGACTCCCATCGCATGGAGGAAATGCATGATGTCCTTGGAGCTCACCACCGCGCCGCTCGCCGCCCGGGTCCAGCGAAAGGCGATAGGCGTGGGGATGCGTCTGTTCTTCGCCTGGTCGCACCTTGCGTATCGCCTGCTTCCGCCGTGGGGCGGCAAGCTGCGCGCTGTCGATCACCTCACCGTGCCGTGCTCGGATCTCCGGGTGGCGGAGCGGTTCTATGTCGGGCTGCTCGGCGCGCGCCTGATGATGCGCGTCGACGTCCCGTTCCTCGAGCGGATGGGGCGGCCTGCAGACGAGATCGCGCGGGGGGTCCACCTCTCGGTCGTGTTCGCCGGGGGGCCGCGGCTCGACCTCTTCGAGTCGCCGATCGGGCAGCCGCCCCGGAAAGCGGATCATCCGCACTGCGCGCTCTGGGTCGCGCCCGGGAAGCTGCTTGCGTGGAAGGAGCGCTTGAACGCGGCCTCGGTGCCGACGTACGGCCCCACGCGGCTCGGACCGCCGGGCCAGGCGTCGCTCTATTTCAACGATCCATTCGGCAACCGCCTCGAGCTCGTCACGCTCGGCTTCACCGGGGAGATACCGGTCGGGGCGCCCGACCTCTCCGCGCTGGACTACACCTGGGCTGGTCCGTGAGCCGCCAGCGGACTGCAAGCTGATTACAATCGGATGACGCCGCGCGGTCGATGCCTGGCGTGATTTCCGGGTGGCGTCTCCTCCCGCGGTTGCCCGGGAGGAAAGTGGGCACTATGGGAGCGTACCCGAACGGCGCTGCCCGGTCGGGCCGTGCCCGGCGGGGGCGAGCTGCCCGTGACCGAGCCCATCGCCACGAAAGGAACGCTCCAATGCCTGTTGACGTGAAGTACACGACGCAAGCCACGGCCCATGGCGGCCGCGATGGCCACGCTGCCACTGCCGACGGTGCTCTCAAGGTCAAGCTCTCGACGCCGAAGGAGCTCGGCGGCGCTGGCGGCGAGGGGAACAACCCGGAGCAGCTGTTCGCGGCGGGTTACGCGGCTTGCTTCCTGGGCGCCCTCAAGTTCGTGGCCGCGCAGGAGAAGGCCCGGATCCCGGCCGAGGCCACCGTGACGGCGAGCGTCGGCATCGGCCCGCGCTCCGAGGGCGGGTTTGGCCTCGACATCGGCCTTCGGATCGCGCTGCCGGGCCTGGAGCGGTCGCAAGCCGAGCAGCTGGTCGAGAAGGCGCACCAGGTTTGCCCCTACTCGAACGCCACGCGCAACAACGTCCCCGTCCGCCTAGAGGTCGCCTGACCGTCTGACGCCGCGCGCCCCCTCCACGGGCGCCGGCCCCTCGTGGACGAGCTCCCGGTGGAGCGCCGCAAACGCTCCCCCCCGCGCGAGCAGCTCGGCGTGCGTCCCCTGCTCGACGACCCGCCCGTGGTCGAGCACGACGACGCGATCGGCGTGCCGGATCGTGCTCAGCCGGTGGGCCACCACGAAGCTCGTCCGCCCCCGCAAGAGCTTCCCGAGCGCCGCCTGCAGCCGGGCCTCGGTGAGCGCGTCCACGGCGCTCGTCGCCTCGTCGAGCAGCACGATGCGCGGGCTCACGACCATGGCGCGCAGGAAGCACACGATCTGCCGCTGCCCGAGCGACAGCGCCGTCCCGCGCTCGCCGACCTCGGTGCGCAGGCCGTCCGGCAGCGCGTCGAGCATGTCGAGCACGTCGAGGCCCCGCGCCGCGTCGCGGATCTCGGCGTCCGTCGCGGCGGGGTTGCCGAGGCGCACGTTGTCGAGCACCGTCCCGCTGAAGAGGAAGTTGCTCTGCAGCACCAGCCCGAGCTGCGCCCGCAGCGAGGCGGACGAGGTCGCCGCAATATCGTGCCCGTCGACGGTGATCGACCCCGCCGTCGGCAGGTAGAGCTTCGCGAGCAGGTTCAGGATCGACGTCTTGCCGCTGCCCGTGTGCCCGACCAGCGCGATCATCTGCCCCGGCTCGGCGACGAGATCGACGCCGTGGAGCACCGGCTTGCCCGGATCGTAGGCGAAGTGGACCCCCTCGAACACGACCCGGCCGCGCACCGGGGGCAGCGCCGGGAGGCCGCGCTCGTCGGGCCAGTCGGGCGCCGTATCGAGCACGCGGAAGAGCCGTTCGGCCCCCGCCATCGCCGTGAGGGCCTGGTTGTACTGGTTGCCCAGGACGGGGATCGGGTTGAACAGGAGGTTCGCGAGGAAGAAGAACTCCACGAGCACGCGCAGCTCGATCGCGCCGTGGAGGGCCTGATAGCCGCCGGCGACCACGAGGACGGCCAGGAACAGCTGCCCGTTGAACTCGAGGAGCGGAAGGAACGCCGCCGAGTGGCGCGCCGCATCCATGTTGTAGCGGGAGTGGTCGAAGATCAGCGCGCGGAACAGCCCGCCGTTGATGTCCTGCCGCACGAAGCCCTGCGTCACGCGCACCCCCGTGACCGACTCGGCGAGCGTCGCGGTCACGCGGGTGAAGCTCTCCTGCGCGCGCTGGTGGGCTGCCCCGAGGCGCTTGTGGAAATAGACGATCAGCCCCCAGAAGACGGGGACCATCGCGACCACCACGAGGAAGAGCTGCCAGTGCGCGTGGGCCATCAGCGCCATCGCGACGGCCATGGTGCCGAGGTTCACCGTGCTCACGAACACGACGTCCTGCACCGCCACCCGGATCGCGTCGATGTCGGACGTCATGCGGCCGATGAGGCGCCCCACCTTCGTCTTCACGAAGAAGCGCATCGGCATGCGCAGGAGGTGCGCCTCCAGCCGATCGCGCATGTCGAACACCACCGCCTCGCCGAGCTCGAGCGCGAGCCGCGCGCGGTAGTGGAAGACGATCTCGGTGAAGAGGACGAGCGCCGCGAAGCCGAGGACGGCGAGCAGCGTCGCGCGCGCGTCGCGCCGGGCCACGGGGCCGCTGATGATGGCGCCGACCGCCCAGGTCAGGATCGGGAGCTGGATCGATCTCACCACCACGAGGGCGAAGAGCGCGTTCCGCTTGCGCGCGTACGGGCGGGTGAAGGCGAACACCCGCCGCACGAGCCCGAGATCGAGCGTGCGGTGGTGCTGGTCCCGCTCGTCGTCGAGCGCCACGCGCGTGAGGCCGAGGCGCACGTCGATCGGCGCCGCCTCGGCCGCGGAGCGGGCCGTTCCCGACGTCGTCGCGGGGCGGCTCGGCGCGTCGACTCCGCGGCTCACGCCGGGTCCTCGGCAGGGCGCGCGCCCGCGGCGGCGCGGCGCGAGGGGGTGTCGTCCGCCCGCGCCCCGGAGGCGTGGGCGTCGTGCAGCGCGAGGGCGCTCGCGTAGTGGCCGCGCCGCCGGAGCAGCTCCTCGTGGGTCCCCCGCTCGGCGATGCGGCCCCGGTCGAGCACGATCACCTGGTGCGCGCGGCGGAGCAGGTGCGCCCTGTGCGTCGCCATGATCGTCGTCCGCCCCCGCGTCGCGCTGAGGATCGCGTCGAGGATCTCGCGCTCGGTGCTCGCGTCCACGGCCGCGGTCGGGTCGTCGAGCAGGAGCAGCGGCGGGTCGAGCAGCACGGCGCGCGCGATGGCGAGCCGCTGCCGCTGGCCGCCCGAGAGGTTGGCCGCCGCCTCGCCGAGCTCGGTGTCGTAGCCCTCGGGCAGCTCCCGGATGAACTCGTCGGCGCAGGCGACGGCCGCGGCGCGCTCGATCTGCTCGCGCGTCGCGTGCGGGGCGCCGAACGCGATGTTCGCCGCCACCGTGTTGCTGAAGAGGAAGTTGTCCTGAAAGACGACCCCCATGCGCCGGCGGATGTGGTCGAGGTCGTGGCGCCGGAGGTCGACGCCGTCGAGGAGGACACGCCCCGACGTCGGATCGTAGAAGCGCGGGATCAGGCTGAGCAGCGTGCTCTTGCCCGCGCCGGTCGGGCCGATCACGGCGACGAACTGCCCCGGCGCGACGTCGAGGTGGACGTCGTGGAGGACGGGCCGCTCCGGATCGTACCCGAACGTGACGCGCTCGAACACGAGGCGCCCCTCCACCCGGGCAGGGCGCGCCGGCGCCTCGGGGCTCGTGATCTCGACGGGGGTGTCGAGCACCTCGAAGACGCGCTTCGCCCCGATGAGGCTCTGCTGCGCGGTGTTGACGATCGTCGCCATGCTCGCGATCTGCCCCGAGAACTGCTGCAGGATGCCGGCGAACACCACGAGCTGCCCGAGCGTCATCCGGTCGCGCGTGACGAGCAGCCCGCCCATGCCGAGCAGGATGACGAGGTTGATCTGCCCGAGCAGATCGATGGTCGGGCTGAGCACGCTGACCGTCCGGAAGGTCTCCTGCTGCTGCTCGCGCACCTCGCGGCTGCGCTCGTCGAAGCGGCGATGGGCCTCGCGCTCTCGCCCGAGCCCCTTGATGACCTGGATGCCCTGCAGCCCCTCCGTGAAGCTCAGGACCATGCGGTCCACGAGCTCCCGGTTGCGCAGGTAGGCGGGCTGCGCCCACCGGGCGAAGAGCGTGCTCGTGATCCAGAGGAGCGGCGTCGGGGCGAGGCACGCGAGCGTGAGGAGGGCGTGCGCGCGGAGCATGTACGCGACGTACACGCCGAGCGACAGGACCATGATGACGCTCGGGAGCAGCACCCCGTCCACGAAGGAGCGCACGAGCTGCACGTCGCCGGTGACGCGGTTGATGAGCGAGCCGCTCTTGTTGGCGTCGAAGAACCGGAAGCTCAGCCGCTGGAGCTTGTCGTACACCCGTGCCCGGAGATCCGGGACGATCTCCATGTGGACGAGGTGGCCCACCGAGAGCGCGTAGCCGTAGTTGATCACCGCGCGCGCGACCGCCATCGCGAGGATGGCGGCGCCGATCGAGAGGACCGCGCGCATGGGCTCACGCTCGGCGTCTACCAGCGTGCCGAGGCCGGCCGGCAGATCGGGGAGGCGGTTCGACGGATCGAGCCGATGGCGGAGGATGTCGATGGCGAGGCCGGTCAGGCCGAGCCCAGCGAGCCCCAGCGAGAGCAGGACGATCTGGTAGCCGAGGACACGGAGGACGCGCCCGCGGTACGCCCAGCTCAGCCCGAGGAGCCGCAGCAGGAGAGAGCCGCCCTCGCGGGAGCGCCCTGTTTCAGGCGAAGCGAGGGAACCGACATCAGGACGTGAACCGGACAACATCAGCGCAGGGCACCTGGCATACCGGCCATGCCGGGGCCCGTAAGCTACCGATTTGTGCGGCGTTCGCCAGCCGCGGGGACACGAACCAGGGGCGCGGCCCGCGTGTCGCCTGGACCGCTGGGTCAGCGCCCTGACAGGGCTCCTGGCGCTCCGCTAGTACATCAGGTTGCCCTTGCCGAGCTGGAAGTTGATGTTCGATCCGAACTGATCGCGCGCGTTCTGGACGCGCGAGATCGCGTTCGAGATCCGGCCCTGGCGCTGCGACCAGGTCGCCGCCGAGAGGCCCGCCGCGATCTCGGTCTTCGCCAGCTGGAGGCGATCCGTGGAGACGGGGTGCAGCGGCGTGCCGCCGGCGTCGAGGACCTCCAGCGCGTCGTCGATCTCGGCCTCGGCCAGCTCCATCAGGCGCCGCTGGACGTCGGCGCGCGTGTCGTGGAACTGCTGGACGAGCACCTGGGCGGCGTTCAGGCGCTGTCTTGCGATGTCGAGGTTGAACGCCGCGTTCAGCACGCGGAGGAACCGCCCGATCTTGTTGATGTCGGTGTCGGGGAACTGGATGGGGCTGCCGAACCGCGCCTCGAGCTCCAGGCCGGCCGGCGAGTCCTTGAAGAAGTTCGACAGGTAGAACGCCACCGCGCCCTCGATCTGGTTCCCGAAGGCGTTCGTGTGGAAGAACGGCGGCGTGTCCACGGCCTCGATGAGGGGCGGGGTGCTGAACGTGCCGTCGCCGAACCCGTTGAGAAAGCCGATGTCCAGGACATCGATGTTGGGCGAGGCCAGCCCGCTGCCGCCGAAGCCGCCGTCGAACGCGCCGATGGTGCCGGTCGCGGGGGCCTTCCGGGTGCCCGTGTCCAGGTTGCGGTTGCGCCCCGTGTCCAGGTGGTTCGCGCCCGCGTTCGCGTGGCACACGTTGCAGCGGCCCCGCGCCGGGTCGAGGAACGCCTGCCGCCCCTCGTTCGCCTCGGGATCGGCGAGGTTCACCTGCGTGAGGTTGAGCTCGTTCGTCCGGCCCAGGCTCATCTGGAAGGCGAGCGTCAGATCGAGCTCCTGCGCCGTCGGGAGCCGGAAGGCGACCCCCGGCACGCGGCCGAGATCCGTCGGGTAGTGCTGCGTGATCGCCCCGGTGAGGAACTCGCGCAGCGAGCCGGTGCCCGGGGCGCCGTCGCCCGACCAGCCCGTGCGATGGACCGGCGGGCTCGCTATCCCGTCCACCGGATCCGGCGTGATGCTCGTCGCCAGCGAGAGCGTGTGGGGGACCGCGCGCATCGAGAACTTGTTGTCGAGATCGTCGAAGCCATCGATGTTCTCGCGGATCAGGCCGAGCGTCTTCAGCTCGGGCGTCTCGAGATCGGTCAGATCCGGGTCCTGCTCGAAGACGAACAGCGGGTCGAGGGGGTTGTCCTCGAGCAGAGCGTCGATGAAGGGGATGTCAATCGTGAAGTTGTTTCCGACAGGATGGCACGTCCCGCAGGAGCGGCCGTTGCCCTCGAAGGTCTCGCGAAAGAAGATATCGGCGCCCGCGCAGATCTCCCTCGTGACGAGCCCGGCGATCACGCGAGGATCCTGGTCGCAAGCCGCGAGCCGCTGCTGAGCCGTGAGCGCGCTCGACGCGGCGCCGAGGGGCTCTACCTCGCCCTCGCCCTCCGGCGCGGAAGGGGCGCACGAGGCGAGGAGGGAAACAGAGACGATGGGGGCGAGGATCAAGGAACTCAATCTCGGACTTGGCATGACGCGCTCTCTTCCTGTTACTGTTGTTCGACACCGATTCCGAACCACGGCGTTCATGGATGCGGCGCGCCGTCCGGCGGCAGCGCCGAGGAAACACAGGTGAAACCGACCTGGCGCTACGATGACGGCCGGCGGCCGACGCGGCGCCGGCGCTGCGGGCGAGATGGCCGATCCAGGCCATCCCCGCGGCGTTGGAGGCACGCCGGAGGCTCGAGGCCCGGTCCTCGCGCGCTCCATGCGACAAGCGCGCTCGGGCCGCTCCGCCTCGATACGACCCCCTACGGGGATCGCGCCACAGGCGATCTCAGGCGGCGATTACTTAGCGGACCGGACCAGACATGGCAACGTTCACAAACGTTCGCAGCACAAATCTGACTTCCTAACGAACCTTTACAAGCAGGATCACGAGACGACATTCTCCGGCTGATCGGCCTGCGGCATCGCCGGGTATCGCCATGACGGCGGGCGGAGCGGGCGCGAGGAGGAGCCGTGTGCCCGGCTCCGCGGGCGTGCTCGGGAGATCGAAGCGGACATGGGTGCGAAGACCGGCGGCATCCCCTCACCTCTCGCGGTGAGATCAGTGACCGTGCCGGTTCAATGGCCAACGTTTAGGTCGGCCGATGGCGCGCTTCCAACTCATTAGTAGCATGGGCCCCATGCATCCCGTGCATCTCGCTTCCATCGACCTGAACCTGCTCGTCGTCCTCGACGCCCTGCTGGCGGAGGGGAGCGTCACGCGCGCGGCGGCGCGCGTCGGGCTGAGCCAGTCGGCGATGAGCCACGCCCTCGGGCGCCTCCGCGTGTTGATCGACGATCCCGTCCTGGTGCGCACGCCGCGGGGGATGATCCCGACGCCGCGCGCGCAGGAGCTCATCGGCCCCATCCGCGAGGCCCTCGCCAAGATCGAGGCGACGGTCGCGCGCAGCCCTCGCTTCGAGCCCGCGACGGCGCGCCGCTCGTTCACCGTCGCCACGGTCGATTACGTGGAGCTCATCCTGCTGCCGCGGCTCGTGCAGAAGCTCGTCTCCGAGGCGCCCTTCATCGACCTCGTCGCGCGCCCCTACGACAGCGAGATGTGGAGCTCCATGGAGACCGGCAAGGTCGATCTCGCGATCGGCCTGCTCCCCACCTTGCCCGCGGGGTTTTACCGGCAAAGGCTCATCGAGGAGCGCTACATGTGCGTCGTGCGAAGGAACCACCCCGCGGTGCGGGGCAAGCTCACGCTCAAGACGTACACGAGCTTGCCGCACGCGCTCATCAGCCCGCGCGGCGAGGGGGGAGGCCGGGTCGACGAGGTCCTCGCCGAACGAGGGCTCTCACGCCGCGTGGCGCTGCAGATCCCGCACTTCCTGGTGGCGGCCCACATCGTGGCCCAGACCGACCTCGTCCTGACCGTGCCGGCGCGCATCGCGCGCGTGTTCGCGGAGATGGAGGAGCTGCACGTCATGAAGCCGCCCGTGGAGCTCGGCGGGTTCTCCGTGGATCAGGTGTGGCACGAGCGGCACGCGAAGGACCCGGCGCACATCTGGCTGCGCGGCGTCTTCGCGGAGATCGCCCGCGACAGCTGACGCGCTCTCCCGCGCGGCGACCAGGTCTCGCGGGAGCGGAGGCGAGCCGACGTGCCGAGTGACGAATGGATGAACCGGTTAACTCGCGCCGCCGTTCAACCCGGGCCGCCGGGCGCGGCGATGAACGGGGTGCCCTCGGTCTCGGCGAGCTGCCGGTGGAGCGAGGTCAGGCGGGCCGTGACGGGGCCGCGCTCGCCGCGGCCGATCGTGCGCCCGTCGAGGCTCCGGATGGCGATCACGCCCGCGCCGGTGCCCGTCAGGAACGCCTCGTCGGCGGCGAAGACGTCGAGCCGCCCGATCGAACGCTCCACGACCGTGAGCCCGATGCCGCGCGCGAGATCCATGACGGCCGCGCGGTTGATGCCCTCGAGGCAGCCGTCGGTGGCCGGCGGCGTCGCGAGCACGTCGCCGCGGAGCGCGAACACGTTGGCCACGGAGGCCTCGGCGATGTGGCCCCGCGCGTTCAGGAGCAGCGCGTCGTCGGCGCCGCGCTGCCTCGCCTCGAGCTTCGCGAGCGCGGAGCCGAGGTAGTTCAGGCTCTTGATCCGCATGTCGAGCGCGTCCGCGTTGGGCCTCCTGTGGCTCGACGTGATGAGCTCGAGGCCGCGCCGCCGCTGCTCGTCGTCGAAGAGGCGGATGGCCCCCACGATGCAGAACAGCCCCGGCCGCTCGCAGGTCGTCGGGTCGACGCCGAGCGGGCCCACGCCGCGCGTCACCACGAGGCGCACGTAGGCCTCGGGCTGGCCGTGCGCACGCGCGGTCTCCTCGACGATGGCGCGGAGCCCGTCGAGCGAGCGCGGGAGCGCGATGCCGAGCGCCCTCGCGCCGATCTCGAGCCGCGCGAGGTGGCGCTCGATCCGGAAGACGCGCCCCGCAGCGACGCGCATGCCCTCGAACACGCCGTCGCCGTAGAGCAACCCGTGATCGGTCACGTTCACGGTCGCGTCCGCAGCGTCGACGATCCGCCCATCAATCCATGTCTTCATGCCGTTCACCTCCTGCCCTCGCCCTGGAGGGCGCGCGCGACCCGCTCGGCGGCGTCGCGTGTGTGACTCACCGCGGCGTCACGACGATCGCCGCGCAGGCTCTGGGCGGCCGCGGCGCAGGCGACGCAGCCGTGCAGGCCGCCTCGCGCGAGCACCGGGGCCGCGATGACGGTCAGCCCGTCGATCCACTCCCCCTCGTTGACGTCGTGGCCGCGCTTCGCCGCGCGCCGCGCGGCGCGGAGCGTGGCGGGGTCCGCGCCCGAGGCGCCCACGAGCTCCGGCGCGTGCGCGAGGTAGAGCCGGCCGCTCGCGGTGACGTCGACCGGCACCTCGGCCCCGACGGTGGGGGTCGCGCGAAGGAGCCCCGTGCCCTCCGCCTTGTCGAGCACGACGAGCCTGCCGGCGCGCGCGGCGACGAGGAAGAACGTCTCGCCGAAGGCGCGCGCCGCCCGCTCCAGCTCGGGCCTCGCGACGCGCGCGACCGCGTCGAGCCCCTGCGCCCCGAGCCCGAGCCGGATGAGGCCGACGCCGAGCCGGTAGCGCCCCTCCCCGTCCTGCTCCACCAGCGCGTGCGCGGCGAGCGACGCGAGCAGCCGGTGCAGGGTCGCCTTCGGCATGCGGAGCCGCTCCGCGAGCTCCGAGAGCGAAGCGCTGCCACCCCCCTCGCGCAGCGCCTCGAGGGCGCGCACCGCCTTGTCGACCGTCCCGGATCGCTCCATGCTAGTTCCACTATTCGGAATTACGTTCCGATTAATGGTATACCTCCATCCCGCGCCGCGGTCGAGGGCGCGCCTCGGGTGCGGCGCGGCGCCGCGGGATTCCCGCGGCATGGCGGGCGGAGGCGCGCGGGGCCGGAGGAGGCGCTGGGGCAGCGGGCTCAGCGCTGGGGGCGACGCGCGCTGGTGTCGCTCGAGGGGGTCGGATAGCGTCCTTCCGTCCCGCCGTGAGCTGCGGAGGAGAGGAGCACATGCGGAAGATCTCATCGGTCGTACTCGTCCACGGCGCCTGGCACGGCCCGTCCTGCTGGTCCCAGGTCGCGTGTCGGCTGCTCGCCGGCGGGCTCGACGTCCGGGTGCCAGAGCTGCCGAGCGTCGGGCCCGCCGCCGGCGAGCCGGGGAGCCTCGCGGCGGACGCAGAGGCGGTGCGGGCGGCGCTGGCCGAGGCGCCAGGCGAGGCCGTCGTGGTCGCGCACTCCTATGGGGGATTGCCGGTCACGGAGGTGGCGGCCCGCGCGGGCAACGTCGCCCACCTCGTCTACCTGTGCGCGTTCATGCTCGGCCCGGGGGAATCCCTGCTCTCGGCGATCGGAGGCCACGAGCCGCCGTGGTGGATCACCTCCACGGATGGCCGGACGATGATGCCCGACCGCGCGCGCGACATCTTCTACAACGACTGTAGCGACGAGGTCGCAGCCGCCGCGGCAACGGCGCTGCGGCCCCAGTCCAAGGCGTCCTTCACGGAGCCGCTGGGGGCCGCGGCCTGGCAGGAGCTGCCCTCCACGTACGTGATCTGCGAGCGCGACAACGCCATCCCGCTGTTCGCGCAGGAGGCGATGTCGCAGCGCGCGAGGGACGTGCGGCGCCTCGACGCAGGCCACTCACCGTTCCTGTCGCAGCCGGACGAGCTGGCCGCGCTCGTGCGCGACATCGTCGCGGCCGCAGGCGGCTGAGCCGACATCGGCGCGCGGCGCGGCGACGTCGGGGCGGCATCGCCCGCGCCTGGCTCCCGGAACCCCATCGACATTCCTGCTCGGCCAGCGAAACGGCGGCGGAGGGCTGCCGTATCCAGCGAGCAGGGCGGCCTGTCGCGACGGCCTGTCGCGATGGGCAGACCCGCGCCCGACGCTGCCGTGGAGGATCAACCCATGACTGTCCTGAACATCGCCTCGATCGAGAAGCTCAGCCTGCCCGGGCTCGCCCACCAGACCCTCGCCGGCCCTCGCGACGGCCTCCGGACGCTCGAGGTGTGGATGCAGACCGTTGCGCCGGGCGCGCAAACGCCGCGTCACCGGCACGCATGTGAGGAGGTGATCGTCGTCCTCCGCGGCTCCGGGACATGCGAGATCGATGGAGTGGCCCTCACGTTCGGCCCGGGCTCGACGCTCATCGTACCGGCGGGTGTCCCGCACCAGATCGTGAACACGGGTGAGGAAGAGATGCACGTCGTCGCCGCGCTCGGCGCAGCGCCGGTCACCGTGGAGACGCCTGCCGGCGAACGCATCGAGCTGCCGTGGGATCAGCACCGCTTCGCTGGCAAAAAGTGCGAGGTCTGACATCGATGCCTGTAGGCTGAGCCAGGCCGCCTGTCGCTTTCTGGCGAGGTCGCCTTCGCCGAGCAGCCGGGCGGGCGTGCAGCCTTGTTCTGCCCGGCCGCAGGACGCTGCCTGCACCGGAGCCACGTGAGGCGCCCTGGCTCGTGGCACACGGGTTGCCGTCTGGTGCTGGCATGAAACCGAACACGCTCTTCAAGGTCCTTGTGCTGGTCGCTAGCTTCCCGTTCGCCGCCGGCTGCGCTCTCGGCTCCGAGGAGGAGTCGGCACCGGGGCAACAGTCGCTCGGCGCTTCGTCCGACGCCGAGGGGATCTGGCGCTCCACGAAATACTCCTTCGGGCTCTGCTCCGGCGAGTGCATCACGACGGTCTCCCGCGACGGCGCCGAGCTCTCGCTCAAGGCCTGCACGCACAACCAGGGCTGTCCCCGCTCGAACCTGGCGACGCTGACGGACGAAGGCGCGCGAAAGCTCGACGAGATCGAGGACGCGCTATCGGGCGTCGCCCTCGACGACCGCTACGGCTGCCCTGACTGCGCCGACGGCGGCGCAACGTCGGTGCACCTGCGCCGCGACGGTCTCGAGACGTCGCACCTCTACGGGTATGCCGAGGCGCCGGCGCCCCTTCTGGCGCTCGATCACCTGGTGGCCGAACTCCGGCTCGGCCTGGACTCCTGCACACCGGGACCGCTCCTGACGCTCTCGCCGGGGTGCACGCCCAAGTGAACGCGCTCGACCGGAGGCTCGGGGCCAGATCGTCCGGGTGAGACCGCCGCCGCCGGAGCCCCGCCCGACCAGCGACGCCCGCCGGAACAGGCGCTAGCCGTCGTCCGGCACGTAGAGCTTCACGTCGTCGAACTCGGCGGTGCCCTCGTAATAGTTGATGTGCGGATCACCGAAGAAGAAGTGATCCGGGTAGGCCGACCCCGCCGGCCAGGTCTCGAAGGTCTCGCCGAAATCGACCGTCTCGCCGTGGCGCTCCGCCTCGATCTCGTCGGGGCGCTGGTTGTAGTGCCACGTCACCGGCGGCTCGCGGAAGTCCCTCCGCGCGGCGTACGTCGTGCTGCCGCCGTGGTGGAACCTGCCCGCCGCGGACATCGCATAGCCCCGGCCGTCGCGCTCGACGGTGAATACGTAAGCCTCCCTGTCGAGGTACTTGTCCACGAAGATGGGGCCGTCCTTCCACCCGGCCGCGGTGTACGACGTGAACCCATTTCCGGTCCACGGGCTCCCGAACGCATCGCCGCGGAGCCAGATCATGCTCACATAGCGTGATCCATCCTGCTCGGCCCGGCCGGTCGAGGGGTTCCAGACCGCCGACCAGGGGCCGTCCTCTCCGAAGTTGCTGTCGGTGTCCATCACGACCTTCCGGTGGTGATGGATGAAGACGTTGTTGTGAGGGGCCGGCCGCGGATAATCGGTGATGCAGAGAAAGTAAACACCATTATCGAATATCGCCGACCGCGGCGCGGTGCTGCGATCGCTGAACCGCTACGGGTCGGCCAGCTCGTCCCCGTCGTAGCCGTTGGTCTTGCCCCCGTGCGTCCTGCTGCCCTCGCGCAGGCCGCCGAAGTCGATGTTCGAGACCGTCACCTCCACGCGGTACCGCGGCGGCAGCGGCGCGGTCGAGCGGAGGATCGCGCCGTCGTAATGGCGGGTGGAGACGAGCCTCGCCTTGCCGCCCACCGCCTCGAAGCGGCCGCCTGTCTCGGGGACGCCATCGCGGTCGCTGTCGCGGCCGTACAGCTCGACCGTGAGCCAGCCGCCCTCGCCGTACGTGAAGGACTTCCGGAACGATCGGAACCTCCGCAGCCCTTCCCGGAACACCTCGCCGCCCCGCGCGGAGAAGAACTCCCCATCTTCGTCGAAGACGTCGACGTGATAGGGGCTCTCGTCCCCATACCGATCCTCGATCCACGCCGCGGGCTCCTGGAACGGCGCATCGAAGGTCTCGTGGTGGACGAGCTTCCAGCCGGCGCCGGCGGCCCGCGCCGCCGGCTTCGGCCCGCCGCCGCTCGCCCCGAGCGCCTCGGGCGCGGGCGCGCGCGAGCACGCCGCCGGCAGCACCACGGCGAGCGCGGCGAGGCGCCGCGTCGACGCCTGGCCGCGCTCGGGCGGCGCCACGCCGCATCAGCGGTTGGGCTGCGGGGTGAGGCGCAGGTACGGGCGGACGGCGTTGTACCCCTTGGGGAACTTCTGCGCGAGGACGGCGGGGTCCTGGAGCGAGGGGACGATCACCACCTCATCGCCGTCCTTCCAGTTCGCGGGCGTCGCCACGGAGTGGCTGTCCGTGAGCTGGAGCGAGTCGATGAGGCGCAGGATCTCGTCGAAGTTGCGCCCCGTGCTCGCCGGATACGTGAACGTCGCGCGGATCTTCTTGTTCGGATCGATGACGAACACCGAGCGCACCGTGAGCGTGTCGCTCGCCTGCGGGTGGATCATCCCGTAAAGGCCCGACACCTTCCGGTCCACGTCGGCGAGGATCGGGTAGTTCAGCTTCGTGCGCTGTGTCTCCTCGATATCCACGGACCAGCGCTTGTGCGAGTCGACGTCGTCGACGCTGAGCGCGATGGGCTTCACGCCGCGCTTGTCGAACTCCGCCTTGAGGTTGGCGACCGCGCCGAGCTCGGTCGTGCAGACCGGGGTGAAATCCTTCGGGTGCGAGAACAGGATCACCCACGAGCTCCCGGCCCACTCGTGGAATCGGATGGTCCCGTGCGTGGACTCTTGCTCGAAATCAGGCGCGATGCTTCCGAGTTGCAGGCTCATGACATTCCCTCCTGGCCGCGGCCCAGTCTCCGCTATGGCGGAGGAATCTCCGTCAAGCCGCTCAGCGTGTCAAGCCGGGAGCGGCGGTGTTTCGCGCCGGGGCGCCGCCGGCGCGTTCGACCGCACCGCGCCGCACCGCGCCGCGCTTGGCCGGCGCGGCCGCGCGTCAGAGCGCGCCGACCTCGCGCCGGAGGCCGCGCCACGGGATCTCCCGCGGCGGCGAGGCGCGGCGCTCGCCCGCCCCGTCCGGCTGCGCCGCGGTCGAGCACTCGCCGTGCTCCAGCAGGTGCAGGGCCTCGGCGAGGCACGTCTCGCCCGCGTCGCCGAGCTCTGCGCTGAGCGTGTCGTCGGCGGCGCAGTCGGGGGGGAAGCCATCGTAGAAGTCGCCCTCTTCCTTCGCGTTGAGCACCCGGAACGCGATCGGGTGCACGACCATGTCGCAGTTGTCCCATCCGTACATGCCGACGGGTTTGCCGTGCGTGGTCGAGCCGACGATCTTCACGTCCATGTAGGCGCGCAGGCTGTTGATCAGCGTCTCGCTCGCGGAGGCCGTCCCGCCGGACGTGATGACGACCAGCCGGGACAGGGGGAGCGGCGGCTGGTCGAGGTCCTCGAACGTCTCCCGCTTGTCCCAGTCGACGTGCCTGTCGTTGTGCGCGGTGATGTCGAGCAGCGCGCCGGCCTCTGCCGGCCGGTGGATCAGGCTCGCGAGGTGCCTCTCGACGGAGAGGCGCCCACCGCCGTTGTAGCGCAGATCGAGCACGAGCTCGTCGACCTGGCTCTCCCTGAACAGCGCGAAGGCGCTGTCGAGCTCGCTCACCGAAGGCTCGATGAAGGTGGTGAGCATGAGATATCCGATGGTCGCGGAACCTGCCTGCACGACACGCGGGCTCACGACCGTGGTGATGCCATACCACGCCTTCCGGAGCGCGACCGTGAAGGGCTCGGCGTCCGCGCGCTCGATCGTGAGCGACATCTCGTATCCTTCCTCGTCGGGGCCTGCGAGCTCCTCCCAGAGGTCGTCGCTCACGACCTGCTCGACGTCGATCCCGTTGATCGCCACCACCGCGTCGCCCCGCCGGAGGCCGGCCTCTCCGGCAGGCGAGCCCGGCTGGATCATCGCGAACCGGAGGCTGTCCTCCTGGTCGAAGCTCCACCGCATGCCGAACCCGAGGGTCTGCCCTTCCCGGAAAAACGCGTCGTCGACGCTCTTGCTCGAGATGTAGCTCCAGCGGTCTCGCGGCTCGGTGACGAGATCCACGAGCAGCGCCTCGGGCGAGGGGTACGCCCGGTAGTCCACGTCGGGTACGGTGTCGTACCAGAGATAGGCGTCCTTCATCAGCTCGAACAGGAACTGGTTCTGTCCCTGCGGTGAGCAGTCTGCCTTTGGCTCTGGATCACCGTCCGAGGCGGTACAGCCTCCCGTCGCGGCGGCGGCCAGCGCGAGGGTGCATGTGGAGAGGACCGCGACGAGCTTCGAGGCGACCATGCGCCCCAGCACACCACGAAACGGAAAGGGCGAGCAACGGGGTTGGGTTGGCGGTTCGACCCGACCGGGGTTGGGTTCGCGATCCCCGATCCCCGACCGGGGTTGGGTTCAGCGTAATCCACCTCACTCCACCACCGACCAGATCCCGACCGGGGTTGAGGTTCAGATCCGGACTGGGGTTGAGGTTCAGCCGCTTCCGACCGGGGTTGCGGCTCAGCCACCAACGTAATTCATCTCACTTGGCCGCCGACCAGATCCCGACCGGGGTTGAGGTTCGCTCGCTCCCTGAGCGGGATTGCGGCTCACCGGGGTTGCAGCTCACCCAACCGTGGTTGAGGCCAAATGCAATTCATCTCACTCTGCCGCCGCGACTAGATCCCGACCGGGGTTGAGGTTTGCCGGCCTCGGCAGCCCATAGTTGTCCCGCAACGTCTGTCCCGCATATTCCGTCCGGAACAGCCCGCGCTTCTGCAGGATCGGGACCACGTGCTCGACGAACGCCTCGAGCCCCGACGGCAACACCGGCGGCATCACGTTGAAGCCGTCGGCCGCCCCCTGCTCCCACCAGTGCTGGATCGCGTCCGCCACCTGCTCGGGCGCGCCGGCGAACGTCCGGTGGCCGCGGCCGCCGCCCAGCCGCCCGATGAGCTGGCGCACCGTCAGCCGCTCCCGCCGCGCCAGGCTCACGATCAGCGTGTAACGGCTCTTCGCCCCCTCGATCTGATCCTCGCTCGGAAGATCCCGCGGCAGCTCCGCGTCGAGGTCGAGATCCTCCGGCTTCACCCGCAGCGTCTGCGCGAGCTGGCGCTTGGCATACTCCGGCTTGATGAGCCGATCGAGCTCCGCGTCGAGCGCGTGCGCCTCCGCCTCGGTGGCGCCGATGACCGGCACGATCCCCGGCAAGATCTTGATCGACCCCGGATCGCGCCCCAGCGCGCGCGCACGCCCCTTCAGATCGACATAGAACCGCTGCGCGTCCTCCAGCGTCTGCTGCGCCGTGAACACCGCCTCCGCGTACCGCGCCGCCAGCTCCTTGCCGTCATCCGAAGAGCCGGCCTGCACGAGCAGCGGATACCCCTGCGGCGAGCGCGGCACGTTGAGCGCCCCCTCGACCTTGAAGTACCGCCCAACATGCCGCGGCGGATAGATCTTGCGGTCGTCGCCCCAGACGCCGTTCTCCTTGTCGCCGAGCGGCGCGTCGTCGTCCCAGCTGTCCCACAGCTTCAGCGACACATCGATGAACTCCGCCGCCCGCGCGTACCGGTCGCTGTGCGCCGGCAGCTCGTCCAGGTTGAAGTTGCGCGCCGCGTCCACGCCCGCCGTCGTGACGATGTTCCAGCCCGCCCGACCCCCGCTGAGGTGGTCCAGCGAGGCGAACCGCCGGGCCAGGTTGAACGGCTCGTTGTACGTCGTCGAGGCGGTCGCGATCAGCCCGATGTGCTCGGTCACCCCGGCGAGCGCCGCGAGGAGCACCGTCGGCTCGAGCGTCCCGGCCGGCCTCCGGCCCACGTTGTTCCACAGCACCGGGCTGTCGGCGAGGAACACCGAGTCGAGCTTCCCCCGCTCCGCGATGCGGGCCAGGTTCTTGAAGTGCGCGACGCTCGTGTTCGCGAACGGATCGCTCTCCGGCAAGCGCCACGAGGCCTCGTGGTGGCCGACGCTCATGAGAAACGCGTTGAGATGCAGCTGTCCGGGTCGTTGGGTCACGGGGAACTCCGTTCCAGTTCAGGGTTCGAGTCAGGATCTCCGGCAGCGGCCGCGCCCGCCGCGACGCCCAGCGCCGAGAGCAGCGACTCGCGGTGGGCGAGGAACCGCGGATCGCGCAGCGGGCGCGGCGCCGGCAGATCGATCCGCCGCTCCTCGGCGATGCGGCCGCCTTCGAGCACCAGCACCCGATCGGCGAGCGCGATCGCCTCGTCGACGTCGTGGGTGACCAGCAGCACGGCCGGCCGGTGCCGCGCGCACAGCTCGCGCAGGAGGTCGTGCATGCGCCCGCGGGTCAGCGCGTCGAGCGCGCCGAACGGCTCGTCGGCCAGCACGAGCTCCGGATCGCGCACCAGCGACCGCGCCAGCGCCACCCGCTGCTGCTCGCCGCCGGACAGCTCGACCGGCCACGCGCGCTCCCGCCCGGCGAGCCCCACCTCCGCGAGCGCGTCCAGGCCGCGCTCCCGGGCCTGCGGCACATCGAGCCCCAGGATCACGTTGTCGAGCACCCGCGCCCACGGCAGGAGCCGCGTGTCCTGGAACACGACCGCCCGGTTGTCCGGCACGTGCAGCTCGCCCGAGCCGGTCACCTCGTCGTCCAGCTCGGCGATCGCCCGCAGCAGCGTGCTCTTGCCCGATCCGCTGCGGCCGAGCAGCGCGACGAACTCGCCCCGCTCGATCGTGAGGTCGATCCCGTCGAGCACCACGCGGGCGCCGAAGCGGCGGACCAGACCGCGGATCCGCACCGTGGGCGGTGCCGCCGTCAGCCGGCCAGGATGCGGCGCCATGACAGGGCCTTTCGCTCGATGAGCCGCACGGCCGAGTCGGAGGCCAGGCCGAACAGCCCGTACACGACGAGGCCGAGGAGGATGATCTCCGTCTGCCCGTACGAGCGCGCCAGCGACATCATGTAGCCGATGCCGCTCGTGGCGTTGATCTGCTCGACGACGACGAGCGCCAGCCACGCGCCGGTCACCGCCAGCCGGAGGCCCATCAGGAAGCCCGGCAGCGCCCCCGGCAACGCCACCTTCCGGATGAACTGCCACCTCGTCAGGCGGACCGTCTCGGCCAGCTCCACGTAGCGCGCGTCGATGGTGCGCAGCGCCGCGTGGGTGTGGACGTAGACCGGGATGACGACGCCGAGGGCGATGGTGAGCACCTTCATCTGCTCGCCGATGCCGAACCAGAGGATCAGCAGCGGGATGAGCGCCAGCGTCGGGATCGCGCGCTTGATCTGCACGGGCCCGTCGACCAGCGCCTCGCCGACGCGCGTCAGCCCGGCGAGGAGCGCCAGCACCGTGCCCAGGCCAGCCCCGAGCGCGAGCCCCAGGAAAGCCCGCTGCGCCGACGTGAGCAGGTTGGCCTGGAGCCGCCCGTCGGCGATCAGCTCGTGGGCCGTGGTCACCACGGTCCACGGCGCGGAGAGCACGCGCGCGTCGAGCGCGCCCGTCGCCGAGGCGACGGTCCAGAGCGCGAGCAGCAACGCCGGGCCGAGCGCGAGGCCGTACGGGATGCGCCGCCCCGGGCCCAGGCGGCGCCGCAAGCGGCGACCGGACAGGCGGCGGCCGATCGGCGCGCCGGACGGCGGCGCGGAGAGATCCGCGGTCGCGGTGAGATCCGGGAAGCTGGCGAGGCGCGGCGAGGCGGCGCTCGTGGGCAGTGCGGTCGTCATGGAGTGCTCCTGTCGGCCGTCGCCGGCCTGTCCGTCGGTCCGGCGCCCTCGGCGGCGCCGGCCACCTCCGCTCCGATCGTCTGGAATCGGAGGTCGAAGATCGTCCTGGCCTCGAACCGCTTCTGGCCGGAGGCCTCGGCGAGCAGGTCGGCGGTCTCCTGCGTCAGCGCGATCGCCTCGGACCAGTCGCCCGGGTACTGCGGCTTGCCGGCGGCCTCGATGAGGAAGCGCCCTTCCCTGGCCGAGAGGCCCTGGTCCTTGACGTAGTACGCCTCGATCCACGCCTCCGGGTGCGCATAGGCCCAGAGCTGGGCCTTGGCCCGCCACCTGGCGTAGTCGACCAGCGCGGCCGCCTTGTGAGCGTCCTTGAGCGCCTCGGCGCGCACGTAAAGGAAGCCGAGGTTGTCGCGGACGCCGTGCGTGATCGACGAGGCGCCCTCGGCGCGGTACTCGTTGAGATAACGCAGCAGGGTGACGCCGGACAGCGGCGCGACGTCGACCTGGCGGCTGGTGAGCGCCTCCTTGAACTCTGTGCTCGCGAGCTGGACGAGCGTGACGTCCTTCTGCGACAGCCCGGCCTTCTTCAGCGCGCGCAGCACGAGCGCGCCCTGGGCCTGCCCCGGCGAATAGGCGATCTTCTTGCCGCGGAGATCGTCAGTGGACGCGACCCGCGCGCCCGGCGCGGTGGCCAGCTCGTAGATGGGCTTCTCCCTGACCTGCACGGTGACGATCTTCACGTCGAGCCCGGTGAACGTGGCGTGGATGGGCGGCGTATCGCCGACCGCGCCCGCGTCGAGCACGCCGGCGCGGAACGCCTCGACGGTCTGCGGTCCTCCGCTGATGTTCTGCCAGTCGACGCGGAACGGCAGCCTGTCGAGGTCGCCGGAGAGCTGGAGTTGCTTCTGCACCGTCGGATCACCGATGCTGAGCCGCGTCTCGCGCGGGATCTCGGCCGGGATCGGGGCGTCCGGGGCGAGCGTGGCAGCGGCGCTCGCCTGGCCGTCGCGCTTGCACCCGGACGACGCGATCAGCGCAGAGAGCGCCGCGAGCGTCGCGAGTGAGCGAATCCTGTCGATGAACGAGCGCAGATGGACCTCGGTGCGCGGCTGGAAGCGGTGCCGTTTCGCTGCTGCCCAGGCGCCGCCCCGCCCGCCGCCCAGCCGGCGGCGGAGAGGAGCGCTCAGGAGACCCCGGGATGGGCCTCACCGAGCCGATGGCTCGCGGTCCGTCCTCGGGAGCGTCTCGCCATGACCAGCAACGCCCATGCCGCCGCGCCGCTCGCCCTGGGGACGGCGCGGTCCAGCGGCCCGCGCCCGCCGTCGCGAGGCGCCCGCCGGCGGCGCGACGGCCGGGCCGCGGCCGCGCTGCTTCCCCAGCAACAGCCGGTGGTGATCCGCTGCTCCGGCGCGAGCACGGCCGGCTCCCTCCGGCGGGAGCGAGCGCGGCGGGGGCGGCCCGCTACCGCGCGGCGGCGGCCTCGCGCCGCCCCTGGACGCCGAACGCGTCGAGCAGGTAGTCGCGGAAGGCGCGGATCTTGGACGGCAGGAAGCGCGTCCCCGGGTGAACGAGGTACAGGGAGGCGGCGCCGTGGATCGCGTAGTCCTTGAGCACCGGCACGAGCCGCTTCGCGTCGAGGTCGCCCCGCACGTTGATCGCGGGGACCAGCGCGATCCCGCCCCCGGCCAGCGCGACCTCGCGGCAGAAGGAGAAATCGGAGGCCGAGATCGCCGCGCGCACCCGCAGCTCCGCGCGATCGCGGCCGTCGCGCGCCGAGAGCGCGATCGTCGCGTGCCCGCGCGCGGTCTGGGCGAGCAGCAGCCGGTGCCCCGCGAGGTCCTCGGGCCGGCGCACCGCCCCGTGCTTGCGGAGGTAGGACGGCGCCGCGAACAGGCCGACCTCGATGTGCTGCAGCTTGTGGGCGATGAGCGACGAGTCCGGGAGGCTCGAGGTCGCGCGCAGGGCCACGTCGACCTGGTGGGCGTCGAAGTCGAGCAGCGCCTCGGTGAGCAGCAGCTCCAGCGAGATCTCGGGGAAGCGCTCCGCGAAGCCGGCCGAGAGCGGCGCCAGGATGCTCAGCCCGAGATCGAACGGCGCCGTCACCCGCAGGTGCCCGCGCGGCCTCGAGCGCGCCTGCTGCACCGCCACGTTCGCGTCCTCCAGCAGCTCGAGCGCCCGCCCGACGCGCATCCGGTAGGCCACGCCGTCCTCGGTCGCCTGCACGAGCCGCGGGCTGCGGCGGAGCAGCTCCACCCCGAGCGCGTGCTCCAGGCGCGTGATGCGGCGGCTGACGCTGCCCTTCGTCTCGCCCAGCGTCTTCGCGGCCGCCGTGATCGATCCGAGGTCGACCACCAGGCAGAAGGCCCGCAAATCGGTCACATTCGCGTCGATCGTTTCCGTTTTGGCAACCTGGCGTTTCATTGCAGGGTCATTGTACCACTCCTGGAAACGACCTAGGGTGAGCGCAACATGGATCGCCGGGCTGCATTGAGGCTCCTCCTTGCCGCGGGCGGGGCCGTACCGATCGCCGGCGCGTGCGGGCGCTCGACGTCGACAGCGCCCGGCCCGGCTCCGGCGTCGAGCTCCACGTCCACCGCGGCCGAGAGAGGTTCGATGTCCGACACCCAGCACAAGGCGCGCGAGGGGCGCATGCCGGCCCTGTTCCTCGCGCACGGCTCTCCCTTCCTGCTCGACGATCGCGCGTGGGTCGCCGAGCTCGCCGCCTGGGCGCAGGCGGTGCCGCGCCCCACGGCGATCCTCATGATCTCGGCCCACTGGGTGGACGCGCCGGTCACGCTCGGCGCCACCGAGACCGTGCCCCTCGTCTACGACTTCTACAACTTCCCCGAGAAGTACTATCGGGTGGAGTACCCCGCGCCCGGCGCCCCCGCGCTCGCGCGGCGCGTCCGCGAGCTGCTCGGCCCGCTGGGGCCGGTCGCCGAGGCTCCTCGCCGCGGGCTCGATCACGGCGCCTATGTGCCGCTCGTCTGCATGTACCCGGGCGCGGATGTCCCGGTGCTCCAGATCTCTTTGCCGACGCTCTCTCCAGCTCCGCTCCTCGAGATGGGGAGAGCGCTCGCCCCGCTCCGCGACGAGGGGGTGTTGATCGTCGGCAGCGGTTTCTTGACCCATAACCTCCGCGCGGCAGACTGGCGCGGAGATGCGGTCGCGCAGCCCTGGGCCACGGAGTTCGACGCATGGTGCGCCGAGGTCCTCTCGCGCCGCGACGTGGGCGCGCTCGTCGAGTACCGCGCCCGCGCGCCGGGAGTGCGGATGGCGCTCCCGACCCACGAGCATTTCGTGCCGGTCGTCGCCGCCATGGGGGCGTCGATCGACGTGAGCGAGCCTGTGCAGTTCCCCATCACGGGGCTCACCTATGGCTCGTTCACGAGACGTTCTGTGCAGTTTGGCTGACAGATAAGGAGATTGTCTCTCATGTTCACCGCTCGTTTCGCTCGCATCGCCCTCCCCGCCGCGCTCTTGCTCTCGCTCGCGGGGTGCGAAGATCCGACCAAGGACAAGCCCAAGGCGACCATCTCGACCGCCGTGCCCGCGCAGACCCAGGCCGCCGCCGCGCCCTCGGGCCCCGCCGAGACGCTGCCCATCGACGCGGCCGCCTCGACCATCGGCTTCGTCGGCTCGAAGGTCACGGGCAAACACGAGGGCAAATTCGAGAAGGTCTCGGGCTCGATCACGCTCGCCGGCGGCAAGGCCGCGGGCGGCAAGCTCACCATCGAGGCCGACGCGTCGTCGGTGAAGACCGACGCCGAGAAGCTCGACGGCCACCTCAAGTCGCCGGACTTCTTCGACGTCGAGAAGTACCCGAAGGCCACGTTCACCTCGACCGAGATCAAGGCCGGCGGCGAGAACGGCGCGACGCATACCGTCACCGGCGAGCTCGATCTGCACGGCGTGAAGAAGACCATCACCTTCCCGGCGACCATCACCGAGGGCGCCGACGCCGTCTCGGGCAGCGCCGAGTTCGTGATCAACCGCAAGGATTTCGGCATCGTCTATCCGGGCAAGCAGGACGATCTGATCCGCGACGACGTGCTGCTGAAGCTCTCGCTCAAGGCGCCCCGCAAGCAGGGCTGAGCGCCGGCCGAACACCGGGCGCGCCGCCCGTGGACGCCGCGCTCCGACGACGCAGGTGCCATGGCCGCGCGCCGGCGTGCGAGTCGCCGAGGCATGATAGGGTGCCCCTCCGCTCAGAAAGGAGGCCTACGGTGGCGGCTCGCCGCCACCGGGCTGCACCTCTCGGACATCGACCTGCTGGTGCGCATCATCGACCGGCTCGTGGACGCGAGGAACACGGTGATCCTGATCGAGCACCACCCTGCCGCGCCGCGAAGCGGCGCCAGGTCAGCCGACGCGCTCGCCGAGCACCACCGCGACATCGTCCTGCAGGTTGCCGGATGGAAGAGCCGCCGCCTGGATCAACGCCTCGACCGCCGATTTCACGTCACCTGTGCGCGCAAGAGCGTTGGTGGTCGCCAGCGAAGTGTACTTCAGCAGGCCATCGGTGGCGACCAGGAGGCGTCCCGAGAGCGGTTGGCGGGGAATGATCGCGGGCCTGCACGCGCCGCTGCCGGCCAGCGGCTTGCGGCTCTGCGCCGCCGTCAGCTCGATCGGTCCGTCGGGCGTGACGAGGAGCGCGCCGGAGTCCCCCACGCTGGCGCCCCAGAGCTCGCCTCGGCTCACCTGGACCACAACGAGGGTCGTCTCGCCACATCTGGGCTCCGCTTCCAGCTCACGGTCGAGCTGGCTGAGGCGCTCGCACCAGCCGTCCGCGTCGAGCTCCATCTCGGCGCCGAGCGCCACCATTGCGCTCGTCGCCGAGCGGGCGGCGGCCGCGCCGCCCGAGAGCCCACCCGCCCCGTCGGCGATGGCCACGGTCCACCGATCGCCACGGCAGCTCAGCTCGAGGCGATCCTCGTTCGCGCTACCTGCCACACGGCGTGACCAGAAGCGCATCCAGCCAGAGGGAGGTTCGAGCCGCTCCCACTCGCCGCAGCGTTCCGAGAGCGTGATCTCTGTCGCGTGAACAACGTTGTCCCGGAACCAGAGGGCTGCGCCCTCGCCGAGGCCGCATTTCGAGCAGCCGCTTTCGACGAACCCGGGCACTGCGACGAGTCCGCCCACGTTCTCACCATGATCGCTGAGCGGCGCCTGTGCGCGAAGGAAACCAGCGCCAGCGCGAACAGGTGCACGATGCCAAAGCGCTCCAGATTCCCATCGAGCCCGCCGTAGGCCCTCCGGACCACGAAGAGGGCGACCGCTGCTACCACGTAGACGCCTCCCAGGAGGCCGGCCGGGATTCGCAGGAGAGACCCGGCGCCGAACACGGTGAGGGCGAGGCCGGACAGCAGGAGAAGGCTGAGCCAGGGATCGCGCCCGCGGCTGAGCTGGAGCGCGGGCACGGAGTAGATCCCGCCGAACAGGATCCCGAGGAAGGGCACCGCCATGCACAGGAGGAGCGCTTCCCGCGCGCGGTGACCAAGGGTCGGGGGGGTCATGGGTCAGGCAACGTCAACCATCCACGGCGACAAGCTATTCCGAGCCCTCGGCGCGCAGTCCTGGCGGATCGGTTCACCGGGATTCCTCGGCCCCGGAGCACATCCCCCGAGGCCTGCGGTCATCGATCCCCTCCAACACGCCTCCGCCGTGTTCCTTTCGGGCCGTGCCGGTGGAGTGGGACCGTATCGCCGGGCCCACCGTGCAGTTCCACCACACAGAGGCGCCCGCCTGTCGCGGCTCCCGCAATCCGGATGAACACCAGATTGTTCAGGAACCAGAGCGCGTCCTGTGAGGTACCCACGCAGCTTTGTATGTCAGCTCGGCGCCACACGGTCCAGCGGGCGGCGCACCCCGGCCGCTGATGATCCTGGCGGCGCCACGCACCATCCTGGAGCTCCGCGAATGGCAGACGGCCGTGTTCAAGGATGTCTCTAGTCGTCGGCGCACAATCTGGGCGGATCGGTTCACCGAGGTTCCTCGCGAAGGATCTCCATGCAGAGACGCACGCAGGCACTGCAGATGTTGATCCGGCCGACCCCTAACAGCGCGGGCACATCGACCAGCGAACGCTTGCAGAACGCGCACGCAAGATGCGGGTCCCGATAGCTGAGCCCTGTCCGCGTCTTGCTCGGCTCGCCGTCCTCCCAGAATCGCCACCAGGGGCGCCATCCGAGGACATTATGGCGGCGAAGACGGCGGGCACATTCGTGAACGCAAGCGCTGCAAATGCTGACATCAGCGGCAGCGATGAGGCGCTCGAGGACGGCCACCCCGCGTCGACAGAAAGAACACTGAGAACGCGCCTCAGCGACGTCGTCGCTGGCTGCCTCTCTGTCCGACAGGTCAATCCAGGTGCCCGACATACCAACAAGCTCTCATCACCCCTCGAGCTGTAGCCTGTCATCATCGGGCCACAGTTCATCGTGCGGTTCCACCGTGAAGAGGAACAGCGGCTGGTGAAGAGCTCGACGCGCTCCTCCCGCGTCAGGCCATCGCCATCTTCGATGCATCAGCAGCGTCACATCGGCTCCTGTTCTCGCAGGCGAAGCACCTCCTCCATGCGGGCATGGAGCAGCTTCTTGGCGTCGTCACGAAGCGGCTCACCATGGGCGCTGATGAGATGGTGAAACGGCAGGTCGGCGAGGCGGCGAAAATCAGAAACGTCGGGAGCGCACGCCTCTCGCCAGGTCGCCGGGATGCTCGCCACGCCGATCAACCCTTGGGCGACGAACAGCGCGCCCGTTTCATCGGAAAAGAAGGCATCGACGTGTGACCAGTTCTGGACAGCGTCGCAGGTGATGAGGATTCCGCCCTCCCCCGGCAGCAAAACGGCGGCTTCCGGGAACCGCGCCGTCGTGAACACGAACACGATGCCTCCGTGCGCCGGGAACGGGCCTCCTGCTGCGAGCGCTCGGTCGGCAGGCCGGCCATCGGCCGCCACAGCCTCGGGAAGCGCCCAGAGGGTGGCGCCGTAGCGGTCACGGTAGAAGGGATCGTCTCGGCCGTGGAATGCACCGAGCCGCACGATGTGGCGGACCCTGCCGAGGGCGTCGAGCTGGCGCAGCCCTTCCTCGGTCAGGCGCACGGTGTTCACGAGCGTGAGCTCTCGGTTCTGTCGGAGCACGGTCATCGTGCGGCTCGTCTGGAGATCGATCCCGGCGTGGTGAGTCCTGTTCGTACCCATGACGTAAAAGACCTCTGGGAATGCGTCCTGAACCTCGCCATGCGGCCATGCGGGGCTGTACTCGAACATCTTGAATGTCTCCACACGGTCGCGGCGTCGCGGCTCCTCAAGCGGTGCCCCGCCTCGTACCGCCGTCGCGGGCCTGCCCGATGCGCCCGCCGTTCGGTCGCGGTCACGCCTCCTGAACTGCCCCGCATGGTGCGGATACTACCGGGGTCTGCGGCTTCTGTCAGGCGGATCTTCGCGTCTGCCGAGCGCGATCGAGGCTGGTCGCACCAGCGAAGGCGCGAACCCGACCTGGGTCGGATCGCCCCCATGAGCGGCACCGAAGAGAGTCCCCTCGCCGCTCCGCTCGTCGACATGCCGACCGCCCCGGAGGCCAAAGTGCTCATTCCCCCAGTCGACAGGATATCTCGCGCGACCGAATACGATTTCCACACGACTGGCTCCACCTGACGGCAATTGCTCGTGCTCCCATGTCGCATTACGAACGCATCTGCAATCTCGTAGCGCGACGCGACGACTCTCTGACTCGCCCCGACCCATTGAAACATGCTGGCTCATGCCGCGACGGTGGGTTAAAGTCTCTCGCGAATGCATAACCGCTCCGACCAGTTCACCAAGAGCTTGCTGCGCGACGGGCTGAGCCTCGTCTCGGCGGCCGAGACCGAGGTCGAGGTGCTGGCGGCGACACAGAAGATCGATGTCTACAGCGTGCCTGATCCTGCGCGGGAATCCGAACGCGCCGGCATGGGCCTGCTCGGCGAGCTCTCGGCGGAGCCGAGCCTGTTCGAACCATTTCACGGCACGCCGGGCCTTCGTCAGGTCCGGCAATGCCTGCGCAAGCAGCTCACATGGCACCACGAGCTCGAGCGCCGCGCCCGCTCTGCAGCGCGCTCCGTCGCGCCGGACGAGGACACAGACGCACCGCCGCAGCCGGCGGTGGCCTTCCCTGCGCTGGTCGTCATCGGCCCGGGGCGTCCCGAGACGGTGCTCGACGCCTACCGGTGCGAGCCGGCGCAAGCCGGCGTCTACCACGCCGTACCGGGCCTGGTGATGCGCGTGGTGGTGCTCTCAGAGCTGCCCCGGACGCGCGCAACCCTGCTGCTCCGGCTGCTCGGCTCAGGCCGCCGCTTGCGCGAGGCGCTGGCGGATCTGGCGGCACTGCCAGACGACGCCTGGGAGAAGAGCGTCGCCACGCCGCTGCTGGTACACTTCCGGCACGGAATCCAGGAGCCGACGACCGACGAGGAGGACGATGTGAGCGCAGAGATCCGGGCGTGGTTCAAGGAGTACGAGCAGAAGCTCCGCGCCGAGGAGCGGAAGGAAGGTCGTGACGAGGGGCGCGCCCAGGGGCGCGCGGAGGAGGCGGCGCGGGCCGTGCTGACCGCGCTCAGGGTCCGCGGCATCGCCGTGCCGGACGCCGCGCGTGAGCGCATCCTGGCCGAGCAGGATCCGGAGGCACTGGAGCGATGGCTGGAGCGGGCCATCGTCGCCACATCGCTCGCCGAGGTGCTCGACGAGCTGAGCTGAGCAATGCAGGCTGAAGGCGCGCTGCCCGACTCGTAGACTTCAGCAACGACCTCGCGTCGTTCGCAGGACCGTCAACGGTCTCCAGTCGAGAGGGCCCCACCGCGACGAGACGATGAGAGGCGTTCTCGGCAATTGCATCGGTGCGGCGGAGAGGCACAGAGCTCGGGCAGATCCGCTGCCCCGATGCTCCACGACCACTCTGGACGGTCGCCGACGGCTCATCGGATCCAAGAGGAAGACGGGAAGAACATTGCCGACGGTCTTCGCCCCTGCGCCTCTCCGCTCCTTCCGCGCCACGATCGTGCTCGCCGCGCCGGCCTCGGCCACGCCGTGAGAACGATGCGCGCATGCTCCACAGCGACGTCTCTCGACACGCCCTCTGCCTGCTCGCAGCCTTCTCCGCCCTCACGCTCCTCGCCGGCTGCGCCGATGACGAGGCCTTGCCGCCGCACGAAGGCGAGCCGGCCTGCACCGGCTGGGGCGACGAGGCGCCCGCCGACGGCGTCCTCGAGCTGCCCCGCCCGACCGGCCCGCACCCGGTCGGCACGCAGATCCGCGCCCTCACCGACAGCGCGCGTGGAGAAGAGGCGACGGAGGATCCCGACGACCGCCGCGAGCTCGTGGTGCAGCTCTTTTACCCGGCCGATCCTTGCGGCGCAGGGCAGCTCGCGCCGTACCTGTCGCCGGAGGAGGGCGACAGCCGCCGTACGACCGGCGGCCTCCCGATCGAGGACGGCTTCGAGGCGAGCATCGTCACGCACGCGCGCGTGGGCGTGCCGCTCGCCGAAGACGGCGCGCCCCACCCGGTGCTCCTCTTCTCGCACGGGTTCGGGATGCTCCGCGCCGACTACACGAGCCTCCTCGAGGACCTGGCGAGCCACGGCTTCGTGGTGGCCGCCATCAGCCACACCTACGACACCGAGCTCACGGTGTTCCCCGACGGCCGCGCGGTGCCCTTCGGCTCGGTCGTCCTGACGCCGGCGATGGACGCGTCGGAGGAGGAGATCGAGGCCTTTTCTCAGGCGATGAACGAGCACGTCGCTGTCTGGGTCGACGACGCGCGCTTCGTGCTCGACGAGCTCACGGCCGCCGCGCAGGACGACCCCGGCGGCCTGCTCACGGGCCGGCTCGACCTCGAGCGGGTCGGCGTGCTCGGCCACTCCTACGGCGGCGCGATGGCCGCCGAGGCGTGCGCCCGCGACGACCGCTTCGACGCCGGCCTCGACATCGACGGCAGCCTCTTCGGGCCGCAGAACGGCGCCGGCGGCAGGAGCCTCGCGCAGCCCTTCTTCATCATGCTCGCGGCGGACCACCCCGACGATGCGAGCATCGACGAGACCTACGGCGCGCTGAACGGGCAGGCCTACCGGGCGCGGGTCGAAGACACCGCCCACCTCACGTTCTCGGACCTGCCGCTCGTCGTCGAGCACTTCCTCGGCGAGAGCGTACTCCCGGAGCTGCTCGGCACGCTCGAGCCGGCCCGCGCGGTCGAGATCACGAACGCGTACACGCGCGCCTTCGTCCAGGCGCACGTGCGCGGCGACGCGGCCCCGCTGCTCGACGGCTCGTCGCCGGAGTACCCGGAGGTGACCTTCGAGAAGCGGCCCTGACGCCCCGCGGGCCCGCTGAGCCCGCCCGTCCACGCGCCGCGCCCGCCGGCCCCGCGCACCCCCATCCACGCGCCGCGTTCGCCGGCCCCGCGCCCGCCCCATCCACGCGTCGCGCCCGCCGGCCCCACGCACGCCCATCCAGGCGCCGCGCCCGTCCGCCGACCCCGCGCCCGCCCGCCGGCCCCGCGCTCCTCGCCACGGCGCTCTGGAAGGTTGAAGATGTCACTCCCCCATGTCCGGGGTACACCCACGTCGTGGGCGCTGTAGAGTCGGTCCCCGGAGATCGCCGCCGTCCTCAAGCCCCTGGAGAGGTTCATGCTGACGAAGCTCAACGAGCGTGAAGCCGTCGCGTCCTGCGAGCGCTGCTGGGAGCACGAGATCGTCCCCGCGCTGCACGACTACATCCGCATCCCCAACAAGTCGCCCGCCTTCGACCCCGCCTGGCGCGAGAACGGCCACATGGACAGGGCGGCGTCGCTCATCGCGGCCTGGTGCGAGGCGCAGCCGATCCCCGGGCTCACCGTGGAGGTGGTGCGCATCGGGAACCGCACGCCGGTGATCCTGATGGAGGTGCCGGGCACGCGCGACGACACGGTGCTCCTCTACGGGCACCTCGACAAGCAGCCCGAGATGACGGGGTGGCGCGAGGGGCTCGGCCCCTGGGAGCCTGTGCGCGAGGGCGACAAGCTCTACGGCCGCGGCGGCGCCGACGACGGCTACTCGGCCTTCGCGTCGCTCGCGGCGCTGCGCCTGCTGCACGAGCAGGGGATCCCGCACGCGCGCTGCGTGGTGCTCATCGAGGGCTGCGAGGAGAGCGGCAGCCCGGACCTGCCGGCCTACATCGACGCGCTCGCGGGGCGCATCGGCAAGCCGAGCCTCGTCGTGTGCCTCGACTCCGGCTGCGGCAACTACGACCAGCTCTGGACCACGACGTCGCTCCGCGGGCTGCTCCAGGGCACGCTCGACGTGAACATCCTGCGCGAGGGCGTCCACTCGGGCGTGGGCAGCGGCGTGGTGCCCTCCAGCTTCCGGATCCTGCGGCAGCTCCTGTCGCGCATCGAGGACGAGCGGACCGGGCGCGTCCTCGTGGACGCGCTGCACGTGCAGATCCCGGAGGAGCGCGCGGCGCAGGCGCGGGCCGCGGCCGATGTGCTGGGCGCGTCGGTCGTGAGCGAGCTGCCGTGGGTGAAGGGCGCGCGCCCGGTGACCGGCGACACGGCGGAGCTCCTCCTGAACCGCACCTGGCGCCCCGCGCTCTCCGTGACGGGCGCCGACGGCCTGCCGCCCATCGCCAGCGCGGGCAACGTGCTGCGCCCGTTCACGAAGGCGAAGCTCTCGATGCGCCTCCCGCCGCGCCTCGACCCGAGGAAGGCGGCGACGGCCCTGAAGGAGGCGCTGGAGAAGGACCCGCCGTACGGCGCGGAGGTCCGGTTCCACGTGAGCGAGCCATCGGCCGGATGGGACGCGCCGGCGACGGCGCCCTGGCTCGAAGCGGCGGTGCGCAAGGCGTCGAAGACGTTCTTCGACCGGCCGGCGATGGGGCTCGGCGAGGGCGGGACGATCCCGTTCATGGCGATGCTCGGAGAGAAGTTCCCGGAGGCGCAGTTCCTGATCACCGGCGTGCTCGGGCCGCAATCGAACGCGCACGGCCCGAACGAGTTCCTGCACCTCGGCATGGGGAAGAAGCTGACCTGCTGCGTGGCGAGCGTGATCGCGGACCACGCGGCACGCGCGCGCTGAGGGGCGCGGCGGCGCGCTTCGTAGACGCGCGCGCGTCCGCGGCGGGACAGACGCGCGCGTCCATGGCGGGGGCGGCTGCGAACGGGAGCTCGCGCGCGCCGCCCGTCGACACACCGTTGACACACCGCCGGGATCGCCGTGTGCTGGGGCCGAGGAGAACATCGTGATGGCACAATTTCGATACGCCGCGCTCTGCATCGCTGCCCTCTGCGCGGGAGGCTGCGGTTCGAGCGACGAGCCCGGGGACACGGGCACGGGGGGCGCGGGCGGCACGGGCGCGACCACCACGTCCCAGAGCTCGAGCAGCGCGTCCCAGAGCTCGAGCAGCGCGGGCGGCGGCGGCCAAGGGGGGACGGGCGGCGGGACCGCGACGACGACCGTCGTCGTGAACGAGATCTCGGCCAAGGGCGGCGACTGGATCGAGCTCGGCAACCCGGGCCCAGGCTCGGCCGACCTCGGCGGGCTCGGCCTGTGCGACTCCGACGACAGCGGGCAGTGCAACACGGCCGACGCGCTCAGGTTCCCCGAAGGCACGCAGCTCGCCCCGGGCGCGTACCTGCTGATCCTCGGCGACCAGCTGCCCGAGGACGGCCCTGGGCCCCACACCGCGTGCCTGCCGGACGGCGGCCCGAGCAGCTGCTTCTATGCGACCTGGAAGGTGAGCGCCTCCAGAGGCGAGACCGTCTACCTCATCTCCCAGAGCGACCAGGTGCTCGCCCAGTTCGAGTATCCGATGGAGGCAGCAGCCGATGGGCAGACGTGGGGCAGGCTGCCCGACCTGACCGGCGAGGGCGCCGTCACGGCGCCGACCCCCGGGGCGGAGAACGCGGCGCCCTAGCTCCGCCCGCCGGGGATCCGGAGAGAGAGTGAACGCAAAGGCGCAAAGACGCAAAGACGCAAAAGAAAGAATGAATATCATGCATTTTGCCGTCTTTGCGCTCTTGGCGCCTTTGCGTTCAACTCTCTCTCTGCACCGGACCGCGATGCGCATGTCACCGACGTCTGCGATCGAGATCCTCCGCGCCCCGCGGCTGCTGCCGCGTCGCCTCCGGGCGTCCCGTCCGGATGGAGGACCTGCGCCAGGAGCCTTGGCACGGCGCTCTGCGGCGCCGGCGCTCGCGCTCTCGCTGCTCCTGTCGGCTTGCGGGGCCTCGGATCCGCCGCCGGTGCGGGAGTCGGGCTGCCCTCGTTGCACCGGAGCCGCGCGAATCGGCGCGCTCCCGCCGGGCGACATCGACGAGTGCTCCGGTGTCGTCGCCAGCACGCTGCACCCGGACACGCTCTATGTTCACAACGACCACGGCGATGACCCTCGCTTCTTCGCGATCGGGCTCGACGGCGCGCTGCGGGCCGAGGTGACCGTGGCCGGCGCGGCGGCGATCGACTGGGAGGACATCGCGCGCGGCCCGTGCCGTTCGGGCGGAGGCAGCTGCCTGTTCCTCGCGGACATCGGCGACAACGACGGCGAGCGCGACAGCTACACAATCTACGGCGTGCCGGAGCCGGACACGCTCGGAGGAGCGCCGCTCGCCTCGACCGCCGAGGTGTTCGTGCTCTCGTACCCCGACGGAGACCACGACGCGGAGACGCTGCTCATTCACCCCGCCACCGGAGCGCTCACCATCGTGACGAAGGTCAACAAGGGCACCTCGGGCATCTACGAGCTGCCAGCGCTGCCCGCAGCGGGCGCGCCGGCGACGCTCGTCCGGACGGGATCCATCGAGCCGCCCGCCGGGAGCGCGCGCTTCACCAGCGGCGACGTCCACCCGGACGGCACGGGCGTGCTGCTGCGCACCTCATCCCACGTGCTCTACTACCCCATGACACCGGATCAGACCGTGGCGCAGGCGCTGGCCGAACCGCCCTGCGTGCTGCCGTCGCCCGACGAGGAGCAGGCCGAGGCGATCGCGTGGGTGCCCGGCGGATGGGACTACGTGACGGTCGGTGAAGGGAAAGAGGAGCCGATCCACCGCGTGTCCTGCCAGGCGCCCTGAAGGACGCCCGAGGTCGCGAGTCCGCGCGGGTCGTTGCTCGCGGCCCGAGAGGACACGGCTTCTCGGTGGACGAGGCTTTCTGTATCCTCATCCTCCTCCCGCCACCGAGTCCGCAAGGAGGACCATCATGTCGCACCATGGGAAGACCGCGGCCGCACTGCTCGCCATTGCGCTGCTGGATGCCGGCTGCGGGTCCCCCGAGCAGGACACATCCTCCGGCGCGACGGGCGGCGGCGCCACCTCGGTCAGCTCCGCGTCCAGCGCGACCGGCGGAGCCTCATCGAGCGAAGCCAGCAGCGCGTCGACAGGCCAGCCGCCCAGCAATCCGGGCGAGATCGACTGCCGCACCCCCGGGGATGGGAAGTCCACCCTGGCCTTCGTCAACAAGTGCGACCAGCCGCTCCAGTTCCAGGGGAGCCTCATCGAGGGCGGGGAGCTCGGGCCCGGGCAGTTCGCTTGCCGCGACGTGGGCACCAGCGAGGAGCCGCTGTCGTCCCTGCGTTACTGGGCGTATGCCGGGTCGGACCCCGGCGGCGGCCGACACACGCTGGCCGAGATGACCCTCAACACCGATTTCAACGACTTCGATTGGTACAACATCAGCCACGTGGACGCGCACAACCTCCCCCTGGCGATCGTGCCCGTAGGCCTGCCGGACTGCCGGACGCTGTCGTGCCCGGCGAGCCTCCTCGCGGGGTGCCCGGAGGTGGGTCGCTACAAGGACGCGAGCGGCGCGACGATCTCCTGCGTGAGCCCTGACCGGGACGATCCCACGAGCCCCGTGGCCATGTACTTCGAAGAGCAATGCAAGGACGCGTATTCGTGGTCGGGCGATGATCAGGAGTCGATGGCCGCCTGCGCCGGGGAAGACTACGACATCGTGTTTTGCCCCTGAACTGCCGCTGGGCCTCCTCGGGGCCAAACGCCGGCGAGGGGCCGATTCACACGGTGACCCGCGTGCCGTCGAACCTGGTGAACGTGAAGCCCTTGAACGGCTCGCGGAAGGTCCGGCGCTCGTCCCGGAGCAGGCTGATCGCCACCTCCTCGCCGAGGGCCAGCGACGCCGCGGCGTCCGTGCGCCAGTGGATGCCCGCCCAGTTGCGCCCGAAGGCGGCGTTGGTCGCCAGCTTGTTCAGCTCGCCGCCCACGGTCAGGGGCGGCCCGCTGTACGGAACGAGCCGGGTCGGATCGGCCGGATCGGGGACGAACGGATCCTCGATGACGTGGTCCTCGTCGAAGAACGCCTTGATGAGCGTCACGTTGACCCCGGCGATGGCGGCGGCGCCGCCCGGGTACGACCCGTGGAGCGGGGCGCCCTCCGGGAAGGCCTGCGGCAAGAGGTAGCTGCCGAACGCGTCGTACGTCAGCTCGACCACCTGCGACTCAAGGATATCGCGGTGCAGCGGGTAATCGCGCGCTTCGTTCGCGAGGCGGTGGTGCACCAGCCCGCCGTACGCCTCGGGGCGGAGGTTGTTGTGCACGAACCACTTCTGCCAGTAGGTGGCGCGGATCTCGCGCGACGTCCCGAAGGGGAGTAGGCTCTGCAGGTAGCCGAGCGAGAAGGTCGCGGCGGCGGAGGCCTGCGTCCGCGACGTGAGGTAGGGGTTGGTCGGGCTCAGGGGGGCCGCGATGCCCCCCGGCACGCCCGGGTTCGTGCTGCGCGCCGCGCCGAGGAGCAGCGCCGCGCCCCAGTAGAGGGGCGAGCCGCCATGCACATACTCCGCCAGATCGCGCCCTGTCGAGACATAGCGGCGCACCGGGTCGTACGCGATCGACCGGGTGGGGCTGATCCCGTTTTGCACCGCGAGCCACTCGTCATACTCGGTCTGGAAGTCGTTGCCCGGCAGCGCCGTGCGGATCTTGCCCCCGATCACCTGGGGTCCATAGGGGATGTCCCGCAGGAGGAACTGCGAGATGTAAGGGCCGTTGAGCACGCCGGGAGGAATCACGTGCCTGGCCGTCCTGCCCGAGCGATCCCGGGGATCGGCGTAGGTGACGCTGCCGCGGAACAGCGTCCCCAGCGTCACGCGGCCGCGAGCGCGCGGGCCCGTGTAGCCGGAGAGCCGGTTGATCTCGTCGATCGCGTCCGCCACATCGCTGCTGTCGGCGTAGCTCTCGAAAGGCACGTCCCGCAGCAGCGCCTGCCAGTAGACCTCGACCGCCTCGGCGGCCCTCTCGGCGCTCGCCAGCGCGGGGGCCGGGGGCAAGCCGATCTGGGCCGGGGTCGTGCCGATGAGGCTTACCGCGAGCGTGCCGATCGGACTGACAAGCTTGCGGTCGCCGCCGAGCGGGATGGCCTCGAAATCGTCCCATTCGCGCGACGCGAAGGCCCTCGACGCGACGCGGTACGCCGCCGGATCCACCTCGCCTCGCTCGTCGTGCGGCAGGCCGCGCGTGTTCGTGCCGATCTTGTTGGGATAGCGCTCCTCGTCGCCGTTGTTCGGGTGCGGCGCGATCGGCTCCTCGAACTGGTCGACCGCGGCCTCCACGCGCACGCGCAGCGCGCGGAGGCGGAGCTCGTGATCGAGCGGTGAGACGCGCGGATCGCGGCGCGACGAATCGAACCCATCGAGCAGATCGTCGACGCCCCTGCCCCGCGCTGCATTGGCAACACCGGGGTTCGCGGCGAGTACGCCTCCCACGGCGAGCGAGCCGGCCACACCCATGAAGGCGCGTCGGCCTGAGACCTTCTCGGCCCCCGGCCGCTTTGCAGCGCCCTCGGGGTTCACGGGCTTCGGGGCCTCGGGAGTCGAAGCATCGCTCCTGGGATCGCTGTCATGAGAATCGGTGGTCATGGCATTCAGCTCCGTTCGTTGGACAGACCTTCGCGTCGGCCCGCCGCGGCGTTCGCGACCAGGCACCCGTGAGAATCGGCCTGTGAGCTCAGATCGAGGCGCGTCGCCCCGGAAGCGCGGACGGTGAGGTCGAGCTTCCGGCGACGCGCGCGCTTCGAGCGCCGACGAGGCCAGGAAAGCAGCGGACAGCGGCTTCAATCCGCCGTATCCGTTTTATAGGACAAACATCTACTATAACGGACAGACTCGAGCAAGGACTTTGTTTCGCAGCGCACCTGCAGAACTTCTGTCGTCCGGGGCCCGGTGATATCGAATGGAGATGCGACAGGGCGGCGATGGGCGGGCGGGCTCGGCAATGCCGGACGGCATCGTCCGGGGGGCGCAGGCGGGGGATCTTCCGGGGGTCCTGGAGCTCTATCGTGCTCTCCACCCCGAGGACGCGCCGTTCCCTCCCGAGCCCGAGCTCTCCGCGCTCTGGAAGCGCATGATCGAGCAGCCCGGGCATCACCTCTTCGTCCTGGAGCGCGACGCCGCCCTCGCCGCCTGCTGCTCCCTCATCGTCATTCCGAACCTCACGCGCGGGGGCCGGCCGTATGCCTTGCTGGAGAATGTGGTGACCCACCGCGAGCACCGGCGTAGAGGCTTCGGCGCGCGCGTCGTTCGCCATGCGCTGGCGGAGGCCTGGGAGGCCGGGTGCTACAAGGTCATGCTCATGACAGGGTCCCGCGAGCCCGAGGTGCACCGCTTCTATGAGGCGTGCGGCTTCCGCGCGGGCGAGAAGACCGGCTTCCTGGCGCGCCCCGGCGCCGGGCGCTAGCGCGGCCTCCCGGACCTGCCCGGCAGCGCGCCACGCTGCTGGCCTCGCAGCCGCTCGCGTCGCGCCGGGTCGCGCGAGAGCCGGGCGACGTCGGGGGTGTTCTCGAGGGCCAGCGGCGCGTAGCGCCCGGCGCGCCCGTGAGCACCGAGCCGAGCTCGAGGCCCGCGGCCTCGAGCTCGGCGAGCACGGCAGGGTCCGTGAGGAGCAGGAAAGGCCGCGCTTGCGGCGGGGTTCCCTGCGGCGCGGCGGCGGGCTGCGGCCCTCCCGCGGCGGGAGAGGGCGGCGCGGCGGACGGCTGCCCCTCTGCCCTCCGGACATCCTGGCGCGCCGCGGAGGGCCCCTCGGACGGCCACCACGAGCACCCGGCGATGCCGGCGCTGGCCGCCAGCGCGGCGAGGGCGAGGGCGTGACGGAGGCGGCGGGGGCGCACGCTGCCAGGCTACACCGGCGCGCGCCGCAACGATCTCGAGGCGATCTCGACGAAGCGAGCAAACCGAGCCGCGTCGCGGTCGACGTACACACAAGGCGTGTGGATACTGTCCCCATGCAGCACGCCGCGCTCGCGCGCCGGCTCCGCCACGTTCGCGCGCCTTCCCCGCTCCACTTCCCGGAAGAGGCCCTCGTGCCGGAGACCAAGCGCCACCTCGAGATCAGGACCCTGCTCTATGTGGTGCTCAAGACCTTCGCGGATCGCGCGTCGATCGGATCCGACCAGTTCGTCTACTGGTCCGCGTCGGATCCGAGCCGGTGTCTGGCGCCGGACGCCTTTGTCCGGCTCGGCACCCCTGACACGCCGTTCGGCTCCTGGAAGACGTGGGAGCGTGGTGCCCCTGAGCTCGCCGTCGAGATCGTGAGCGAGCACGACTCGGATCCGCAGACGTGGGCCGACAAGCTCCGCAAGTACCACGAGCTCGGCGTGCTGGAGCTCGTCGCGTTCGATCCTGACGCCGCGTCAGGAGAGCGGCTGCGGGTCTGGGATCGCATCGACGACGATCTGATCGAGCGCGTCGTCGAAGGGGAACGCAGCCCGTGCACCGTGCTCAATCTGCACTGGGTCATCGTCCCTGCCGCAGGCCAGCCGGCGGCGCTTCGGCTCGCCCGCACCCCCGACGGGGCGGAGCTCGTCCCGACCCCTGAGGAGGCGGAGCGACGCCGCGCCGAGGCCGAGCAGGCCGCCCGCGCGACGGCGGAGCGGCGAGTCGCCGAGCTCGAGGCCGAGCTGCGCCGACGAGGCGGCTGACCCCGTGGGCATGCACCGGGTCAACCTCACCATCTCCGACGAGGACAAGAGGCCCTGCTGACACCCGGCAGGGGTGAGGGAAGCGCTGCTGACGCCCGGCGGGGGTGCGAGGAAGCGCTGCTGACGCCCACTGGTCATCGGGGCCGTCGGGCGCGCGTAGGCGCGGAGGGCGCCTCCATCCAGCGGCGGAACAGGCGAGCCTCGCCCGGCGGGAAGAACGCGGTGGGCGGCACCTCGGCGTGGTAGCGCCGGAACGCGGCGCTGAAGTCCGCAGGATCACGGTCGAACCACGCCTCGGCCTCGGGCGAGCCGCGCAGGAGCCGCTCGAAGCGCAGCCGCGCCACGAGCAGCGCCGACATCCTCACGCCGTCCTCGTCCGCGCCGAGCAGCGCCCGCCGGAGCGCGGGCGGCAGCGCCGGATCCTCGGCCGCGGCGCGCAGCGCGGCCACGGGATCCTCGGCGGTCATCGCGCGCGCCACGAGCGCTTCGTAACGCGCGTGCGCCTGCGCCCCGGTCAGCCGCGCCGGCCGCGCCGCCGGGCCCTCCGCTGCCCTGCCGCGGGCCTCCCCTGCCCCGCCGCGGGCCTCCCCTGCCCCGCCGCGGGCCTCCGCTGCCCCGCCGCGGGCCTCCCCTGCCCTCCCACGCGCCGCGCGCCCCGCCGCCCCGCCGCCGGCCGCGCGCGTCACCTGCGCCTCCCGCGCCTGCCGAGCGCGCGCCGCGCGCGGCGAAGCTCCTCCCGCACGGCAGCCACGTCGCCCGCGCCGTGCACCGTGCCCTCCATGCGCTCCAGGGTCACCCCGCGCAGGTTCGGGCAGCGCGGCGCGACCTCGTCCAGGAGGCGCCACACCGGCTCCGGCACCGCGTCGTCGTGGCCGTCGAGCCGCAACACCCGGCCCGAAGGCAGCCAGCCCGGATCGCTCGGACCGCCGCCGGAGAGGTGGATCTCGATCACCCGGGCGAGATCGAGCCGCGCCACGTACTCGGCCGGATCGAAGCCGAAGTTCTCCGCCATGGTGTGGACGTTGTGCAGGTCGAGCAGCAGGTGCGTCCGCGGCGCCCTCAGGATGCGCTCGAGGAAGCGCGGCTCGTCCAGCGGATCGCCGAGCACGAAGTAGCTGACGCTGTTCTCGACGCCGACGTCCTCGACGACGGCCTGCATCGCCCGGAGCGCGCGGCGGGCGACCGCGGCGCCGTGCGCGCTCATGGGCATCGGGAGCGGCAGCCCGGCCGAAAGGCCGGCGGGCGCGCTGATCCCCAGGTGATCCGTGTACCAGCGGAAGCGGAAGATCGCGTGGTCGCGCCGGAGGGCCGCGAGCCAGCGGGCGCGCCGGCCCGCGTCGGCGGCCGAGGCGCCGCCGAGCGACCAGCCGACGCCGTGGGCGACGAACGGCCGGTCCGACCGGCGCGCCAGCTCGGCGAAGCGGCGGTGGAAGCCGTTCTCCTGGAGATCGGCCTCGGCGGCGTCCGGCACGCGCCAGAGCGTCTCGGGCGCCACCTCGTAGTAGTCGGCGTCGCGCAGGATCACCTCGGCCAGCAGGTCGAGGAACGCCGCGTCGGGCTGGAGCGTGAGGCCGACCGGGATCAACGCGTGGAGGCCCCGCGCCCGTCGACCGAGAAGAAGTACAGGAAGCGCCGCGACTTGGAGGGCACGTGCCCCATGCCGCAGGCCATGAGCCCGCTGTCCTTGGCCCCCTCGACGTCGATCCCGCAGCCGCTCGCGATCGCCCAGTGCGCGCCCGCGGGCGGCGCCTTCACGAGCCGCGCGCGCACGCTCGCGGCGCGGGCCTCCACGTCGCGCGCGTCGGCGCCAAGGCCCTTCCGGAGCAGCGCCCCGAGCGCGCCGATCCGCTGCGCAGCGATGCGCTCGTCGTGCTTCAGCTGCTCCTCCCGGCCCCCGGCCGCCATGCGGCGCATTCCGTCGTAGCTCGGGAGCGCGACGTCGAGCTGCGTCGCGGCGACGGGCACCTTGTCGGTCCCGACCACCACCAGGAGCGGCTCCCCGCTGCCTGCGCCGGGCACGAGCTTCTTCAGATCCGCCATGGTCGCGCAGACGACCTCGACGCCCGCGAGCGGGGCGAGATCCCCGTCCGCGCCGAAGTTGAGCAGCTCGCCGAACGCGTGGCCGCGCTCCCACTTGGCGCTGTCGTCGGCAGGGATGACGAAGACGAGCAGCGCCCTGTTCGCCTGCCGGGCGCGCCGGAACGCGGCCGAGACCTGGACCAGCGACCCCGAGGCCGCCGCTGGCGTCCCCTTCTCGTCGCACGCGGCGCCGTCGCCGAACGCGTCGCGGATGAACGCGGGCCACGCGGTGGCCGCGAGCCCTGCTGCAGTCGCTCCCAGCAAATGCCTGCGCTTCATGGTCACTCCTCACCGCCGTTCCCGAGCAGCTCGCTCTCCGTCTCGCCGCGCCCCGAGGGCTCGGGCGCGAGCGGCGCGAAGGCCGACCCGCCTGCCTGCACCAGCCTATCCCGATCCCGGCCCAGCACGATCGGCGCTGCCCCCGCGGATCGCAGCATCACGCGATCGCCCGCGGCCGAGTACTGGCCTGTCGCGACCACCTCCCCGGAGCAGCGGTCCTCGAGCGTGAAGCCCCCGGACGCGTCCAGGAGGAGCGTCCGCAGCCCCGCGGCGTAGAGGCCGACCAGCTCCGCCTCCGCGCCGCCAGGCTCCAGCGCGCCGCCTCTGGGGGCCGCCGGCACCGCGGCGAGCGCGTCCAGGGCGTCCTGCGCCGCCGAAGGCGCGAACGCGGCGGGATCGCCGGGATCGCGCCGCACATCGGGCAGGGCCTCGATCACGCCCTCGGGCGGATCGAGGAAAGAGCCACGCTCCAGCAGGTCCGGCGCCGTGAGCGTCCACATGCCGTCGCGACGCCGGGAGATCTCGCCGCCGACGAGCGCCGCGAGCGCCGCCGCGGCCGCCTTGCTCGCGTGCAGCGTCAGGCGGTCGTCCCGCGCCTCCTCCCCCAGCGCGAGCCATCGGATCTCGCCCTCGGCGCCGCGGACGTGCGCGAGCATGCCCCCGCGCAGCGCGATCCGCGCCGCGCCCTCCGGGCCGCGCAGCACGGCCGTCTCTTCCACGTCGAGGGCGACCGGCAGGATCGGCGCGCCCTGCCAGCCGTCGCTGGCCACGGTCCAGCGAGCGCGCGCCGCGGGATCGAGCAGCACGTACGCGGTCGCGTCCGGAGCGTCGATCGGCTGGGAACACCCGGCGGAGAGCAGCGCCGGGCAAAGAAGGGAGAACGCAAGGAAGAGACCACGACGTCTGGGCATCGGGCGGAACCTCCGGGGAGCTGAGACGCCCCACGGCGGTGAAAGTTTCATCGACCCCCACGGGCGCGCCCCGCCCGTGCTCGCCCGGGGCGAGCCCCGAGCGGCGAGGGGCACGCCCCTCGGCTTCACCTCCACGCCGTGCATCGGTATAACGAGGAAGTCATGAGCGCCGACGCGTCAGGCCTGAGACGGCCAAGGCACCCGATCCCCGATTTCGTCGAGAACGCGCTGAACGAGCGTGGCTTGATGGATGCCTACAAGGCCCGCCCCGCGTACCAGCAGAACGATTATATCGGATGGATCGACAAGGCGAAGCGGCAGGAGACCAGGGAGAAGCGCCTCTGCCAGATGCTGGATGAGCTCGAAGCCGGCGGTGTTTACATGAACATGAAGCATCCGGCATCGGAGAAGACGTGAGTTATCCCGCGGAAGGGAACAGCGAGTCCGTGCTGGCCTATGTGTTCTGGCACTGGAGACGACCCGAGACCGCTGCGGAGGAGTACGAGCGCCGGCAGCGAGCCTTCCATGCGGCGCTCGCCGCGGCGCCCGCGCCGGGCTTTCTCCGGTCGTTCAGCGTCGGGCTCTCCGGGGCGCCATGGGCGGCCGGCGGCGGAGACGCCTACGAGGACTGGTACCTGGTGCAGGATTTCGGTGCGCTCGGCGCCTTGAACGAGGCCGCGGTCTCCGCCAGCCGCTCGGCGCCGCACGACGCGGCGGCCGCGGTCGCCGGCGGCGGGGCCGGGGGCCTGTATCGCCTGCGGGGCGGAGTTGCGCTGCGCGCGCCCGGCTACGCCCACTGGTTCGGCAAGCCCGACGGCGTGTCCTACGGTGAGCTGTTCACCCGGCTCACGCCGATCCTGGAGCAGGCGAGCGCCGGCCTGTGGATGCGCCAGATGGTGCTCGGGCCCGGCCGGGAGTTCTGCTTGCACGCGGCAACCTCTGTATCGCTGCCCGCTCCGTTCGATGCGCTCGTCCTGCCGCTCCGGCCAGCCTGGCCGGCGCTCGACGACACGGGCATGCCTCCGGCGCGCTGAGGCGCGCCCGCCATGGAACCGGCGCGCATGGAGATCGACCTCGCGTTCGTCCCCGGCTTCTCGGCATCGCTCGCGGGCTGGGAGGCCACGCTGCGCGTGGGCGGCCATGGCGCGGTGAGGTGCCACTGGATCGGGCCGTCGGGCCCCGAGGAGCGAACCGGGACACGCCACGACATCTTGCTGACCCCGCAAGCCTTCGAGAGGCTCAGTGGCGCGCTCCGCGAGCTCCCCGAGGCCTTCCAGCGGTGGGCGCTCGACGATGCTCCTGTCCGGCACATCCGGTGCCGCGCCGGAGATGGGCTCATCGAACGTCGCCGGTCGGTATCGAGGAAGGCCGCGACGCCGCTCGAGGCGGCGTTCGATCGCGTCTGGCTCGAGCTCTTCTCCCTCGTGCGGCCGGCCCTCGTCGATCTCGGAATGCCCGAGTCGCTCGTCGCGCTGGCGCGCTGATACGACAGCGCCCGACAGCAGCGAACAGCACGAGCGCTCCGAGGCAGGCTTGCCGACGTGCTCCCGCGTTCCGTGTACACTGCGCGCCATGAACCGCTTCCTGCTGATGAGTGTGCTTGCTTTGTCCGCGTGCAGCCCCGAAGCTCGGGACTTCGCTCCTGGGAGCTCCGACGCCACGAGCTCGGGGACCTCCGGCGGGGGCGGAGGCGACGCCGTGGCCGCGGCGGGGGCCGGAGGCGACGACGCGCCCGGCTGCCAGGATGGCCTGTCCTTCTGCGGCGGCGCCTGCGCGGACAAGACCTCCGATCCGGAGCACTGCGGCGCTTGCGACCATTATTGCCTGGGAGCGCCGTGCGTGGCGTCGCGCTGCCAGCCCCTCCTCCTCGCGTCGGGCGGCGTCGAACCGACGGACATCGCGGTCGACGACACCACGGCGTACTGGGTCGATCCCGTCGCTCGACAGGTGATGACGGTGCCTGTCCGCGGCGGCAATGCGGAGTTCCTCTTCATGGGAGACCCCCCCTTCGCCCCCCAGAGCATCGCGCTCGACGCCTCCGGCCAGATCTATTTCACCGACTCCGGCCTCGAGATCATCATGATGGCGACGTACGAGGGCGATTCCACGATCCTCGCGGACGGGCAGACATACCCCATGGCCATCGCGGTCGACGCCGCGAACGTCTACTGGACGAGCGCCGACCAGGGCACCGTCATGAAGGTGCCCGTCGCGGGCGGCGCCGCGGTCGCGCTCGCGGAGGGGCAGGACTCCCCGCTCGGCGTCGCGGTCGACGCGACCCACGTCTACTGGGTGAACGAAGGAGGCACGGTGATGAAGGTGCCTGTCGCGGGCGGCGCCCCGAGCGCGATCGCGGACGGGCAGGTCAAGCCGCAGGACATCGCCGTGGACGCCGCCGCCGTCTACTGGACCAACGACGGAGGCACCGTGATGAAGGCTCCGCTCGAGGGCGGCCCCCCCGTCGCGCTCGCGGAGGGGCAGCGCAACCCGCGGAAGCTCGCGATCGACGCCGAGAGCGTGTACTGGACGAACGATGACGGCACCGTGAAGAGGGTGCCCATCGGAGGCGGCGATCCCGAGACGCTCGCGACGGGGCAAGATCATCCGCTGGGCATCACCGTGGACGCGACCAGTGTCTACTGGACGAACAGCGCCGCAGGCACGGTGATGAAGCTCCCGAAGTGACACCCCGCTTGCCAGGGGCCCGGTTCGAGCGCGACGATCGGCGCCTCCATGAAGCGCGCCGCCCTCCTCCCGATCGCCCTCCTCACCGCGTGCGCCGGCGCCCCGGCTCCCCAGCGGGCCCCTGACGCGCCGGTGCTCGCGGCGCCGCGCCCCGCCGTCGCCGCGCCCGCGGTCGCGGCGGCGCAGCCCGCGACAGCGCCGGCGGAGCTCGCCTTCGTGCTGAGGATCGCCCATCCGAAGCGGACCTGGGACAACGTCGCGCGGCTCCTGCCGAGCAGCGCGTTCGTGTTCACCATCGGCTCGACGGATCCCACGAAGGTGCTCGCGCAAGCGGTGGGCCCGGAGCTCGCCGCCATCGTCGATCTGGACAGGCCGCTCGACGTCGCCTTCCTGGGCACCATGGGCGATCACGCCGTGGCCTCCCTGTCGGTCGCGGAGCAGGACGTGCCGCGGCTGGCCGATCGCTTCGCGCTCAAGGAGCTCAAGGAGCACCCGGGCCTGTTGCGCGTCGAGCGCGCGCGTGACGCCGAGCCCGACGACGAGGCGCCGCCCTGGGCCTGCGCGTTCGATCCCGGCGAGCGGCGGGATGGCGCCCGCCTGCTCTGCGGCACGAACGTGGAGGACATCGAGACCGCCGCGGCCTACCTCGTCCAGGTCGTGGCCCGCGAGCCGCTCGACGCGGACGCGCGGATCGAGCTCTCGGAGCGGACCCTCCGCCAGGCCGTGGAAGAGGCGAGCGGCGCGGGCGACGCGGACGAGGACGACGGCCGCGCGGGGGCGCTGGGCCAGGAGCTCGCCGCGGGGTTCCTGCGCGATATCGAGAGGTTGAACGTCGACCTCACGTGGGGCCGCGCGGACGTCGAGGTCGGCCTCACGCTGCGCTTCGCGGGCCGGCGCTCGCCCCTCACGCTGGCCTTCGCGCCGGCGGCGGCGCAGGACGCCGCGCCGCCGCCGGCCTTCTTCCGCCTCCCGGCCGACACGGCGGTCGCCTTCCACACGCAGGGCGCGTCGCGCGCCGAGCTCACCCCGCTGCGAGAGGCCGTCTTCAAGGCGCTGCGCGACGACATGATCGACGACGGCTACGACGAGACGCGGCTCGATCAGGTCCTCGATCGCCTCGAGACCCTGGCCCTCACGGGCGGCCCCTTCGTCTTCGGCGCGGGCGCGAACGGCGCGGCGGCGGAGAAGGCGCTCGCGGCCTACCAGCGCGACAAGGGCGCGCAGCGCGCGCAAAAGGCGGCGCGCCTCGCGCTCCAGGGATGGATGCTGGCCTCGGTCGAGGAGCCGGCGCCGACCTGGATCTCCAGCGTGAAGGAGCTCCTCCTGCGCGGCGATGAGCTCGACAAGCTCAAGCGGAGCGCGCCGAAGGACGGAAACACCGCGCGGGCCGCGGGCAAGCCCGGGGGCGCGCCGAAGGACGGCGCTCGCAAGGACGACGAGGACAAGCAGCGCACGACGCACGCGATCGTCCGCGCGCCCGCCTCGCTGCCCGCGGGGACGCTCCACGTCGAGCTCCGCTCGAAGCCGCTCACGAAGGACGCCCCGCCCGCGCACACGACCCACCTCTACGTCGTCCCCGCCGGCCAGCGGACGTGGTTCGGGATCGGCGAGGACGAAGCCGCCCTCGTGGATCGGCTGCGCGTCGCGGTGGATCCGGGGCGCGACGAGGGCACGCTCGGCGCGGCGCCGGACATCGACGTGCTGCGGAGGCGCGGGACGCTGGCCGGCGGGCTCTTCTCGCTGGCCGGCTTGACGCTGCTCGCGGCGAACGGCGACACGCCGGAGGCGCTGGACAAGGTCGCCAAGGATCTCGCCGCGCTCGCGGCGCTGCCGGCGCGCGGCGGGGTCGCCATTCCGCTCGCCGTCACCTCCGAGGTGCTCGGCTCCGGCGCGGCCCGCCTCGACGTCCGCGTGCGGCTGACCCACGCCGGGATCCAGGACGCGATCGCGCTCCTCGCGCGCTGATGTCGACCCACCGCGCGAGGGGCCCGGACCGCGCTCGAGGCAGCGTCACATCGAGATGTTGATCGTGGGTGTCTGGTCCGTCGTCCAGGAGCTGACGCCCGGGAAATAGGTCGTCTCCTCGTCGCCGCCCTGGGTCGTGTGGATCTGGTACCGGCGATTCGCTCCGCAATTGAAGAGCGCCCCGTAGACGACCGATTTCGTCTGACCGGCGCCGACCAGCTCGGACGAGTTGTTCGCGAGCTTGTCCCACGTGCCGCCGGACACCTTCACCTTGCTCTCGTCCCAGTCGACCGTGAACGCCTGGCTGCCGGAGTTGTGCACGCTCACCGTGATCTGGCAGCCGGCCACCGCGTCGCTCGGCGCGCCCGCGGCGATCGCGGCGCCGATGGGCAACGCGAGGGCAGCGGCGATCAAGGTCCGGCGAATGAGCGCATGTCGTTCGAGCATCATGACGAGTCCTCCTGTGGTGGTGCGGCCGTCGATTCACCTCGACGGCTCGCTCGCGCAGGGACCTCAGCAACCGGCAGGCCAGAGGCGAACTCGCGTCGGACCGCGAGGGTCGGGCCTCGTCCTCGTCGCGCGCCGCCCGCCTCCGCTGCGGGGAGGCGCGCGCGCGGAGCCCCCGGGCGCCTGCTCGAGCCTTCGGCCGGGAGCGCTGCGGGTGACACATCGCCACAAGGGTGTCACGTGACACCCTGTGGCAGGTGAGCCTGCCCATCCCGGACGTGAGAGGACGCCGCGGCGCTGGCCGCCGCGCTCACGCCCGCTTCGGCGGGATGGGGTACATCGCGGCCAGATCGTCGTTCCGCCGGAACCCGAGCGCCTCCACGCGCGCAGACGGCATCGGCTGTTCGTGTTCGGGCAGGAGACAGGAAGAAGTCCAGACGATTCCACTCGACGGTCCGGGGTGGCCCGGTCTTCTTCCTTGCATGTGAAAGCCGCCACAGCGTACTTCTTGACGCGAGAGCAGCCTCCGCTCGAACAGCTCGAGGAGATCACCATGCCCTGGTATGTCTATTTCGCGTACTTCTTCGGTGGGGCGTTCCTCGCCAATGCGCTCCCCCACTTGATCGCCGGCGTGTCCGGCCAGCCGTTGCAGACCCCGTTCGCATCACCGCCATTCAAGGGGTTGTCGCCGCCGGCGGTGAACGTCGCCTGGGCGCTGGCCAACCTCGCCTTCGCGTATCTCTTGCTTGTGCGCGTCGAAGCCCTCGATCTCCGGAGCTGGTCTGACGTCGGTGTCTGTTTTGTCGGGTTCGGCGCCATGGCCCTCCAGTGCGCTCGCTCTCTCGCTCGCCTTCGCAAGCAGCCCCTCCCCTGACCTGCCCCTTCGCGAGGCGACGAAGGCGCACGCGCCGCGAACGCCGTGAGGCTACGAAGAGACGATCGCATTCTTGCGACGGGCACCACGCACGCCGCCGGCCCCCGGAGACACGGCTCGTCCCCGCTGGAGCCCGGCGAACCGCCTCTCAACGTGCGTCGTCAGAGCCGCGCACGAGGATGACACGGGTCTTCGACAGCCGGTCGTGCAGGCCCACGGGCGCGCCGCCCCGCCGCGTCAGGAACGTGAACGCCTCGAAGGGGATGAACCGGCACAGGGTGCGGAGCGCGATCCGACCGAGGCCGGCGCGGCTGCCGTCCTCCATCACGACCCGCGTGCCAGTGACGAGCTTGCCAGGCGTGGCGCCGAAGATCGCCTCCATCGAGGCATAGTACGCGAACATCATCACGAGGCCGAGCAATGTATCGTTGGCCTTCTCGAACACGTCGGCGCCTCCGAGGAGCCCGAAGATCACGCCCACGAGGAACGTGAACAGCATCAATCCCATGTAATCGACGACGAGGTTCACGAGCCGCCTGTCGCTGCTCGCGAGCCGCAACCGCGAGCGCTCCTCCGGTCGCAGCGCCGCGGAGGCGTCTGCCTTGGGTGGTTCGTAGGGGTTGTAGCTCTCGGCGGGCTGCGCGGTCGGAGAATTCATGAGACCTCTCCATGGGGTTGGATGACGTCGCGGCGCAGCGCTCGCGGGCAGACTGCCCCCGGAGTCGGCGCGCCCAAGCGCATGCTACGCCCCGCATGCGGCGGCGTGAAGACAGCCCCTTCGACCCGGCGATGAGCGATCAAACAGGCGTCGGTCTTCGGAGTGTGGACGGATCGCAAGGGCGACCGGTGCGCTCTCGAGGACTGCGGCGACGTGGCGGGCTGCCGCGTCGAGCGGTGATCGCGGGGCGTCCTTCCGCTCGGCGAACGCGCCCGGCCGAGCGAAACCCAAATACATTCACGGGCCCGCGGGCATTGTAGGGGGGATGGAGACGTGGCAAACGCGGGCATCCGACGGCGATCCGAGTGTCAGCCGGGCGTTTGCCTCAACTGAGGCAGGAAAAATACGACCATGGCGAAGCGCGTGAACCGAAGAATCTTCCTCCGGGGGCTGGGCGGAGCTTGCGTCGCGGCGCCGTTCCTCGGCTCGATCCTCGACCGCACCGTGATGGCGCAGCCGGCCACGCCACCGAAGCGGCTCATCGTGATGTACACGCACTATGGCTGCATCACGACGCGGTGGTTCCCGAAGAAATCGCACGGGCCGCTCACCGCGGCGGACCTCGAGTCGACGACGCTCAAGCACCTGGCGCCTTACGTCGACAAGCTCCTCATGCCCCGAGGCATCCGCGCGATGAACGAGTGGACGGCGACGATGGTTCGGGGGCAGGGGAACGATGAAAATACGCAGGTGAACGGGTCGTACTTCACTTGCCACCCGGTCACTCCCAACAGCAACGACCCGTTCAGCTTCAACACGGCGACGAAGTTCTACGCCATGCCGACCGGTCCCTCGCTGGACCACGTCATCGCACGACAGCTCAGCCCGCAAGGCACTCCGTTGCTCATGAACACGATTGGTGAGCGTGACAACTCTCAGTCGGCGATCTCCTACTCCGCTGCCGAGACCCTCTTCAATAGCATCTCCGCGTCGCAGGCCTTCAGCAGCCTCACGGGACTCTTCGAGGCGGGGAAGCCGACGTCTCCGGACACCTACGCGGCGATGCGCGGCAAGAGCATCCTCGACATCGTGAGGGACGATCTGCAGACGCTCGAGCGGTTCGACATGAGCCGTGCCGACAAGCGGAAGCTCGCAGCCTGGAAGGAGCTCCTCCACGCGACAGGAAACGTGGTGGTTCCTTCGCAGTGCAACACGTCCCTCGCCACGGCGCTCGGCGTGACGCAAGAAAACATCGACCTGGTGAGCAACGCGAACTACTCGGACAAGCTGACGCAGCCGATCTCAGGCGGCCTGGACGGAGCGGACCTCTATTCGAACCTCGCCCTGCTCGCGGCGGCGTGCAACGCGAACCCCGTCATCTTCCTGAAGTACCCCGCGGCTTACAGCTTCAAGGGGCTCGGCCTGACGCAGGAGGCCGCGGGTCTCGCGAGTCGCTTGGACCACGCGGGCATGACGGGCACCTGCGTCCCCGGTGTGATCGACATGATCCTCAAGATCGACGACTACTATGCAAGGAAGTTCGCCCACCTCGTCGGGCAGCTGAACCGTATCGACGAGGGCGACGGCACGCTCCTCGACAACTGCGCGGCCGTCTGGTTCCAGGACGCGTCGGACGGCTGCGCCCGCAACCTCAACAACCTGCCGATCGTCCAGGTCGGCAGCGCCGGCGGCTATTTCAAGACCGGCTGGGCCGTGAACGTCGATGACGGCTCGCCCGATCTCACGACCGGCAACAGCGAGATCACGTGTGCCGACGGCACGTCGGACCGGGTCGACGCGATCTCCCAGGAAACGGGGACCGATCCATCGCTCGCCAACGCGCCGATCAACAAGTACTTCTGCAGCTTGATGAACGCCCTCGGGGTCAAGGCAGGCCCGGATGGTTTCCCGGCAAAGGGCGGTTCGGCGCCGGTGACCCACTTCGGCATGTACGACCGGACGGAAGACTTCATCGGTGGCGGGACCAATCCCCCCACCATCCACGATCCGGGCGAGTTCACCGCGCTCAGGGCGAACTCCTGAGCGGTCTCCCTCGTCTTCATCGGCCTCGGGACCGCCGTGCTCCCCCGAGCCCTCCAGCGACCGCGCCGACGCCCCCGGAAGCCGTAGGCACCCAATCGCTGATCGATCTCACCCCCTGATCGCCCTACCTCGAGCGCTGCTGGAGCCGGCCCGGCAGGCGCTCGCGCCGAGAGCACGAGTTCGTCCACCTCGCGGATACGTGCAGGTGCTCCGGTCGCTCTACAGCGTGCCCACCCGCTACGTCGGAAGCACAGTGCGCGTTCGCGCCGACCGCGCATCGGTGAGGATCTACGCCGGCACGGAGCTCGTGAAAGTGCACGCGCGCGTCGCGCCGGGCAAGCGTTCCACCGATCCGAGCGACTACCCCATGGGCAAGGACGTCGCAGCGGTGCGCGACGTCGCCTCGCTCATCGCGAGCGCGAAGAAGTGCGGAGTGCACGTCGGCGTCTACGCTGAGCGACTGCTCGCGGTGCCATTGCCCTGGACGCGCATGCGGCTGGTCTACGCACTGCTGCGTCTGTGCAAGAAGTTTGGCAACGGGCGCGTCGAGGCGATCTGCCAAAGCGCGCTCGCGTTCGATGTCGTCGACGTGCAGCGCGTGGCGCGCATGCTCGAGACGGCGAAGCCGCCGGCGTCACCGTCCACGGATCAGCGCACGGTCATTGCGCTGCCCGCGCCGGTGACCGCGCGCAGCAAGCCGCCCACCCACCCACGCGGCAGGCGGCGATGACCGCTGCGGCCCCGGCGAGAACGTCGAGTCTGGGGCCGCGCCTCTGACCCCTCGCTCCGATCGGTGTGCCTCGCCCCCCTCGTCGATAGGACCGCTGGTGTCGCCGGGGGCGGGTGAACCTGCCCGCTCCTGAGCGTCGCGGACCCTGCCGGGATCTACACGGGGGCCTAGGTGGCCCCATGACCCTGCGAAAAGAGAGGTCGCCGGTCGCTGCGCGCCCGGCTCCGGAGACATCGACACGCTTCGCGGTCTCGGGCGTGGTCGAGACCGATCACGTCGTCTCCCCCCTGGCGCCATGATCCTGCGATGGGGTGGCCCCATGACCCTGCGACGTGGCAGCATGCAGGCAGGCAGCATCGCGTTTGGATTTCTTAGCCCCACACGCCGCCGAGGTTCTCTTTCCCTTTCCGCCCCAAGACCGCGGTCTCTGGAAACCGATGACTCAAGGAGGAGCGTCATGATGCGTTTCGATTCCCCTTTCCAGCGCTGGCTGTTCATCTTGTCTACCTTGCTCTTCTGCGGGGCGCTGTCCACGGGCGGCGCCGGCTGCGCGCTGGGCCCCGAGCCGCCCGCGGGCGACGAGCTCCAGCTTCGCTTCCCCGACCACGCGCTGCAGATCCTCGGGGGCGGCGAGGCATTCGTCGCGGTCGACCGCGGCTTCGCGCTCGCCTCGACCGTCGGATTAACCGGCGACGGCGAGATCGAGGCCTCGCTCCAGCGACGCGGCGGGCTGCACGCCGCGCTGCCGGCGCGCGGCGAGGGGGAGATCCGGTTCCATCTGCCCGGCGGCTTCGAGGCGCGTGTGCGCGAGATCGGCGCCGAGGGCGAGGGCGTTATCGCCGAGCAGGCGGTGGCGTTCCGGCGCGAAGGCGGCACGTCGTTCTGGTCGGCGATCGAGGAAGGCTACGAGGAGTGGCTGCTGCTCGACGCGGGCATCGCGCGCGCGGGCGCTCCCGCGGCCGCGTGGGAGGTCGCGGGCGCGACCCTGAGGCAGCAGGGCGACGCCGTCGAGGTCGTCGACGAGTCCGGCGCGCCGCGGCTGCGCGTGACGGCGCCGGCCGCGTTCGCGCGCGGCGGTCGCCCGATCGCCGCGCGCCTCGCGGTGCGCGGGGCGACCATCGAGCTCTGGGCGGACGCGGGCGGCGAGCCCGCGCTGATCGACCCCGTGTGGGCGCCGGCCGGCGCGATGAGCACCGCGCGCCACGGGCACTCTGCAACGCTGCTCTACGACGGCAACGTGCTCGTCGTGGGCGGGTACAACGGCGCTCTCCTGGCGAGCGCCGAGCTCTACAGGCCGAGCACGAACACCTGGTCATCCGCCGGATCGGTGACCCCCGCCCGCCGCTACCACACGGCGACACGGCTGAGCGACGGCAGGGTGCTCATCGCGGGCGGAAACGGGGCCTCGAGCGCGCCAGTCGCGAGCGCCGAGCTCTACGACCCGAGCACGAACACCTGGTCGGCGGCCGCGCCGATGACCGCTTCGCGCCAGGGGCATACCGCGACGCTGCTCGACGATGGCACGGTGCTGGTGACCGGTGGGCTCACCGCCGGCAACACCTACGTGGCCAGCGCCGAGATTTATCATCCCGCGACCAGCACCTGGTCGGCGACCGCACCGATGACCCAGGGCCGTGGCGGGCACACCGCGACGTTGCTCACGAGCGGCAAGGTGCTCGTCGCGGGCGGGCGCAACGGCTCCTACCTCTCGAGCACGGAGCTCTACGATCCGAGCGCCGGCGCGTGGTCGTCGGCTGGATCGATGAGCACGCCCCGCTATCAACACGCCGCGGCGCGGCTCGCGAGCGGCAAGGTGCTCGTCACGGGCGGCTACAACCCCTCCTCCCACGAGCTCGCGAGCGCCGATATCTTCGATCCGGCAGCACCCTCGTGGACGGCGGCCGCTCCGATGGCTGTCCCCCGCACCGGACACACTGCGACGCTGCTCAGCAATGGCGACGTGCTCGTGACGGGCGGGGCCATCGGCCTCACCACATCGACCGCGACCGCCGCCCTCTACAACCCGGCGGCCGATGCGTGGACCTCGGTTCCAGCGATGAGCGACGAGCGCAGCGGGCACACCGCGACGCTGCTCGCGAACGGCAAGGTGCTCCTCGCGGGCGGCGTGAGGTATGGAATCATCACGAACGCGTACCTGTCCAGCGCAGAGCTCTATGCCGATCCGACCACGACGTGGGTTGCCACGGCATGGACGATGGTCACGCCGATGAATGACGATCGAGCCGAGCACGCAGCGATCGTGCTCAACGACGGCAGGGTGCTGGTGACGGGGGGTGGCCATGCGCCAGCGGCCAACCGCGCCGAGCTGTACGGTCGGTTAAGCAATACCTGGACAGCGGCCCCTCCCATGGCAACTGGGCGAGATGAGCACACGATGACGCTGCTCCCGAACGGCAAGGTGCTGGTCGTGGGAGGCCACGGGACGTCCGCGTCCAACGCCGCCGAGGTGTACGACCCGACGACCAACACATGGTCGCCCGCGGGATCGCCGCACGCCGCCCGAGTCGGACACTCGGCCACGCTGCTCCTGAACGGCAAGGTGCTGGTCGTGGGTGGGTTCCTGCTCGACGCTCTCACTGCCCCAGTCGCGCTTTACGATCCGGCGAGCAACACCTGGTCGCCTGCCGCGCCGGACGGCGCCACCCTCGGCAAGCATACCGCGACGCGGCTCACGAGCGGCGACGTGCTGGTCACGGGCGGTAACGGCAACGGGACGCTGTTGGACAGGGCCATGCTCTATCATCCGGCGACCGACAGCTGGTCGCCCGCGGGCAGCATGAGCGTCCCGCGTTGGTATCACACGGCGACGTTGCTGAACAATGGCGACGTGCTGATCGCCGGAGGTGCCAACGGCAACAACTATCTGTCGAGCACCGAGCTGTATCATCCGGCGACGAACAGCTGGTCACCCGGACCGGCCATCGGTATCCGCGCCTACCACACGGCGACGCGGCTCACGGACGGCAGGGTGTTGATCGCTGGAGGCTATATGGGGACGTCTCAGTTGGCGACAGCCTGGCTCGTGAATTCGACAGGAACGACTTCGGCCCCGACCGGCGCGATGAACCAGGCACGAAACAGCCATACAGCGGTCCTGCTCGGGAACGGCAAGGTACTGGTCACAGGCGGAATATACTTCGGAAGTCTGCCGAGCGCCGAGGTCTACACGCCCTGACCCCGGCGAGGCCCGCGCATCCCCGCGGGAGCGAGGCCGTCGCGCAGGCGCGGCGCCCACGCGGCCAGACAACCTCATGATCGACGTCGACGACCTGTCGCCGATCACCCCAGGCCCGGGGCTTGACAGCTGGGCCCGGTCCGGGTCCATGCCGTCCGAGGAGCTGCGATCCGCCGTCACGCCCCCCTCGAACCGCACCGGCGCGATCGGCCGACGGGCGATCGGCCTTCACGCCGGCCGAAACGTCGCCCCGCTTGCATCGGCTGCCCGTTCCTGGCTACGCGTCCATGCAAGGAGGGTCCCGATGGCAACGACCGCTGTTCTCCAGTTCCTGCCTGACTGGCAGCACGCGCAGCAGGGTCCGATCGAGCGCGGGGGGAAGCTCAGGATCGAGTATGAGCTGAGCCGCCTGTCGCGCTGCTTCACGACGTGGCGCGGCGCCGAGATCGGCGACATCACCGCCTACGTCCGCTTCCACCCGCGGGGCGCGATCGTGCAAGGGAGCGTCGTCGAGGAGGTGCGGGCCCCGGGGAACCCGCCCGGGCACGTCGTCGCGCACAGGCCCGCGGCCCTGGAGATCTCGGTGCCCGACGACGCGACCCAGGCGGAGATCTGGTTCCACGGCTTCTCTCAGACCAGCCGCCGGTGCGAGGCGTGGGACACGCGCTTCGGCGACAACTACTGGTTCGACGTGGGCGGCCCGCCGCCGCGGATCCCGGCGCAGCCGGTCGTCTACCGCGCGGGGGCGCAGCGGCGCCCCGACATCACGAACGTCCGGGCCTTTCGGGTCTCGAAGGTCTACGCGTTCCCGAGGCCCGCACAGGGGCCGATCGCGGGGACAGACATCCAGATACACCTGGACCTCGACGCGTGGGTCAGCCATTCGGCGTGGGGCGCCAGCGCATGGATCGATGTCCACGTGTTCGACGGCCACGACGCGCTCGTCCACGCCGAGACGATCCCGCTTTCGTATACCGGGTGGGGCCCGAACCAGCAGTTCAGCTTCGCGGGCAAGATTTTCCAGGGATCCACCGCGACGCCGGGCTCGGTGTCGCCGCGGCCGGACGCGCGCAAGGTGCAGCTCCGGCTCTATTACGAGATCGACGGCCAGGTGTTCACGGATGGAGTCCTGCACCAGGCCGAGCTCCCCGAGGACGCGCGGCTCTGATCGGCGCCCCGCCGCCTCGCCGCGGGAGAGCGCCCCATGCTAAGAGGGCGTTCCCATGGCGAGCCGCTTCTACGTCACGACGCCCATCTATTACATCAACGACGTCCCGCACCTCGGTACCGCCTACACGACGATCGCCGCGGATGTGCTGTGCCGCTACCACCGGCTGCGCGGCCACGAGAGCCGCATGCTCACCGGCACGGACGAGCACGGCCTCAAGATCCAGCGCGCCGCCGAGGCGCGCGGCCTCGCGCCGGGCGCCCACGCCGACGAGATCGCCGCCGTCTTCCGCGACACGTGGCCGAAGCTCGGCTGCGCTCCCGACGACTTCATCCGCACGAGCGAGCCGCGCCACAAGAAGGCCGTGCAGGAGCTCTGGAGCCGGATCAAGGCGCGCGGGGACATCTACCTCGGCCACTACGAGGGGCTCTACTGCGTCGGGTGCGAGGCCTACTATACCGAGAAGGATCTGGAGCAGCCCGGGAACGTCTGCCCGCTGCACAAGAAGCCCGCCGAGAGCGTCAAGGAAGAGAGCTACTTCTTCCGCCTGTCCAGGTACGGGGACGCGCTGCTCGATTACTACAAGCGCAACCCGACCTTCGTGCAGCCGGCGAGCCGCCTGAACGAGGTGGTGAGCTTCGTGCGCGAGGGGCTCCAGGATCTGTCGGTCTCCCGCACCACGTTCCAGTGGGGCATCCCCGTCCCCGACGACCCGAAGCACGTCATGTACGTGTGGTTCGACGCGCTGGCGAACTACATGACCGCCCTCCGGGAGCCGGAGGACAACACGCGCTTCTGGCCCGCGGACGTGCACCTCGTCGGCAAGGACATCCTGCGCTTCCACGCCGTCTACTGGCCTGCGTTCCTGCTCTCGGCCGGCTACGGCGAGGCGGAGCTGCCGCGCCAGGTCTTCGCCCACGGGTTCCTCACGTACAGCGGCCAGAAGATGTCGAAGACGCTCCGCAACACCATCAGCCCCGTCGAGGTGGCGGCCGCCCTCTCCGAGGCGGCCGCGGCGGCCCTGCCCGGCGGCCCGGATGCAGCGGCCAGCGCGCCGCCCGTCGGGGTCGACGTGGTGCGGTATTGCCTGATGCGCGCGATCTCGTTTGGCCAGGACGGCGATTTCGGCCTTCAGGACGTGCTGTCGCGGTATGGCTCGGAGCTCGGCAATTCGCTCGGCAACCTGCTGAATCGCGTGCTCCCGTTCGCCGAGGAGGTCCCCGCGAAGGGGGCCTCGGGCCCGCTCGAGGAGGAGCTCGCCGGCGCGCAGCGGCAGGCCGCGGCGGCCGCGGCGGCCGCGTTCGACGCGAACCAGCCGACGCGCGCGCTCGACGCGATCTGGACGGTGATCGCCGCGGCGAACCTCTACATCGACAAGGCCGCTCCGTGGGTGGCCAAGAAGACGGACCCGGCGCGCCTCGGGACGATCATCGCGACCTTGATCGAGCAGCTCGAGGCGATCAGCGTGATGATCTCCCCCGTGATGCCGGTCGTGGCGGGCAGGATGCGCGAGCAGCTCGGGCTGCCGCCGATCGCGTTCGAGGCGGGCAGCGATCGCTGGCCGGTGGCGCTCCCCGCGCGAGCGCCGGGCGAGAAGCTCCGCAGGGGCTCGCCCATCTTCCCGCGCCTCGAGAAGGAGAGAGAGGCCGAGCTGCTCGCCCGGTTCGCCCCGCCGCGGCCGGACGCCGAGCCGGCGAAGGCCGACGCGACGGCCGGCGCGAAGGCCGAGTCGAAGGCGGCCCCGGAGGCGAAGGCCGCGCCCGCGGCGAGCGGCGGCGCCGAGGTGGCTGCCCCGCCGGCGCGCCAGGGCAAGAGCCCCGTGGCGTTCGACGATTTCGCCCGGCTGGACCTCCGGATCGGCGTGGTCACGAGCGCCGAGCGCGTGAAGAAGAAGGACCGGCTGCTCGATCTGCGCGTCGACACCGGCGACGGCGCTCCGCGGCGCATCATCTCGGGCATCGCGGCGAGCTACGCCCCGGAAGAGCTGGTGGGCAAGCGGGTCGTCGTCATCTGCAACCTGCCGCCGCGCGACTTCGGCAAAGGGCTCGTGTCGGAAGGCATGCTGCTGACCGCCGATGTCGAGGGGCGAGTCCGCACCATCACGGTCGAGGACGCCGCGCCGGGCACGCCGGTGCTCTGATACCGCACGTCGGCACGCGATTCACAGCGCAGCGACTACGACGGGAGCGAAACACCGGCCTCTGGCGGTGGTGTACCTCTGGCCGCAGGTGGGGTCTTTTGAACCGCCAAGTCGCCAGAAGACGCCAAGAAAAACAAAAAAAATTTTGGCGTCTTCTGGCGACTTGGCGGTTCCATCCTTCCGGCAGGTGGGAGAATCCCCTCGCCACCCCGCCTCCGCGGCCGAGCGGTATGGCCGCGATCGCTGCGCCGCGATCGTGCTTTTCACGCCGGTGGGCGGGGGACCAAGGGGGATGCCGGTCCGCGCGCCGGGGGGCGTGCTAGACCTGGTCAATGCGCGCTTGCCTTGGCACGAGGAGGCGGTGAGCATCTCCCTGCGGGGGCGCGATGCCGTGGCCCTGGCCATGGCGGTCGCGGCGCACGCCGCGATCCTCGCCGCGCCGACGCCGGAACGGCCTCTCGAGGGCCCTGCCGAGCCGTCCGCGCTCGTGGATGGCATCGATTTCGAGCTGGAACCACCGGCTCCCCAGGCCGCAACCGCGGCGCCGGCCGGGGGCGAGCCGGTCGCGAGCGAGCCGGAGGAGGCCGGCGAGATCGGCAAGGCCCCTCCGGCCGAGAAGGCGCGGGCGCCCGCGCCAGGCGCCGCAGCGGCCAAGAACGCCTCGGTGGATCGCGCGAGGCCTGCGCCGGCCTCTCCGGCCGCAGAGCCGAAGGCCGCACCTCCGGAGAGCGCGCCGCCCGCAGCCGAAGCCGCCGCCCGGCCTGCGGCCGAGGCCCGTGCGCCCGCCGCCGAGGCTCCCGGCGCCCCCGCGCCCACCGCCGAGGCCCCTGCGCCCGCCGCCCAGGCGCCGGCGGCCCCGGCGACGGCGCCGCCCGGCGACGAGTACGGCGGGGCACCTCCCGCTGCGGGCGGGGGCATCGCGCTCGCGCCAGGGCTCGGGACGCCCCTCTGGACCGTGCCCGGCGTGCTTCCCGGCCCGGACGCGCCGCGCGCCGCCCCGACGGCCGCCCCGCGCGCTCGCCCTGTGGATCCGGCGATCGCGGGCACGGTGCTGAACGAGACGCTGCACGGCAAGGACAAGAGCGTCGGGATCAGCGTCCCCGCCGCGGGCGCGGTGGCGAGCACCCTGGCGGACATGGTGCGCTCCTCGGCCGCGCCCCTCGACGCGCGGGCGACCTTCGAGGTCAAGCTCGGCGCCGACGGCCAGGTCCTCGGCGTCCGGCTGGTGAGCGCGTCGGCCGGAGACGGCCCCACGTGGGATCGCATCGTGGACGGGGCCAAGGGCGCGCTCGCGGGGAGCGCGCTGCAGATGGGGCCTGACCGGCAGCCGGTGACCGTGACGGTCAAGGTCCAGTCCAAGGTGCAGTATCCGTCCGGCAGCAAGAAGAAGCCCAAGCCTGAGCTCGTGTGCGCCGAGGAGGTGCTCGAGCAGCTCCAGCAGGCGATGGAGGACCCGAGTCGGCTCGGCCAGCTGCGCGGCCCGGGCGACGGGGCGCCGCCGGCGGGCGACATGGATGAAGAAGAGCGAAAGAGGAGGTTCTGCATCCCTGTCGGGCTCCGCGCCAAGGGCGATCTGTCCGATATCGGCGCGCACAGGCTCAACGTGGTCTCGGCGTCGTTCGCGGTGAAGCGCGAGGGCGAGCGCGCCCTGCCGCACGAGGACATCCTGCCGATCGACACGCGCGTCCCGTGGGCGCCCAAGGACCCGAACAAGACGAAGCTCCCGCCGCCCAAGAAGAAGAAGTGGAAGAAGAAGAAGGAGCCTTGAAGGCCCCGGCCTGCTCACGACCCTGACGGGCTGCAGAGAGCCCAGCCGAGCGAGCGCGAGCTCGATCGCGCCTCGCGCTTCGGCGAAGCGCTCGTCGTCGACCCCCTCGGGCGCCACGACCCAAGATCCAGCGACCCGCGGTCAAAAACGAGGTTCCTTACCCGCCTCCCTCCCGGGAAAGTGACGCTACGAGCGCCTGGGGTCGATCAGGTACTCGCGCTCGCGGTACTCGAAGTAGTCGAAATCGGCTGGGCGCGCGGTACCCGACATGTCCTGGCACGCCATGCCGACGAACGCACCGGTGAAGTTGGGAAGGCCGGGCGCGGAGGCCTCGTCCGAGAGGATGCTGGCGTCCAGGTGCTCGGGGAACCAGCTCCAGTCCGTACCGTCGAGGCTGTAGGCGAAGTAGAGCCGGTCGTGGTCGAGCTCGGCGCGCAGGTGCACGGGCGCGGTGCCCGGGATGGGGACGGGCGCGGTGAAGGCGTCCGCCATGACCCCATCCGGAATCGCCGACATGATCCGGATAGTGCGCCCGATCGTCTCATCGTGCGAGATGTGCAGGTAATGGAACTTGCTCGTGTTGTAGTAACAGATGAGCCCGGCCATCTGCTGATAACGCTCGGGCGCGAAGTCGACCGACGTGACCGCGGTGTAGCAGTGCGCCTGCTGGCGACGTGCGACGAGCGACTGGCGGAACAGGCTGCCGAGCGTCTCGCGGCCGTAGAGCCGGAGATGACCGGGACGTGCGGTGAGGCTGAACAGCTCGTCGGGGTAGGGCGAGCGCAGCCACTGGAAGTCGATCGGCAGCTGCGGTGAATCGAAGTCCTCGCGCGCGGCCGGGGCGGGGAAGGGATGCGCGGGCAGGCCGGGGGCTGGGACCTCGACGCGCGGGACATTTTCACCATCGGCCTTGCGAAGCCAGCCGTCGTCCGACCAGACCATCCTTTGGATCGCCGTCTCGCGGCCGAGCGTCGAGCGCCCGCGGTTCGGGATGGGACGGCTGCACAGGTGGACCATGTACACGTCGCCCGACGGCGTATCGCAAAGGTCAGCGTGGCCCGCGCGCTGCAGCGCGACGTCGGCGCGAGCGCGCGAGGTCAGGATGTACGTCTCGGGGTGCAGCTCGTACGGGCCGGTGAGGTCACGGGAGCGCGCCATGGTGACGGCGTGGCCCTGGTATGTGCCGCCCTCGGCGGTGATCAGATAGTAGTAGCCGCCGCGCTTGTAGATGTGCGGACCTTCGGTGTAGCCGATCGGCGTGCCTTTGAAGATGTTCGTGACAGGCCCGATGAGCTTGCGCTCGGCGTGCGAGTACTCCTGGAGCACGATGCCGGCAAAGCGATCGTGGCCGGGCCGGTGGTCCCACAGCATGTTGCTCAGGTACTTGCGGCCGTCGTCGTCGTGGAACAGCGACGGGTCGAAGCCGCTCGAGTTGAGATGAACGGGATCCGACCACTCGCCGTCGATGGTGGGGCTGGTCACCAGGTAGTTGTGGAAGTCGCGCATGGACGCGCCGGACGCGCCGCCGACGCTGGTCCGGCCGTAGCGCTTCACGTCGGTGTAGATCAACCAGAACAGGCCATCCGCATACGTCAGGCACGGCGCCCAGACGCCGCACGAATCGCCGTCGCCAAGCAGGTTCAACTGGCTCGCGCGGTTGAGCGGACGCGAGAGCAGACGCCAGTGCACGAGGTCGCGCGAGTGGTGGATCTGCACGCCGGGGTACCACTCGAAGGTCGATGTCGCGACGTAGTAGTCGTCGCCGACGCGGACGATGGACGGATCGGGGTTGAAGCCCGGCAGGATCGGATTGCGGATGACGGGTTCAGGCATGGATGAATGGCTCGCCGGCGATGGTCCAGGGGACGATCGCGCCGAGGATATCGAGGAACGGGGGGAAGGAAAAGTGAAACGATATGCTCCCGGCGGCGCTGGAGTGCACGATGAGCCGGGCGCCGCACGGGCATGCTTCGCTGCCGCGCCGCTCAGGGCAGCTCCAGCACGAACGTGGAGGGGCGCGCGACCAGCACGTCGCACGGCGCCGAGCGCATGACGGATTCGGCCACGCTGCCCAGGAGAGCGCGCGAGATCCCCGAGCGCCCGTGCGTGCCCATGATGATGAGATCGGCCTTCCACCGCCGGGCTTCGCGGACGATCGCGCGCCTCGCGTCGCCGCGCCGGACCGACGGCTCCCACGTCACGCCGAGCCCGTCGAACGAGTCGAGGAGGCGCCGTAGACCGGCGCGCGCGTCGTCATGGTATCGCGCCTTGTAGGCCGCGAACTCCAGCGAGGGGAGGGCGAGCGCCATCCTGTCCTCGAAGGGCACGCGATAGGCGTGGATCGCCCGGATGCGGCTCACCTCGGGGTCGATGACCTTCGTCGCGAGCACGGCGCTCCGAAGCGCGACGTCCGAGAGCTCGACGGCGAGCAGCGGTCGCCTGTAGGCGCTGGCGGGGGCTCGCTGCACGACGAGCACGGGAGTGTCCGCGTGACGGACCGTGAGCTCGGCCGTCGACCCGAGCAGGAGATCGAGGATCGAGCGCTCCCCGTGCCTGCCGAGGACGATCAGCTCCGCGCCGTGGCTGCGCGCATGACGGATGATCTCGACGAACCCTCTGCCGACGAGCACGCTCGGGACGACCTGCAGACCTGCGTTCCCCGCGCCCCGGGCGACATCGAGAGCGCGGGCCGCGATCTCGTCGAGCGAGCGACGCGCGGCCTGCTCCGCGCTGTCGCCCTCCGCGGGCGAGGCGGGCGCTGGCAGCACGTGAACGAGGTGCAAGGTGCTGCCCGCCGAGAGGGGGAGACACGCGGCGCGCTCGACCGCCGCGAGAGCACCCGGCGAGAAATCGGTTGCTGCAAGGACGTCGCCGAGGCGAGCGTCGCGGCGCGGTGTGCTCGTCGTCCGGCCGTCGCGCCGATGGGCCGGCCCCGCCTGGGCGGGCGAGCTCGGAGGCGTGGCGGGCGTGGCGTCGGTGCGGCGCATCGGCTCGCCGCGCAAACATAGCAAGCCGCGCGCCAAGCGTCGCGACCTGCCCTGCGAGGGCGCGCGTGCCGCCGAGGACCTGCGCGGCGCGGGAGATGCGCGCGCTACGTAAGGATTGCGCCCGAGGTGGCGCGGGACTCGCCATGTTCGTCGAGGTCACAATGTTCCTCACGACTTGCTGGTGGTCATCTCGGCGCGGACGATCTCCCGGGAGCCCACGGCGGGGCTTACGAGATCGAGGCGATCCAGCCGGCGATCGAGCTCAGCACGAAGCTCGGAGCTCAGGGCCCGCTGAGGTCGGCGGACGCCGGCTGCGGCCCACCGGTGCCCTGGCGAGCGGCTGACCTCGCGTGATCGCGAAGGAGGGGGCCACGAACCTGGACGGTTGGTGTCCATTGGCGCCGCGGGCCGACAGCGAGGATCGGTGCCGCCATCATGGCATACCGGAGTACGACGCCCCTCCAGCCTGGCGATAACGCCCGGGGAAATGCGGTCGGCTCCGTCCCACTCCGCCATCGAGGCATCCTTCGCGTTCACGCTTGACGCCTTGGAGCGTCCAGCCATCATGCTTCCCATGGCGCGCACAGCACCTGTCCCGAATATCCCCGCCATCCCCGGAATGAACCCGGGCGTCTTCATTCTCGGCGGCGGCGGTGGTGGCGGTGGCTCCAACGGCACCGGAGGCAACGGCGGTGCGGGCAGGCAAGGAGCGGGAGGCAGCAACGGCGGAAAGAGCGCGTCGGGCGGCGGCAAGGGAGCGCTCGATCCGCAGCGTTATCCGCTGTGCGGCACCAAGTCGCATCCCGTCGACGTCGCCACCGGCCGCGCCTTCACTCATCCGAGCGTGATCGGCGACGCGCGGCGTACCAGGGCAGGATCGCGCCTTATCCGAAGCACCGGAGGGCCCGGAGCTGCGAGGAGGCAGCTGCCCTGAGCGCTCGGGGTGGCCCTGCGCAGTACGATCCTTCCGTGAACGCCGACGCCCTGGAGCGAGAGGCCATTCGCCGAGGTACCGTGTCGCGAGGCAACCCCATGACGGAACATAATTTCCACACGCTGTGTCGATTCGACTCGCCGGTTGGATACGCCAACGGCGAGCCGACCCGCTGGCTGAGAGCGGAGTACGCATCTGGAAGTATCCACGGACACCCGCGGCCTCTGTCGGAGGTTCGCAAGTTCATCCCGGACGCCGAACCATGAGAGCCTTCCGGATCGCCCCCCTTCAGTCGTTGCGCATCCCGACCGGGTGGAGCATGGTAGTGAACAACCTGTGCGAGATCGACCCGTCGCAGATCCAGGCGCGTGACGATCCACAGTGGGAGTACCTCGAAGAGGATCTGCTCGCGTTGAGGCATGAGCCGCTCGGCGCCACCGTGGACGCAGGCTGGTATCCATCGATGGATCCCGACGGCTCTTTCAAAGCCGAGGTCTTGATCGGCGATGATTGGCAGTCACCATTCTCGGCGCTGGAGACGCGTAGCCTCTCGGAGCTCACCGCCTGGATCGAGGCGCGGCTTCAGGATACACGCGCGATCGAAGCGGAGGTGGCTCGCAGGCGCAAGCTTCAATCAAAAGGTGGTTCGCGGCAATAGCAACGCCATCCATCTCGATTGAACCGCCTGCTGTTCAACCTACGCTGGAGCCACGTCCACCGATAAACGGGTGCCGCCCGTTGATGTTGAAGACAGGCAACAAGCTCCGGTACTCGTTGGCAAAGCCGGAGTCGCCCGAAGCGGAGTAGTGCTCGATCGCGCCCCGGAGCGAGCTCGGGACCATGGCATTGTAGAGGGTCATTCCAATCAGCGTGGGGATCATCCACGCTTTACCGTTCAGCGTCCAGAAGACGCAGGCAAGGCAGGATAAAACCATTCCCGCGATCAAGCGAGAGCGCCGGGCATGGCCCCTGTCCTGGAGAGCATCGCGCAGATAACGCAGGTGTTGAGGCACCTTGAGGTCGCGGAGGAAGCGCGCGAGCGCGCGTGGCTCCGCGCTACCGGGCGCTCCGGCGCTTACCAGGGGCGTGTCCCGTTGGGCTCAGCGGTTACCGCTCGACTGTACGCGCCGCCAGACTGGGCTCGTCCAAAGCGCTGCGGCGAACATGGCACGCATCGCCTGCATGGCCTGCGCGTCCGACGAGCTGATCTCGTGCTCTATCACGGACGACCACAGGTCTGATCGCGCTGAGTTGCTTTCACCAGGTGATCAACGGGGAACGATGCACCCAGGTGTCGTCGCGCACTTGGTCCAAGACGAAGCTCGCAACATGTGCTCGCGATATGGTTCCGCCGTGGAAGCTGGAGAGATCCGTGAGCGCGCGGATTGTGTCGCGGCTGGGCTTGTCGTTGAGGACGGAGGGGCGAACGAGAATCCAGTCGAGCCCGCTGTCTCTGACGATGGTCTCCTGCCGGTTCTTGTCGGCGTACACCTTGCGCAAGAGAAGAGGGAAAATCACGTTGTCGAAGAGAAAGCCTCCGTGCCCCGCACTGTCCCCGGCGCCAATCCCCGTGATGCAGACCAGACGTGAAACTTGCTCGATCTTCATTGCGCTCACGAGAGCGCGCGTCGCGGACGAGAGAAGGGTCACCTCGCGGAATGGGCTAGCGGGTGTGCCGAGCGCGCTGACCACGGCGTCCCGGCCTTTGAGCGCTTGGCGCAGGATCCTCTCGTCGCGAGCGTCTCCGACGACGAGCTTCACCCCCTTGAGGTCACTCGCCTTCTCGGCAGAACGCACGAGCACGGTGACATCGTACCCTCGCGCCGCCGCCTGGCTGACGATCAGGCGGCCGGTGGCGCCGGTCGCTCCAAGGACCAGTATCTTCGGCTGGACAGTCCGGATGTCGTCGGTTACGGAATCTTGCATGGTAGCTATCTCGGAAAGCGGGACGCCTCCTGAGAGGCAGTCCCGTCGTTTATGTCCCTCGAGGTGATCAGAGCCGGCCCTCCGCGAGCAGCTCCCGGGTGCGCTTCAGCGTTGACAGCAAGGCGCTCTTGTAGCCCTTATCACTGTTCATCCACTCCTGCTCGGCCTGCTCCTCGGGGCCGTTCGGCTCTTTGCCGCGCAGGCCGAGGTAGCAGTAGAAGCGGAGCTGGAGCGTGCCGTCGGCGTCCTCGAACAGCTCGTTGATGATCGCGCCCTCGCGGGGACCGGTGGCCTGGAAGAAAGTGACCTTGCTCTGCGGCTCGAACATGATGATCTCGCGCAGGTCGTCGCCTGCGATCGTGGCTATACGCACGATGTGAGATCCGCTCTCCTCGACGACGTCGCAGCGGGTGCAGAGCCCGGGCGGGAGGAACAGGCGAGCGTCGCGGGCCTTGAGGACCAGGCCATCCCATGCCTGCGCGCGGGTCAGCTCGGTCTCGCCTTCCGGGTTCACCGGGACGATGGCGGTCGAATAGATCATGATGATGTTCCTTGTCGTGAGTGTCGAGTATCGCTCGGCTCCGGCTTGGGCCAAAAGACACCCTGTACTTAGTGATTTACATCCGTGCCAATAGACGTTAACTTGGGACAGACCGTCTCACTGGTGGAACGCATGGATCTGCTTGCTCTCGCTGACTTCAGCCTCGTCGCCCGACACGGAGGCTTCGGACGAGCCGCACGCGCCGCGGGGCGCCCGAAAGCCACCCTGTCGCGCCGGGTCGCGGAGCTGGAGGCCGCCCTCGACCTGCGTCTCTTCGAGCGCGGGGGGCGCACACTGAAGCTCACCGAGGAAGGACGGGCGCTCTTCGAGCGAACGGGGGCATTGCTTACCGAACTCGACGAGGCTGCGGCAGCGATCGCCTCGGGCGGGGACCGGCCGCGAGGCAAGTTACGAATCAGCGCGCCTTTGCTCTTCTCGCAGACCGCGATGGGCAAGCTTGCGGCCGGGTTTGCGCTGAGATATCCGGAGGTCCGGCTCGAGGTCACGACGGAAGATCGGACCGTCGACATGGTAGAGGAAAGTTATGACCTGGTAATCCGGGTCAATCCGGATCCGGATGAAAGCCTTGTCGGACGAGTCTTGCTGCGCGATCGGCTGGTAGTCGTCGCGAGCCCGGGCCTCGCTCGACCGACGGACAATCTCGCTGTTCCGGCTGTAGTGCGGGGGGCAGGCGATCGGACTGCGGCCTGGGATATCACGGCGCCAACTGGAAGATCACGCATCATGGTTGATCCAGTCCTGCGCCTATCGTCGCTCATCATGGTCCGCGATGCTGTCCGAGCGGGCGTCGGCGCCGGACGCCTGCCAATTTCACTTGTAAGTCACGATCTGGCCGCTGGAACTCTGGTGCATTGGGGCGATGTGGACGGCCCAGACATCGCCCTGTGGACGCTCTATCCGTCCCGGCGGCTGCTGAGCGCTCGTGTATCCGCCTTCCTCGACTATTTGAAGGAAGCCTTTCCTATGGGAAAGCCTGACGAGCTGGCGGCCTATATGGGGGCATAAGGCGGCTAACCCCGCCGACCTCTACGCTACGGCGCTTACTTCCACGACGATCCGCGGCAGCGCCTTGCGCTACGGCGGGCCTTTCAGAGGGCTGCAACTCTTTGCCGGGGCAGAACGGGGCGGCGCGCTTCAGAGACCACGTTCCCCCACCTCGCCTCCGCCCGTCCAGAGCCCCCTCCCCTCCCCGAGCCGGTCCTCCCGCCCTTCACCCTGGACACGGCGTCTGCGCCCCCGCCGCGTGCACCGCGGCGCGCCTCCCCGGCTCGAAGCGGATGGGCAAGCGCGCCGGACCGTGCACGATGATCGCCTTGCGCGGCTCCCACGGCTCGTCGCTCGCGAGCCGGAGGCCCTTCAACCGGCAGAGGAGATCCGGCAGCGCGATCCGCGCCTCCAGGCGCGCCAGCGCCGCCCCGATGCAGAAATGGATGCCGTGCCCGAACGCGACGTGCGGGTTGGGATCGCGCCCGATGTCGAAGCGGCCAGGGTCGTGAAATTGCAGCGGATCCCGGTTCGCAGAGCCGATCACGGGCAACACCAGCTTTCCGGCCGGGATCACCTGGCCGTGCACCTCGACGGCGCGCCTCGTCTCGCGGAACACCATCTGCAGCGGCGAGCGGTGGCGCAGCACCTCCTCGATCGCCGAGGGCAAGAGCTCGGGCGCCGCCCGGAGGCGGAAGAGCTCCGCCGGGCTCCCGATGAAGCACAGGATCGCGTTGTCGATCAGGTTCGTCGTCGTCTCGGTGCCCGCCGCGAGCAGGAACTGGAAGAAGTTCAGGATGTCTCCCTCGGTCAGCCGCTCGCCGTCCACCTCGGCCTCGACGAGCCGGGTCAAGAGATCCTCCGCCGGCGCCCTCCGGCGCGCCTCGATCAGGTCGGCGAGATACGCCTTCATCTCCTCCTTCACCACGGCGTGCTCGCTCACGGCCCTCGCCGCCTCCTCGCCGCCCGAGATCGCGTGGCTGAGGTTCGCTATCACCTCGCTCCAGCGCAGCAGCCGCGCCCGGTCCTCGAAGGGAATGCCGATCATCTCCGCGATCACCATCGTGGGCAGCGGCCCCGCGTAGTCCGCCGCGAGGTCCATCTCCCCGCGCTCGATCCACGGATCCAGGAGCTCGCGCGACAGCTCCCGGATGCGCGGCTCCAGGCCCGCGATCGAGCGCGGCGTGAACGCCCGCAGGACGATGGATCGAAGCTTCGTGTGGCGCGGCGGGTCCGAGAAGACGATCCAGTCCGGCGCCTTGCCCGTGGGAGGCGTCACCGCGGAGCTGAACGCGTCATGATCGGTCAGCGCCCGCTTCACCCCGTCGTAATCGAAGATCATCCAGAGATCGAGCGGAGCGACGTGGAACACGGGAGAGCCGGTCCGCAGCTGATCGTAGAGGGGATAAGGATCCCGCCGCATCTCGTCCGGAAAAAGGTTCATCGTCGAAACCTCCGTCGTCTGGAGTCGCCGGTGGCAGCAGCCCTTCGGGAGACGATGGTAATCGATGCAACCACCAGATGGAGCGCTGGAACGCGCCTCCCGAACGGAATGCCCCAGTCGACACGACCCGGACGGACGCGCCGCGCGATCGCCTTGCGCCGCGCGCCGCCGGCGGCCCCTGACGAGCCCGCGGCTCCCGACGTAGCGAGTCCCGGGAGGCGCCCGACACGGGTCCTTTCGCGGTCGCGGGAACCGGTCGGGGCCCGGCGCCCGTACCCAGGCCGAGACCTCGACGCGCCGGCGCCGCTCGGTAGCGCAATGCCCGCGTTCCCAGGGCTCGAAAGGACATGGACCATGCGTATCGCCTCCTCGTTTGCCGTCGTCGCCCTCGGAGCTTCCTTTGCCCTCGCCGGCTGCATCGCCGACACGTCCGATCCCGAGCCGCTCGACGGAGAGGGCTCCGCGCAGGAGGACGTGGGCGAGGCCGCTGCCGCGCTCGGCAGCTGCTACGGCGCGTCATGCACGGAGCAGGACCCTGGCGCGACCGGGTGCGAGGCCGACGCGGTCACGCGGGCGTCGAGCGACATCCTGTCGGGCACCACCGCGATCGGCAAGATCGTGATCCGGTACTCGCCGAGCTGCAACGCGGCATGGGCAAGGACCGTCGTGACGAGCGGCAGCTCGTATCTCCGGGCAGAGATCACGAGGAGCTCGCCCTACGCGACGAGCCAGGCCGAGTCGACCTCACCCACCGACGCGCTGCGCTCGGCCATGCTGGCCGTCACGCCAGGCTCCAGGTTCACCGCCATTGGCAAGATCGGCTCGAATCCTGGCATTTTTCAATTCAGCGGCACCGTCCGCACGAACTTTTGACCCCGCGGTGAAGCCGGGCCTCCGGCGGCGCAGCGCCGGGGCCGCGAGCGCCGCAGAGCCCGCCAACCGGGCGCGCCGGCGCGCCCCCCGCTCGATCGCGGTCGATACCGCCGCACCGGGGCCGCAGTGCTGATGTCTGTAGGCCTCAATCGACCCGCCGCAGAGCCGGCTTGAGGCGCCAGATCCCCGACAAACCACCGGCCCCGCGCGACGGCGAGGCGTGCACACGCCTTGCATAGGCCGCGCTGCGAAGGCCGGCTCGCTGGAGAGCCGCCCTGTCGAGGCCGATCCGAATTCGGACGGCCGCCCAGCGAAAAGTCCACCCGTAGCGTCCTGCGAAGCCTATAAGACGGCCCGGGATTTCGAGGCTGCTCGCGATCTTCCTCGTCGAGCATGCGGCGTTTCCCCCAACTTGCCTGCGCGCCGGAGCAGTCGACGGCCGCTCGCCCAAAGCACCCAAGGTGATCCTGCGAATGAGAGCCCCCTTGCCCCCTCGATGGATCTGCGGCGCCGCCGCGCTAGCCGCGGCGGCGTGGGCCGCGCCAGCGTCCGCTCAGGAAGCGGGACCGGCGCGCGGCCTCGCCCTCAACCGCTTCAGCCCCGCGCCCGCCGGCGACCGGATGTTCGGCGTGCCGTCGCCGTACGCAGCCTCGCCGAACCAGGACGGCAGCGCGACGCTGCACGTGATGCTGCTCGGTGACTACGCGCACAACCCGCTCGTGCTCACGCGGCAGGGCAGCGACGAGAACCTCGGCGCGATCGTCGGCCACCAGCTGTTCCTGCACCTGAACTCCTCGCTCACGCTCTGGGACCGGCTGCACGTCAACGTCGACCTGCCCCTCGCCGTGCTGCAGCAGGGCGACAGCCCCGCGGCCGAGGGCCTCTCGTTCAGGTCGCCGAGCGACGTGCAGCTCGGCGATCTCCGGGTCGGGCTGCGCCTGCGCCTCCTCGGCGATTACTTCGACCCGTTCCAGCTCGCCGTCGGCGGCTTCGTGTGGGTGCCGACCGGCGACCGCGACGGCTCGTTCGTGGGCGAGGAGTCGGTCCGCGGCCTGCCTCAGATCCTGGCCGGCGGCCGGATCCCGGGCTTCGTCTGGTCGGCCGCGGCCGGCGTCGATCTGCGCCCCGCGCAGACGTTCGCGCAGGTGCGGCAAGGCCTGATGTTCAACGGCGGCGCGGGCGTCGGCCTGCTGCTGGGCTCGGAAGAGCAGCTCCAGATCGGCCCCGAGGCGACCGTGTCGACGGTGCTGGAGGACCCGGAGGCCCGCAACACGAACGTCGAGGCGCTGCTCGGCCTGCGCTACCGCTTCGCGCCCACGCTCCGCGATTTCGAGCTCGGCGTCGCCGCCGGCCCCGGCTTCACCTCGGGCATCGGCACCCCGGATTTCCGCGCCGTCGCGATGCTCGCGTACTCGCCCGAGGTCCGGCGCGCGGACCCGGACCGCGACAAGGACGGCATCGTCAACGAGAAGGACGCCTGCCCGGACGTGCCCGGCGTCGGCGACCCGGATCCGAAGAAGAACGGCTGCCCGCCCTCGGATCGCGACGAGGACGGCATCCTCGATCGCGTCGACGCGTGCCCGGACAAGCCCGGCGTCGCGAACGACGACCCGAAGAAGCACGGCTGCCCGCCGCCAGGGGACCGCGACAAGGACGGCATCACGGACGACGTCGACGCGTGCCCGGACGAGGCAGGCCCGGCGAACGAGGATCCGAAGAAGCACGGCTGCCCGCCGCCGCCCGACAGGGACGGCGACGGCGTGATCGACGCGGAGGACGCCTGCCCCGACATCCCCGGTATCCGCACCTCGGATCCGGCGACGAACGGCTGCCCCGGCGACCGCGACGGCGACACGGTGCGCGACGATCAGGACGCCTGCCCCGATATCAAGGGCAAGCCCGATCCGGATCCTTCGAAGAACGGCTGCCCCGTCGCTGTGCGCATGACCGAGACCGAGATCGTCATTCTCCAGCAGGTGCAGTTCGACACCGGCAAGGCGACCATCAAGAAGGTGAGCGATCCGCTCCTCGATGAGGTCGCGGGTGTGCTGAAGGAGCACCCGGAGATCGCCAAGATCGAGGTGCAAGGACACACAGACCCGCGCGGCGGACGCGCGTACAATATCAAGCTCAGCCAGGCGAGGGCCGAGTCGGTCATGAAGGCGCTGGTCCAGCGCGGCGTCGAGGCCGAGCGGCTGGCGTCGAAGGGCTACGGGCCCGACGTCCCGATCGCGGACAACGACACCGACGAGGGACGCCAGAAGAACCGCCGCGTGCAGTTCAAGATCCTCGAGAAGAAGCCGAAGCAGCAGCAGGAGGCGCCGTGAAGAGACGTTGGGTCATAAGTAGTCTTGTCGGGATCGCCTGCGTGGGCGGGCAGGGCGGCGCCGCGCACGCCGAGCCCCATCTGCGCAAGCAGGTCGACCAGCGGGGCGACTTCATTCTGATCGGGAACACGCTGGGCCACGAGTGCGGCAGGGACGACATCGACTCGCCCATTGTGGGCGACATCGGTGCCTGCGGCAGCAACATCGGCGACAGCGCGCCCGACACATACTGGCGCGCCGACTCGCCCGCAGAGGGCCAGGCGGAGGCGAGCACCACCATCACCGCCGCGCAGGCGCGCACCACCGCCGTGCTCCAGGTGCCGGCCGGCGCGACGGTCACGCACGCGTACCTCTACTGGGGCGCGCACCTCGGGACCACCGGGACCGCGGACGAGGCCGTCACGCTGGAGCGGCCCGGCTCGGGCGGCTTCTCCGAGGCGGTGACCGCCATCGACAGCGTCGAGACGATCAGCTCGATGCGTGTCTACTACCAGTCGGTCGCGGACATCACCGCCGTCGTGCAGGCCCACGGGTCCGGCGCGTACCGGGTGAGCGGCGTCAACAGCGCGACCTTCACGAACAACAACTTCGACAACCACTTCGCCGGGTGGTGGCTGGTCGTGTTCTACGAGCTCGCCTCCGAGCCGCCGCGCAACCTCGCGCTCTTCGACGGCCTCGACACGGTGGCCAGCGGGTCGACCCAGAACGCCACCCTGGACGGGTTCCTGGTGCCGAACGCGGGCTACGACGCGAAGATCGGCATGGTCGCGTTCGAGGGCGACGTGGCCCACGAGGGGGACCAGTTCCTCTTCAACGGGACCGCGCTCGGCAACGATCTGAACCCGGTCAACAACTTCTTCAACGGCACGCGCTCCTACTTCAACGCGCCGGTGTCGAACGTCGGAGATCTGCCGCAGCTCGCCGGGACCGCGGGGACCATGGCGGGCATGGATATCGACGTCTTCGATATCACCTCGCTGGTGACCCCGAGGCAGACCTCGGCGCCCATCCGGGCGTCGAGCAGCATGGATCTGTACTTCCTCGCCGGGTTCATCACGTCGATCTCGACCTTCAAGCCGGACTTCACGTCCTCCTCGAAGTCGGCCGTCGACGTGAACGGCGGGCTGCTGCTCCCGGGCGACCAGCTCCAGTACACGATCGAGGTCGTCAACAGCGGCAACGACGCGTCGAGGGGCACCGTGCTCACCGATCCGCTGCCCGCGGGCGTCACCTACGTGCCTGGCTCGCTCTCCATCGTGGCGGGCGCCAACATGGGCGCGAAGACGGACGCGGCCGGCGACGACCAGGGCGAGTACGACGCCGGGACGCGCACGGTCCGCGTGCGGCTCGGCACGGGCGCGAACGGGACGGCGGGGGGGTCGATCCCCGCCGGGATGTCGTCGCGGGTGACCTTCCGGGTGACGGTCGACGCCAGCGCCTCGGGGGTCATCGCCAACCAGGCGATCGTCCGCGCCGCCGGGCAGCAGGGCGCGCCCGAAGAGGACACGCCGACCGACGGCAACGGCCCGACCGACGGCGTGCCTCCGACCGAGGTCGTCATCGACGCGTGCGAGACCGACGCGCAGTGCGCCGCGCCGACGCCTCACTGCGACACGGCGGCGGCGCCCAACGAGTGCGTGGAGTGCCTCACGGACGCGCACTGCGGGCCGCTCTCGCCGACGTGCGACCCCGACACGCACGCCTGCGAGTGCGTGCCCACGGGCGCCGAGGTCTGCGGCGATTCGATCGACAACGACTGCGACGGCGTGTTCAACAACGGCTGCGACTCGGACAACGACGGGATCGACGATCCCGACGAGCTCGAGGCCGGCACCGACCCGAACGACGCGGACAGCGACGACGACGGCGTGATCGACGGCGATGAGCCCGACTTCGACGAGGACTCCGACGAGGACGGCCTCATCAACGCGCTCGACCCCGACAGCGACAACGACGGGCTCTACGACGGCACCGAGCTCGGCCTGCCCTGCGACAACGCCGCCACCAACGCCGCCGCGGGCCATTGCCGCGCCGACGGGGACGCCGGCGCGACCAAGACCGATCCGCTCGACGCCGACACGGACGACGGCGGCGTGCCCGACGGCCAGGAGGACTTCGATCTCGACGGCGTCGTCGACGCGGGCGAGACCGATCCGAACGTGCGCGCCGACGACGTGCCGCCGAAGGACACCGACGGCGACGGGCTGAGCGACGATTTCGAGGAGACGATCGGGAGCGATCCGAACGACGCCGACACCGACGACGACGGCGCGCTCGACGGCCAGGAGCCGAACCCCGCCGACGACACCGACGGCGACGGGCTGATCAACGTGCGCGACGTCGACAGCGACAACGACGGGCTCTTCGACGGCACCGAGCTCGGCCTGCCCTGCGACAACGAGGACACCGACGCCGCCGCGGGCCACTGCCGCGCCGACGCGGACGAGGGCGCGACCAAGACCTCGCCGGTCGATCCCGACACGGACGACGGCGGCGTGCCCGACGGCCAGGAGGACATCGACCTCGACGGCGAGATCGACGCGGGCGAGACCGATCCGAACAACGGCGCCGACGACGGGACGCCGAAGGACACCGACGGCGACGGGCTGATCGACGTGGTCGAGGAGCAGAACGGCACCGACCCGAACGACGCCGACAGCGACGACGACGGCGTGATCGACGGCGATGAGCCGAACTTCAGCGACGATCACGACGGCGACGGCCTCATCAACGCGCTCGACCCGGACAGCGACGGCGACGGCCTGTTCGACGGCACCGAGCTCGGCCTGCCCTGCGACAACGCCGCCACCGACGCTGCCGCGGGCAACTGCATCGCGGACGCCGACCCCACGACGACGACGCACCCGCTCGACTCGGACACGGACGACGGCGGCATCTCCGACGGCGCGGAGGACGCGGATCACGACGGCGCCATCGACGAGGGCGAGACCGATCCCAACAACGGCGACGACGACGCGGTGGACGAGGATCGCGACGGCGACGGGCTGCCCGACGCGGAGGAGGAGGCGATCGGGAGCGATCCGGACGACGCCGACACCGACGACGACGGCGTGCCCGACGGCCAGGAGCCGAAGCCCGGCGAGGACACCGACGGCGACGGGCTGATCAACGTGCGCGACGTCGACAGCGACAACGACGGGCTGTTCGACGGCACCGAGCTCGGCCTGCCCTGCGATCACGAGGGCACCGACGCTGCGGCGGGCCACTGCCGACCCGACGGGGACGCTGGCGCGACCAAGACCGACCCGCTCGACGCCGACACCGACGACGGCGGCGTGCCGGACGGCCAGGAGGACACCAACCTGAACGGCGTCGTCGACGCGGGCGAGACCGATCCCAACATCGGTGAGGACGACGGGACGCCGGTGGACAGCGACGGCGACGGGCTGGTCGACTCGCTCGAGGAGGAGATCGGCACCGACCCGAACGACGCCGACAGCGACGACGACGGCGTGATCGACGGCAACGAGCCGAACTTCAGCGACGACCACGACGGCGATGGCCTCATCAACGCGCTCGACCCCGACAGCGACGACGACGGGCTGTTCGACGGCACCGAGCTCGGCCTGCCCTGCGACAACGCCGCCACCGACGCTGCCGCGAAGACCTGCATCCCGGACGCCGATCCCACGACGAAGACGAACCCGCTCGATCCGGACACGGACGACGGCGGCGTGGCCGACGGCGTGGAGGACGCGAACCACAACGGCGCCATCGACGCGGGCGAGACCGATCCCAACAACGGCGACGACGATCAGACGCCCCCGGCGTGCCGGCAGGACAGCGATTGCGGCGGCGCGACGAGCGGGATGATCTGCGAGCAGGGGACCTGCGTGGAGGGTTGCCGCGGCGCCGAGGGCAACGGCTGCCCGTCCGGCGAGGTGTGCAGCTCGACCAACAGCACGGCGGGCACCTGCGAGCCCGAGAGCGAGAACGACCCGAGCGGCATCTTCGCCGAGGGCAACGGCTTCTGCGCCGCGCGGCCCACGCCCGCGGGCAGCACCCGCGGCGCCGCCGCGCTCCTGCCCATGCTCGCCGCCCTCGCCGGCCTCGCCCTGCGCCGGCGCCGCGCGGGCCGCTGACCGCCGGATAGAGAGAGGCCCACGGCCGCGCGCCGCCCCGCCCACCTGGCGGGCGGCGACCTCCCCAGCGGCCGCGGGCGCCTCTCGCCGCGAGCGCCCTCAGGGGCGCCGAGATCCCCCACCCGCTCCCCTACCTGCGTTCCTCCTCGACCCGCCGCAGCGGGCGGCACCATCGTGTAAGTTTCTTGTCCACCTGTAGCCGTCCTCCGTAGCGTACCGCGCCAAGGAGAACGACCATGGAGATGCTGCTCGCCAGCGAGCGCCGCGCCACGCGCCGCGCCGCGATCGTGGAGTGCCAGGCCGTGCGCGAGCGGGGCTTTCGGCTGCTCGGCACCCGGGCGATCGACCTGTCGATCGACGGCATGCTCGTGCTGACGCGCGCCCGCGCGCTCACGGGCGAGCCGGTGATCGTCTCGTTCCGGATCCCGGAGACGAACGTATGGATCGACGCGACGGCGACGATCGCGCGCACCCTCCACGGCCGGCGCCAGGGCGACCCGGGGCGCGCCGTGGGCCTGCGCTTCGACCCGCTCGACAGGGCGTCGATCCGGCGCCTGCGCGCGGCGCTCGAGCGCTTCCCGCCGACGTACCCCTACCGCGCGCAGCGCGTGGACTACGCGGCGACGGCCGCGATGATCGCGCTCAGCTGATCCGCGCTGCTTCAGGAGGAGGGAGGGAGCTCGACGTCGGCGACCGGGAACTCGGCCTGGAAGCGGGAGAGCCGGACGGCGAACACAACACGACCCTCGTCGACGCGCGGCAAGCGCGCCGGATCGACGCGCGCCTCGAGCAGGCGCGCGTGGCGGGCGCTCCCGCGCGCGGTCGGCGCGCAGAAATAGTCGTGCCCGTCGCGGTGGTGCACCAGCCGGCGGAGGCGCGCGGGCACGAGCGCGCTCGAGGCGGGCAGGCTCGGGCCCGCGGCCGCGAAGCGCAGATCGGCGAAGACGTCACCGCCCTGCGACGCCCGGAATCGCTCGCTCCCGTCCGCCTCGCGCGCGATCTCGAGATCGGCGTGCTCCTTGGGGATGCCCCAGTTGCGCTGCCCGTTCACCACGCTGTCCCACGAGCTGACGTAGATCTTGCTGATGGACCAGCAGAGGCCGTGTCGCGTGCGGAAGCGCCCGGGGATGAACAGGAGCTCGCGATAAGGCCCCACGTTCGATGACGTGTAGTCGAGGGCCATCAGCAGGCTGTAGCGCCCCTCGAAGCGGGGGCGGAGCGCCTCCGGGATGAAGCTCTGCTCCTCGAGCAGCGGCCCCGGGAGCTCGAGCATCACGATGGTCGCATCGCCGGCCAGCGTCCACGGCGCCGGCGCTGGCTTCACGTCAGGAGGACGACTTCCGGCGCTCTGGCTCATGACGATCTCTCCTCGGGCTCGCTGGGATCAGGTTACCCGAGCAGATCGATCGCTCCCGGGGGGCGCCGCGCGCGCGCGAGCTCCGACCTCTCGAGGTGGGCGAGGACGGCGAGGACGGCCGCCTCGTCCCACGCGTCGCCGAGGATCTGCAGGCCGATGGGCAGGCGCTCGGCGTCGACGCCGACGGGCGCCGTGCCGGCGGGGAGGCCGGTGAGGTTGCCGAGGAAGGCGAAGCGGCACATGCCGTCGAGGGCCATGGGATCCAGGAAGGCGCGGCCTTCCTCGGCCTGGGCGTAGCGGGGCGCGGTGATCGCCGTCGTCGGGAGCGCGAGGACGTCGACGCCGGCGAGGGCGCGCGCCACCTCGCGCCGCATGCCCGCGCGGAGCCGCGCGGCGTCGATCTGCTCGAGCGCGGTGACGCCCGAGAGGAGGCTGAAGGTGACGCGCAGGTCCTCGCTGATGAGGTCGCGCTGCTCCCTCCAGGCGCGCTGGTTCGCCGCGAGCGACTCGGGGCCGATGACGAGGTAGCCGATGGAGGCCGCGTGCCTCGCGAGGGGGATCTTCACGTCCACGAGGGTCGCTCCCTCGCGCTCGAGCGCGCGCAGCGCCCCCCAGCACACGCTCGCGACCGGGGTGGAGGCGTCGCGCCACTCCTCCTCGTCGACGCCGATGCGCAGGCCGCGCACGCCGGCGCCGAGGCGCGCGCCGAAGCCTCCGGGGGGCGGCGGGGGCGCCCACGCGGTGAGGTCGTCGTCGGGGTCGGGCTCGCTCGCGACGGCGTCGAGGAAGCGCGCGAGATCGGCCGTGCTGCTGGCGATCGGGCCGGCATGGGCGACCGAGCCCTTGAAGCCGTCGCCGGCGCGGCTGACGCGGCCGAAGGTCGGCTTGAGGCCGAAGACGCCGTTCAGCGCGGCCGGCGCCCGGATGGATCCGCCGCCGTCGCCGCTGGCCGCGAGCGGCGCGAGCCCGAGCGCCACGCCGACGGCGGAGCCGGTGGAGGAGCCGCCCGCGGCGCGCTCCTTGTGGTGCGGGTTGTGGGGCATGCGCTGGTGGATGCTGTTGCCGATCGGCGACATGCCCCACTCGGTGAGCACGGTCTTGCAGAGGAACACGGCGCCCGCCTGCCGGAGCCGCGCGACCACGGCGGCGTCGCGCGGCGCGGGCGTCTGCGGGCCGCAGGGCGAGCCGAGCGTCGTCGGGAGGCCCTCGACGTCGAACTCGTCCTTGACGAGCAGGGGCACGCCGTCGAGCGGGCCGCGCGGCCGCCCCTCGGCGTGGCGCGCGGTCGACGCGTCGGCGTCCCTGAGCGTCGCCTCGCGCAAGGTGGCGACGGCGATGTTCATGCACGGGCGCTCGGCGGCGAGCGCCTCGAGCGCCGAGAGCGCGCGCTCGGCGACGCGGAGCGGGGTGGTGGCGCCCTTGCGGTAGGCCGCGGCGTAGGCGAGCGCGGGCCGGGGCCAGTCGCGGACAGGGGGCGCGCCGAGGCCGGCGTCCTCCCAGCGCCGCGGCGGCGCGGCCTGGAGGGGGCGCGCCTCGGCGGGGGCGTCGTCGCGGAAGGCGTCCGGAAGCGAGGCGAGGCGATCGATGCCCAGGCTGCGCTTCATCACTTCCCGGAGCGCGGCGGAGGATCCGGGCGCCTCGGCGGCGAGGCGCGCCGCGGTGAGCGCGCGGCCGGTGAGTCGGGGGACCTTCATGCGCCGCAGCTTACTCGACCGGCAGGGCGGGGCGGGGGCTCATGGTCAGGGTGCTCCGTGAGATCACGCGGTGGCTGCGCGTCGTCGACGGCGGGATCGCTCATCGTTCCTCGTCGATCCACGCGCGTGGAATGGCATGGGACGTCGGCCGCCGCGACCCGGAGTTCAGGTAGACGAGGTGAGGTCGTCCCAGACACGCACCGACTCGGGGCGCAGCTCGCGCAACCACGTCACTGCGCGCCCCTCGGACAGCCTCCGCTCGAACACCAGCGCCGCGTCGCCCGCGTAGAAAGTGCCGGTGGAGTCGGTCGCCTCTTCAACCTCGTCGAGGCCGAGCGCCTGCGCGAGCTCACGACCGTGCGACGACCGCGAGACATGAACCGGCACTTCTTTGGGGTGTCCCCACAACGCAATGCGGGAGAGGAAGGTGCGCACCGAGTCGCTCGTTCGCTCCCATTCGTCCCAGCCGAACCCATACGCCCACATCCTGCCGTCCTCCGTCACGCATGCGAGGGTGTCAGGGTTGTCGATGTCTCGCGGGCTCACCAGGATCGCAGGGCCATCCGGCGTCTGCTGAAGCGGCCACTCGGCGACGCTCCCTTCGGCGAGGGCTCGATCGAGCATCTGGATCCCGCCGAAGCGCTGGATCCGGTCGACGCTACGCAGACCACCGAACGAGCGCTCGGCGTCAGCGGCCGTCCTGGCGAGCGCCTCGCTGCCGCCGTTCTCCAGCACCCACGAGGCGAGCCGCTCGGGATCGCCGGGATCGTGCAGCCGACAAAGCCAGCGCGATGCCGCCTCTCTCGCACGAGGCGACAGCGGCAGCGTCTTCGATGCCGGATCGACGGTTGCGCAAAGAAACCCGACCACGCTCTGCCGAAACCGGTGGTTCGCCTCTTCGAGCGGGAGATCGAGGTGCACGGCGTCGTTGTCCAGAGCCGCGCGCGCCGTCAAATCAGCATAGTTGTCGCGGAACTCGATCCAGCCAGATTCGGGCGCACGAGGCGCCTCTCCCGCCGCTCGCACCACCGGAAAGGCGCACTGCAACCGCAGGGCCGCACACTCTTCAAGCCAGGGCCGCAGGCTGGCCGCCGTGGGGCCCAGCACCCGCAAGAACACGTCGTCGCGCAGGGCAAGCACCCCGTCGCAGACGTGCCACACGAATCCGTGCAGGCGAGACGAACGACTCGCTTGGCCGATCCGGCGAGCAACGCCCTTGACGAGAGCGGTCGTCTTGTCGAGCGCGGTGACCGGTCCCACCTCCGGCTCGAAGGTACCGAGGTGGACACGGGCACGCAGCTCAAACCCCGGAGCCCGCCACCCCTCGAGCCTCTCCGCCACCTCGTTCAACTGGGCAACGGACACCGTGAGCTGTTTGGTTCCGCAGATGGATCGGAGCTGGGGGCTGAACATGCCCTTCTCGACCGTTCCGAGGAGGAAATGGCTGAATCGAGGCTTCACGTCGGCCCCCAGTCGTTGTTCAGGCCGGTACCTCCGAAGACGCCCGGCGTCATTCCGGACACGCGATTGGCGCGGCGCTCAATCTCCGCGTCCGAATGATTGTTGCGTCCTGCCGCCCGGTCGGCCTCGAGCTGCTGTCGATACCGCGTTGCGTTCGCCCTGCGCGCGTCGTCTAGAGGTGCGTTGTTCCCCTGGGCGGCCTGCTGCCGTGCTCGATCCAACGGTGCTCCCGCGCCTGCGGGCCTGAAGTTGAGGGGCGGTCCGCCTTTAGGAGGCGACGCGGGAATCGTCTCGGGCTGCTGGCCCGTGCCTACCAGCGCGTGCAAGCGAGCCAGCGTCTGCGAGCAGTTTGGGCACGGCGCGCAAGCGGTTCCATTGACATCGGTGCTTCCGATCGGCCCCATGCGGCGTAAGGCGCGTCGGAGGTGTCGCTGGCCCCCGGACGTGCCCGGATCGCATTTTACCCGATTTCGTTCCTCGTAATCGTAGAGATAATTACTGACCGCATGGGGCTCGGAACACCAAGACGGATCCCTGCCCTGACCGCGCCCCGAGTCTTGCGGGAGCGCGGCGGCGACCGCCGGGTGGAGATCGTGCAGCGGCCCTTTCCCACCAACGTTGCGCTCACTGGCTGACTGCCCGGTGAACTCGCGCGTGCCGCCACCTTGAGATTGCGGAAGGCGCCGGGTGCTGAGGTCGGAGCCCATCAGCCCATCCAGGTCGACCAACGCGAGCGGTCTCCCGCTCACGTACCCGTACGCTTCGAGCCCCCCTTCTAGCCCCAGCGGCTCCGGGCTCAGGTACGTCGCGCTCGCCGGATCGAAGTACCGCCACCGGTTGTAGTGGAGCCCGGTCTCCGGCTCGTACCAGTGCCCCGGGAACCGGACCAGCGTGGCAGCCGCGTCGCCCGCGATCACCCGACCGTACGCGTCGGTCTCGAAGACCTGGTCGACGCTCCCGTCAGCATTGACGAGCCCGAGCGGCACAGGCGCCCCGTCCCGGTGCACGAAGTACTTCCAGGCGCCCGGGCCCGCCTCGGTGTCGATCGCCTGCGCGACCGGCGCCGGCGAGCCCGGCGAGTACGCGTAGCGCCGGCGCTCCGCCAGCGTGAACGCCGCGGATGCGCCTGTAGCGCTCGCCCCGCGCTCGACCGCCTCTTCCAGGAGGTCCTCACCATCCCAGCGGTAGCGGTGCCGCACCATCGCCGCGTCCCGGCGCAGCACGCGCTTCTCGATGCGCCGGGCGAACCCGTCGTAGACGAACTCCAGCCGTGTGCCGTCGGGCAGCGCCATGCCGGAGAGCAGGCCGAGCACGCTCCACGCGTAGGTGGTCACCGCGGCGCCCTCCACCTTCTTCACGAGCCGGCCGCGCGCGTCGTACGTGAGGGCCGCGCCGTTCGTGGTCACGAGGCGGCCGCCGCTGAGGTGGGACTGCGCGCGGCCGTCGATCCAGCGCACGTCGCCTCGCGGCGAGAGCGCGTAGTCCTCGGTCCTGGCCCGCCCCTCGTGCCGCTTCTGCGCGATCCGGCCGCGCGCGTCGTACAGGAAGGACTGCGCCCCGCGATCGCGATCGACGAGCACCTGGAGCTCGTCGGCCGGCGACCATCGGTAGTCGAACCGCAGGGTCTCCGGGCCGCCCAGGCCGCCGACCCACATGGGTTCGCCCGGGCGGACAACCGCGGTGCCACGGCCGAAGACGGCCGAGCGGAGGACGTTGCCGTGCGCGTCCCTCGTGAGCTCGATACGGCCACCGCCGGCAAAGAAGCGCCCTGTCTCGCCGTCCGTCGGGTCGTACGCGAACGTCGCGATCGGCGGATCCGCACCCCGGGCGCCCGAGACATCCGAGAAGACGAGCGCGGCGCATCGCCCGACGGCGTCGCGCGGCGCGGCGATCGAGAAGGCGCCGAGCACTTCCACCTTCGTGCGATGCAGGCCGGTGTCGTAGACGTGCCGGAGCGATGTAGCGGACCACGGATCGTCCTTCCGCTCCGTGTCCTCGCGGGTGCAACGCCCTCGCGCGTCGTACGTGTAGCGCGTGCTGACGGCCTCCGTCTCGAAGCTCAGGAGGCGCCCGCGCTCGTCGTACTCCAGCCTGTGGGATGTGTCGTCCGAGAAGGTGCGCGCGATCAGCCGATCGAGCTCGTCGTAGGCGAGCTCGACGAATTCGCCGTCGTCGAAGGTGATCCTCGACAGCCGCCCGGCCTGATCGTTCCTGTACCGCAGCCAGCGACCGTCGAAGGTGCGCTCCGAGAGGATCCGCCCTTCGAGGTCCCGCTCGATGGTGTGCACGTCGCCCTCCTCGTTGACGATGCGTACCAGTCGAGCTCTCGATCGTAGGCGTACGAGACGCGCGTGCCGTCGCTCCGCTCGACCGCGATCACCTCGCGGAGGCCCGCGTAGATCAGCCGGAACCAGCGGCCATCCGCGTCTCGCTCGCCGGCGAAGCGGCCGGCCTCGTCGTAGCTCGTGACCGTGCGAGCGCCCAGCGGCGAGCGGTGCTCGACCACGCGCCCCATCGCGTCGTAGATCCAGCGGTGCACCCCGCCCTTCTCGTCCCGCATCTCCACGAGCCGCCCGAGGAAATCGTAGCGGAGCGCCCGCGCGCCGCCGTCCGGCTCGACGATCCCGATGCGGTTGCAGAGCGCGTCGTACGTCATCGCCGTCTTGCCGCCGTCGGCTGTCTCGGCGTGGACAAGGCAGCCGCGCTCGTCGTAGCGGAAGCTCGCGACGAGCCCCATCGCGTCGGAGAGGTAGATCAGGTTTCCGTCAGGATCGCGCGCGTGCTGCGTCTCCAGGCCGTCAGGGCCGCGCGTGGTCACGACATTGCCGCGATCGTCGTAGCGGTACTCCGTCACCTGAGCGAGCGGGTCGACCACACGGTACGCGCCGCCGGCCTCGCCCATCCGCCATGTGCGCCCGAGGCCATCGCGATACCCCACGAGCTCGCCTGCATCGTCGAACACATTCTCGTGCACCTGTCCCGCCCACACGATCCGGTCCGCCTTGCCAAAGGCGTTGACCCCGATCCTCCGCAGGGCGCGCGAGGTGATGACGTTGTTCTCGTCCCCGCAGTACTCGACCTTCGCGTGCAGGACCCCCTTTGCGCGACTTCCGTCCGCGAGCACCTCGGGCACGCCCTCGGCCAGGAGCGCGCGTTCATTGGGGTCGTTGCACCACGTCTCCACGCAGCGACCGCGGTCATCGTAGCGGTAGTGCACCTCGAGGCCCGTGGGCCAGCGCTCCAGCGCGAGCCGATGGTCCATGTCGTACGCGAAGGTCATCGCGTGCCCCAGGGCGTCGCGCGCGACCACGAGATCTCCGCGTTCATCGTATTCGTACGTGCGGAAGGACGTCCAGGCGCCCCTCGATGACGCGTTCTTCACCTCGAACGCGGCGATGCGGCCGTCGCGGTGCCGCCGCACGCGGAGCAGGCGGCCCACGCTGTCGTTCACGAACTGGAGCGGGCCGGTGCCGTTTTCGTAGAAGAGCCGGGCCTGGTTGCCGTTGTGATCGAGGAGCGCGCTGAGGCGGAACTCGTTGTCGATGGCAAAGACGTCCTCGAAGACCCGCGTGATCCCGTCGTCCGCCTCGAGGAGATAGCCGTCGCGGGTGCGCGTCAGCCATCCGACGGGGAGCTTCACGGTCTCTCCCTCGTCGGGGCAGCGGTCCTCGCACGCGAGCGCCGTCGCGGTGACGACGCGCACCCTGCGGCGGCGGAGCTCGATGACGCGCCAGCCGAGCGAATGGTTCCAGCCGTAGCCAAGGCCGTAGTCGAGGTCGCGCTGCGCAGAGTTATAGGCGCGCTCGATCACGAGCGGGAACGCTCCCGGCAGCGCCATGTCGGTGACGGCGAGCGTGTAGACACGGCCCGTGACCGGATCGATGGGGTGCCCCGCGTGCGTTCCTCCACCGCCCCCGTGCGTCGGGTTGGGGCAGCCGCCGCCGCTGCCCTGACCGCAGCTGCCGGCGTTGCGGCCGCCGCCCTGGGCGCCGTTGCCGCCGTTCTTGCCGCCCGCGCCCTGATCGCCGCCGGCGCCGTTGCCGCCCCGCCCGCCGCTGCCACCGCCGCCGGCGCCGCCGCCGAGGATGAAGACACCAGGGTTCATTCCAGGGATCGCGGGGATGTTCGGAACCGGAGCTGTGCGCGCCATGATGCGATGGTCGCCCAACGAGCCACGGAGTCAATACCCGCTGCCACGCAGAAATGTGCTGGGATCGTGCAGCGCGCGGTGACCGGACGTACGCGCAGCTTCCAGCCCATGCATGCTGGTGTACAATGTGCCTCGATGAGCCCGGGCAACTCTCGCCCAATGCAGCGCTTCGCGTGCGAATCCTCCATATCTCGGATCTGCACGAACGTGGACCGCGTGGACGGGAGCACTGGCGGCGGCAGCGCGTGCTCGGAGCAGCCTGGGAGCGAAACCTGGATGAGGTTCTGAGAGGCGGGGCCATCAACCTCGTCTGCTTCACGGGCGACGTCGCCGACTGGGGGATCGCCAAGGAGTACGAGGCAGCGACCGCGTTCTTCGAGCGGCTCCTCTCGCGACTAGGGCTCGGCGCCGAGCGGCTCTTCATGGTGCCGGGTAACCATGATGTCGCGCGCGCGGTCGAGGAGGACGCTTGGAAGGCGCTGCGGGACGCGCTCGCTCGATCCGCTGGCGCTGTCGCGGCGGATGTCGGGCCTCGACAAGGCCCCTCCGCTCGGCGTCGAGGCCAGCCTTCGAGAGCGGCTCTTGAAACGGCAGGACGCCTACCGAGCATGGGTACGCGGAGCGCTGGGCCGGCCGGAGCTCGATCCGGCGGGATCACCGCATGGGCGGCTGGGTTATCGGCGCACGCTGTTCCTGGGCGATGAGGCATCACCTGTGCAGATCATCGGCCTCGACACGGCGTGGCTCGCCGGCGACGACGCCGACGCCGGGAGGCTGCGCGTGACCGAAGATCAGGTGATGCGGCTCGCGACGGGCGAGCATGGCGTGCCGCTCGCCGGGCTGAGTTCCAGCAGTGGAAAGGCGCCGCACGTCCGCCGCGGGATGAGCGCCGCCTGCGCGCCCTCGAACGCTGTGCCGGGCACAGAGCTCCGCCGGCTGCGCCCTCTCAGGCCCCCGGCTCGGCCGCAGCCTCGTACAGCTCGCGGACGTCGAGCCGGGCGCCGATCGACGCGAGGTGCGCGACGTCGCCATCCCGCGCGATGGCAGACGTGAAGTCGCCGTCGACGTCGCGAGTCCACACCTCCACGCTGCGCTCCCGGTGCGACACCAGGACGTACTGGCGCAATGAGGCGAGGCTCTTGTAATGCTCGAACTTGTCGCCTCGGTCGTACTCCTCGGTGCTGCGGCTCAGCACCTCGACGATGAGCGTGGGGTTCGTCACGGCTTGCTCGTCCTGGGCGTCGCGCTCGATCGGCCCACACACGACCGTGACGTCGGGGTAGGTGGCGAGGCCTGTCGACGGCACACGCACGCGAAGATCGGCGTCGTAAGCACGGCATCGACCTCTGCGAAGCTCGGGGAAGAGGAGGCCGATGACCGCCGCAGCGAGCGCGGCATGCTCGGGCGTACCTCCCGCCATCGCGTATATCTGGCCGTCCAGGTACTCGTGCTTGACGTTGCTGGACGCCTCGAGGGTCAGGTACTCGGCGTACGTGTAGTGGATGCGATGTGCCGGGGCCACCATGGCCGCGCAGTATGGCACAGCGCACGGCGTTCGCCGCGGGTGGCGGGCGCTCGGGCGCGGCCTCCGCGTCCGGCGCCGCAAGGCGGCGTCTCCGGCGCCCTCGATCGCGGCCGACCCGAACAGCTCACGAGCCCCGCGGAGCGGCGACATTTCCCAGAAACCGCCGGCCTGGCCGGTCCCAGGCAGGCGCTCGCGATGCCGGCGGTGGAGCGCGCTCGCGCCGCGCAGTAGGCTCACCATCGCGACCGCCCGGCAGCACCTGGCTCAACAGCTCGCAAGCTCCACTCGGTACGTCGATGACATCGAATCTCCCGCAGAGGATGCCGATGCGCGGCCGCGCGACGAGGAGAGCTTCAAGCCGTGATCGTGCTGGAGACGCACGCTTGGTTCTGGCTCGTCGCGTCCCCAGATCGCCTCTCCGAGCAGGCAGCCGTGGCCGTCGATGGTGCGGATAGGCTTGGCGTCTCGGCCATGAGCTGCTGGGAGATTGCGATGCTCGCCGAAAAAGGGAGGGTCGAGCTCGATCGGCCCGCGCAGAGATCGCTCGAGGACGCGCTCGCCAGAAGCGGAGCGGCGCGATCCTCTTGCCGATTGAACCGGTGATCGCTGCGCCGCGTGACGGCCACGATGGCTTGACAGCAGCGTCGGAGGGCGGGTCTCATCGCTGGTGGATCCATGGCGACGAGCAGCCCTCCGCATGTGAGCGCGATGCCGGTCGGCGCTGCGACCGCCGCCGCCATGGCATGGAGGTTCAAGGGCAAGCTCTGGGTGACCGCGATGGTGAAAGCCACCTTCGGGTTCGCCAGCGACACGATGATGCAGCGCATCGCGCCGCAGGAGATCATCCGGGAGGAGGTCCATCACCGCGGGCTGCCCTCGCGGAGCATCCGGTTCACGACCGATCTGGTTCCTCGCCTGCTCAAGGCCGACGTGCTCTTCACGGGCCATGCGCATGCGCCGCACGGCCGCCCCGTCGAGGCGGCGCATGTCCGGCTGGGGCTCTTCTCGAGCAGCTGGACGCTGCTGGACAAGACGCTGATGGTCCGTAAGCGGGGCGGCTTCGTGCGGCTCCCCATCGATTACGAGCATGCTTTTGGCGGGATCGGCTTCCCGGACAACCCGTTCGGGGAGGGCCATCCGCAGGGCTCGGGCGAGCCGAACATCCTCGATCCGGTCGACGCGAGGCGCGTGGCTGGCTTCGGCCCGATCTCGAAGGCCAGCCCCGCCCGCCGGCGGCTCCTCGGGGCGACCCCGCGCGCCCTGCTGGAGCGCGGCATCCCCGAGATCCCGGACGATCTCAGCTGGGACTACTTCCAGGCGGCGCCGCCGGATCAGCGCACGCACTTCCTGCGCGGCGACGAGTGGATCGTGATGGACGGCCTGCACCCGAGCGCGCCGCGCATGCGCATGCGCCTGCCCGGCGCGCGCGGCGTCGCGCGCATCCACGGCCTCGCGGGCCTCGGCCTCGCCGAGCACCAGGAGCTCCCGCTGAGCGCCGACGTGCTGCGCATCGACGGCGACGAGCAGCGCTGCACGGTGACGTGGCGCAGCAGCTTCCCCGTGCCCTCGGAGGACGCGCTCCCGCGCATGCGCATCTTCGCCGGCGTCGAGCTCCCGGGCGAGCCGATCGCGTGGCCCGCTCCGGGCGCCGCGGTCAGCAGGGCCGGAGCGACGGCGCCCCGCGCGGGCGCGGCGGGCGACGAGGACGACGCTTCCCTCGAGTCGACCGTCGCGCTGTCCGCCGCGCCGAGCATGAGTCCCACAGGGACGCTGGACGTCGCGCCGAACAGGGCGCTCGCGGTCCCGGGGACGCTGCCGTTTCGTCCGGCCCCCGCAGGCGCCTCGCCGTCGCCGCCGAAACGGCCCGCACCACCGCCACCCGAGGCTCCGCTCGCCAGGTCCGGGACGATGCAGATGCCGAAGGACGTCGGCAGCCAAGGCGCTTCGCCGTCGCCGCCGAAACGGCCTGCACCATCGCCGCCCGAGGCTCCGCTCGCCAGGTCGGGGACGATGCAGATGCCGAAGGACGTCGACAGCCATGCGGCGCGCCAGCCGGCGACTCCCTTCACGGCCGAGCCGCCACGCGCGCAGCCGGCCGAGCCGCCACGCGCGCCGCCGGCCGAGCCGAGCGCTCCCGCCGCCAGCGCGGCCGCGCCCGCGGTCCCCACGCCGGACCCGGTGAGCCCCGCGGCCGCGGGGGGCGCCTTCGCCTGGGCGACACCACCCCCCGAACCGCCGCCCCCGGAGCCGCCGCCCGCCGGAGCGCCGAAGCGGCCCGCGAAGCTCGATGTGCGGGCGCTCCTGTACGGCGCCGGCAAGGGGCGAGGCTGACGCTCCGATGCCCGTGAAACCCCGAAGGGCGAGCCCCGGCGCAGCGTGTCAGCTGCCCTCATGCGGCCACCCCGGCGCCCCCGCGGCGCGCACGCCCACGCGGCTCCTCCACCTTTCCGGTGCTCCAGGGAAAGCCGCGGAGGAATCGGAGAACGAGCGATGAAGGAAGCCTCCGGGACGTTGGACGTTCGCATCGAGTCAGAGCGGGGGCCGTGGGACCACGTGAAGGTCCGCGAGCTCCACGGGCGAGAGGCGATCTCGCAGCTCTTCTCGTTCGATCTCGAGGTCGTGATCGACGAGGGCCGCGAGCTCCCGGCCGACGCCGCGCCCGGCGCCGAGATCAGCCTGGTCTTCGAGGCCGACGGCGAGGAGATCCGCCGCGTCTCGGGCATGCTCGGCCCGATCCGGGACCGCCTCGAGCCGCTGGCGGAGCGCGCCACCTGCCGCCTGCGCCTCGTGCCGCGCGCGTTCCGGCTCACCCTTGTCGAGACGCAGGAGATCTACCTGGATCGCAGCGTTCCGGACATCCTCCGGAGCAAGCTCGAGCGGCACGGCCTGGGCTCCGAGGACGTCGAGCTGCGGCTGCTCGAGACCTACCCCGAGCGCGAGTTCGTCGTGCAGTACGGCGAGAGCGATCTCGCGTTCATCAGCCGCCTGGCCGAGCACGTCGGCATCAGCTTCTTCTTCGAGCACGAGGGCGGCCGCGACAGGCTTGTCTTCACCGATCACCCCTCCGGCTTCCGCCTCGCCGCGGGCGCGGAGACGGTGCCCTTCCGCGCCCGCGGCGAGGCCGCGGACATCTTCGCCCTCGAGGTGACGACCGACCTGGTGCCCACCAGCTACGTGGTGCAGGACTACAACTACCGCGCGCCGCAGCTCGACCTGACGGCCTACGCCAGCCTGGGCTCGGGCGACGGCGGCGGCGTCGTCGAGTACGGCAGCCACGTCAAGACGCCCGAGGAGGCCGCGAAGCTGGCGCAGATCCGGGCGGACGAGCGGCTGTCGCGGCAGCGCGTGTACGAGGGCAAGGCCAGCCGCGCGGCGCTGTCCGCCGGGCGGCGCGTGACCCTGATCGAGCACCCGCGCTTCCCGGAGCGCGAGGAGCTGCTGCTCGTCGAGGTGGAGCACGAGGCGAGGCTCCCGGCGTTCAAGGACGCCGGCGAGCAGAGCCCGTTTTACAGGAACGCATTCCGCGCGATCCCGGCGCGCGTCGCCTACCGGCCGCCGCGCCGGACGCCGAGGCCGCGCATCTCCGGCGTGGTCACGGGGATCGTGCAGCCGGGGCCCGGGGGAAAGACGAACGGCGTCGCCCTGCTCGACGCCGAGGGGCGCTACACGGTCCAGCTCCACTTCGACACGGCGGAGCCGGGCGAGCAGAAGGCCTCGCGCCCTGTCCGGATGGCGCAGCCCTTCAGCGGCGTGGGCCACGGGATGCACTTCCCGCTGCGCCCCGGCACCGAGGTCCTCGTGGCGTTCGCCAACGGCGATCCGGATCGCCCGGTGATCCTCGGCGCCATGTTCAACCCGCTCGCGCCGTCCCCCGTGACGGCCCGCAACGCCAACCAGAGCCGCATCACCACGGCGTCCGGCGCCATGCTCGAGATCTCGGAGAAGCGATGACGAAGCCCACGACGGTCGGGATGCACTTCCGCTCCGAGGCCGCCCCGGCCGGAGCGTTCACGGTGCTGGGGCTGCGCGGCGAGGAGGCGCTGTCGCGCCCGTACCGCTTCGAGATCGATCTCGCGTCGCCCGATCCCGCGCTGCCGCTCGACGACCTCGTCGGCGCGGCCGGGGAGCTCGATCTCGCCGGCCGCACGGTCCCGGGGGTCGTGGCCGAGGTGGAGCAGGGCGGCGCGCTCGGCGGCGATCGGTACGCCTACCGGGTCGTGCTCGTGCCGCGCCTCGCCCTGCTCGGCCTCGCGCGGCAGACGCGCTTCTACCAGCGGCTCAGCGTGCCGGACCTGGTGGAGGCGGTGATCGCCGGGAGCGGCCTCGGGATCGAGGTGGAGCGGCGGCTCGAGCGGGCGTATCCGCCGCGCGAGCACGCCGTGCAGTACCAGGAGAGCGCGCTCGACTTCGTGTCACGGCAGCTGGAGCAGGCGGGCGTCAGCTACTTCATCGAGCCACGCGGGGGGGCGGAGCGGCTCGTCCTCTGCGACCACCCTGACGGCTTCCGGGGCGCGGTCGAGGCCGCGATGGGGGAGGCCGGAGGGGTGCGCGCGCTGCGCTGCCGGCGCCGGATGTCGCCGCGCGCGCTCGTGCTGCTCGACTACAACGAGCGCACGCCGGAGGTGCCGCTGGAGGCCGAGGCCGAGGTCGACGCGCGCGGCTTCGGGCTGCTCGTCGACGAGGGCGGCTCGTTCGCGGCGCCCGAGGAGGGCGCCGCGCTCGCCGCCGTGCGCGCCGAGGAGCTGCGCTGCCGCGCGACCGTGTACGACGGCGCGATCGGCGCGCCGCTCGCCGCGGGCGAGCGCCTCGGGCTCTCCGGCCATTTCCGGGCCGACTGGAACCGCGATTACCTGGTGACGCGCGCGGTGCACAGCGCCGGGGCGGTCGACGAGCCGCGCTATGCTTGCCAGTTCGAGGCCATCCCGGCCTCGACGCGCTACCGCCCGCCGCGCGTCACGCCGAGGCCGCGCCTCGAGGGCGCGATGGTCGCCCACGTCGACGCGCGCGGCCCGGAGGGCGTCGCCGCGGTCGACGCCGAGGGGCGCTACCGCGTGGTGATGCCGTTCGATCTGAGCGGCGCGGCCGAGGCGCAGGGCTCGGTGCCGATGCGCCTGGCGACGCCCTACGGCGGGGCCGACGAGGGCATGCACTTCACGTTGCGCAAGGGCGCCGAGGTGCTGTGGACCGGCGTCGGCGGGGATCCCGAGCGGCCGGTGATCACCGGCGTCGTGCCCAACGCGAAGAGCCGCGTGGTCACGAGCGCCGACGAGGGGCGCGGCCGCATCCGGATGCCGAACGGGGCCATGGTCGAGATGGGAGGCGGCTTCGGGCGCGCGCGCGGCGGGCCCGCGACGCGCGCCGGCGCCGAGGGCGCGCTGCCGACGGAGCAGCAGCTCGGCCAGGACGAGATGACGACCACCGCGAGCAGCGCGGAGGACTGGATCCGCATCGCGGTCCCCCACAGCGACGGCAAGTACAGCTACCTGCGCTACGGCGAGCGGGCGACCGCGGCGGCCGGCACGTTCACCGAGTCCGCGCGGCTCGATCCGACCGCGGGGTTCGGCGACAGCGGCTGGACGTGGTCGAGCCTCGACAACGGCTACGACACGAGCTCGGACGCCAATGACAAGGGGAAAGCGGCGCACTTCGGCTGGGCGGCGAGCGACGGGGTCTACGATCACACGGACGGCAACCGCACGGTCGTGACCCAGGGGGACTACCAGTCGGTCACCACGGGCAACCGCACCGACGTCGTCCTCGGGAACTACCGGCTCGTCATCCCGAACCGGACGCTCGGCATCTTCGACGTGGACTTCTACTCGATGACGTTCAGCAAGGACTGGCAGGGCTGGCGGAAGACGACGCGCAGCCACGTCTCGACGGTCAACCTCACGTACGGCGACAACTCGAATTTCTTCACCGGCATCAACTTCGGGGCGAGCCTCGGCGGGAACTACAGCATCGCGGCGGGCGTGAACGGCAACGTCTTCCTCGGGCTCAACACGGGGATCACGGCCGGGATGAGCTGCAACATCGCGTACGGCCCGGTGCTCGAGTTCGGCAGCACGAAGAAGCTCACCACGGCCGACGAGCAGGACATCAAGGCGCGCTCCAAGGTGCACCTGCGCGTGCGGAGCACCGACGCCCCGACGGTCGAAGCCGCGAAGCCGTGGGCAGCCGCCGTGGCCGCGGGCGCCCTGGGCGCGGTGGCGGGCCCGCTCGGCGCCTCCGCGGGCAAGGACGATCTCGAGAAGGGCAGCGGGCTCACGGGCGCGACGTGGGGCATCGCGACGCTCGGGGCGCTCGTCGGCACGTACCTGGTCCACAAGCTCGCCCACGCGAGCCCGCTGAACGACGCCGAGCTGATCATCGAGCCGACCCAGCTCCTGCTGCGCTGCGGCGGGCTGGCCGGCGCGTACATCAAGATCGAGCCCGCCGCGATCGAGCTCGCCTGCGGTCCCAGCAGCCTCAGGATCGACGCGACGAGCGTCATCGCCGGAACAGGGACCGCCAAGCTGGAGCTGAGCAGCACAGCCGCGTCCTCCGTCCTGAGGTTCGGCGGCCACCAGGTCCAGGTTGACGCCGGGGGAGCCGTCATTCAGGGCGCCCAGTTCCACATGCTCTAGGAGGAGCCCGCTCGGCGGGCGCGCGGGCTCGCGGCCTGCGCGCGTCGAGAGCTGCCATGAAGATCATCAACCCCACGCCCACCACGTTCGCCGCGGTCTCGTGGCAGATCCGGCCCCCGCAATGGGACCTGTGCCTGATCGCGAAGGGCACCTACCGCCTCGTGCCCGGCGAGCCGGCGATCCCCGCCGGCGCCCCGGAGCCGCCGCTCGGCGACGCGCACGAGGGCGACGATCCGCGCGGGGCGCTCCTCCGCGCGTCCGACTTCGCCCCCTTCAAGCCGAAGGCGGATCTCCTGCTGCTCGGCAAGGCCCACGCGCCCGGCGGCCGGCCCGTCAGCTCCCTGCCGGTGAGCTTCGCCGTCGGCAAGACGTCGCTCGCGCTGCAGGTGACCGGCGACCGGTACTGGACCGATCCGGCCGCCGGCAAGCGCACCGACCCGCAGCCGTTCGTCGAGATGCCGCTCGGCCATGACCGCGCCTTCGGGGGCCCGGGCTTCGCGGCCAACCCGGCGGGGCGCGGCGTGTTCGACCCGGGCGAGCGCGATCTGCGGCGGCGGCCGCTGCCGAACATCGAGGATCCGCGCGCGTTGGTCGACTCGCCCGCGGCGCGGCCGCCGCCCGCGGGCTTCGGGCCGCTCGCCGCCGCCTGGGCGCTGCGCGCGAGCAAGCTCGGCACCTACGACGAGCGCTGGCTGAAGCAGCGCTGGCCGTTCTTCCCCGACGATTTCGACTGGAGCCACTTCAACGCGGCCGTGCCGGCGCTCCAGGCCGAGTACTCGCGCGGCGACGAGGAGATCGTCTGCCACAACCTGCACCGCGCGCGGCGCGACTACCGCGCGCGGCTCCCCGGCGTCCGGATGCGCTGCTTCCTCGACGAGCTCGCGGGCGGCGCGGAGCGCTTCCGCGAGGTGCAGATGCACCTCGACACGGTCCGGGTCGACATGGAGGCCGAGGCGCTCATCCTCGTGTGGCGCGGCCACGCGCCCGTCTCCGCCGAGGACCACCCCGAGGTGCGGCACGTGCTCCTCGCGAGCGAGCCGCTCGGCGAGGGCCGCGTCCCGGCCGCGCGCTACCGCGAGGAGCTCGCGCTCGCGCTGATGGAGGCGCGCCCTGCCGTGGCGGAGGCGCCCGCCGCGGCGGCGCCGCCCGGCAACGACAACGACGGAGCGTCTCCCCTGGCCGGCGTCGACGACGCCGCGCTCCTCGCGCAGATCCGCGCGACGCTCGAGCGGGGCGGCGCCCCCGCGGCGCTCGTGGCCTCGCTCGGCGCGTCGGTCGATGGCCCGCGCCCGCCCGGCGCGGAGCTCGAGGCGTGGCTGGGCAAGCTCGGCGGGGATCCGGCGCAGCTCGACGAGATCCAGCGGGAGAGCCGCGAGCAGATGAAGAAGGCGCTCGAGGCCGGGGGGCACGACCCGGCGCAGCTCGACGCGCTGGACCGCGAGGACGAGGCACGGGACCGGGCAGCCACGGAGCGCGCGGCGCCGTGGACGCGCGACCGCGTGGAGCTCTGCCTGTCGATCCGCGAGAGCATGGCGGGCGCCGATCTCTCGGGGCTCGACCTGTCGGGGCTCGACCTCAGCGAGGCGAGCCTCGCGCGCGCGCTGCTCGTCGGCGCCGACCTGACCGGCGCCCGCCTCGCCGGGGCCGACCTCGACGGCGCGACGCTCGCTCGCGCCAGGATGGCGGGCGCGTGGCTCCCGGCGGCCAGACTGAACGACGCCGACCTCTCCGGCGCCGACCTCGCGGGCGCCGACCTGACCGGCGCGGCGCTCGGCAAGGCGCGCCTCGACCGCGCGGCGCTGCGCGGGGCCATCCTGACCGGCGCGGCCGCGGCCGGCGCCTCGTTCCTCGAGGCCGACCTCACCGGGGCGCGGCTCGACGGCGCGCAGCTCGCCGGCGCCCGCCTCGCGCGCGCGGCGCTCGACCGCGCGTCCTTCGCCGGCGCGGCGCTCGAGGACGCGAGCATCGAGGGGGCGCACGGCGAGGCGGTCGACCTGCGCGGCGCCGACCTGCGCGGGCTGCGCGCCTCGGAGCACACCCGCCTGCCGCGCGCCCAGGCGCGCGGCGCCCGCGCCGACGGCTCGCGCTGGATGCACGCCGATCTCACGGGCGCCGACCTCGCGCTGTCGAGCCTGCGCCGCGCGGATCTCGGCCGGGCCGAGCTCGGCGGCGCCGACCTGCGCGGCGCCGACCTGGCGGGCGCCGACCTGACGCGGGCGCGGCTCGGCGGCGCCCGCCTCGAGCGGTCGAACCTGCACGGGGCTCGCCTCGAGGGCGCCGACCTGCGCGACGCCGACCTGCGCGGCGCAGGGTTGTACGAGGCCGCCCTGTGGCAGGCGCGGCTCGAGGGCGCCGATCTCACGGGCGCGCAGCTCGCGTCCACCCTGCTCACCAGCGATCGAGGCGCGACGTGACCGGGGCCGCCGCCACCTCCGCGGGCTTCGCGCGGGACAGGGACGATCTCCTCGCGCGCCTCGACGCCGGACCGCTCGATCCGCCGATGATCCTCGGCCTCGACCTGCGCGGCGTCGACCTCGCGGGCCGCGATCTCTCGGGCGTGCTCTTCAACGGCGTCGACCTGAGCGACGCGCGGCTCGCCGGCGCGCGGCTCGCCGGCGCCGTCTTCCTGGCCGTCACGCTCCGCGGGGCCGATCTGTCGGGCGCGCGCCTCGAGCGCGCGGTGCTCGCGCGCCACGTGCGGCTCACCCGCGATGCCGCGGCCGCGACGCTGCCGCTCGAGGCCGATCGCGACCTCGGCGCCGAGTCCGTCGAGGCGCTGCGCGCCGCCGGGTACGCGGGATACGCCGCCGGGGCCACGTCGCTCGCCGGCGCGTCGCTCCGTGGGGCCGATCTGTCGGGCGCGCGGCTCGAGGGCGTGGACCTCGCCGGCGCCGATCTCTCGGCCGCGACGCTGACCGGCGCCGCGCTCGCGGAGTGCGCCCTCGACGGCGCGCGCCTCGACGGCGCGACGCTCGGCGAGGTCGAGCTCGACCGCTGCGGGCTCGCGGGCGCGAGCTTCATCGACGCCGAGCTCGCCGCCGTGACGCTCATCGGCGTCGAGCTCGGCGCGCTCGACCTGTCGCGCGCGCGCCTCGTCCGCGGGCTCCGCGTTCCGAACCAGGATCTCCGCGGCGCGGCGCTCCCGCGCGACCTCGCCGACGGCGACCTCACGGGCGCGAACCTCACCGGCGCGGACCTGTCCGGCTTCGACCTGCGCGGCTGCAAGCTCGACGCGGCCGCTCTCGACGGCGCGCAGCTCCCGTCCGCGGCGCTCGGCGGCGCGTCGCTGCGCGGCGCGTCGCTGCGCGGCGCGCGCCTCGCCGGCGCCACGCTGAGCGGGGCCGACCTCGAGGGCACCGTGCTCGAGCGCGCGAACCTCGACGGCGCCCGGCTCGACAGCGCCGGCCTCGAGGGGGCCGACCTCACCGGCGCCAACCTGTCGGGCTGCGATCTGTCGGGCGCGCGGCTGCGCGGCGCCCGCCTGCGCGGCGCGCTGCTCGCGGCCGCCGTGCTGCGCGGGACCGAGCTCACCGGCGCCGATCTCTCCGAGGCGTCGCTCCAGGACGCCGCGCTCGACGGCGCGGATCTGCGCCGCGCGCGCCTCCCGGGCGCCCGCCTCGCCCGGGCCGAGCTCACCGGCGTCGATCTCTCGGACGCCGACCTCGCGGGCGCCGATCTCTCCGAGGCGCGCATCGCGGGCGTGCGCCTCCGCGGCGCGAACCTGGCCGGCGCGCGCCTGCACGGCGCCACGCTGAAGCGCGCGCAGCTCGCCGGCGCCGCCCTCTCCGGCGCGGATTTCGGAGGGGCCTCGCTCGAGGGGACCTCGCTGGTCGGGCTCGATCTCCGGGGCGCGCGGCTCGCCGGCGCGCGGCTCGCGAGGAGCTCGCTCGTCGGGGCGAAGCTCGGCGGGATGGATCTCTCGGGCGCGGAGCTCCGCGACTGCGACCTGTCGCGCGCGGACCTCCGGGACGCGCGGCTGGACGGGGCCGATCTGGCGCAAGCGAGCCTGGCCGGCGCCGAGCTGGGCGGCGCCTCGCTCGCCTCGGCGCGCCTCGGGGTCGCGAACCTGACCGGCGCCAGCCTCCGGGGCGCGCGGCTCGCCGGCGCCGATCTCTCCCGGGCGTGCCTCGACGGCGCCGCGCTCGCGCGCGCCGATCTCGGCGGCGCGCGGCTCGACGAGGCGATGGCGCGCAAGGCGGATCTGAGCGGCGCGCGGCTCGAGGGCGCCTCGCTCGTCGGCGCGGACCTGTCGCACGCCGACCTGTCGGGCGCCGATCTGTCGGGCGCCGACTGCCGCGGGATGAACCTGCACCGGGCGACCACCGCGCGCGCGCGCTGGGACGGCGCGAAGCGCGAGGGCGCCCGCGAGACCGATCCGGAGCGTGCCCGCGCCGAGGACTGGCGCCCGCCCACGCTGTTATGAACGGCCGACGACGGCCGCGAAGCCACGACCCGAGGACCACCGCCATGCCCACCGCCGCCCTCCCTGCTCTCCCCGTCGAGCCCCCGCCCTCCGACGCGCGCCCCGAGGGGCTCCGCGACGGCGCGCCGCGCGCGCAGTCAGCGGAGCGCCCGCTGCGCATCGTGGCGAGCGGGGGCGCCTCGGCGTCGATCGTCGAGCGCGACGGCCACGAGGTCGTCGCGGTGCACGACCGGGCCGGCCGGCTGCTCTTCGAGTACGACGCGGAGACCGGTCGGGGCAGCCTCGTCGCGGCGGGCGGCCTCTCGCTCGCGGCGCCCGGGGGCGACATCGATCTCGTGGCGGGCGGCGCCATCCGCTGCTGGGCGGCCGGCGAGGTCGCGATCGCGAGCCGGAGCGGCGCGACCCTGAGCGCGCGCGCCGGCGAGCGCGGCGCGACGGTGCAGGTCGCGCCCGGGCGCGTCACCGTGGCCGGGGAGGCGCTCGCCGCCGTCGCCGAGCGGGGCGACGTCCGCATCGCCGAGGCGCGCTATGAGGGGCGGGCGCTCACCGCCGTGCTGGAGCGGGCGCACACCACCGTGGGCAAGATCGAGTCGATCGCCGGGCGGGTGATCGCGCGGGCGGGGGATCTCTTCCAGGAGGTGCGCGAGCTGCACCAGCTCCGCGCCGGGCGGGTGCGCGCGCTGGTCGAGGACGTGATCGAGCTGCGCGGGCGCGAGGTATCGGTGGACGCGCGCGAGGACGTGAGCATCGATGGCCAGCGGATCAACCTGGGGTAGGAGGGCGCGGCGATGTTCCCTGTAACAACGACGCAGGCCGGGATCTGCCAGGCCATGCCGGACACGTGCAAGACCCCTGCGCCGCCCGGTCCGCCGGTGCCGCTGCCGTACCCGAACGTGGCGATGTGCAACCAGGCGCTCCCGAGCACCTGCGCCCTGAAGGTGCTGGTGGAGGGCAAGCCGGTGCTCACGAAGCAGAGCGAGATCCCGATGTCGACCGGCGACGAGGCGGGAGCTGCCGGCGGCGTCGTGAGCGGCAAGATCAAAGGCGAGGCGATGTTCCGCAGCTTCTCGGCGAAGGTGAAGGCCGAGGGCAATCCGGTCGTGTTCCACGCGTGCGCGGTGGCGCAGAACGGCAAGAGCCCGAACATGCCCATGGGCGTGCAGGTCGCGCCGTCGCAGGCGAAGGTGATGGTGAGCGGCTGAAGGGCCGCGCGGCTGGCGGAGAGGGTCCACGTGGCGGCGCGTCGTTACCGCGTGGTTCACCGCAGCCGGTACGAGCTCGGGGCCGACGGCGCTGTCGCGTGCCGGCTGGAGGCGCACCTCACCCCGCGCGCGCTGCCGCATCAAGCGGTCGAGTTCCACCAGCTCGTGGTGCGGCCGCCGCCGCGCTCGAGGCGGGTCGAGGAGGACGCCTTCGGCAATCGCCGCGCGCGGATAGATATCTGCGGGAGCTTCGGCGCGATCGACGTCACGGCCCTCAGCGTGGTGCGCCTCTGCGAGGAGGCCGCGGGCGGCGCCGACGATCTCGGGGACGACTGGCGGGCCGTGGCGGCGCGCACGGCGGCCGCCGCGGCGGAGGACCCGGCGCTTCGCGCGCTCGTGGAGGGCACGGCGCGGGCGCCGCGGAGCGGCGCGATGGCGGACTACGCGCGGGGGAGCTTCCGGGAAGGCCTCCCGCTCGGCGGAGCGCTGGAGGGGCTGGTCGACCAGATCCGACGGGATTTCACCTTCACCCCGGGCGTCACCACCGCGGACACCGGCATCGCCGTCTTCTGCGAGCTCCGGCGCGGCGTCTGCCAGGACTTCGCGCACCTCGCCGTGGCGTGCTTGCGATCGATGGGCCTCGCGGCGCGTTATGCGAGCGGCTACGTGACCGGCTCCGCCTCGGCGCCGGCGCGCGCCTCGCACGCGTGGGCGTCGGTGTGGTTGCCGTCGGGCGGCTGGCACGACCTCGATCCGACGCTCGGGCGCCTGGGCGCGCCAGGGCACATCGTGCTGGGCTACGGACGCGACTACGATGACGTCGCGCCGCTCAGGGGCACCGCCGAGGGCGCGCGCGGCGTCCGGCTGCGGACGGAGATCGTGGTGGCGCCGCAGGGAAACGAATGACGTCGCGCCGTTTGCACGAGCCGCTCGCGCGTCCCCCATCTCCGCGCCGAAGTGGACTGACGCCTCCGGGACGCCCCTCCCGCTCGTCAGCCGCGCCGGCTCCGCGACGACGGATGTTCTGGAGCTCCTCAAAGCGTCGACGCATTGAAATCGCTCCCGGAGCGACGCCGCTCGCTCCTGGGCCGTACGGGGGCACACCCATGTCGTTCAAGCGCATGGAGCCCTGTCTGATGTTCGGCGGAACCGCCGAGAAGGCCATCACGCTCTACAAGAGCGCTCGGGGCGAAGTGTGAGGGCGTGATGCGCTTCGGCGATGTGTCGGGCGACAACCCATCTCCCGAGAGCAAGGACCGGATCCTCCACGCCACGCTGCACATCGGTCCTGGCGTCATCATCGTCATCGACACGATGCCCGGCACGCCGGCCGCGAAGGGGAGCGACACCGAGGTCTGCTTGCACCTCGGCGATATCGCGGAGAGGACGAAGGTGTTCGACGCGCTCGCCGTGGGCGGCGACGTCACTAGGCCCCCGCTGGAGACGTTCTGGGGACTTCCGCACGCGCGCCCCGCACCGTGTGTCCCCACGCGCACGCCGCCGCTCGCATCCTGGCACGGCGCCCGCATACCGACCGCCAGCAAGGACGTGGCGGGGGGACCACGCGGAGGAGACCTATGAGCCAGAGAGCATCCGATCAAGCCATCCAGGTAAAGCCGCTCGCAGGGCACATCGGCGCCGAGATCCACGGCGCCGACATCTCGAAGCCGCTGCCCGACGACTCCGTGGCGGCCATCCGCGCGGCGCTGCTGAAGTGGAAGGTCGTCTTCTTCCGGAACCAGCCGCTCGGGCACGCCGAGCAGATCGCCTTCGCGGCGCGCTTCGGCGAGGTGACCTATGCCCATCCGCACGAGGACGAGCCGTTCGACGAGCACCCGGAGATCCTCGCCATCGACAGCCGCCGCTACGATCGCCGGTACGGCAGGCGCTTCAGCTACGAGAACCGCTGGCATACCGACGTCACCGCGGCCGTGAACCCGCCGGCGGCGTCGATCCTGCGGGCGCACATCCTGCCGCCGTACGGCGGCGACACGACCTGGACGAACCTCGTGGCAGCCTACGAGGGGCTGTCCGCGCCGCTGCGCGCGCTCGTCGACGGCCTGCGCGCGGAGCACCGCTTCGGGCTGCGGTTCGCGCCGCAGGACCAGGACAGCCCGTACCTGCGCAAGGTGCGCGAGAACCCGCTGATCTCGATCCACCCCGTGGTGCGCGTCCACCCCGAGACCGGCGAGCGGGCGCTGTTCGTCAGCCCTGGATTCACCAGCCACATCGTCGGGCTGTCGCCGCGCGAGAGCAGCGCGATCCTCGATCTGCTCTTCGAGCAGATCAGCCGCCCGACCTACACGGTGCGGTTCCGGTGGGAGCCCGGCAGCATTGCATTCTGGGACAACCGAGCCACGGCGCACCTGGGGCCGCAGGACCTCGGGCACCTCGACGTCGAGCGCGTCCTCTACCGGGTGACGCTGACCGGAGATATCCCGGTGGGGGTCGACGGGGTCCGCTCCGAGATCGTGGCCGGGGAGCCATTCGGCAAGCGGCCCCCGAGCAAGCTGAAGCCCGCCCGCAAGGACAAGGCGGCCGAGGCGGAGGTGCAGGCATGAGCGCCGCGAGCACAGGCGTCGAGAGGACGTCGTTCGAGGGGCCCCACGGGCCGGTGGAGGCGGTGCAGGTCCGCCCGGCGTCGGGCGGGCGCTCGCCGGCGCCGGCGGTGCTGATCCTCCACGAGGGGCTGGGGCTCACGGTCCATACGATCGAGCTGGCGAGGCGCTTCGCGCAGGAAGGGTACATCGCGTTTGCGCCGAACCTGTATTCGCACGACACGACGCACCGGACCTTCACCGAGGCGGAGGTGGCCCGGGGGGTGAGCCTGCTGCGCGCCGCCGACCGCGACGAGGTGGTCGCGCGGTTGCCGGCGGACGAACAGGAGCGGCTGAAGAAGGTGTTCGCCTGGTTCGGTAGCCGCGACACGTCGACCTACCTGTCCGACGCGAGGGCGGCGGCGGCGCACCTCGTCGGCCGGTCGGACGTGCGGTCGGGGGGCGTCGCCGCCGTCGGGTTCTCGCTGGGCGGCGGGCTCGTGGGGCAGCTCGCGGTCGCAGGCGTGGAGCTCGCGGCGGGCGCTGTGTTCTATGGGCAGGCGCCGGCCCTGGAGCAGGTGAGGAACGTGCGATTTCCGCTGCAGGTGCATTATGCGGAGGACGATCCGGCGATCACCCCGAGGGCGCCAGCGGTGGGGGAGGCGTTCAGGGCTGCGGGGCGAGAGCTGATCTCGTTCGTGTACCCTGGGACGCGCCACGGGTTCTTCAACGAGACGCGGCCGGCGTACCACGCCGACGCGGCGCAGCTCTCGTGGCGGCGCACGCGGGAATTCTTCGCCGAGCGCACCGGCAACGTCGCGCAGTGGCGGCCGCAGGCAGTCGCCGGCGAGGGTGTGCGCGCGGCGGGGTAGCTGCGGCTCCACCGCCGGCACCTCAACCTGGGTCGGCTCCTCAACCTGGGTCGGCACCTCAACCTGGGTCGGCTCCTCAACCCGGGTCGGCTCCTCAACCTGGGTCGGCTCCCCAACCCGGGTCGGGTCGGTCGCGCCCATGGCACGGAGGCTGCTGGGCGCCCGCCATGACCGCCTCCACGCCCATCGCCGAGAGCAACGCTCCGAAGCCCATCCACACCGACGACGCCGGACTCATCGCAGGCGCGATCACCCTTCCCGCGCCCGCGGGTGACCTCCCCGGCTACCGCGCCCACCCCGCCTCCGGTGGCCCCTTTCCTCTGGTGCTGGTGATCCAGGAAATCTTCGGCGTCCACGAGCACATCCGCGACGTGGTCCGCCGCCTCGCACACCGCGGCTACTACGCCCTCGCCCCGGATCTGTTCGTTCGGCAAGGCGATCCGAGCCACCTCCACACCGTCGATGAGTTCCGCGCTCTGGCGGGCCGCGTACCCGACCGGCAGGTCCTCTCCGACCTCGACGCCAGCGTGGCCTTCGCCCAAGCCTCCGGAAAGGCCGACGTCCGCAAGGTGGCCGCGGTCGGCTTCTGCTGGGGCGGGCGCATCACGTGGCTGTACGCCGCGCACAACCCGGCGCTCAAGGCGGCAGTGGCCTGGTACGGACGCCTGACCGGCGATCGGACCGAGGCCCAGCCCAGGCACCCCATCGACGTGGCGGGCGCGCTGCAGGTGCCCGTGCTGGGCCTCTACGCCGGACAGGACCAGGGCATCCCCCTCCCGACGGTCACCGCGCTGCAGGAGGCGCTCCGTGCCGCCTCCGAGGCCGGCAGCGCGCCCGGCGCCGCGCACTCCGAGATCCAGGTCTACCCGGACGTCCCGCACGCCTTCTACGCCGACTACCGGCCGAGCTACCGGCCGGAAGCCGCCGCCGACGCCTGGCAGCGCCAGCTCGACTGGCTGGCCCGACACGGCGTCGCCTGACAGCGACCAGCCGCGACAGCGCCCTGGCGGCCCCTGCTGCCCCGGCAACAAGCTGCGCCTCCACTGCTACTCCCCACGCACCTCCCGCCCGCGCCACCGCGCCCCGCCGATCGGATACCCTGACGCCGTGCGCGCCAGGATCCGAGGCACCGAGCTCTACTTCGACATCGAGGGCATGGGCCTCGTCCCCGACGGCCCGCGGATGCGCGAGAAGCCGGTGATGTTCGTCGTACACGGCGGACCTGGCGCAGATCACGCCTCGCACAAGGGCGGGATGACGCCGCTCGCCGATCAGGCGCAGCTCGTCTACTTCGATCATCGCGGACAGGGCCGCTCCGCGCGCGGGCCGAAGGAGACGTATACCCTCGAGAACAACGTCGAGGACATGGAGGCGCTCCGCCTGCACCTCGGCCTCGATCGTATCGTCGTGATGGGCACCTCCTATGGCGGCATGGTGGCCATGGCCTATGCGCTCGAATACCAGCGCAACATCTCTCATCTCATCCTGGTGGCCACGGCAGCCAGCCATCGCCTCATCGACCGGGCCAAGCGGATCGTCGCGGAGCGCGGCACCGAGCAGCAGAGAGCGGCGTGCGAACGCCTCTGGGCCGGCGAGATCGAGGGCGACGCGCAGTTCGCCGAGCTCCTCCAGATCCTGGGGCCGCTCTACTCGACCACCTTCGATCCGCAGAAGGCGAACGAGGCCGGCGCGCGCACCATCTACAGCGTCGACGCGTGGAACGTCGGCCTGGAGAGGTTCATGCGGAGATTCGATTTCACGCCGCGCCTCCCCGAGATCGCCGTGCCCACGCTCGTCATCGCCGGCCGACACGACTGGATCTGCCCACCCGATCTCTCGGAGGAGATCGCGCGGCTCATCCCGGGCGCGGATCTACGTATCTTCGAGCGCAGCAGCCACTGGGTGCGCGCTGACGAGCCGCGGGCGCTGCTCGACGCCGTCGCCGGCTTCCTGGCCGAGAGGCGGTAGCGCGCAGAGCGCACCGCCGAGCGTCGCGCCCTCTACTGGATCCCGGCCTTCTTCATCGCCGCGGGCATCCGCTGGACGATGACCGTCCCGACCTTCTTCCCCACCTCGCCGCTGATCTCCGGGAGGAGCTTCGCGGCCTTCTTTCCGACCGGCGTGCCGTAGAACTTGATGAGCTCCTTCAGCTCATCGGCGGTGAACTTCCCCGCGTAGATATCGACGTTCCACTGGACGAGCTCGTCGTACGGCAGCACCTCGGCGACCACCGCCTTCAGCTTGCTGGCCTCCTTGGTCGAGACCTTCGCGCCCGCTTGCTGCATCGAGGCACTCATGTTGGTCATCAGCTGATCGAGGAGCGCGTTGTAGACGTCCTTCGGCATGACGAGGTGCGTGAGCTCCAGGGCGAGCTTCTTCTCCGCCTCTCCCGCGTAGGCGCTGCCGAGCGACACGAACGAGAGCAAGGTCACGACGGCGAGCGAGACGATCCATGAACGAAGCGCGTGCTTTCTCATCGGCCCTTTGTATCACGACCGCGCCGCGATCCGAGCCGCGCAGGCTGGCCCGCCGCATTCTCTCCCATGAGCCGCCGCGACACCCGAGGAGCCGCCACGCAGGAGCAGATCGGGTGCTCGGTCACACGACCGTCACCTCGTCCCCCACGCGCAATGTGCCGGATTTCGTCTCCTGGATGTAGTTCTGTCCGAAGTTCACCTCGCCGGGCCTCTGCGCATCGCGCCGGTAGCTGGCCAGCGTGCGGAGCGGCTCCGGGCCGCGCTCTGCGGTGCGCTGGTCGGTCGTGGTGACGACGCAGCGGCCGCACGGGCCGCCGGCGCGGAGCACGAGGTCTCCGATGCGGACGCGGCTCCACAGGTCCTCGTCGAAGGCAGCGCAGCCGCTCACGACGAGGTTGGGCCGGAAGCGATCCATCGGCAACGGCGCGGCGCCCCGGCCCTCGAGGTGAGCGTTCAGATCGGCGAGGGAGGCCTCGGAGATCACGAGCAGCGGGAACTCGTCGGCGAACGACACGACGTCTTCCGTGCCTGCCACCGAGGCCTTGAGGACGGGCCGCCGGAACGCCTCGCCGATGCGGACGAGCCGCGCCGGGTGATCCAGGACGCCGCTGAGCCACGCGGCGGCTTCGTCACCGCAATCCTCGGCCAGGAGGCCGCTGCTGCTCCAGACCTCGACCGTGAGCAGGCGCGCGCCCTCGGCCCTGCGCGGCACCGAGATCGGCGGCCGGCCGGCGAAGCCGAGCGTGAGCGCGCTCTCGGAGAGCTGCGTCTCGATGAGCGCCATGCGCGGCAGCGGGCGCTGCGTGAGGGGCTTTCCCTCGGGGTCGACGATCATGAACCGCCGATCGCCGGCGAGGCCGAGCGCGTCGACGGCGGACGCGTCGAGCGTGAGGCCCCGGCAGCCTTTGACGGGATAGATGTGGATCGCGGAGAGTCGCATTCCGTAGCTTATAACACCCCTCGGGCGCTCGGCGCCTGGAGAAGCACGGAGCGCGCGTCGCGAACGCCCGCGCCGCCCCTCATGCCACGTCGCCTCCCTCCGCCGGTATCCCGAGCACCTGCCGCAGGTCCATCCCCACGACGACGTCGGCGTTCTGCCGCACCCAGCCGACGAGCGCGGGGCGCAGGGCGCGCGCGATCTCTTCCTTGACGAGCCCTTCCACGACGCTCGGCCCGAGGCGCTGCGGGTCGAGCGCGACGCCGCCGCCCGCGACCAGGGCGCTGAACAGGCGCACGAGCGACTCGGCGCCCGCGGCCTGGCGCGCCGCGCCGAGCGGCTCGACCCGCTCGACGGCGATCTCTCCGCCGCGCTTCACGATGAAGCGACGGACATCGGCCTGGTCGACTCCCCCCTTCTGGAGCACCGCCGACGAACAGTCGACCTCGATGCGCTGCACGCGCGGCGCCGTCTCGATCTCCTGCCGGGTGCCCTCGATATCGACGCTGGCCGCGACGGTCGCGCCGGTCGGAATGCGGAACCCGTCCGAGCCCACCCCGCCAGCGAGCTCCTGGCGCAGCGTCAGCCGCGCGGACAGGCGGGCGCCCCGCACGGCCGTACTGCTGCCGGCCTCGAGGTTCGAGAGCGCCTGACGCACCGTCACGACGAGATCGGGATCGCTCGTGGGGTCGTACGGGGGCATGGCCATGGGCGTCGACGTGACGAGTCCGCGCATGAAGGCGCGCGCCTCGTCCTCCGCCGATCCCTTTCCGACCCGGACGAGCCCTCCCGTGTAAAAGACGTTGGGCGTCATCGCGCCTGAACGGAAGTCGTACTCGATCTGCTGGAGCCCCATGTCACCGAGCGGCGGCGGCAGGTCGATGACGAGGTACGGCTCGAAGGTGATCCGCAGGAGCGCCGGCGCGAGCGTCAGGCGGAGCGCCGTCGCGCTCGACGTGGCGAGCGCGGCCACGCCGGTGCGCTTCAGGACGGTGCGCGCGGGAAGCTCGAACGAGATCGAGACCGACTCGAGATCGATCCACGGCGGCAGGAAGCACCAGGCCATTCGAGGAGGGTACACCCACCTGGCCGCCGGAAGCGCGGCCTATTGACCCGCCGCGCGGGGCGCGCCCATCATGCCCCGCATGAAACCAGAGGAATTCCTCGACGAGCTCGACCGCAAGGTCGGTGAGCGCCTCGCCCACATCGGCGCCGTGGCCCGCGCGGCGGAGCCGGCGAGCGGCGTCGGCATCCCGGCGCTGCTCGCGACCGCGCTCAAGAAGGAGCTCGAGGCGACCGAGGAGGCTGCGCTCTGGCTCACCACCGAGACCGACGTGGAGGTGAAGCTCGCCCTCGCCCGCCAGTGCGGCGACGAGGCGAGGCATTACCGGCTCATCGCCGAGCGCCTCCGCGCGCTCGGCGTCGACCCCGCGGCGATCCCGGCGAAGTTCGGGCCTCCCACGCCGATGTTCGGGTACTTGAAGGGGCTCGGCTCCACGGTCGAGCGCGTCGCAGCGGGCCAGTTCACACGCGAGGCGCTCGCGAAGGTGCACAACCAGGCGTTCATCGACTACTGCGAGTCGCAAGGCGACGCCGAGACAGCGCGCCTCTACCGCGACGTCATCCAGCCGGACGAGGGCCATCACCACGAGATGGGCCGGCGGCTCCTCGCGCGCCTCGCGGTCACCGAGGAGTCCCAGGCGCTCGCGCGCGCCGCCGCGATGCGCACGCTCGAGATCGCCGAGGAGCTCCAGGAGATCGCGCGCCTGAAGATGGGTATCTGCCGCGCGCCTGGGTGCTAAGCTCTACTGCGGCAAGTCGGCCGGGGAAGCGAACCGCCAAGCCGCCAAGGGCGCCAAGAGAACCGGGGAATAGGGGGATGCCCGGACGGCCCCCTTCCCCCTCTCCCCTTGGCGTCTTTGGCGGCTTGGCGGTTTTTCTGCCGAGCCGGGGCAACTTCCCGCAGTAGAGCCACGTTGTGTCGCCGCGTTGCGCGGAGGGAGCGACCAGGGCGGGACCAGCGGTTCGGGCGGGGCGTTCGCGCATGTCTCGCGGCGTCCCGGCTGTTCGCGAGGCGCGCTCGAGGGCACGGCGGTCTCGGCGTCGGTCGCTGTTCCGAGGCCCATTTACGGGATGGCCCGACATGCGAAAGCCATCGAATCCATGCACCCTCCAGATACCGAAGTTGCCGCCTTGTCGCGAGGCTCCCTCGCGGCGAGGGGCGGCCGGTTGGATCAAGGGGGGTTCTCATGATCAAGTTTCCGGGGGACAGATCGTTCCGGGAGGTGGCCCGGTTCACCCAGGATTGTAGCTCGATCTGCACGCACGCGGCTCAGTATTGCCTCGAGATGGGAGGCTCTCACGTGAGCGCCACGCACATGCGGATGCTCCAGGACTGCGCCGATATCTGCGAGGCGACCTCGAAGCTCCTCCTGCGCAGCTCGCCCCAGATCCCCCAGATGATGAGCGTGTGCGCCAGCCTCTGCGAGCAGTGCGCGGCGAGCTGCGATAAGCTCACTGGGGATATGCAGATGAAGACGTGCGCTGACGAGTGCCGCCGCTGCGCTGCCGCCTGCAGGCAGATTTGACAGCGGCGGAGGCATCGCCGTCCTCCAGACCGCGAACCGATCAGCGGAGTAGCTCTCCTCGCCTCTTGCGGATCGCCGCCATCCTCTGCGCCAGAGCCCTTGTGCGCGCGGGGCCCGCCGGCGCCCCCGTCGCGTGTAGTCCGGCAGCGGAGCGACGCCGACGGCGGCGGCGTTCAGGCTCCCCATGGTACCCTCGCGCGCATGCGTTATCGAAGGACCATGGGAGCCGCCGGGTTCGCTCTCCTGTGCGCCGGGTGTGGCGAGGAGGCGCCCGAGGCCGCGGTGCGCGCGGTGCGCGACCTGGGCGCGCTGGAGTTTGCCCCGGCGATCCGAGGGCGGGACGGCGGCTACAGCGCGCGGTGGGGCGACCGATCGGTGTGGGTGTTCGGCGACACGACCTTGGAGATGCCGGGGGAAGACGGGGCGCTCTGGAGGTCGAGCACCTTCTGCGCGACCGACGATCTGGATGCGTCGGATGGGCTCTCGTCGCTCACCGAGCCGCTCGACGCGGACGGCGCGCCGCGGGAGTTCCTGCCGTTCACCGAGGAGGAGCTCGCGTTCAACCTCGAGCACTCCGACCCTCGTTCGGAGGAGACGTGCGAGGAGGACTGCGGAGCGCGCTATGCGCTGTGGCCGGGCCCCATCGTCGTCGACGAGGCGACCGGCCGTGCGCTCGTCTTCTACAGCAAGGTGACGGGGCGACTCGGGGCCGGGGCGTTCGAAGTCGACATGCTGGGTTCGTCCATCGCTGTCTGGGAGAGCCTCGACGCGCCCCCCGCACGCCCGGAGGTGCGCCCGGGCGCTGCGGATCCGACGCTCCTCTTCGGCGCGGATGAGCCCTTGCTCACGTCGGCGGCGCTCGTCCGCGAGGGGATGCTCTACGCCTATGCCTGCGCGTGCTCGGGTCTCACGTGCCCGTGCATCGTCGCGCGCGCCCCGCTCGCGGAGGCAACGGAGCGCGACGCGTGGCGGTTCTTCTCGGACGAGCGCTGGGTGAAGGGCCATGGTGAGGCGGAGCCGGTCATGGCGGGGGCACCGATGATGTCGGTGCATTGGAATGAGCATGTCGGCAGGTACATCGCGCTGTACAGCGAGCCGGTATCGTCGGAGATCTCGATCCGGACGGCTCCGGCGCCGGAGGGGCCCTGGTCGGACAGCGCGGTGGTTCTCACCGCCGAGGTCCCGCCTACGCCGGATGCGTGGCCCTATGCCGCCCTCGTGCACGCGGAGCTCGCGCGGGAAGGAGAGCGGGTGGAGTACATGACGTACTTCCGGGAGACGGGGTTCCTGGAGGGGGAGATCCGGCTCGTCGAGCTGGAGCTCGAGTAGAGGCGACCCGACCCACGTTGAGGCGACCCGACCCACGTTGAGGCGACCCGACCCACGTTGAGTCGGGTGCCGGGCGCCCCTCCCAACCTGGGCGCGGTCGCGGCCGAGGCCCTTTTTTCTGCGACCATCCATCAGGTACCCTCCGCCCGTGGCAACGTCCGACAGGAGCCGCGCCGAGTACCAGCGGCGGGTCAACCGCGTGATCGACTACATCCAGGCCCACCGCGCGGAGGACCTCTCCCTCGACACGCTGGCGGCCGTGGCGGCGTTCTCGCCGTTTCACTTCCACCGCGTGTTCAAGTCCATGACGGGCGAGAACCTTCGCGAGTTCATCCAGCGGACGCGCCTCGAGACCGCTGCGAGCCACCTCGTGCAGCGGCCGCGCGCCGACATCCTCGAGATCGCCCTCGAGAACGGCTTCGGCTCGGCGAGCGCCTTCGCGCGCGCCTTCAAGGAGCGCTTCGGCATGAGCGCGTCCGCCTGGCGCAACGGCGGCGCCACGGACGCGCGCAAGGCGGGGCAAGCGGATCGCAAGCCGGGTGAAGTCGAGCGCAATCCGTGCAAAGCAGCGGTCTGCGCGCCCTACCAAGATGCCTCCTCGTCGGGCGCGGACGCCCGCCAAGACGAGGAGGAGATCATGAACGTGACCGTGAAGACCCTGCCGAGCTACCACGTGGCCTATGTCCGATGCGTCGGCCCCTACGGCCCGGGAGGGAGCGTCGACGAGGCCTGGCAGCGGCTCGTGCGCTGGGCCAGCGCCCGCGATCTGTGGACCCCGGACCGCATCTGCCTCAACATCGCGCACGACAACCCCAAGGTCACCGAGCCTGCCAAGTGCCGCCTCGACGCCGCCATCGTGATCCCGCAGGACTTCAAGGCGGACGGCGACGTCAACGTGACCGACGTCGCCGGCGGCAAGTACGCCGCGGGCGCGTTCCTCGGCGAGGCGCACACGATCGGCGCCGCCTGGGACCAGCTCTTCGGCAGGTGGCTCCCTGAGAGCGGCTATCAGCCCGATCACCGGCCCTGCTTCGAGCTCTACCAGGGCGAGTTCCACGATCCCAAGACCAACAGCTTCCGCTGCGAGCTCTGCCTGCCGGTGCGCCCGCTCTAGCTCCGCCCCCCAGGGAGCCCGGTCATCCCGCCCGGGCTCCTGCACCGCCTCGCCGCGACGCTGGCGGGCGGCCGGGCCCCTGTCGCCTCGCGCCTCGCGCCGCCCTTCCAGGCCCGCCGTTGCCCCCGCAAACCATCGATATTACACGACTTTCCCGGGAGAACGGCGCCGCTCGTGTTTGACAGCCGGGGATCCTTGCACTAGGAGCCGACATGGCATTCATCTACGATGAGCCGAGCAGGACGTTTGGCGAGTACCTGCTCGTCCCGAATCTGACGACGAAGGACTGCGTCCCGGCGAACGTCGATCTCACGGCCCCTGTCGTCCGGTTCAAGGCCGATCCGGGCGCGACGCCGCCAGATCCGAGGCTCGCGCCGCTCACGATGAGCGTGCCGGTCACCAGCGCGATGATGCAGTCGGTCTCGGGCGCCGACCTCGCGATCGCGCTCGCGCGCTGCGGCGGCCTGTCGTTCGTGTACGGCTCGCAGGGCATCGAGGAGGAAGCCGCCATGGTGCGGCGCGTGAAGAACTACAAGGCAGGGTTCGTCGTGAGCGACTCGAACCTGCGCCCCGACGCGACGCTCGGCGACGTCCTCGAGCTCACCGATCGCACGGGCCACTCCACGATTGCGATCACCGAGGACGGCACGCCCACGGGCAGGTTCGTCGGCATCATCACGAGCCGCGATTACCGGCTCGGCAAGACGCCGCTCAGCACGCCGGTGCGCGAGATCATGACGCCGTTCAAGTCGATCCACTGCGGCAAGGTCGGCCTCGATCTGCAGGAGGCGAACGAGCTCATCTGGCGTCACAAGCTCAACACCCTGCCCGTCATCGACGAGCGACAGCACCTCCAGTACCTGGTGTTTCGCAAGGACTACGAGTCGCACCAGGCGCACCCGCTCGAGAACGTGGATCACGAGAAGCGCCTGATCGTCGGCGCCGGCATCAACTCGCGCGACTACAGAGATCGCGTGCCGGCGCTGGTGGAGGCGGGCGCCGACGTGCTCTGTATCGACTCGTCGGACGGCTACTCCGAGTGGCAGGGCGACACCATCGCCTTCGTGAAGTCGCTCGGCAAGCCGGCCTATGTCGGCGCCGGCAACGTCGTCGATCGCGAGGGCTTCCTCTACCTGGTCGAGGCGGGCGCCGACTTCGTCAAGGTCGGCATCGGCGGCGGATCCATCTGTATCACGCGCGAGCAGAAGGGGATCGGCCGCGGCCAGGCGTCGGCCGTGATCGAGGTGGCCAAGGCGCGCGACGAGTACTTCCAGCGGACCGGAGTCTACGTGCCGATCTGCTCCGACGGCGGCATCAGCCAGGACTACCACATCACGATCGCCCTCGCGATGGGCGCCGACTTCGTCATGATGGGCCGCTACTTCGCGCGCTTCGACGAGTCGCCCGGGCGCAAGGTCCGCGTGAACAACCAGTTCATGAAGGAGTACTGGGGTGAAGGGAGCAACCGCGCGCGCAACTGGCAGCGCTACGACCACGGCGATACCAGCAAGAAGAAGGATCAGCTGGAGTTCGAGGAGGGCGTCGACAGCTACGTGCCGTACGCCGGCAAGCTGAAGGACAACCTCGACGTCACCCTGGCCAAGGTGCGCTCGACGATGTGCAACTGCGGCGCCACCTCGCTGCGCGACCTGTACATGCGCGCCCGCCTGACCGTCGCGTCCGCGGTGAGCATCCACGAGGGCGGCGTCCACGACGTGATGCTGAAGGACACGCGCGGCAACACGCGCGAGCCCTGAGCCACGCAGGCCGGCCGCGCCGGCCGCGCCGACCACCCCTGTTGCGCCCCGGGGCGCACGCTCTTGTCGACGGGGCGAGTCATCGTGTCGCACCCCGTCCACCTGACGGGCGGCGGCGCGCCTCGCGCGGCGTCAGCCGCCGAGGAGCGCGCGCGTCCGCTGCTCCGCGCGGCGCCCCTCGGCGGCGAGCCGCTCGACGAAGCGCTCGATGATCGGATTGCGCCGGAAATTCTCGCGCGTCATCAGCTCGACGGGCAGCGGGTCGACCTCCGCGACCTCGACGTCGAGCCGCGAGCGCGCGACCTCGGTCAGCGCGAGCGCCGGCGCGAGGCCGATGCCGAGCCCGCCGGAGACGTACGAGACGAGGAGCGACACGCTCGACACGTCGATCGTCGAGATGGGCCGGATCCGCTCGCGATCCAGGTACGCGTCGAGCATCCGCCGCCCCACGCTGCCGGGCGCCAGCCGGAGCAGCGGCTCGTGCCGGAGCCGCTCGCGCAGCGCCGGCGCCGAGCCCTTGAGCCGCGGCCCTACCCAGAGGAACGGCTGCACGAACAGCGGCTGCTTCACGAGGTCGCCGCCCGCCGAGGACGCCGACGCGAGGCCCAGATCCACCTCGCCGCGCTCTACCCCCCGCGCGGCGTCGACCGAGTTCGCCGTCGTGATCGCGAACCGCACCGGCGCGCGCTTCTCGAGCATCTGGCGGATCACCGGCACGAGCAGCCCCTTGCCGAGGTAGTCGCTCGCCGCCACGCGCAGGGTCGTCGACGGCTCCCCCGCCAGCTCCGAGAGCAGCTCGAACACCCCCTCCGCCTGGTCGAACAGCCGCGTGATCGCGCCGAGCGCCGCCTCGCCGGCCGGGCTCAGCCGCACGCCGCGCCCGTCGCGCTCGAACAGCGCCACCCCGAAGCGCTCCTCCACCCGCCGCACCTGCTGGCTGATCGCCGACGGCGTCTTGTGCAGCCGCCGCGCCGCCTCGGCGACCGAGCCCGACCGGGCCACCATGAGCACATCCTCGAGCGCGGGGAGCAGCGACGCGTCCATGTAGTTTTACTTAACCGATCGTGAAAAAAGTTTCATTCGACTTAATCCTCTCGCGCCCGCATAGTCATGCCGCCCGCCCGACGTTGGACCGCCAGACCGGCGGCGCGCCGGACGCCTCCAACGAGGCTGCCGGCGCGCCGTGGCTGCGGCGCTCGGGCTGGTCCGCTTCGCTTCGCACGCCGTCCCCCTTCACCCCCCTTCACCCGATTCCAGCGCACCGCGAGAGGCCATCATGGGTAAGAGTCTCTATGACAAGGTTTGGGACCTCCACAAAGTCCGCACGTTGCCGAGCGGCGAGGATCAGCTCTTCATCGGCCTTCACCTGATCCACGAGGTGACGAGCCCCCAGGCGTTCGGGATGCTCCGCGATCTCGGCCTGCGGGTGAGCATGCCCGAGCGGACGTTCGCGACCCTCGATCACATCGTCCCGACCGACAACCGCAAGCGGCCGTTCAAGGACACGCTGGCCGAGGGGATGGTCGACGCGCTCAAGAAGGCGTGCACCGAGCAGGGCGTCACGTTCTTCGATCTCGAGTCGGGGCGGCAGGGCATCGTGCACATCATCGGCCCCGAGCTCGGCCTCACGCAGCCGGGCATGACGATCGCGTGCGGCGACTCGCACACGTCGACGCACGGCGCGTTCGGCGCGATCGCGTTCGGGATCGGGACGACGCAGGTGCGCGACGTGCTCGCCACGCAGACGCTGAGCCTCCAGCGGCTCAAGGTCCGGCGGATCCAGGTGGAGGGCAAGCTCGGGCCGGGCGTCTACGCGAAGGACATCATCCTCGAGATCATCCGCCGGCTCGGGGTGTCCGGCGGCACGGGCTACGCGTACGAGTACGGCGGGTCGACCATCGAGGGGTTCTCGATGGAGGAGCGGATGACCCTGTGCAACATGTCGATCGAGGGCGGCGCCCGGGTCGGCTATGTGAACCCTGACCAGGCGACGTTCGAGTACATCAAGGGGCGTCCGTACGCGCCGAAGGGCGAGGCGTGGGACAAGGCGCTCGAGTACTGGCGCTCGATCGCCTCCGACGAGGACGCGCGTTACGACGACGTCGTCCGGATCGACGCGAGCGAGATCGCGCCGACGGTCACCTGGGGCATCACGCCGGGGCAGGCGATCTCGGTGAAGGAGAGGGTCCCGGCGGCCGAGGACGTGGCGAACGAGTCCGAGCGGGCGCTGATCCGCGAGGCGCTCGAGTACATGCGGCTCGAGGGCGGCAAGCCGATCGAGGGGACGAAGATCAACGTGGCGTTCATCGGCAGCTGCACGAACGGCCGCATCTCCGATTTCCGGGAGGTGGCGCGGCGCATCCAGGGGCACAAGGTCGCGCCGCACGTGCGCGCGCTGGCCGTCCCGGGGTCGATGGAGGTGGCGCGCGCGGCCGAGGCCGAGGGGCTGGACCGGGTCTTCCGCGAGGCGGGCTTCGAGTGGCGCGAGCCGGGCTGCTCGATGTGCCTGGCGATGAACCCCGACAAGCTCATCGGGGATGAGCTGTGCGCGTCCTCGTCCAACCGCAACTTCAAGGGCAGGCAGGGGAGCCCCACCGGGCGCACCGTGCTCATGAGCCCGGTGATGGTCGCGGCTGCCGCCGTCCGCGGCGAGATCGCCGACGCTCGTGACGTGTTCGGAATCTGACGACGCTCGCACCCGAGGGAGATCCCAATGGCACTCGATTTGATTCAATCCGTCACCGGTCGCGCCGTTCACGTTCCGGGGGACGACATCGACACGGACCGCATCATCCCGGCGCGCTTCCTGAAGTGCGTCACCTTCGACGGCATCGGCGAGCACCTCTTCCGGGACGTGCGCTTCGACGAGCGGGGCGAGAAGCGGGAGCACCCGCTGAACGACCCGCGCTTCGCGGGCGCGACGGTGCTGATCGCCGACCGCAACTTCGGCTGCGGGTCGTCGCGCGAGCACGCGCCGCAGTCGATCGCGAAGGCGGGTTTCAAGGCCGTCATCGCCGAGAGCTTCGCCGAGATCTTCTTCGGCAACTCGACGACGCTCGGCATCCCCTGCGTCTCGGTGAGCCGGGAGGACCGCGCCGCGCTCGTGGCGCGCGTGAACGCCGACCCGAAGACGCCCGTCACGGTCGACCTGCAGGGGCAGGTCATCCGGGCCGGGAGCGATCTCACGGTGCCCTTCACCATCAAGCCGGGCGCGCGCGAGTCGCTGATCCGGGGCACGTGGGATCCGATCGCCCAGCTGCTCGAGGGGGCCTCGGAGGTCCAGCAGGTGGCGGCGCGGCTGCCCTACGTGCGGCCCGCCTCCGCGCAGTAGCTCCGCGCTCGAGCGGGGCGCTGCCCCAACCTGGGGCGCGCGAGCAAGCACCTCAACCTCAAGCACCTCCTCAACCTGGGTCGGATCGACCGCCTCCCCGAACCTGAACCTCAACCTGGGTCGGGCTTTCCAGGGTCGGGTCATCCAAACCTCAACCTGGGTCGGGTCAGGGGGTCGGGTCACCACCCGGCCGAACCTCCGGCCGAACCTCAACCTGGGTCGGGGCATCCAGGTCCTCCAGGGTCGGGGCATCCAAACCTCAACCTGGGTCGGGTCAGGGGGTCGGGTCACCACCCGGCCGAACCTCAACCTGGGTCGGGGCATCCAGGTCCTCCAGGGTCGGGTCATCCAAACCTCAACCTGGGTCGGGTTACCACCGGGTTACCACCCGGCCGAACCTCAACCTGGGTCGGGGCATCCCAGGTCACTCAAGAGGAAAATTCCGCCATCACTCCATCCGCTTGCCTGCCGGCACCCCCTGCGGCGCCGGTTGGCTCAACGTGACACGTAGCCAGCGCTCCCCGTCACACTGTGGCCCTGTCGCGCCGTGCGGTTGCGCGCAGCGGACGCCGCGCGACCGCGAAAAGCCGGCCGGTACACGTCGCTCCGGGGCCGGAAACCCGACCGAGCAGGCGGGCGCGCCTGGCATGTCCAGTGCTTTATCTCGACGCGAGCTCTTCGAGTCGGCGCTGAGACGCCGCGCGCAGCAGCGCTCCGCATGCCGCGGCGCAGAGCCATCGTTCCTTGATCGCGTGTCTCGCACAGGCACGCAGGATGGAGTACCCCATGCGTTTCGCGATCTTCTCCTCTCTTATCCCGCGTTCGTCAGCCGCTCGCTCCTCTCTCCAGGGGCTCATTGCGCTCTCCGCGCTCGTTGTGCTCACCGGCGCCAAGGGGCAGGGCTGTGGAGGCGTGGACGAGCCGTCACCGCCACCGGAGCCCAACTGCGGACCTGGCTTTCACTGGGAGACGGTCTGTTCACCGTGCGAGATCGGCGAGATGTGCGAGGAGCAGTGTGTGCCCGACAGCGTCTGTCCTGCTGACTGGAGCGAGCAGACCATCTGCAGCGGCGGCACCACCTCTTCGGGCCAGGGTGGCTTCGCCGGCGGCACCGCCATGCCCGTCGATCCGGGCGAGTGCTGGACCGAGTGCATCCCGCCGCAGCCGTACTGCCCGCCGGGCACGATCGAGCAGACCGTGTGCGGCGGCTCCGTGACGGTCGGCGTCGGCGGCGCGGGCGGCTCCGGCGGCTGGGGCAGCGCCAGCAGCGCTGTCGGCGTCGGCGGCTCGGGCCCTGGCGGCATTCCGATGCCTTCCGAGCCGTGCTGGACCGAGTGCGTGCCCGTCGAGCCCTACTGCCCGCCGGGCACTACCCCGCAGACCTTCTGCGACGAAGGCACCACCGTCACCAGCAGCAGTGTCGGCGTCGGCGGCTCGGGCGGCTGGGCGGGCACCGGCGGCGCCGGCGGCTCGGGCGGCTGGGCGGGCACCGGCGGGGGCACCGCTGGCGGGGGCATCGGCGGCTCCGATTCAGACTTCGCCGCGCCGCGCCCCGGCGGCGGCTGCTGGACCGAGTGCGTGCCCACCGCGCCCTACTGCCCGCCCGGCACCACCCCGCAGACCTACTGCGACGGCGGCACCACCGTCACCAGCAGCAGCGTCGGCGTCGGCGGCTCGGGCGGCTGGGCGGGCACCGGCGGCGCCGGCGGGAACACCGCTGGCGCCGATCCAGGCTTTGCCGCGCCGGTCCCCCCCGGCGGCGGCTGCTGGACCGAGTGCGTGCCCACGGAGCCCTACTGCCCGCCGAACAGCATCCCGCAGACGGTCTGCGGCGGCAGCGCGGTCTCGGTCGGCAGCACCGGGACCGGCTACGGCGGCGCTGGCGGCGCCAGCCCGTACCCCGGCCAGGAGTACTGCTGGACCGAGTGCGTGCCCGTCGAGCCCTACTGCCCGCCTGGCACGACCCAGCAGACCATCTGCGAGGGCGGCACGCCCGACACGAGCAGCAGCGGCACCGGCGTGGGCGGCATGCCCTACCCCGGCGGCGGCTGCTGGACCGACTGCGTGCCCACCGAGCCCTACTGCCCGCCGGACAGCATCCCGCAGACGGTCTGCGGCGGCGGCAGCTCTGTCTCTGTCGGCAGCTCGGGCAGCACTGGCACCGGCGTGGGCGGCATGCCCTACCCCGGCGATTGCTGGACCGAGTGCGTGCCCGTCGAGCCCTACTGCCCGCCTGGCATGATCGAGCAGAAGGTCTGCTCCGGCGAGAGCAGCAGCAGCAGCACCGGCACCGGCATGGGCGGCGCCGACGCGTACCCCCCCGGTGATTGCTGGATCGAGTGCGTGGAGGGAGCCACCTGCCCTCCCGGCGCGACCATCCGGACCATCTGCGAGGAGATCAGCGCCGGCGGCTCCGCCCCGATCTGCCGGACCGAGTGCGTCCTGATGCTGCCGTGACGCGACGGGCGCGGGCGATCCCCCCGACGGCGGGAGGTTTCGCGAGCGAACCGCCGCCGCCCGCGCCCTGGAGCGCCGCAGCTCCGATCGAATGACGAAGGCGCCGGGAGCGCCAGGGGAAACGCGATCCCCTGGCGCTCCCGGCGCATCGGCGTTTCAGGACGGCACCGCCCCGGCGCTGCGCGGCCGCGCGGCCCCCTCGAGCCAGCATCGGATCTGGCAGGACCGGCCGCAGATCGATGTGAGCGAGCTGCGGCAGCAGGCGCCTTCGGGTCGCTGGCACCACCTCGGCGCAGGCGACAGTGCCAAGGGACCACGGAGCTAGGACCGGGCCTTCGCCCGCTCGTCGAAGCGGAGCCGCGTCGTCGGAGGCGCGGTATCCTGTTCCGCGGCAGCCTCGGTGGCCCGACCGACGTCGCCCACTACGCCGTCTGGACCACGGAAATCACCCCGCTGATCGACGTGCTCCGTACCGTTGAAAGCCGCTGGTCGATTGAAGAGCGCGTCGAGAGGGCGCTGAGCGAGGTCTGCCTTGGCCACGATGAGGTTCGCCGTTTCACCCGCTGGTACCGCCACATCCCCCTCACGCCGTCTGCGCGCGCCCTCTCGACGGTTGATCGAGCTGCCTCCGACGCGTCGAGCTGGTCCGGCGGTAAAGCGATGACCGCGGTCCAGCGCTCCCCCTCTTGACGCGGCGCTCCGGAGCGGCCCCGCCAGCCTCGTCCTCCCTCGGCCTCGAGGATGCCCGCGGGCCGGTTGATTGGAATTGACATCAATCATGTGAGCGTTCACATTGCGGTCGAGGGGCATCCTTTCGCTTCGGCCTCCTCGGTCCCCGTGGGCACCGAGTTCTTCGTCATCCATTCACTTTTGATCGATTTTTGCACCGATTCTGTTCGCTCGGCCTTCGAGAAAGCGATCGCTGATCGATGGTGATTGGCGTTTTGCCAAGGGCGATCCGCCAGAGAACACGACGAGCATCGTTCATTCGACGCCTGTCGTGAAAGCCTGAGTGCTGTCCACCGGAGATGATTTCGTCACGAATCCGGCGATACTGGCGGTGCGGCCGGATGGCAACCTTGGGAATGGACAGTCGGGCAGCCTGCGCCAGCGAGGCGCTCCGCTGTAGCCGAGCTCTCGCGGCAGGTACTCCCGAGGGACCCCGCCTCGAGCACGAACGAGATCCTCGTCAAGGCGATCCAACCAGGCGTACGCGGCCGGCCGCCCTGCGGATTCGGCTCCGTCTTCGGAAGTAGCGGTTCAAGTCGCTCCCAGCGTTCGTCCGGCACCAGCAGCTTTCCCACATCCTATTCCGTCGCGCGCTCCGCCTCTCCCAAGCGAGCGGGATCAGCGGGCTATTTCCAGATGCTCCCATGCTGATTCAGCGGTGCGAAGCGCAGGCGGAAACAGCTCCGTGCCCCGGCCGCATGGGGGCAGTCCGCGCTCTTACAGCTGGCATACATCATCGAAGTCGGGAGAACCATCATGCACTCTGTTGCTTGCGAGGAGTCATGCGAAACTTGATTAACCGTCATCTCTACGCGGCTCTGATCGGCCTCTTGCCGCTCGGCGGCGCGTGCTCGGGCGGGTCCACCACCCCCGATCCGGGTGCCGAAGGCGCGTCGACCAGCGCCGCTGGCACGACCAGCGGGGTGGGGGGAGGCGGTACGACCGGTACGACCGGTACGACCGGTACAGCCGGTGCGGCCGGGGTCGGCGGCGGCGGCGGTTCCGGAGGCCAGGGAGGCGACGACGACCAGCTGGCTTGCCCGCCTGCACCTCCAGAGACCGGGCTCTATGCCGCCGACGCCACCGGCGTCACCTTCAACCTGGAGACCGGCCTGCTGAGACTGGAGGTCTGCAATGAAAGCATAATCAGAGTCCAGTACACCACGGCCGCTTCACCCCCGGACAAGAAATCTCTGTCCGTCAACAAGGAGTGGGACAAGCCGAGCTTCTGCGTCGCGGAGAATTCGGGGACCGTGACCATCACCACTTCACGGTTGAAGATCAACGTCAACACGACCGACGGCCTGGTCACATACACCGACCTGAACGACGGCGTTCTCCTGTCGGAAGACAGCAAGACCTTGACGCCCGCGACCGTCGAGGGCGTCAGCACCAACCGCGTCGAGACCGTCTTCAAATCACCCGCCGACGAAGCCCTGTTCGGTCTTGGCCAGCACCAGGACAACGTGATGAACCGCAAAGGGACGACCCGGCGCATCGTCAACGCCAACACGGAGATCAACATTCCGGTGCTGGTGTCCAACAAGGGCTACGGGATCTTCTGGGACAACTATTCCACCTCGAACTTCGACGGGACCAGGTCCAACAACAGCAAGTACAGCTACTCGTCCGAAGCCGGCGAGATGGTGGACTACTACTTCTTCTATGGTCCGAGCATCGATCAGATAGTAGCCCAGTACCGCACCGCGACCGGCGCGGCCCCGCTGTTCCCGAAGTGGGCCTACGGGCTCTTCCAGTCGAAGGACAAGTACGGCAGCCAGGCCGAGCTGCTGAGGATCAAGGACGGCTACCGCGACAACAAAATTCCCGTCGACTGCATCGTTCAAGACTGGGACTACTGGACCCCGTACGCGTGGGGCTCCCACTTCATGGATGAACGCCGCTACCCGGATCCAGCGGCCCTCATCGCCGAGATGCACAAGGCCAACGTTCACACGATGATATCGATCTGGCCCGTGTATCAACGCGTGAACACCGAGCGGAAGGCCGGAGAGATGGGCAACTACAACGCGCTCAATGAAATTGGAGCTCTGTACCCGAGCAGCGGGACACACCGCTTCTACGACACGTTCAACCCCGCCGCCAGAGCGCTGGTGTACCAGCAGATCCACGATCGCCTGCTGGGGCCGTACGGCTGGGATGGCATCTGGGCAGACAACACCGAACCCCAGGCCTATCCGGACCCCGTGAACGTGCGGGCGGCTGATACCGCGCTCGGCAAGGGCGCGCTGTACCTGAACGCTTATCCCCTGGGACACGCCGCGGGGGTGTACGAGCATTGGCGTAGCATCGGCCCGAAGCCAAAGCGGGTCTACGTCCTCACCCGCAGCGCCTTCGCCGGCCAGCAGCGGTACGCCACGACGTGCTGGTCGGGAGACATCGACAGTAATTTCGCGACCTATGCCAAGCAGATCCCCGCGGGGCTCAACTTCTCGCTCGCGGGCATGCCCTACTGGACCACGGATATCGGCGGGTACTGGGGACACAACGTGAACTGGACCACCAGCGCGAACAATGAGCTCTTTACCCGCTGGTTTCAGTATGGCGCCTTCTCCCCGATCTTCCGGATCCATGGAGGCGGCTCGAGGGAGCTGTACAGCGACAGCTGGAGCGCCGCCACCAAGGCCAATCTCCTCAAGATCGACAACCTGCGCTATCGGTTGATGCCTTACATCTACTCATTGGCATGGAAGGTGACCAGCGAGGGCTACACCATGATGCGGCACCTGGTCTTCGACTATCCCAACGACGCGAAGGTGTTCAACATCAAGGATCAGTTCTTGTTCGGGCCTGCCTTCCTTGTCAATCCAGTGACCACCGCGGGCGCCACCAGCCGCTCCGTCTATCTCCCCGCGGGGACCTGGTACGATTTCTGGACAGGCTCGACGACGGACGGCGGACGTACCGCCTCGGTCCCCGCGCCGCTGAGCGAGATGCCGCTCTTCGTCAAAGCGGGCTCGATCGTCCCCATGGGTCCCAGCGTCCAGTACGCGACGCAGAGCATCGACCCGCTGGAGATCCGGATCTATACGGGCCAGGACGGGTCCTTCACTCTCTACGAAGACGAGGGCGACAGCTACAGCTACGAGGAGGGCAAATACTCGACGATTCCATTCACATGGAACGAGTCTACCAAGAAGTTGACCATCGGCGCACGGAAGGGGAGCTATACCGGAATGCCGGCCAGCAGGACGTTCAGGATCGTGCGGGTAGGCTCCAATCACGGCGCCGGCGTCGACGTCACTGCCGCGCCGGATCAAATGGTCACCTACAATGGCTCAGAGGTGGTCGTCACCGCGAACTGAGCGACGGGGGCGGCTCGGCCCTGCGGTGGCGACACCGCTCCTCTGAAGAAGAGGCGCGCCGGAGGCGCCGGGGGAAATTCAATCCCCGTCGCTTCCGGCGCGCCCGTACCTGAACCCGAACGCCCACGCCGGGAACACCGTGGCCGCGAACCCCGCGCCGAGCCCGTAGAGGATCTCGTCGAGCGGCACGCCGAGCAGCGCCCTCCCTGGCAGCAGCACGCTGGGCCGCCAGGTGCGCTCGAACACGGAAGGCACGAGCGCGGCGAAGACGAGGCACAGGCCGAGATAGAGCGCCGCCGACAGGAGCGCTCCGAGCAGGCCCGGCACGAGCAGATCGGCACGCGCCGCGCCGAGCGCCGCGGCGACCGCCACCATCGCCGTCACCGACGCATAGAGCACGGGCACCCCCGCCGCGAGCAGCGCCCCGGCCACCGCGAGCACGAGCGCGATCGCCGCCGCCGCCCGCCGCCACGGCCGCGCCCCCCGCGCCGCGCAGGGCACGGGCGCGCGGCGGAACACCACGGCATAGACGGTCGAGGAGAATCCGCTGAGCCCGACGACGAACAGCACGTCCTCGATGCCGAACCCGATCCGATCGGCCAGGTCGAACAGGAACTTCGGGGCCCAGTACCTCGGGTAGAACAGCCGCTCGGCCGCCGCGAACGGCAGCGAGGCGAGCGCCATCCGCTTCATCAGGGGGCGCAGATCCGGGCGCGCGAGCCAGATGACGCCCCCTGGCACGAGGAAGAGCAACGAGAGCAGCAGGAACTCGTGCGACATCGCGCCCTCGCCCCTCAGCGCGCTGCGAGCGCGATGGCGGTCGAGCCGACCAGCGCCAGCGTCGCCGCGCCCGCCGCCGCGACCCGGACCAGCAGCAGGCGCGAGCCCGGCGGCGCCGGGCGGGCCAGCAGCACGACGAGCGCCGCCGCCGCCGGCGCGAGCAGGCCCGCCCCCGGGCGCAGGCCCACGGCGCCCAGGCCGACCGGCGCGAGCAGGAGCGAGAGCCCGTTCAGGAGGACCACCCACCGAGCCGCGCGCTCTCCGCCCACGCGCACCGGCAGCGTCCGCTTGCCGCTCTCGCGATCCGAGGGCTCGTCCGGGAGCGCGGTGGCGATCGCGCAGCCGAGGTGGCTCGGCAGCAGGAACGCGAGCAGCGCGAAGGGAAAACGCGCGGGGTCGCCCCCCTGGGCGATGTAACCGTAGAGCGGCAGGACCGCGCCGACGCCGACCATCTGGAGCAGCTCCCCGCCGCCGCGGTACGACAGGCGAAGCGGCGGGTAGCTGTAGGCCCAGAGGAGCAGGAGCGCCGCGATCGCGAGGAGCACGAGGAGCGGCGCTGCGGCGGTCGCCAGCGCCGCGGCGAGCGCCGCGGAGACGGCCACGAGCGCCGCGGCGCACACGGCGGCCGCCGCGCCGAGCGCGCGGGGCGAGAGGCGCCCCTCGACGAGCACGCGCGAGCCGCCCGAGAAGGGCGTGGCGGTCCTGTTGCGGCGATCGGTCTCCCGATCGGCGACGTCGTTCGCGTAGACGATGAAGAGCTGGTCCAGCAGGCCGAACAGCTGGACCGCCGCGAGCGTCCCCAGGTCGAGCGGTCGGCCGGCCGCCTGCGCGCCGACGAGCTGCCCGAGCAGCAGCGGGAGCGCGATGCTCGGCTGCGAGGCCAGCCGCGACGCATCGAGCCACGCTCGAAGCGCGCCCGGCCGGGCGCTCATCGCCCCTCGCCCCGCGACAGGCCGAGGCGATCGGCCAGCTTGGCGCGCAGATCGGTGAAGGGGAGGTCCCAGCGGCGCTCGCCGTCGAGGCGCCAGGCCTTGAGCGGGATCAGGTCGACCTGGGCGAGCAGGCAGTGGAGCTGCGACTCCTCGGGCGGCTCGCGGATGAACGAGAAGGGGTTGCGGTACTCCCGGCCGTTCAGCTGGGAGTACTTGCGATCGTTGCTGGCCACGAGCTCGATGAGCGTCCTCTGCCGGCCGTCGAGGTAATCGAAGAACGAGACGTCGAAGGGCCCGATGCCCGCGCGCTCGTCCGGCTTGCGCATCACCCAGCGAGCCCAGTCGTAGCCGTAGAGGAAGTCGTGCGCGTAGCGGAAGCGCAGCTTCGACTTGTTGCCGAAGCCCAGGCAGAGCGACACCACGCGGCGGGCGAAGTCGCCGATCGCGGGCGCGCTCCCGGCCTGCCACAGGCAGCAGGCCAGGTAGTCGAGATCCCAGAAGATGTTGTCGGGGAAGTTGTCGGCGACCGCGCAGATGATCTCGCCGAGCCCGCGGGCGAAGGCGCGCGCCCGCTCGGCGTCCTCGCTGCCGCTCACGATCTGCTCGACCAGGGCGACGGGGGTGGGCGCGCACGGCCGGCCCGGCGCGACCGAGGCCCGCGCGCCCTGCAGGGGCGTGAGGCGCGCGAGCGCGTCGCGCTCCTCCGGAGGGATGACCGCGATGCCCGTCATGCCGGCCCTCCCCCGGCGGCGAGCACGGCCGCCGACAGGGCGACGATCCCCCACTGAATCGCGCGGTGGAGCTCGCGCTTGTAGGCCGCCTGCGCGGCGAAGGCGTTCGTCACCGCCTCGGGGCTCTTCTCGAGGAGCCGCGCCCGGAAGAAGAGCGCCACGGCCGCCGCCGGCGCGACCGACCAGGGAGGCGGCGCGTCTTCGGCGAGGAGGGACGCCGCGAGCCAGAGGAGCGGGCCGAGGCCGGCGAGGGCCTCGGTGGCCCGGCGCGTGGCCGCATTGCCGAGCAGCGTGGCCACGGTGCGCTTGCCGCCGGCGCGGTCGCTCTGCTCGTCGGACAGCCCGCTGGCCAGCGCGCTCGCCAGCGCGAGCACGAGCAACCCGGGCAGGAGCGCGACGAGCCACGCCGGCGCCAGCGCGCCGCACTGGGCATACGCGTGCAGCGCGGGGAGCACGCCGCCGACGCCGGCCATCTCGAGGAGCTCGCCGCCGCCGCGGTAGTTGAGCCGGATCGGCGGCAACGTATAGGCGATGAAGACGAGCTGGCCGAGCGCGGCCAGGGGGAGCAGCAGCGGGCGATCGAGCGCGATACCGGCACCCCAGGCCATGAGCAACGCGGCGACGCCGGCCCCGAGCCCGGCGAGCAGGAGGGCGCTGGCGGGAAGGATGCCGTCCGGGATGGTCTTCGGCGAGCAGCCGTCCGGGAACATGCGTCGCTTGAGGGCGTCCACCTCGCGATCGCCCCAGTCGTTCAGGAGCACGACGAAGGCGACGTCGGCCATCATCCACAGCGCGCCGAAGGCCAGGGCCCCTGCGGACAGCCGGCCGGCGACGGCCGCGCCCACCGCGTGCCCGTATACGGCCGGGACGAGCACCTTGGGCCAGCTCGCGGGCTTGAGCGCGTACGCCCACCGCGCTCCAGGGCTCATCGACTCGAGGCGCATGGATCAGCTCTCCCTGCTGCTAGCACAAGAACATCCACGCTTCGGGGCTACATGAGCCCGTACGGAAAACGGAGCGCCTTCCGCCGGGCACGGCAGCGTTTCCTTCCACGCCGATCTGAGCCACCTTACTCCCCCCGACAGCCTCCACACGCGACCCAGTGCGGCACGTCCCCCTCCCCTCCCCGAGCCTGGCCGGCGCGCTCCAGCCGCGCGCCCGCGGGCAGCGCCTCGAGCCCGCGCGGAGGCGCGCGTGAACGCCGACGCGGTCCGGCCGCGCGGCGCGCGGGTGCTCGCGGACGAGCCCGCTCGCCGCCGCATCCGCGACGATCTGCGGACGACGCTCGTCGTCGAGGCCGCCGCGGGCACCGGCAAGACCACCGCGCTCGTGTCGCGGATCGTCGCCGTGCTGCGGAGGGCGCCCGAGGAGGGCGGCGGGACGCTCGATCGGATCGTCGCGGTGACCTTCACGGAGAAGGCGGCCGGCGAGATGAAGCTGCGCCTCCGGGCCGAGATCGAGCGGGCGCGCAGCGACCCGAGCGCCGGCCCCGCGGAGCGCGCGCGGCTCGACGAGGCGCTCGCGCACCTGGAGGCGGCGCGCATCGGGACCATCCACTCCTTCTGCGCCGACCTCCTGCGCGAGTGGCCGGTCGAGGCGCGCGTCGACCCGCTGTTCCAGGTCGCGGCCGCGGATCAGGCCGAGGCGCTCTTCGATCAGGCCTTCGACGCCTGGTTCCAGCGCACCCTGAACGACCCGCCCGAGGGCGTGCGCCGGATCCTGCGCCGGCGCCCGCGCGACGGCGCGCAGGGCCCGCGCGACCTGCTCCGGAGCGCGGCGTTCAAGCTCGCCGAGCACCGCGACTTCACGCGCCCCTGGCGGCGCGACCCGTTCGACCGCGAGCGCGCCATCGACGAGATCCTGGACCGCCTCGCGGCGCTCGCCGGCCTGGGCGCCGAGGCCGACCGGGAGGGCGACTACCTCGCGCAGAGCCTCCGGAACCTCGACCGCTACCTCGCGGAGCTCCGCCGCCGCGAGGAGGTGACGGGCGGGCGCGACCACGACGGCCTGGAGGCCGAGCTCGGCGACGTCGCGCGCTGGAAGGAATGGCGCTGGAGGGGCACCGGCAAGGCGTTCGGCGGGGATCTCATGCGCGCCGAGGTGCTCGCGCAGCGCGACCGCGTGAAGGTCGAGCTCGACGCCGTGCTGACGGCCGCGAGCGCCGATCTCGCGGCGTGCCTCTCGCGCGAGCTCCGGCCGCCGATCGAGGCGTACGACGCGCTCAAGGCCCGCGCCGGCAAGCTCGACTTCCTAGACCTGCTCCTCTGCGCCCGGGACCTCCTCCGATCGAGCCGCGGCGTGCGCGAGGAGCTGAACCTCCGCTTCTCGCACCTCTTCGTCGACGAGTTCCAGGACACCGACCCGCTCCAGGCGGAGATCCTGCTCCTGCTCGCGGCCGACGACCTCTCCGAGACCGACTGGACGCGGGCGCGCCCGGTGCCCGGCAAGCTCTTCGTCGTCGGCGATCCGAAGCAGTCGATCTACCGCTTCCGCCGCGCCGAGGTCGCGCTCTACGAGGCGACCAAGGCCCGGCTCGTCGCGTGCGGCGCGAGCGTGCTGTACCTGTCGACGAGCTTCCGCAGCGCCCCGTCGATCCAGGAGGCCGTCAACGCGGCGTTCGCCCCCCTGATGCAGGGAGGCGCCGCCGAGGGCGAGCGCGCGGCGACCCAGGCGCGGTACGTCGCGCTCGAGCGGTTCCGGGACGATCCGCCGGAGCAGCCGACGGTCATCGCGCTCCCGGTGCCGCGGCCTTACGGCGACTTCGGCAAGATCTCCGATTTCCGGGTGCGGCAGTCGATCCCGGACGCGGTGGGCGCCTTCGTCCACCACCTCATCCACGGCGGCGCGGCGCTGGACGGTGGCGGCGCGCGGCGCTGGACGGTGACGGAGCGCGAGCGCCCTGGCCAGCGGGTGCCGCTCGAGGCGCGGCACATCTGCCTTTTGTTCAAGCGCTTCCAGACGTTCGGCGAGGACGCGACCCGCGCCTACGTGCGGGCGCTCGAGGCGCGGCGGATCCCGCACGTGCTGGTGGGCGGGCGGTCGTTCCACGATCGCGAGGAGGTGATGGCGGTGCGGAGCGCGCTGCTCGCGATCGAGTGGCCGGACGACGAGCTCAGCGTCTACGCGACGCTGCGCGGGCCCCTCTTCGCGCTGACGGACGACGTGCTCCTGCTCTACCGCGATCGGTTCCGGCGCTTGCACCCGCTGTTTCGACCGCCGGACGACGGCGCGCTCGATCTCGCGGTGGAGGGCGGGGCGCGGCCGCTCCGGGAGGTCGCGGAGGCGCTCGCGGTGCTCGGCAGGCTGCACCGCGAGCGCAACCGGCGGCCGATCGCGGACACCATCGGCGGGCTCCTCGACGAGACGCGCGCGCACGCGGGCATCGCGATCTGGCCGACGGGGGAGCAAGCGCTCGCGAACGTCCTGCGGGTGATGGATCTCGGGCGGCGCTTCGAGGCGGCCGGCGCGACGTCGTTCCGCGCGTTCGTGGAGCGGCTCGAGCTGGACGCCGAGCGGGGCGAGGTCGCGGAGGCGCCGGTCGTCGAGGAGGGGACGGAGGGGGTGCGGATCATGACGGTGCACCGGGCCAAGGGGCTCGAGTTCCCGGTGGTGATCCTGGCGGATCCGGCGTCGCCGGCGGCGCACCAGCTCCCGTCCCGACACGTCGATCCGGAGCTCGGCCTGTGGGCGGAGCCGATCGCCGGCTGCGTGCCCGCGGAGCTCGTCGAGCGCCGCGACGAGGTGCTGCGCCGCGATCGCGAGGAGGCGGTGCGGCTCGCGTACGTCGCGGCGACGCGTGCGCGCGAGCTCTTGGTCGTGCCCGCGGTGGGCGACGCGCGCCCGGGCGACGGCACGAGCGACGGCTGGCTCGACGTGCTGCACCCCGTGCTCTACCCGGCGCCGCGCGAGCGGCGGAGCCCTCGGCGCTGTGAAGATCTCGGCTGCCCTCCGTTCGGGACCGACACGGTGCTGGAGCGCCCGGCGCGGTGCGAGGCCGACGAGCGGGACGCGGTCGCGCCGGGGGAGCACGCGCCGATGGCCGGATCGCACCGCGTGGTGTGGTGGGATCCGGGGGCGCTCGACCTGGATCGCGAGCCGGAGGCGGGGCTGCGACAGCAGCGGATCCTGCAGGCGGACGCGGGCGGCGCCGGGGCGGGCGTGGCGGCGGCGAGCGCCGGGCCAGCGAGCGGCGCCGGGGTCCTGGGGAGCAGCGGGGCGACCGCGAGCGCCGTGCTCGGAGGAGAGCTCGGGCAGCGCGGGCACGAGGCATGGCAGGAGGCGCGGCAGCGGGCGATCGTGGACGGCTCGATGGCGGCTGTCCGCGTGAAGACGGCGACGGAGATCAGCCACGAGGCGGCGGAGGCGGCAGCGGCGGCGGCCGGAGCGGGGACGGCGGCCGCGCAGCGGAGCGGCGGCGGGGCGGCGCGCGGGGAGAGGGCGGACGCGTTGCCGGTGATCTCGTTCGAGCAAACGGAGATCGCGCGCGAGGGCCGGCCCTACGGCAAGCGGTTCGGGACGCTTGTGCACGCGGTGCTGGCCGAGGTGGATCTCCGGGCGGGCGAGGACGAGGTAAGGACGGTGGCGGCGGCGCAGGCGAGGCTGCTCGGGGCGCCGGCCGAGGAGCTCGACGCGGCGGTCGCGGCGGCGGTCGCGGCGCTCGAGCACCCGCTGCTCCGGCGCGCAGCGGAGAGCGCCGCGCGCGGCGCGTGCGAGCGGGAGACGCCGCTGCTCCTGCGGCTCGAGGACGGGACGATCGCCGAGGGCATCGTCGACCTCTCGTTCCGCGAGAGCGTGGGCGACGTGGGGATCTGGACCGTGGTCGATTTCAAGACCGGCTCCGACGCGGGCACGGCGCACGCGGCGCAGGAGGCGCAGGTGCGGCTCTACGTGCAGGCGATCGCGGAGGCGACGGGCGAGAGGGCGAGAGGGGTGGTGCTCAGGGTGTGAGGGGCGCCGCCGCGGCCTGCGCCGCGCTGGCGCTCAACGGATCAGATCACGGCTCCCACATCGTCTTGATCTTGAAGCTCCGCGTCGGGAAGTCGCCGTCGCCGGTTCGAGCGGTGACAACGATGCGGTGGTCGGCTCCGGACAGAAGCTCATTCGGAGTCAGCGTACTGAAGTCGATTCCCCACGGGGGGCCGACCATGCAGCCACCGAAGTCCTCGTAGTTGCCGTGCAGCGTATCTTCCGCCTTCTTGACCATGACCCCGTTCTCCTCACGGTACAGGGTGGCCTTCAAGATCAGCGCCTCGCATGCCTCTTCATTCGTCGGCAGGGAGTCCGCCCAGGTCACGTACGTATGCAGCGTGTAGCCGGGACCGGGCTGCGAAGTGAAACCGCTCCTGTAGTTGGTGACGTCGACCGCCTGCGCCTTATAGCAGCCTGTCGTGGTGTACGTCGTCGGCGAGGTGTAGTTGAAGCCGCCGCTGTACGTCGCAGCCGCGCCGACGGTGGCGCATGTAGACTCACCGTACGCCTGCTCCGCCTCCGCGACGTCTTCATCGCGCTGTTCGTCCTGCATCTCCACGGCGCAGCCCGTGGTGGCCATCGCGGCCATGGCAGCAAAGAGGCATCCCACTACGGAATGGATTCGGCTCATCTTTTCAGATCTCCATTTGTGAAGCGTATGAAAATGGCATCGCGATGTTCAGCCGGGCGTCGGGAGGCCATGGTGCGCTGGTTCGCCCACGCCAGTGCGTGGAGCCGAGTCGCCTCTTCACCACGGCCTTCCTTGGTCCGGCTCATCGCCGCCGCCGTCGCGTTCAGCAACGCACATGCCAACGCAGCGCCCCTCCCGCCTCGACGCCATCGCCAGGCCCCCAGCTCGGTCCGGCACGGCCCCGCAAGGCGGTAAATCCAGACGAAGAGAGCTCCTGTAGGGCGCGCCAGGGGCCCGGAGCGCTGCCCGTGCGAGCCGCGGTGAGCACGTGTCTGTCACGCAGAGAGCCGTGACATGTCACACCAAACACCGTGACATGTCACACCAAACGCCGTGACAATGCCACGGGGCTATCATCGGCATCGGACGGTCTTCGACGTCAGACGACTTTTACCGGTCATCCGTCGGATGGGGGTCCGGCGCGCTTGCTGCGGGCTTGGGGGGGTCGCTGGCTGACCGTGGTCGATCTCAAGACCGGCTCCGACGCGGGCACGGCGCACGCAGCGCAGGAGGCGCAGGCGCGGCTTTACGTGCAGGCGATCGCGGAGGCGACGCGCGAGAGGGCGGAGGGGTGGTGCTCGGGGTGTGAGAAGCGCCGGCGTCACGCGCCGGCGATCGGCGGCTCAGCTCGGCTCCCACACCGTACGGATCCTGAACTTTCGCGTCGGGGAGCTGCTGCCATTGCCGGTTCGGGCGGTGACGACGACGCGGTAGCTGTGGGTGGCCACCATGGGCGTATAGAACTTGAGTCCGTGACTGAGGCCAACGTTGCAGCCCACGCCATTGACGTAGATGCCGCGTCTCTGCGCTATCTCTGCGCGGGCCATCACCCCATTATCCTCGTAGTACAGGGTGGCAGCCAGAAACAGATCGCGGCACGCCTCCGGGTCCGTCGGCAGGGTGTCCGCCCAGTCCACATACGTATTCAGCTCGTGGTTGGGGCCGGGCGCCGGCGTGAAACCGGCCTCGTAGCCGACGACGTCGACCGCCAGGCTCTTGTCCGAGCCGCCGAGCCCGGACCGGCACCGCTCGTCGACACGGAAATCCAGCCCGAAGCGAGCTCCTCGCGTCGCGCCATGCAGCCGGAGCGCTGCCCGCGCGAGCCGCTGCGAGGGCTTCTCTGTCACGCTGCAGGCCGCGACATGGCGGGGCTGAGCGGCGTCGCCCGAACACCGGCTCGACTTCTGGCGGAGCGAGCGCCCGGGTGAAGCGCTGGCCATCGGCCCATCGACGACCCCCCTGTGGGCGAGGGCGTCGAGGCCCGGCGCGCGCTCACCGCCGGTCGGGGGTCCGCACGAACCGCTCGTCGTCCACGGTGGCGGGGAAATCCCCGTCGTCGACGTGCTTGTACAGGCTGCCCTCGCGGATCTCGTAGCGCATGTACACGGAGGGCTCCTCGATGGGCTCCTCGACTCCATCCTGCAGGATGCGCGTGTACTCGAGCGCGATGTGGCCACGCTCGGTGTTGTACGAGACGATGCGCGCGTAGAGGTCACGCGGAGCACCCTCGTAGGGAAAGCGGAGGTGGAAGCTCGTCGCGCTCAGCTCGAGGAGCGAGCCGTCCTCCTCGCTGATCCACGTGCCCACGAAGGGCAGGCGCTCTTTCTCGTCGATCCGGGACTCCCGATCGTCTGCCGCCAGCTTGGACGCGGGCGCGCCTGGGCGTGAGGGCGGAAGCACGAGCTCGACCGGGGCGGCGGCCCCAGACGACAGTCGAGCTGGCGAGGGACCGCAGCCGATGGAGGAGAGCGTCGCGAGCGCAAGGGCGGCGCAGGTCGCGCAACAGCCACGTCGGTACATGGGACGAGTCTACACCCGGGCGGCGGGCGCCGGCCCCGTGGACGCGCGGTGCACGGCGGGCGCCGGCCCCTGGACGCGCGGTGTACGGCGGGCGCCGGCGCCGCTCGGCGCCAGCACCGAAAGGCCTCTCCGAGGAGCCCGGCGCTCCTCGCGCCGGGGCGCGTGAGGTGACACAATCGCGGCCCGTGAGCGCTCTCCTCACCGCCATCGAGCGGTTTTACGATGCCGTCCCTCGCTGGCGCGCTGACGCAGAGGACCACGGACCGCTGACTCTCTTCGTTCGCCGCGGCGACGGCTGGCCCTACTATGCCCGCCCCGCCCTCGGCCATGCCGGCGCCGCATCGGTCGAGGACGTGGCCGCCGTACGCACGCGTCAGCGGCAACTCTCGATCCCGGAGGCGTTCGAGTGGGTGCTGGAGACCACCCCTGGGCTCGACGCCACGGCCGAGGCGGCCGGCCTGCACGTCCGGCGCTGCCCGCTGCTCGTGCTCTGCGGCGAGCCCCGCCAGACGCCTTTGCCGGAGGACGTCTCGCTCTCGATCATCACCGCCCAGGACCCGGATCTCGCCGAAGTGCAGGCCGTCGCGCACGTCGCCTTCGGCGCGCTCGACACCGCGGTCGGCTCTGCGGGACCGGCCGAGCGGGAGGCCGCCGCGGCCGCGCTCCCGGCCGGACAGGCGGCCGCGTGGCACGCGTCGCTGATCGAGGGAACGCTGGTGCACGCGGCCGCTCGGGGCCGCGAGGGAGCGCTCGCCGGCCCGCTCTGCACCGGCTGCTACCAGCACGTGCAGGACGTCGCCGAGATCGTCGGCGTGGGGACGCTGCCGGCGGCCCGGGGGCGCGGCCTCGCCGCCGCGGTCACCGCGCTTCTGGCCCGCCATGCGCTGGACGCCGGGATCCGCACCGTGTTCCTGTCCGCGCAGAACGACCGCGTCGCGCGCGTCTATGAGCGGGTCGGGTTCCGGCGCGTCGCCACGGCGTGCATCGCCGAGCCGCCCGTGCAAGCGGAGCGCGGCAACGTCCTCGAGACGTGATGCAGCGCCCTACCGCGGCGCCGATCAGACAGGGGCGAGGTGGTAGTGCGGTCCCTCTTCCCCGCGCAGGATCTCGGTATGAACGACCGACGCGTCCCGCAGGTGCGCAACCTCCCCGAGCCCGGCGTCGCCGCGATAGGCCGAGAAGGCTTGTTCATCCGGAAACGTGACGAGGTGGATCTCCTTCAGGGTGAGCCCAGCGCCGTCGGGCGCGGTCACCACGGTCCGCTCGATCGCGCCGCCGTACCGCGCCATCACGGCCGCGGCCTTCCTCTCGTATGCGCGGAACGCGTCGAGCGCCTCGCAGCGCACCGTGAGGATCACGACCAGCGTCACAGGAACACCCGCTCCTTCACGCCACCCCGCCACCCCGCCATCAAAGCACAAAAAAAGAGCGCCCATTCGACGGTGGGGGGGGAAAACCGTCACGGGCGCTCTGCCCTACTTGATTAGCAGGATGCAGGCCAAGGGTTGTACCCTCGATTTCCGCGAGTCTTTCCCTAGGGGACCTGCGTACTCCTTTCGTTCCTGAAATCAGCACCTGCAATCCTGGTATCCCCGACACTGCCGAGGAGCCCGTCCAGCGGGTGGTGGGGCGGGCACGAGACCGTGCCCTGTCGGCACGAGAGCGTGCCCGCCACCGGCATCGGTTCCCGCTCCCGGGATCTCCTCGAAGCGAACCACGCTCACCCCGGTTTCTCGTCGCATCGCGCAGCGGTCCCCGCTCGCCGGAGGCGAGGCGCCGCCCCCTTGAATCGCCCGCCCGCGCCGCGCGCCGCGAGCAGCGTTGACATCACCGCCAGGCTTGCTCCAATGCGAGTGCCCGCTCCGCGCCGTTCAAACGAGGAGGCATCCGATGCGGCACTTCCTGACCACGATGGACTACACCCGCGCAGAGATCGAGGGCCTCCTCGAGCGCGCGCAGCGCTTCAAGCGGCGGCCGATCGAGCCGCGCCTCAAAGATCGCACCATCGCGCTCGTCTTCTTCAACCCATCGCTGCGGACGCGCACCTCCTTCGACGTCGGCATCCGCGAGCTCGGCGGCCACGCCGTCGTGCTCGAGCCTGGCCGGAGCGCCTGGCCCATCGAGTTCGAGGAAGGCATCGCGATGGATGGCGAGCCGGAGGAGCACATCCAGGAGGTCGCTCGCGTGCTCTCCCGCTACGCCGACCTCATCGGCGTGCGCGCGTTCCCCAAGTTCCAGCGCTGGGAGGACGATCGCCAGGACAAGGTGCTCCAGGGCTTCGCCCGTTACGCCACCGTGCCGGTCGTCAACCTGGAGACCATCACGCACCCCTGCCAGGAGCTCGCGCTCGCGCTCACCATGAAGGAGCGCCTCGGCCGCCTCGACGGCAAGAAGTTCGTCCTCACCTGGACGTATCACCCGCGCCCGCTCAACACCGCGGTCGCCAACTCGGCCGTTCTCATCGCGTCCAAGCTCGGCATGGACGTCACCCTCCTCTGCCCCAGCGAGGAGTACCACCTCGACGAGCGCTACCTCGACGCCGCCAGGAAGAGCGCCGAAGGCAACGGGCAGAAGCTCTCGATCACCTACGACATCAAGTCCGCCTACGAGGGCGCCCACGTCGTGTACGCGAAGAGCTGGGGCGCGATTCCCTACTTCGGGCGCTGGGAGCAGGAGAAGCCCATCCGCGACAGGCACAAGCACTTCATCGTCGATGAGCAGAAGATGGCGCTCACCGCGGGGGGGCTCTTCTCCCACTGCCTGCCGGTCCGGCGCAACGTCAAGGTCACCGACGCGGTGATCGACTCGCCAGCATCGATGGTCATCGACGAGGCAGAGAATCGGCTGCATGTCCAGAAGGCCGTGATGGACGTGCTGGCCAACGGGTGGTGACGACGATGGGTTCGACGCAAGACGTCATCGTCCGCCTGCTCAGGAACCTCGGCAGCCGCAAGGAGGTCGAGCAGTACCTGAAGCAGTACGCGGCCGTCGATCAGCAGAAGTTCGCCATCATCAAGGTCGGCGGCGCCATCCTCGATGAGGACCTCGAGGCGCTCGCGACCTCGCTCGTGTTCCTGAACCAGGTCGGGCTGTACCCCGTCGTCATCCATGGCGCCGGGCCGCAGCTCGATCGGGCGCTCGCCCAGGCGGGCATCCCGACGGAGCGGGTCAACGGCCTGCGCGTCACGACGCCCCGCATCCTGGAGATCGCCCGCCGCGTCTTCCTCCGCGAGAACCTGCGGCTCGTCGAGGCGCTCGAGGAGATGGGCACGCGCACGCGGCCGATCACGGCGGGCGTCTTCGAGGCCTCTCTGCTCGACGAGGAGCGCCTCGGGCTGGTCGGCAAGGTCGAGCGCGTCCATGTCGACGCGGTGAGGTCCAGCCTCCGCGCCGGGCACCTGCCGATCCTGGCCTGCCTCGGGGAGACGCCGGGCGGGCAGATCCTCAACATCAACGCCGACGTCGCCGCGCGCGAGCTCGCGCTCGCGACGCAGCCGTTCAAGATGATCTTCCTCACGAGCACGGGCGGTCTCCTCGACGAGCACGGGCGCATCATCTCGGCGATCAACCTCGAGGAGGATTTCGCGGGCCTGATGGCCCAGCCCTCGCTGAACGGGGGCATGCGCCTCAAGCTGCAGGAGATCAAGCTCCTGCTCGACGGGCTGCCCGCGACCTCCTCGGTCTCGATCACATCGCCCGATCACCTGGCGAAGGAGCTCTTCACGCACACGGGCTCTGGCACGCTCGTCCGCCGCGGCGAGCGGATCCTGCGGCACGACGCGCTGGACGACGCCATCGACCGCATCCGGCTCCGCGATCTGCTCGAGGCGTGCTTCCAGCGGAAGCTCGACGAGCACTACTTCGACAAGAAGCCTTTCTATCGCATCTACCTGTCCGACTCGTACCGGGCGACGGCGATCCTCACGCTCGACCCGGGCGGGAGGGCCCCGCTCACTCCGTACCTCGACAAGTTCGCGGTGACCTCGGAGGCGCAGGGCGTGGGAATCGGCGGCTCGCTCTGGACGCGGATGAAGAACGAGAACCCGAAGCTGTTCTGGCGCGCCCGGAACGGCAACGAGATCAACCCCTGGTATTTCCAGCAGGCCGAGGGCAGCTACCGCAACGAGAACTGGACGGTGTTCTGGTACGGCCTGTCGAGCTTCGACGACATCCGGGCCTGCATCGATCACGCGCTGTCCTTGCCGGCGACGCTGCGCCAGCACGGCAGGGCTTAACCCCGACCGACGCCGCCTTTTATCCGCCGTGGCGAGGGCGCCTCTTCGCGCTCGGGCTCACGGCGGGTCGCCCCCGCCGTCGGTCTCCACCTCGTCGAGCGGATCGCTCTCCTCGTCCGTCGCGGGGCCGGGCAGGCGCGACGTCGGCGGCGGGGCGCTCGACCTCTTCTCGCCGCCGCGCGCCTTCAGCGGTTTTCGCGGCGCTCGCTTCGGCTTCGCGGGCGCGCCGAGCGCGTCCGGGTTGCGGGGCTTCTTGAGCGCCCGAGGCGGCAGGAGCTCCGCGTCGACAGCGACCTTCTTCGCCATGAAGATCGCGGCGTCGAGCCGGTAGAAGCTGCGCTTCCGGTAGAACTTGAGGGCGCCGATGTTGTTCTCGGCCACCTCCAGCACGAGGTGGGTGCAACCGTGGATACGCGCGAGGTGCTCGAGCTGCTCGAGCATGAAGGCGCCGACGCCGCGGCCCTGGTACTCGGGGTGGACCGCGAGCTCCTCGACGAAGAGCGGGCGCATGTCGTGCTTCGTGAAGTAGCGCTCGTTCATCCAGTTATCGGTCCCGGTGATCTCGAAGGCGCACTCCGCGTAGCCGACGATCTCCTGACCATGCGCCGCTCGGACCTCGAAGAGGAGCTGCTCGACCCCTTCTTCTTCGTAGACCTCGAGGAACCGCTTCTTCGAGCGAGGCCGCTGGTATTCGACCGTCTCCCGGTTGACGTCACGGAACACCTTCTTGAGGAATTCCCAGACCCGGTTCAGGTCGCGCCGGTGGATCCGGCGCACGTAGATGAGGCTCTCTTCCCCGACGGCGCGGGTGCTCGGCTCGGCCTTGCTCATCGCCGCGCCCAGTCTACAGGACGAACGCGGCCGGGGCACTGGGGGCGAGCCATGATCTGGAAAGCCGCGTCTCGTTGGGCAGTCCAGCCCGAGGGGAAGGTGGTCGTCGCGTGGCGCAGGGAGCGCCGAACTCGCCGGTGGGACGGCGGGAGTGCAGGCCCCCGCCGTGTAACGAATCAACCCTGCTGAGCGTGCGGCCCGATCTGCGCGAGGCGCGCGTTGATCACGTCCCAGTTCAGGCCCGAGAGGACGTTGGCCACATAGTCCGCCTTCTTGGTCTGGTAGTCCGCAAAGTACGCGTGCTCCCAGGCGTCGACGGCGACCATGATATGCGTGTTCGCGAACAGACCGACATCGTGCTCGGTCCGGATGAGGTTATTGAAGAGCTTCTGCTCCTGGTAGTCGTACACGAGCACCGTCCAGCCGTGCGCGCTGAGGAGCGCCGCCTTCGCGTCGGCCAGCCAGGCGTCGAAGCTGCCGAACGACGCCTCGATGAGCTTCTTCGACTGGGCGCTCGGCTGCGTCGAGCCGTTGCCGATGTTCTCGAAGTACAGCTCGTGGAGCACCGTACCGTTGAAGGCGACCGGCTCGCGACGCTTCAGCTCGCTGTACGCGTTGTACGAGTAGTTCGGCGCGCTGCGGTCCGCCTTGCCAAGCTGCTCCCAGATCTCGTTGAGCTTCTTCACGTAGCCCTGGTACAGCGTGAAGTGCGCCTTGAGCTGCAGGTCGCTCAAGCCCTTGGCGTTGCCGCCGAGGAGGTTGTCGAAGTTCTTGGGTTCGCGCGCCATGGTCCCTCCTGAACGAGTACCGCGAGCAGTGCGTGCCGCGGGGTCAGGCGGCCGCTTTACCGCTGCCGCCCCCCAGTAGCAACCCTGCCGTACCAGGCGACACACCGCCGACTCACGACGCCAGCGGGCCTGACCTTCCGCGCAGGAAACTCCGGACGCCGGCTCGATCGGCGCCGTGAGCCGGCGAAGGAACGCCACGCCCCCACACCCCGGAGCGCAGCGCCCGAGCTGGCCCGATCGGCCGGCGCGCGTCCAAAAACCTCGTGAAACGTTGAACGCCGCCGCCGTTTCGGTCGATACTCCTGGAACTTGCTGTTCCTTCGCGCAGGGAGGCGACCTCGTTCATGCCGGCTCGTACACAGGGGACCCATCCGACGGCCGCGCTCGCGGCGGCGCTGTGCCTGCTCGGCGCAGCGGCTCACGCCGAGGCGCAGGAACCCGCGAGACCCGAAGGCTTCGCGCTCGACAGGTTCCAGCCTGCGCCCGCCGGCGACAGGATGTTCGGAGTCCAGTCCGCCTACACGGCAGGGAGCGCCACACCCCACATCATGCTCCTCGGCGATTATGCCCAGGATCCGCTCGTGTTGCGGCGGTTGTCGGGGAACGAGGAGTTCGGTGACGGCAAGGTCGTAGGCAGCCAGCTCCTGCTCCACCTGAGCGCCTCGCTCTCTCTTTGGGAGCGCCTCACGGTGAACATCGATCTGCCGCTCGCGCTCCAGTCGGGCGACGGCGGGGCCGCCTCCGGCGCCTTGCTGCCGCAGCCGACCAGCAGCGCCCTCGGGGATCTCCGGCTCGGCGCGCGCGCGACGCTCTTCGGCGGCTACTTCGATCCGTTCCAGATCGCCCTCGGCGGCTACGTGTGGCTGCCGACCGGCGACCCCGAGGCGTATTCGGGCGACGGCAGCGTGCGCGGCGGTCCGCAGCTCGTCCTCGGCGGCCACCTGGATCGCGCGGTGTGGTCGCTCGCCGCGGGGCCGGAGTTCCGGTCCACGAAGCAGTTTGCCAACGTCGAGCAGGGCATGACGGTGCACTGGGGCGCCGGCCTCGGGCTGCTGCTCGACGACGAGCGACGCCTGCAGATCGGCCCCGAGATCACCGGCGCGATCACGGTCACCGATGTCCAGCAGCGCACGACCAACCTGGAAGCCCTGCTCGGCGGGCGCTACCGCTTCGCGGACGACTTCGAGGCCGGGCTCGGCGTGGGCCCTGGCCTCACCCCCGGCGTCGGCACCCCCTCGTTCCGCGCGGTGGCCATGGTCGCCTACTCGCCCGAGGTGAAGCCGCCCGTGCAGGACCAGGACGCCGACGGCATCGCCGACGCGGACGACGCCTGCCCGCACACCGCGGGCGTCCGCAGCCCGGATCGCGCGAAGAACGGCTGTCCGCCGCCCAAGGACGCGGACCACGACGGCATCCTCGACGCGGTCGACGCCTGCCCCGCCGTGGCCGGCGTCGCCTCGCCGGACCCGAAGAAGAACGGCTGCCCGCCGCCAGGGGACCGCGACAAGGACGGCATCACGGACGACGTCGACGCGTGCCCGGAGCAGGCCGGCCCGGCGAACGACGACCCGAAGCAGCACGGGTGCCCGCCGCCGCCCGATCGCGACGGGGACAAGGTCCCCGATGCGTCGGACGCCTGCCCGGATCTGGCCGGCCTCGTCACGACCGACCCGGCCACGAACGGCTGCCCGGGCGACACCGACGGCGACGGCATCCGCGACGACAAGGACGCCTGCCCGAACGAGAAGGGCAAGCCGAACGAAGATCCGACGCAGAACGGGTGCCCGGTCGCGGTCCGGGTGACCGAGACCGAGATCGTCATCCTGCAGCAGGTTCAGTTCGACATCGGCAAGGCGACCATCCGGCCGGTGAGCAACGAGCTGCTCGACGAGGTCGCCGGCGTGCTCAAGGACCACCCGGAGATCCTCAAGATCGAGGTTCAGGGCCACACGGACGACCGCGGCACGCGCCAGTTCAACACGAAGCTGAGCCAGGCCCGCGCGGAGTCGGTGCTGAAGGCGCTCGTCGATCGCGGCATCGCCGCCCAGCGCATGCAGGCGAAGGGCTACGGGCCCGACGTCCCGATCGCGGAGAACAAGACCGAGGCGGGTCGCCAGAAGAACCGGCGCGTCCAGTTCAACATCATCGAGAAGGAAAAGAAGCAGCCCTAGGCTGGAGGCGTCGATGGCAAAGCGATTGGCATTCACGGGGCTCACGAGCGCCGCGCTGCTCGGGGCGCTCTATGGGACCGCGAGCGCGGCTCCAGTGCGGCGGGTCCAGGTCGCGCAGCGGGGTGATTTCGTCCTCATCGGCAACACGCTGGCGCACGACTGCGCGTCGTCCACGCCCGCGCCGCTGGTGGGCACGGTCGGGACGTGCGGCACGGCCGCGACGCTGGCGGACTCGGCGCCCGACATCTACTGGCGGGGCGACAGCCCCCTCGCAGGACAGGCCGAGGCGAGCACCACCATCGATCCCGCGGCGGCCCGCAGCACCGCGGTCCTCAGCCTCCCCGCGGGCGCTCGGGTGACCCACGCGTACCTCTACTGGACGGTGAGCCGCGACAGCGGCACCTCGGCCGATCTCACCGTGACCCTGGATCGGCCTGGCGTCTTCTCTTCCAGCGTGACCGGTGCGGTCTCGGGCCAGACGGAGATCTCGGGCCTCGCCCACGCCCAGACGGTCGCCAACGTCACCTCGATCGTGCAGACGCGCGGCGCGGGGGCGTATCGCCTGAGCGGGATCTCCAACGGGACCGTTCTGAGCAGCGTGAGCCAGCAGATCGCGTTCGCCGGCTGGTGGATGGTCGTGCTCTACGAGCTGACGACCGCGCCTGCGCGGAATCTCGCCGTCTTCGACGGGCTGGATCAGGTGATCGACGGCGCGACGGTGGGCTGGAGGATCTCGGGGTTCGTCGTCCCCTCGGGCGGGGGCCAGGCGAAGCTCGGCGTCGTCGGGTACGACGGCGACAGCTCGACCGGCGACGCGCTCGAGTGGAACGGGACCGCGCTGTTCGACGCGCAGAACCCGGTGAACAACTTCTTCAACAGCTCCCGCTCGTTCCTCGGCGCGCCGATGTCCTCGGCGGGCGATCTGCCGAGGCTCACCGGCGGGCCGCTGAGCATGAGCGGCATCGACGTCGACGTGGTCCAGGTGCCGGCCGCCCTGCTCACAGCCGGCGACACGGAGGCCCAGGTCGGAGCGGCCGTCAACGGCGCCGACAGCTACCTGCTCGGCGGCCTCGTCACGTCGGTGCCGACGCGCCTCCCGGATCTCTCCACGTCGACCAAGTCGGTCCTCGATCTCAACGGCGGCGGGGTCACGCCTGGCGACACGCTCGAATACACGATCATCGTCGCCAACACCGGGGATGACAACGCCGCGGCCGTCGTGCTGAACGACCCGCTGCCCGCCGGGGTCACCTACGTGCCGGGCTCGCTCGAGATCGCCTCGGGCCCGAACCTGGGCGGCGTGACCGACGCGCCCGGCGACGACGAGGGCGAGTACGTCGCGGCATCGAGGGCGGTCCGCGTCCGGCTCGGCGACGGCGCCGACGCGGCCCAGGGCGGGTCGCTCGGCGTCAGCGAGACCACGACGGTGCGGTTCCGCGTGACCATCGATCCGGGCACGGGCGGCGAGATCGCGAACCAGGCCATCATCACCGGGCAGAGCCCCGAGGGGGGCGCTGCCCAGGACTACCCGACGGACGGCAACGGCGCGGAGCCGGGCGCGCCGCCCACGGAGATCCTCGTCGACAGCGACGGCGACGGGCTGAGCGACGGCGACGAGAAGGCCGCTGGCACGGATCCGAACGACGTCGACACGGACGACGACGGCGTGCCCGACGGCGACGAGCAGCTCTGGGATCGCGACACCGACGGCGACGGCCTCATCAACGCGCGGGACGTCGACAGCGACAACGACGGGCTGCTCGACGGGACCGAGGTCGGGCTGGCGGACTGCGACGGCCCGGGGACGGACCCGCGGAAGGGGCACTGCGTGCCCGACGGCGACGCCGGAGCGACGACGACCGATCCGCTCGACGCGGACACCGACAACGGCGGCGTGCTCGACGGCTCGGAGGACGCCAACCTGAACGGCGTGCTCGACGCGGGCGAGACCGACCCGACGACCGGGCGCGGCGCCGACGACCGGCGCGCCGACACGGACGGCGACGGGCTCAGCGACGCTCTCGAGAGGACGCTCGGCACCGATCCGAACGACGCCGACAGCGACGACGACGGCGTGCGCGACGGCGACGAGCCGAACCCGACGGACGACAACGACGGCGACGGGCTGATCAACCCGCTCGACATCGACAGCGACAACGACGGCCTCTTCGACGGCACCGAGCTCGGCCTGGGCTGCGACGGTCCGGGCACCGACGCGGCGGCGGGCAACTGCGCTCCCGACGGCGACGCGGGCGCCACCAGGACGTCGCCGCTCGAGGCCGACACCGACCGCGGCGGCGCGAGCGACGGCTCCGAGGACACCAACCTGAACGGCGTGCTCGATGCGGGCGAGACCGACCCGCGCTCCGGCCACGGCGACGACGATCCGCAGAACGCGGACACCGACCACGACGGGCTGAGCGATGATCTCGAGGTCTCGCTCGGCACGGACCCGAACGACGCCGACACCGACGGTGACGGCGTCCGCGACGGGCTCGAGCCGAACCCGGCTCACGACACGGACGGCGACGGGCTCGTCAACGCGCTCGACGTCGACAGCGACAACGACGGCCTCTTCGACGGCACCGAGCTCGGCCTGGGCTGCAACGGCCCTGGCACCGCGCCGTCGCGGCACTGCGTACCGGACGAGGACGCCGGCGCCACGAAGACGTCGCCGCTCGACGCGGACACGGACAAGGGCGGCACGAGCGATGGCTCCGAGGACGCCAACCTGAACGGCGTCGCGGACGACGGCGAGACCGACCCGACCCGCGGGCACGCCGACGACGATGACGAGAACAACGACCGGGACGACGACGGGCTGAGCGACGACCTCGAGAGGACGCTGGGCACGGACCCCGGCGACGCGGACTCGGACGACGACGGCGTGCAGGACGGGCAGGAGCCGAACCCGTCGGACGACGGGGACGGCGACGGGCTCATCCACCCCCTCGACGTGGACAGCGACGACGACGGCCTCTTCGACGGCACGGAGATGGGCCTCGCCTGCGACGGCCCCGGAACCGACGCGGACGCCGGGCACTGCACGGCGGACGGGGACAGCGGGGCCACGACGACGTCGGCGCTGAACCGTGACAGCGACCGAGGCGGCACGACCGACGGCTCGGAGGACGCCAACCTGAACGGCGTGCGCGAGGCCAGCGAGACCGACCCGACCGCCGGCCACGGCGCCGACGACAGCCACAACGCCGACGGAGACGCCGACGGGCTGAGCGACGATCTCGAGGTGTTCCTCGGCTCGAACCCCGAAGATCGCGATACCGACAACGACGGCCTGCTCGACGGCGAGGAGCCGAACCCCAGCGACGACGGCGACGGCGACGGCCAGGCCGACGTCCTGGACGCGGACAGCGACGGCGATGGGCTCTTCGACGGCACCGAGGCGGGGAAGGACTGCGCGGACGCGGACACCGACGCCGCCGCCACGAGCTGCATGCCCGACGCCGACGGCGGGACCACCACGACGAGCGTGGTGAATCCCGACACGGACCGCGGCGGCCAGAGCGACGGCGATGAGGACCTGAGCCACGACGGCAAGGTCGACGAGGGCGAGACCGATCCGAACGACCCCGGGGACGATCGCGGCGATCGCGACGGCGACGGCCTCTCGAACAGCGAGGAGACCGCGCTCGGCACCGATCCGGACGACGCCGACAGCGACGACGACGGCGCGCTCGACGGCGAGGAGATCGAGCCTGGCGTCGATACGGACGGGGACGGGAAGATCAACGCGCTCGATCCCGACAGCGACGACGACGGGCTCTTCGATGGGACCGAGCTGGGCAAGGGCTGCTCGCACGAGGACACCGACGTCGACGCGGAGACCTGCGTGCCGGACGGCGACGAGGGGGAAACGACGACCTCGCCGACGCAGGCCGACACCGATGGCGGCGGCGTGATCGACGGCGAGGAGGACGCGGACCACGACGGCGTGGTCGACGAGGGCGAGCGCGATCCGAACAACCCGGCGGACGATCAGCCTGCGGAGTGCGAGCAGGACAGCGCCTGCGGCGCAGGGATGGTGTGCGACGAGGCCACGAAGGAGTGCGTCCCGGGCTGCCGCAACCCCGACGACACGATCGGCCCGTGCACCACGCCGCTCCCCGGTGAGGGCGTCGTGGTGCAAGGCGGCGGCTGCGCCTGCACGGTGGGCGCGGACGGCGACGGCGGTCGCTCGGCGCCGTGGGCCTTGCTCGCGGCCGGCGCCTGCGCCGCCGCGCTGCACCGGCGCCGCCGGCGCAGCTGAGCTCTCCCCCCCGGGCGCCCCCGCGCCCAGGGGGCGCCTGTGCTACAAGCCAACGGAATAACTATGCTTTTATGCGAGGCGCGCCCGCCCGCGGGGCGCCTCTGCCTGCGACGACCGATGCGCCGCGGGTTGCCATCGGCCGTCCGTGGCTTAACGATGTTTTCTCACGGGAGAGTGCCTCTTGCCCCGACCTTCTGATTCCGTCGTCCGTGCCATCACGATGGATGGCGCCTTTCGCGTCATCACGGCGCTGACCACCGAGACCGTGCGGGGGGCCGTCGCGGTGCAAGCTGCGACCGGCGCGACCGCGCAGCGGCTGGGAGAGCTGATCACCGGCGCCATCCTCGTGCGCGAGGCGATGGCCCCGAACCTGCGGGTCCAGGCGATCGTCAAGGGCGCGGCCGGTCACGGGAGCCTGGTGGCCGACTCGCACCCGGACGGCACGAGCCGCGGCCTGGTCAACCTCGGCAAGGGGGCCACGGCGGAGAGCGCGGTGGAGATCGGCGGAGGGTCGCTGCTTCAGGTCATGCGCACGCTGCCGAGCGGCATGCTCCACCAGGGGGTCGTCGAGATCCCGACCGAGGGCGGCATCTCCGCGGGCCTGATGGCGTACATGCAGGAATCGGAGCAGGTCGTCTCCATGATCGCGGTGGCGACGCTGATCGGCGAGGACGGCGTCGGCGCCTCCGGCGGCTACCTCGTGCAGCTGCTCCCGGAGGTCGAGCGCGGTCCGCTCATGGTGATGACCGAGCGGCTCAAGGATTTCGAGCGCCTCGACGACGTGCTCGCGCACGAGGGAGCCTCGGCGGACGTGCTGCTCGGCGAGCTGCTCTACGGCATGCCGTTCTCGCGGCTCGACGACTCGCCGCTCAGCTTCAGCTGCCGCTGCAGCGAGCTCCGGGTCATGGCCACGCTGGCGAGCCTGCCGCGGAGCGACATCGAGGAGATGGTCACGGACGGGAAGGTCCTCGACATCCGCTGCGATTATTGCGGGAAGGACTACCAGGTGTCGCCGTCGCAGCTCCGCTCGCTGCTGACCACGAGCTGAGCGGCCGCGCGCCCGCGCGCGGCAGGCGCGACCTCACGCTGGCTGGCCGGGCGAGAGGCCGCGGCTCACGAACGCGATGACCCGCTCGATCTCCGCCTCGTCGTCCCACGCCGCGTCGGGAGCGATGAACACGCGGTGGAGGATGTACCCCGCGAACGTCGAGACGATGCAGCGCAGGACGAGGGGCGGCGGCCACGGGACGATCTGCCCTTCGCGCTGGAAGCGCTCGATCAGGGCGATCCCCTTCGCGAGGATCGGCGCGTACACCCGGCTGGCGATGCCGATCCGCAGCTCGGCGTCGAACGGCAGCTCCTGCGCGAGGATGCGCGCGAGCTGCGGGTGCGCGCGGACGAACGCGGTGCGCTCGGCGAGGAGCGCCCGCAGGAACGCCTCGAAGGTCGGGTAGCTCGCGTCGAAGAGCGGATCCATGGAGCGCGCCATCGCGGGCCCCACGAGGTGCTCGATGGCGGGACCGAGCACCCCCAGGAGGAGGTCCCTCTTGCTCGGGAAGTACTTGAAGATCGTCGCCTCGGCGACCCCTGCGCGCCGGGCGATGTCCCGCGTCGCGGTCCCGTGGAAGCCCTGCTCGGCGAAGGCCGCCACCGCGGCCTCGACGATCTTCTTCTGCGCCTCGGTCAGCGTGTCGCTCGAGCGCGGTCGTCGGCTCATCGGCGCTCTCCCTGGCCACCGTCGGCCTCGGCCCTGCGCGTGAAGAGCCGGTCGAGGGCCCGGTGGAGCTCGCCCTCGTCGAGCGGATCGCTGCGCACGCTGACATGGCCGTCGGGCCGGACGAGGACGGCGGCCGCCGACGCGGCGCCGTACGTCGCGTGGGCGTGCCCGTCGGGATCCGCATAGCCTCCGGCCTCGGGCGCGCCGATGACCAGGGCCTCGAGGTCGGGTCCCCCGAGCTGCGCGGCGAGCTTCCGTGCCTGCTCGCGCGCCCCGCCGTCCGCCTGCGGGCCGGTGAAGAGCAGCAGCATCCATTCTGCGCCGCGCATCAGGTCGAAGAGGTGGACCTGCGCGCCCGCCTCGCTGCGCAGCACGACGTCCGGCGCGCGATCCCCGGCGTGGGGCCCGCGCTCGGGAGGGCTTCCGATCTGCACGGAGAGCGGGCTGTTCCGGTAGCGGATCTTGAGCTGCGAGAGGAATCCCACGATCCGGCGCTGCACGGCGGGGATGCCGAGGAGGCGGACCGCGAGGCGCGGCGCGACCGCGCGCAGCGTCCGGCCCAGCGGACCGTGCCCTGCCATGAGCCCGAAGAGGCGGTCCGTGAAATCGACGAGCCGACGGGCGACAGGCAGCCGCTCCAGCTCGTAGGTGTCCAGCAGCCATGCTGGCATCCGGCCTCGTTCGACGGCTGCGAGCTTCCACGCCAGGTTGTAGGCGTCCTGGATTCCGGTGTTCATGCCCTGCCCCCCGGCCGGGCTGTGGATATGCGCCGCGTCTCCGGCGAGGAAGATCCGGCCCTTGCGCAGCCGCGTGGCCACGCGGTGGTGCAGCCGGTAGCGCGAGAGGACGATCGCCCTCTCGACCTTGAACGACACCGGGATCATCTCGCGCATCGCGGCCTCGAACTCCTCGAGCGAGACCGGCGCGCCGTGCGCCGGCGACGGCTCGGGCTGGATGAGGACGACCCGGAACCGATGCGTGCCGGGCACCGGAAAGGCCACTCCGACGCCGCGACGCGAGGGGCTGATGTAGATGTCGCCGTCCGGCAGCGGCCAGTCGACGATGAGGTCGCCGAGCATGCAGTGATCGTCGTAGGTGTCGCCCTCGAAGGCGATGTCCGCGCCCTTGCGGACGGCGCTGCGCGCGCCGTCGCAGCCGAGGAGCCACCTGGCGCGCACCTCCTCGATGCTCCCATCGGCCCGGCGGAGCGTGCAGGAGACGCCGGCGCTGTCCTGCGTGTAGGAGGCGAGCTCGACGCCGCGCTCGAGCGTCACGCCGAGCCCGGCTAGCCGGGAGCCCAGGACGCGCTCGGTGTCGAACTGCTGGACGGTGAAGATGCCCGGGATCGGCGTGGATAGCTCCGGGAAGTCGAGGATCGGCAGCCGGGCGCGCCGTCCGTTCGAGAGGAGGACGTTGAGCCCTCCCACGCGCACGGCGTGTTCCATGGCGGCACCGAGGAGCCCCATCCTGCTGAAGAGCTCCATCGTCCGCGTCTGCACGGCGAGCGCCCGCGAGTGATCCGGCGGCGGCTCCGTTGCCTTGTCCACGATCCGCACCGTGAGCCCCCGCCGGGCGAGCTCCCCGGCCATCGTCAACCCGGTCGGCCCTCCACCGACCACCAGCGCATCCAGTGCTCCTGTCATGCCCCGCCTCCGATTTGGTGAGTAAGTACTCACTCACTATAAGAAGGAGCGGCGGGTTGGCAAGGAGCGACCGAACTCCCCGCTCATCCGCCCCCGCCCCACCCTCGATCGGCGGACCGCCCGCGTGCTCCCCCAGCGAGATGGATGCAATGGTCGCCGCATGGAAGAGGTCCACGTCAACGTCTACATCCACGCACCGGTCGAGCGGGTCTTCGACGCGGTGGCTGACCACGAGCGCTTCCTGCGCTCCGGGGACGGCACCCATACGAAGGTCGTCCGGCCAGGGCTCACCGAGCACAACGGCCTCGGCGCCCTCCGCGAGGTGCGCGTCGGGAAGCGGATCCGCTACGTCGAGGAGATCACGGCCTTCGAGCGGCCGTGCTCGTTCGACTACCAGATCGTCGAGAGCACGCAGCCGCTCCGGCACCAGGGCTCGCGTCTCCGCTTCACCCCGCGCGGCGAGGGCACGGAGATCGACTGGACATCGCGCTTCGACATCCCGCTGCCGCTCGTCGGCAAGCCGCTCGGATCGCTCGCCAGGCGCATGTTCATCGCGGCGTTCACCGAGCTGCTGCTCGCCGAAAAGGCGCGGCTCGAGGCCTCGCAGCCCACGCGCGCCACGTGACCCCCTCGCGCCCTCGCCGACAGGCAGCGCTCAGAGGGACATCACCTTCGCCTCGAAGAAGGGGCGATCCTTGGACTCTGCGGTTCGGTGCTGCTCGATCTGTGGCCAATGCATGTAGACGGATACCTTATCATCTACGACATCGGCAGAAAGTTCCCATGGCCAGCCTCTTGCTGATGCCAGACGGTCCCGTATAAGCTGTTGGCCTCAACTTCCTTCCGTTCGGCCTCCGGATTTGGTCGAGCTGTCGCAGGGGTGTTCAAGATGCGACCGATGGTGAGATGTGCGTCACTGCTCGGCCAGACGGCCTCTGGAGCAGCTCGTATCGGGGGTTCCAGGGGGAAGCTGTCGACGAGGGCGGGAGCGCCACCGCAGCTGGGCAGTCGCGGCAATCGGGCCAACCGAGTCAACGCCTCGAGCTCATGGCCGAACGGAGCCACCGCGCTCTGTGCCATCGCGCTGCTGACGCTCGTGGCATGTGCCCAAGGCGCCAGCCTGGACGGCGAGAGCACGGGGGGCGGCGGCGCTAGCTCGGGTGGAGCGCCGTCGTCCAGCTCGGCCGGCGCCGGCTCCACCGTGTCTGCAACGAGCAGCACGACAGCGAGCGGCACGACGGGCTCCGCGACAGGCGGCTCGGCCAGCGCGGGCGGCAACGTCACGAGCGCAGCGGTGAGCGGCTCGGCAGGCTCAGGTGGTGCCGACGGCACGGGCGGCGCCGGAGGCCTGGGCGGCGCTGGCGGTGAGGACGCCACGAGCTCAACGACGAGCAGCTCCGCGAGCAGCTCGGCCAGCTCGTCGGCCAGCAGCTCGGTCAGCTCCTCTGCCAGCAGCTCGGCCAGCTCCTCCGCCAGCAGCTCGGCCAGCTCCTCCGCGAGTAGCTCGGCCAGCTCCTCCGCCAGCAGCTCGGCCAGCTCCACGACGAGCAGCACGACAGGCGCCGGAGGCGGTACCGCCACGAGCTCCACGACCGCAAGCTCCACCACCGGCGGCGATCCCACGGGGGAACTCGAGGTGCAGTACGCCACGAGAGACGCCGCCGCCACCCCCGCCTTTCTCTCCTTCAAGATCCAGGTCAAGAACACCGGAAGTGCGAGCGTCCCGCTCCAGGATGTCACGATTCGCTACTGGTTCACGGCCGACGGTTTCACGTCGGCACTGATGAGCAACTGCGACTTCGCGTCGGTCACCGGTGGGCGCGACAACATCATCAGGACGTTTCACGAAGCGTCTGGCACGGACGCCGATCACTACCTCGAGATCGGCTTCGCATCCGCTACAGGCAGCCTCGCCCCGGGCGCCACCTCGGGATACGCAGAGATTGCCATCTACAACGCGAACTACGATAAGCTGACGCAGGCCAACGACTACTCCTTCAGCGCGACGGCGACCGCTTTCACGCCTTCGATGCAGGTGACCGGGTACCGCGCCGGCGAGCTCGCCTGGGGTATCGAGCCCTAAGCTCGGCCGCACGCTTCCGCGGCTCCGCAACGCCGCGCTCGGCTGCCCGCGGCGGACGCGCCTCCGGTGGCCGCCGGCGCCTCGATGCGCCCGCGCCCCTCGTTCGCCTGCCCAGATCTCACACCGATCCAGCGCCTCCACGGAGGGGCACCTCGGCGCACCCGCTCGTGTGCTGTGGCAGCCTGTCTCGCCGCGCGCGCACGCCACACCCCGCAACATGCCGTTACACGCCCAGACCCGTCCCAGGCGGCCGCGATGTAACCAATTTTCCATGGAGTTCTGCCCTGCCCTGGGACGCGATCGCTTCCGCTGCGCCTGGAGACGGGCAGCACGGGCGGCACCATCCTTGAATGGCCCCGCTCGGACCCTGAACTCTATGGATGCCAACGCGCGCGCAACCCGTCCTCCCCCGTCGTCCCACACCCGGCCTGTGCAGGCCCCGATCTCACGTGATGCGCCGCGGAGCGGGCCGAGGCCCGGACACGGCCCCGATCCGTTCGACGCCTTGAAGCGGCGGGCCGCGGACACGCCTGGGCTCATCAGCTTCGCGGGCGGGCTGCCCGCCCCGGGCGAGTTCCCGCGCGCGAAGCTCGCGGCCTCGTTCGTTCGCGCCCTTCAGAACCCCAGCTGCCCGGCGCTCCAGTACGGCTGGCCCGAGGGCGACGAGGACCTCCGCGCCTGGATCGCCGGGCAGCTGCGCCGGCGCGGCGCCCAGGTGGCTCGCGACGACGTCATCGTGACCAGCGGCGCACAGCAGGCCGTGTCCCTCGCCGCGCAGCTGCTGCTCCGCGGACCGCGCGCCAGGACCGGCGTCGACCGCGAGAGCTACCCCGGCGCGCTCGATCTGTTCCGGGAGCTCGGCGCGACGGTCGTCGATGACGGCAGCCACGTCGATGCCTATTACCTCATGCCCGCCGTCTCCAACCCGCGTGGACGCAAGCTGTCGCGCAGCGATCGAGCCAGGGTCCTCTCGACCCTGCGGCCCATCATCGAGGACGACGCTTACGCGGATCTGTCCTTTGACGGCGCCGCCCCGCGACCGCTCCTCGCCGAAGCGCCCGATCGCGTGTTCCACGTCGGGACGTTCTCGAAGACGCTCTGCCCCGGGCTCCGCATCGGCTGGCTCGTGCCCCCGCGCTCGCTCCGGGCCGAGATCCTCCAGCTGAAGCAATCCGACGACCTGCAGGCAGCCAGCCTGCCGCAGGCCGTCCTGGAAGACTACCTCCGCACAGAAAACTTCGATCAGCGGCTCGTTCGCCTGCGGGAGTTCTACGGCCGCCGCGCCGACCGGATGGAGCGGGCGCTCCGGAGGCACCTGCCCGGCTGGCGGTTCGACCCCCCCACCGGCGGCTTCGCGATCTGGGTCGAGCCCGACGCCGAGCCGAACGAGGCCTTCCTCCTGGCCGCCGCCATCGAGCACGGCGTCGCCTTCGACCCGGGCTCGCTGTTCCGGGCCCACGGCGCCGTGAGCCCGTTCGCCCTCCGGCTCTGCTTCTCCTCGGTGGCGTGCGACGAGGACCTCGACGAGGGCGTGCGCCGCCTCGCGCGGTGCTGGGCCGAGGTCGCGTAGCGTCGCCAGCGCCCCGATTCACGCTAGATTCACGCCAGCGCCCCGATCACGTCGAGGCGCTGACCGAGCACCACCATGGACGCCGCCGCGGGCCGCTCACTGCGCCAGCGGGCCGCCCGGCTTGTGCGGGACCGGCGGGCGGCGATCGAGCAGCTCCCGCGCCGCGGCCCGGACGACCGCGGGCACGTCCGCCGCCGCCGCGAGCCGCAGGAGCTCGGGCCGCAGGAGGAGGCGCACCATGGGCACCGCGATCTCCTGCGGCGCGCCCGGGTTCTGCACGATCGCCATGCGCACCCGCGCGCGCTGCGGCCACTCGGGGTGCTTCGCGATCTCCGTCAGGACCTCCGCGCTCGCCGGGCGCCGCGCCGCGAGGCGGACGACGTCATCCTCGGTCAAGCGCGGGTTGTCGAGCAGGTTGCGGATGACGAGCGGGTGCGGGTCCCGGAGCAAGGCTTCGAAGGCCGCGCGGGTCGGCCGCCGGGCCAGCGCGCGCCGCTCGCCGAGCGTGAGCGCGCGACCGGCGCTCGACGTGGCGAGGAGCCGCTCGTCGGGCGCCGGCGAGGCCGGCTGCGCCTCGGGCCGCCGCGCCTTGCGGCGCAAGAGGCGCGAGAGCGGCAGCAGGGCATGGGAGGACGCGAGCTCCCGGAGCTGCTCGACGCGCTCCGAGAGCGCAGGATCCGCGAGGATCGGCACGACGGCGCCCAGCACGTCGCGCGCGAGGGGGTTGGCCTGCTCGGCGTCGCGGCAGAGGTCGTCGAGCGCGCGGGCGACCGAGGGCGGGTCGGCCCGCAGCACCTCGCTCCGCAGGTACGCGACCCGCAGCCGGAGCTCCTTCAAGGACGAGACGGCTCGCCTCCATCGCCCGGCCAACGCATCCACGCCGTCAATCTACATCGCCGGCGTCCCGGCGTGGAGCGCGTGCCAGGCAGTTTGCGCTACGCGACGTGCGCGGGGCGGTTATCCTGCGCCGCGCCATGAGGGGACGGCGAAGCCGATCCCCGGTTGCTGGCAGGGACGGCGAAGCCGATCCCCGATTGCTGGCGGGGACGGCGAAGCCGATCCCCGGTTGCTGACGCGGACGGCGCAGCCGATCCCCGTCTCGAAAGGGAGGAGTCGCATGTCCGAAAAGGTTTCGTTCCCCGCGAAGGACGGGTCCTCGGCGACCGGCGAGATCGTCTGGCCGAAGCAGGGGGACAAGTCGCCTGCCGTCGTCCTGATCCAGGAGTGGTGGGGTGTGAACGACCACATCCGCTCTCTGCTCGACCGGCTCGCCGATGCCGGGTTCATCGCCCTCGCGCCCGACCTCTACCACGGCAAGACCACCAAGGATGCCACCGAGGCCAACCGGCTAATGGTCGAGCTCGACAAGCCGCGCGCCCTCGCGGAGATCGCCGGCGCCGTCCGCTTCCTGTCGGCGCACGAGCGGTCGACCGGCAAGGTCGGCGTCATCGGGTTCTGCATGGGCGGCGCGCTGAGCTTCGCCGCCGCGGCGACGATCCCCGAGCTCGCGGCCGCGGTGCCCTTCTATGGCATCCCGAGCCCCGCGCCCGACTATGCGCGCGTCAAGGCGCCGATCCTCGCCCACTTCGCCGCGCGCGACGGCTGGGCCACGCCGGCCGCCGCCGAGGCGATCCAGAAGGAGCTCGCCGCCCACGGCCAGTCCATGGAGCTCCACGTCTATGACGCCGACCACGCGTTCGTGAACGACACGCGCCCCGAGGTCTACGCCCCCGAGGCCGCCAAGCTCGCGTGGGAACGGAGCATCGCGTTCCTGAAGCAGCACCTCGGCTGAACATTGGCTGAGCACGACGCCGCGGACCTTCCCCGGGCTCCGCGGGACGCGCGGGGCGTCGACCGGGCGCGTTCTTTGCCGTCGCGCAGGGAACCCTGATATACACGCTTACATGGCCCTCCCCCCGGTACTCCCGGGCTCGATCCAGCAGGCGGAGTCGCCGATCGACCGAGCGCTCTCGCTGGCGCTCGCGGGAGAGCGGGACGCCGCGCTGCGCTGGGCCGCTGCGCTGGTCCGGCACGACCCGACGATGCCGTCGGCGCTCTGCCTCTGCGGTCGCCTCCTCGGCGAGCTGAACCGGCACGAGGCCGCGCGCGAGGCGTGCTCCACCGCGATCGCCCGCGCGATCGACCTCGAGAACCTGCCGCTCGCCGTGGCGGCCGCGCGCGAGAGCGAGCGCTTCGGCGGCGATCCCGGGCCCGGGCTCGACCTGATCGCCGGGGCGTTCTGCCGAGACTCGCCGCGGCTCGGCGAGGGCGCGCCGCCGCCGCCGCCCCTGCCGGCCGCCGAGGCGTTCCAGCCGCTCGCCTCCGTGCTCACCGGCGCGCTCCTGCTCAACAAGGCGACGGAGATCATCCACGACGCCACGCGCAGGCTGGCCGCCCAGACCGATCACCCCGGGATCGCGCCCCAGCCGGTCTTCTCGTCCGTCGGGCGCGACGCGCTCCGCGCCCTGTGCGCCGCCTTCACGCCCATCTGGGTGGCGGCGGGGGCGACCGTGATCGAGCAGGGCGCCGCGCGCAGCGAGGCCTACTTCGTCGCGCGCGGGGAGCTCGAGGCGCGGCGCCGGCGCGTGGACGAGGAGATCATCCTCGCCCGGCTCACGAACGGCGCCATGTTCGGCGAGATGGCGCTGCTCTCTCGGGCCCCGCGCACCGGGAGCGTCGTCGCCACGCGGCCCTCCATCGTGCTCGAGGTGAAGCGCGACGCGATCGACGACATCGCGCAGCGCGAGCCCGAGGTCGGCCTGGAGCTCGCGGCCTACTGCCGGGACCGCATGGTGGAGAACCTCGTCCGGATGAGCGACGTGCTCCGCGTCGTGCCCGAGGCCGACAGGCCCGCGCTCGTGAAGCGGTTCCGCACGCGCACGTTCGAGAAGAACGAGCGGCTGCTCGTCCAGGATGAGCGCCCCCCCGGCCTGTTCCTCATCGCCTCCGGAGAGGTCGCCGTCGTCCGGCGCGACGCGGCGGACGACGCCCGCGTCGAGCCGCTCGTGCTCTCGACGCTCGGCCCCGGCGACGTCGCCGGCGAGATCGCGATGGTCCTCCGCCGCGCGGCGAACGCCGATGTGATCGCCGTCCACCCCACCGTGACGCTGTACCTTCCGGCCACCGAGTTCATGGGTCTGGTCGAGGATCACCCGGCCGTGCTGGCGCAACTCTACAAGCTCGCGGTCCAGCGCGACGACGAGACCACGAGCATCATGGCCGAGGAGGTCTCCGTGGCCGAGGACTTCGTGTTGATCTAGGGTACCGATCCGATCGAAAAAATTGACGAAACGAACCACGGATGTGCGGAGGTTTTGTTGTTGTCGCTTCTGTGTCTCTGTGGTTCAAACTCTCTCTCGCGCGGCGTTTCAACCTGTTCGGTGCTCTAGCGACGTCCCGCGAGCACGCGGCGGGTGCACCGATTGACGCTCCGCGCCACGCCCCGTAGACTTTCAGTCTATCCGTTGTTGTTGACCAGCACTGAACAACCACCAGCGTAGGGAAGGCCACGCTCGCATCACAGGTCCTGCGACAATGACGACGAACGCGTTCGCGCTGGAGGGACAGGTGCTGGTCGGCCGATATCGGCTGCTCCGCCCCCTCAGCTCGGGCAGCATGGGCACCGTCTGGCGCGCGGACGATCTCACGCTGGGCTCGCCGGTCGCGATCAAGATGCTCGGGCCTCTTTATGCGAAGGACGAGACGGTCCGCGCGCGCTTCTACCAGGAGGCGCAGGCGGCGGCGGCGCTCCGCAGCCCGAACGTCGTGCAGATCCTCGATCACGGCGTCGAGAACGACGTCCCCTTCATCGCGATGGAGCTCCTCGAGGGCGAGGACCTCGCGCACCGGCTCGAGCGTGTTGGCGCGCTCGATCCGGCCGATACGGCGCGCATCTTCGCCGACGTCGCGCGCGCCGTGCGCAAGGCCCACGACGCCGGCATCGTCCACCGCGACCTCAAGCCCGACAACATCTTCCTCGCCCTCGACGACGACCGGGAGGTGGCCAAGGTCCTCGATTTCGGCGTCGCCAAGACGCGCATGTCCGGCAAAGAGGGCATCGGGACGCAGGCGGGCGTGCTGATCGGGACGCTGCCGTACATGAGCCCTGAGCAGGCGCAGGGCGCGACAGTCGATTATCGGTCGGACCTCTGGGCGCTCGGGGTGATCGCGTTCGAGTGCGTGTGCGGCCGGGCGGCGATCACGGCCGAGGCGCCTGGCGCGATGATCCTCGAGATATGCAGTGATCCGCTGCCTGTCCCCTCGAAGGTGGCGTCTGTGCCCGTGCCGCCGGCGTTCGACGAGTGGTTCATGCAGGCGTGCAGCCGTGACCCGAACGGGCGGTTCGCCTCGGCGACGGCGATGGTCGACGCGCTGCGCGACGCGCTCTTGCCGCCCAGCGACGCGCAGGAGGGCGGGCGCGCCTCGGTGAGCTCGATCCCCGGGGGCGCGGGCACCGCGTCGCCCTCCGTCCCGCCGATGTCCGCCGCGCCGCTCTCCGCTGCGCCGCTCTCCGCCGCGCCGCTCTCCGGTCCGCCGATCTCGACCTCCCCGCTCTCCGTCTCGCCGGGTGGGAGCGTGGCCTCGCGGCCGGGCCTCTACGACGAGGCGGGGGCCGACTCGAGGCCTCGCCGCAGGATCCCGGTCCCGGCCGTCGCGCTCGGCCTCGCGGCTTCGGTCCTCTGCGGGGTGCTCTTCATCGGCTGGCGCGCGCTCGGCGACGATCCGATCCCGCATGCACCGCCGTCCGGCGCGGCCCCGCCGCCGGGGACGCTCGAGACACCGCCTGTCGTCGTCCCGGCGAGCAATCCGCCGGCGGAAGCGAATTCGCCCAGGGGGGCGCCCGAGCTCGCGCCTTCCCAGGACACGACGGCCGCGGCGACCTCGACGCCCGCGCCCCGCGCCGGCTCCGCGCTGGATGCCAGCGCTCCGGCCGCGGCCGCCTCCTCGGCCCAGGCGGCGCCCGCTCGCCCGGGCAAGGCCGCGCCCTCCTCGCCGCGGCCCAGGTCCGCGGCCCCGCCCGCGGCCTCCAGCGCGACGCGCCCCAGGTCCGACCGCCTCGGTTTCTGAGGAGACGAATGCGCGCGCGATCGAGCGTCTCGGGCACCGCCACCATCGCGTTCGCGCTCGCGCTCGCGCTCGCGGCCACCGCGCGGGCGGCCGACGTCGACCCCGCCACCATGAACGCCGCCCGGGCCCTCGCCGAGGAGGGCCTCGACCTCTTCGACAAGGGCCAGTATGCGGCGGCGCTCGACAAGTTCGGGCGCGCGGACCAGCTGATCCAGGCGCCGACGATCGACCTCTATGCCGCGCGGTGCCTCGAGCAGCTCGGGCGCCTCATCGAGGCCTCCGAGCGCTACCTGCAAGTGAGCCGCACCTCGCTCGATGCCTCGGCCAGCGACGTCTTCAAGGCCGCTGTCGCCGACGCCGGGAAAGCGTACGACGATCTCAAGCCACGAATCCCCAGGCTCGCTGTGGGGGTGCGCGGCGCCCCAGAGCGCGAGGTGCAGATCACCATCGACGGTAAGCCGATGCCGCCGGCGCTGGTGGGGGTCAGCCAGCCTGTCGATCCTGGCAAGCACGTCGTCGAGGCCGTGTGGACGGGGCGTGTCGTCCGGCGGGAGGTCGCGCTGCAGGAGCGGCAGGAGGCGGCGGTCACGCTCGAGTTCCCCGTCGGTGTCCGCCCGCCCATCGTCCTCCCCCCGCCTGCCGGCCCGGCGCCGGGGACCACGCAGCGCGTGCTCGGCTGGACCGCCGTCGGCACGGGCGCCGCGGCGCTCGTGGCCGGTGGCGTCACGTTCGGCATCACGAGCGCGCTGCGCAGCGATCTGATCGACCTCGGGTGCACCGAGGACGTCGTGTGCCCGGACACGCCGAAGACGCGCGACAAGCTGGGCTCGTACAACGACATGCGCCTCGTCCCTGCGCCGGCGTTCATCGTGGGCGGGGCGCTCGCCGCGGGCGGCGTCGCGCTGCTCCTCACCGCACCGTCGGCGGCGGCGAAGCCCAAGGGCGCAGCGGTCCTTCCATGGATATCGCCGTGGGGTGCCGGGATCGCGGGGGTGTTTTGATGAAACGCAACGGCTTCATGATCCTTGGCGGCGCGGTCGGCCTGGCCGGCGCGCTGGGCGGGTGCTTCGACGAGGGCGTGCTCGTGCCGGGCGCCATCAGCGGCGGCGGCGCCGCGCAAGGGGGGATGGGCGGTGTGGGGGCCGCGGGAGGCGCGGGCGGCACGGGCGGCGCAGGCGCCGCGGGAGGCGCAGGCGCCGCGGGAGGCGCGGGCGGCGCGGGCGGCAACGAGCCCTGCACGCCTTGTTATACAGGCCCCGAAGCGACCAAGGGGGTCGGCGAGTGCAAGGAAGGCTGCCTGCGCGGCGCCTCGTGCGACGGCGAGGTGGTCCCCACGGCCGAGGGCTGTACGACGAAGGAGAACGACGAGAGTTGCGACGGCGTGGCGGCGTGCATCGGAGCGCACGACTGGAGCGCCAAGCTCGGAGGGAACGGCGACCAGTTCGGGGTTGACGTCACGTTCGACAGGGAAGGGCACATCCTGGTCGCGGGTGCCTTCAGCACCAGCCTGGATTCCGTCGGCAGCCAGGGAGCGCCCGTCGGCAGCCAGGGAGCGTACGACGGCTTCGTCGTCCAGCTCGGTCCCGGCGGCGCGAGGGGGTGGTCGAAGGCGTTCGGGGGGAACGGCTCGGATTTTTCCACTCGCGTGGCGCTCGACAAGAACGGCGGCGTGATCCTCGCCGGGACCTTCGAAAACACACTTAACTTCGACGGGGCGTCGCTCACGAGCGCAGGCAGCTCGGACGTGTTCGTGGCGAAGCTCGACGCGATTGGCGGCCTGGACTGGATCGAGACGATCGCCGGTCCGAGCGTCGATAGGGTTTACGGGCTCGCGGTGGATTCGAACGACAACATCGTCGTCGCTGGCAGTTTCACCGACTCGGCCGACGTGCTGGGCGGGCAGCGGATGGGCGGGGGCCACCTGACGAGCAAGGGTGGAGAGGACATCTTCGTCGTGAAGATGGACGCCCTCGGGAACCTCGCCTGGAGCAAGAACTTCGGCGATACGACGGCTGAGGTCGCGAACGACGCTGCCGTCACGCCCGACGGAGGCGTGGTCCTGGTCGGCCGCATCGCAGGCAGGGTGTACTTCGGGACGACGCTCCTCACGGCGCAGGGCGACGACGCCTTCATCGCGAAGCTCGACGGGAGCGGCACGCCGCTCTGGGCCAAGATGTTCGGCGACACCATGGGCCAGGAATTCACGGCGGTCGCGGTGGACGCGAAGGGGGACATCGTCGTCGCAGGGAGCACCGGGGGAACGATCAATTTCGACGGAGCGCCGCGGAGATACGCCGGAGGAAACGACGCGGTCGTCGCCGCCTTCAACGCGGAGGGCAAGCACCTCTGGAACCGTCTGTACGGGGACGGCCGAGATCAGAGGGCGCTGGGGGTGGCGGTCGACCAGGCGGGCAACGTCATCGTTGTCGGAGAGTTCGAGAGCGCCATCGACTTCGGCGCCCCGAGCCCGAAGCTCCAGTCCCTCGGCGGCAACGACGCCTTCTTCGCGAAGCTCGCTCCGAACGGCGATACGGTCTGGGCCAAATCGTTCGGCGACGCGTCGGAGCAGCGCGCCCGGGCCGTCGCCGTGGATGAGCTGGGAGCCATCGCGCTGACGGGCAGCTTCAGCGGCAGGATCGATCTCGGGGGGGAGCCCCTGATGAACACCGGGGGCCCCGACGCCTTCGTCGCCAAACTGCAGCCCTGACGGCCGGCAGCCACCTCGCGACGAGGCGCTCGCGTCACCGGTCCCGCGGAGGCGCGGCAGTGGCCGGACTACGGCCGCAAGTGGCCGGAATCGTTGACTCGATCGGGGCGCTTCCGGTCGCTGCCCGGGGGCGGCCCTCCCTCCGCGCCGGCAGCACCGTGTTGCCGGCGCGTGGTGCAGGACCTCCGTTGGACCAGGGGACGCATCGAGGTCCGGTGAGCCGTCCATGCACCAGAACGAGTGATCCACCCGGATCTCGCGCGACTCGCCTCCGGAGCACCTCGTGAGTCCTCGTTTTGCGGTGAGAGTCCACGTTTCGCGGCGTGAGCCATCGCTTTGCGGTGGGAGTCCTCGCTTTGCACCGCTGTTTGCTTCACGGACGATGCACACGGTGCCAGCGCAAGGCGAGCTCACCTGGCACCACACTTGCCAGGAGGCCCCCCCACTTGCTTAGAGGAGGAATGGCTCACGCAGGAGGAGGTCTCGCGCGATGAGGAACACGCAACAAAGCCCGGGAGGGCTCTACCAGGCCCCTGCCACGTACACCCAGGGGACGAGAGGGCCCGCCAGCATCGCGCCGGTGGCGGCCAGCGTGCCGCCCATGTCGGGCTCGGGGGACCTCGAGCGCGAGCTCGAGGCGATCGCCCAAGGCGTGCGGCAGAAGCGGCGGGGTCGGTTCGCGTTCTGGATGGGTCTGGTCGTGGCGGCCGTGGCCGCGGTCGCGGTGACCACCTTCGCCGGCAAGGTGAAGGAAGCCGAGGCGGGTCAGGCCGAGGCCGTGGCCGCCCGGGTCGCCGAGCAGGACAGGATCGCGCAGCTCAACCTCCAGCTCGACGAGCGCAACCGGAAGATCACCGAGCTTACCCTCGCGCTCGATGCCGCCAAGAGCGACGCCGAGAAGGCGCAGAAGGCGTTCGCCGATTACAAGGCGACGGCGGCGACCAAGGCGCTGGCCGAGGGTGATGACGTGGCCGACGCGAAGACGCCGACCGTCAAGGGGACCGCAACCCTCCGCGGCCGAGCGGCGACGTCCGGCAAGGCGGCGCGGGGCGCCAGCGCGGCGGTGCGGGGCGCCAGCGCGGCGGCGTCGGCCAAGAAGGGCGGAAAGTGCGTGTGCAAGGCGGGCGACCCGCTCTGCGGCTGCCTGTGAGCGCCCGCTCACGGCTCATCCCTCCTTGATTCTTCCTATCTTCTCCAGACACAGCTGACAGAACGAAGACACCGGCGAGCGGCGTGGACCGCGCGGCGGCGCCGGGCGAACGGCGGGCCGCCGACGCGCGCTGCGCTGAGGAGCGCGGCGCAGCGCCTCGGCCGGGGCTCACGGCACGTTCGCCGCACCAGGGGTGATCGTCGCGGAGAGCGCCCAGTCGACGGCGGCCTGGTTCGTGTCCGTCCCGTCGGGCAGGCGGCAGAGCGAGCCAGCCGCCGTGCCGCCGTCCGCCACGGTGGCCGGCAACGCGTCGCCTTCGACGAGGCTCACGCTGGCGCTCCCGATCGTGACGGCGGTGATGCTCCCCTCGTAGGAGAGCGCGTCGATCACGGCCCCTGTCATGGTGTTCATCAGCGCGATCCCGTCGGAAGCCCCGTTCTGCATCCGGTCGGTCTGCGCGCCAGAGAACGCGATCGTCACCGCACCTTTCGCCACGACGCCAGGCATGGTGTCGGTGCCGACCACCGCCGTGCTGCCGACGACGAGGTACTGGCCAGCCGCGAGCGTGCCGGCGGAGCTCAGATCGAGCGTCCTGTAGGCGGAGGGCGCGCTGCTGGATCCATCGACCAGCACGAGCGCATGGCCCGTGAGATCCACGGGCGCGCCGGTACCATTGTAGATCTCGATGAACTCGGCCCCATCGCCGCCCGGCTGATCATAATCCACCTCGTTGATCACGAGCCCTGCCGTCGCGGCCTCCGCCCCGAGGGTCGTCACGAGGTCATCGACGCCGCGCGGCTCGACCTTCGAGTCGTCGTTCCGGTGGGTGAGGACGCCGCGGATGCTCGCGAAATGCTGGCCTTCCGCCGGGAAGGGGCTCGACCGGTACAGGAGGTCGTCCACGCACAGATCGCCTGTGACGACGAACTCATGATATCTCGTATCGAGCCCGATCACCGTGACGTCCTCCACCTCGACGAGGACCCCCTCGAGCGCGGCAGCGCGCGCGCCGCCCGTCGCGATGTCGGCCGGCGCGACGAGCTCCGGGGCCGGCGCCGCCTCGCCGAGCGACGCGATCACCTCGACCACGGCGGACCCGAGCTGGATCTGCCCGAAGTAACTCGCGATCACCGCGCTCGGGATCCGCACGCGATCGCCCACCAGCACGGTGTTCTGCGGGCTGTACACGTAGACGCCGGAGTACGCCGGCCCCGCGTACCCCGGGTCCCCTGGCTTCGCCTGGACGAAGAAGCCGCTCGCGTGCTTCCCGGTCACGAGCACGTCCTCCAGGGCCACCGTCTCGCCCTCCGCGCGCGTGCCGTCCTTGATATCGTAGATCGCCACCGTGCAGCCCAGGGCCCCTGCGTTCGCCTGGTCCGGGCACAGGTCGCACGGATCGCCCTTGCCGTCGCCGTCCGCGTCGGCCTGATCGGGGTTCTGGAGGCTCGGGCAGTCGTCCGCGCCGTTCTCGATGCCATCGTTGTCGGCGTCGTTCGGGTCCGGCGGCGAGCAGAGCGAGCTGCCGGCGTCGAGCGGGCACGCGTCGCAGGCGTCACCGTCGCCGTCGCCGTCGAAGTCGGCCTGGACCCCGTTGTCGAGCGGCCGGATCGGGTTGAAGACGCTCGGGCAATCGTCCGCGCCGTTCTCGATGCCGTCGCCGTCGAGATCCGCGTCCGTCGGCTGCCCGGTGTAGACGGTCGAGCCGTTCACCGAGGCGTTCCGGGGCGCGCTCTCCGCGCGCGACGGGGTGCAGAGCGGCTCGCGCTCGGGCTCGCCGCAGAAGAAGGCCGGATAGATCTCGCCCGTCTGCCGCTCGAGGTCCTCCAGCGTCATCCCGATCTCGTCCCGCAGACAGACCTGCTTCGACGCGCCGCACACCTCGACCGCGTCGCACGCGTCCGCGCCCCGGAGCGCGGACACCACGGCCGCGTCGCCGTACAGGACCTTTCCGCCGCGCATCACGAGGACGACGTCCTCGGGATCGGCGGCGACGACAGCGCGGTGGCTCTCGCGCTCTCTGCCGTCGAAGATCGCGATGTCGGCGACCTTCCCCGTGGACAGCGCGCCGATCACGTCGTCCGTCGCGGTGACCGCGGCGGCGCTCCCGGTGACCATCCTCCACAGCTCCTCGTCGGTGAAGAAGCCGTCGTAGTACGCCTCGTTGAGCGCCGCCGCGCACCGGAGCTCCCGCAGGAGGTTCATCGACCCGGTCGCGATCCAGTCGGTGCCGAGCGCGATCTGCACCCCGAGGCGGGCGGCGGCGGTGACCACGGCGGTGTCGCCGTAGAGCGTGATGTTGGAGCGGGGAGACCAGATGAGCGCCGTGCCCTCCGCCGCCATCGCCGCGTAGTCGGGCGCGGTCAGGCCGATCCCGTGGATGAACGCGCTCTGCGGCTCGAGCACGTCGTTCGGCTTTGTCTTCAGGCAGACGAACTCGTTGCGCGCCGACGCCTCGATCCCCTCGGCGACATGCGGGCAATAGGCGTCTTCCCCCTCGACGTCCTCCCCCGTCACCATGTCGGCCGAGTAGCCGCAGCCGCTCACGATCTCGCGGCCGCCCGTGTCGTCGAGCGGGAACGTGTCGAAATGGACCGCCTTCTGGCCCAGGCCCTCCTGGTCGGCCCGGTCCAGGTTCCTGAGGAGCCCTGGCGCGCTCCCCGAGCCGACGATCGAGGTCGCGCCGCCCATCAGGAAGCGGAGCTCGCCCCAGCGGATCTGCGCCTGGCTCGCCATGCCTGGCGCGTCGATCCTCGTGTGCTTGTTGTTGCCGGTGCGCCAGTCGTGGCGGTGCTCATAGCGCTCCTCGGTCGGGGTATACGGGCTGTTCTGCGTGTACGTGATGTGATCGTGCGTGTTGATGAGCGCCGGGGAGACGACCCCGCTCGGGCACGTGATCTCCGTCGCGCCCGCCGCCTCGCAATCGCAGCCGACGCACGCGATCGCGCCCCGCTCGTCCACGAGCACCCGCCCGCCCCGGTACACCCTGCCCGGGGCCAGCACGACGCCCCGGATCAGCGTCGCGCCCGCGCCGGCGACCACCTCGCACGTCCCCTGCGGGAGCGGCGAAAGCTCCTCGCAGACGGTCTCCTCGGCCGGCGTCTTCGTGCAATCGATCTCGCAGCCGTCGCCCGTCGCGACGTTCCCGTCGTCGCACTGCTCCCCCGGATCGAGGGCGCCGTCGCCGCAGCGCGGGGGCACCTCGATCTCGCACGCCGCCGAGCAGCCGTCCCCGGCCGCCGTGTCGCTGTCGTCACACGCCTCGCCCGGGTCGAGCGCGCCGTCGCCGCAGCGGGGCGCCGCTGGCTCCTCACGCTGGCACGTCGGCGAGCAGCCGTCGCCCTCCGCGGTATTGCCGTCGTCGCACGCCTCGCCCTCGTCGACCACGCCGTCGGTGCAGACGCCGAAGCGAACGCCCGCGGCGTCGTCCCCGCAGCCATTGAAGAGCAAAAGGACCACGCGCACGGCCATCCGCCGCGCGAAGCGCGCCGAGCTGTGAGGCATGCCTCACCTGTCGGCGACGAGAGCGCCCGAGTTGCCTTCAAATGACGCGGCGGCAGCGCACCACCGCGATCGCGCCGATCGCGAGCAACGCGAGCCACCCCGCACCGGGCCGCGTTCCGCCTTCGCTGGTCGCGCCCGCTGCATAACTGCAGGAGCTCGCGCGCCGCTTTCCGTCGATCGGCCGCCCCATCTGCCCGCTGCTTCCGGGCGGCGAGCCGGCTGCAACGCCGCCGCCGCTCGATCCGCTCCCCCCGCCGCCGCTCCCCGTTCCCCCGCCTTGCTCCGTCGGCTCGCAGTTGTCGGCCGACTCGCTGAACGCGTCGAGCGCGAGCTTCTCCACCCCGGCCTCGTCGACGAGGCCGAAGGGCTGCTCGTCGAGCGGCGCGTCCTGGTAGCTGGCCCAGACGACGCTGGCGACATCGTCGCGCTCGGAGAGGAGCTCGAACGATGTGGTCAGGTTCGCCGCCTGGAGCTCCTCGCCGACGAGCGCGCTCGACCACGCGATCCCGGTCACGGCGAAGGGGCTCTCGTCTCCCTCCTCGTCGGCGAGGTCGCGCAGCTCGTCGAGGTAATCGCCGAGCGCCACCGGATCGACCTCGGTGCCCTGATGGAAGAACAGCTGTTGACCGAGGCGAGACCACGGCGTCCGCTGGCCGAAGCGCGCCTCGAGATCGTCCCACACCGGCTGCGCGTAGAGCTCGCGCAGGTAATCGACCCCCGAGAACGGCGCGGCCGGGTCGTCCGACGCGAGCAGGCCGCCCGTGGTCAGCGACAGCTCGTCGACGTTGAAGAGCGCCTCGTTGCGGATGCGGATCTCGGCGAGGATCCGCGCGAGCACCCGGGGCAGGACGAAGGTGCAGCCCGCGTGCTCCGGGTCGAGCGTGGGGTCGGGGAGCTCGGAGCAGTTCGGCTGACTCCAGATCTCCCACTGGACGACGTCCCCGGCGTACCTCGTCATGAGCGCCTCTGCCGTCTCGGCGAACGCCTCTACATACGGGTTGTTGCCGTCCCGGTCCCGATCGTCATTCCAGACATCCTGTTCTTCTCCGAGCGTGCGGTGAGAGAGGAGCCCGACCGGCTCGAGGCCAGCGGCGCGCGCCGCGTCGATGATGGCGTCGTACTCCTCGAGCTTGTCGTCGTCCCACGCGTCGGCGCCGTCGAGCAGGAACTCGACGCGCACGGCGCCGGCGCCCGCCCGCGCGAGCCGTTTCGCGTGATCGCCGTCGAGGATCACCTCCCCTGCGTCGACGGGCGCCCCGGGATCGATGCCATAGAAGCCGCACGGCACGCCGCGGGCACCGAGCGCCGGGGGCGCGACGAAAAGCGCGGAGGAGGCGGCAAGAGCGACAATGGCTGCACGCATGTCGCAAGGATAGCTGGGATGAGCGCCTCGACCAAGAAACGACCCCGACATGAACCATCCATGGTAGGGAGAGGCTTCACATGGCTTTCCTGGAACCGGAAGAAGCAGAGCACGGACAACTCGGGGTCGCCCCTCCGAGCGGCGAGGCCGACGGCGACCTGGAAGCGGCGGGCGACGGCGTCGAAGGCGCGCCCTCGGCCCGGAGCTGGCGCGACTGGCTGCGAGGCGCGCCGCTCTCCGAGCGCCTGCACCTCGCGTTCGGCCTCGTGCTGCCGGCGTTCCTCCTCGTCGTGAACATGGTGCGTGTGCGCTCGTTCACGATCGACGACGCGTACATCTCCTACCGCTACGCGCGCAACTTCGCCCGAGGCCTCGGGCTCGTCTACAACGCCGGCGAGCGCATCGAGGGGTACACGAACTTCCTCTGGACCGTGCTGCTCGCGGGCGGCATCAAGCTCGGCCTCGACCCGGACATCGTCGCCAAGGTGCTCGGCGGGCTCGCCGCCTGCGGCTCGCTCGGCGCGCTCTACCTCCTCTCGGCCCGGCTTCGCCCGCACGGCGCGGTCCCTTGCATCGCCACGTGGCTGTTCGCGAGCTCGATCGTGCAGAGCGGATATGCCGTCTTCGGCCTGGAGACGCCGCTGTTCGTCCTGCTCGTCCTCGCGGGCACCGAGATGATGTTCCGCGAGCGCGATCGGGGGACCGGCTTCCCGTATTCGGGCCTCGTCTTCGGGCTCGCCGGCCTGACGCGCCCGGAAGCGCCGATGTTCATCGGCATACCGATGCTCTTCCTCGGCCTTCGCTTCTTCGGGCGGCAGAACCTCCTCCGCGGCGTCGTCTTCGCCGCGCCCATCGCGTGCCACATGCTCTGGCGGCACAGCTACTACGGCACGTGGCTGCCGAACACGCTGAGCGCCAAGACCGGCAGCCTCGCGGAGCAGCTGGCCGGGGGGCAGCGCTACCTCGCGGAGTACGCGGAGCACACGTGGCCGGCGCTCCTGCTCGGGCTCTTCGGCCTCTGCGTGGCGATCGTCGCGCGCCACCGCGACGCGCTCTGCGTCGGGGCCCTCGCGCTCGCAGTGGGCGGCTACGTGCTCCTCGTGGGCGGGGACTGGATGCCGTACTACCGCTTCATGAGCCCGTTCGAGCCGTTCTGCTTCCTGCTCGCGGGCCTCGGGGCGCGCGCGCTTCTCGAGCCGCTGCTCGCCGAGCTCTCGGCCCGCGCCACGGACGCGCCCGAGGGCAAGGCGATCGCCCTCGCCGCGGGGGCCGGCGTGCTCGCGCTCGGCTGCCTCGTCGCGCTGGGCGCCTTCCGGGCGCAGCGGATCGAGCGCGCCCAGCACCGGATCCTCGACGACGAGAAGCGGTTCTGGGACAGCGCCGCGGGCGGCGTGGCCAGCTGGTTCCAGGAGCACGGCAAGCCCGGCGAGGTCGCCGTGGGCGACATCGGGTACATCGGCTATGTGACCGACTATCCGGTGCTCGATCTCCTCGGCCTCGTCGATCCCGTGATCTCCAAGCTCCCGGGCGGCTACACGCGCAAGACGGGCCCCGGCTACGTGCAGCACGTCTTCGACAAGATGCCGCGTTACTTCGTGTTCGTCGGCGGCGCCGACACGTGCGACAAGCTCCCGTTCCCGGCGCAGGAGAAGCTCCGCAAGGACCGGCGTTTCCGGGGCGTTTACGAGGTGGCCGGGATGGTGCGCCACAGCAAGAACGGCTACTGGTGCGTCTTCGAGCGGTCGAACGACGCCGCTCCGGCCCCGGCGCCCTGAGCCTCGCCGCTCCGCGGCGAGGCTCGCCACGGCAACACGCGTCGGATGGCGGATGGCGGATGGGTGGCGAGACGAGGGCGGCCCTACCGCGGGCGCGCGCGACCCCACCGCAGCTCCGCGAGGTTTGCTAGCATCGCCGCCCCATGCCCTGGCTCTGGTACGTAGGTCCCCTTGCGTTGCTCGTCGTCTGGTTCCTGACCGGCTTGCGCGGTCGGCACGAGGCGCGGCGCGACCGCGAGCTCGCGCGGTGGCGCGCGCTGATGACCCCGGAGGCGGCCCCGGCCCGTCCCGGCGCGAAGCCCGGCGGCCGGAAGGCCGACGCCGGCGCCGACGGCCCTCGTCCGGTGCGCTCGTTGCCATCCAGCCTCGAGCACACGCTGCAGGAGACGGGCGGCGGCGCGGTGCTCGCCCGCTACGAGCTCGTCCCGAAGCTCGCCTACGTCGCGGTCGTGGGGCCGGACGCGAAGAACGGCAGCGAGTACCAGGTGGTCCTCACAAAGCTGGCCAAGGCTGCTCCCCGGCTCACCGTGTGTCCGCTGCCCATCGTCGATGGCACGCGTGCCCCCAACACCGGCGTCCAGTTCAAGAAGGACCCGGAGTTCATGGAGCAGTTCCTTGTCGAGGGGCCTGAAGCGAAGGCCATCGGCAGGTGGCTCTCGAAGCCCATCCGCGACGCCCTGCTCGACTTCCCCGATGCGTGGCTGTTCGTGCGGGATCGCGCCATGGCGCTCGCCGTGTACGGCCCCGTCGACGCCGACCGCATGGAGGAGCTCGTGATCGCTGCCGACGCGATCTTCGCCGAGCACGGCAACGAAGGCGCTCCCTCCCTGCTCTTCGACGGCAGCGGCGACGCTGACGACGACAGCGAGGAGGACGACGACGAAGACGAGGAGGAGGACGACGAGGACGAGGAGGCCGCGGGCGCCGAGGGCGCCGTTCGCTGATCACGGCCGAGCCGAGCCATGGTAGTCCTCGCAGGTGGGCCTGATTGAACGCGAGATCGCTGCTCTCCTCCGCTCTCCTGCTCTCGCTCTGGCTCGCGGCGCCACCTGCCGCTCCGGCCGAAAAGAACAGCTGGGCTAAATCCCAGGGATCGCGTGCGGAGCTCGAGCTCGACGTCCTGAGCAAGTCGGCCTCCTGGGCCATGGACGATGTCACGTCCGAGGTCAGCACGTTCGGGCTGACCTTCGATCTCCGAGGTCAGCTCGAGCGGTTCGGCCGGCTCCACCTCGACGTGGATCTCCCGCTCGCCTACGGCGACGTCTCCGCGACGTTCCGGTCCACCCGGCTCGGCGTCGACGAGAGCAGCAGCGCCGGCAGCCTTCTCTTCGGCAATCCGACGGTCGGCGCCCACTATGCGCGCGCCCTCTCGCGCAAGCTCACCGTCTTCGGCGGCGGCGCGCTCTCGATCCCCGTCCTCAGCGCCCCCGACGCCGACGCCCGCGCCACGCTGCAGGCGACCGCCCCCGCGCGCGCCTCCTTCGGCCTGCACCGGCTCACCGCCGGGCACCTGCCCCTGAGGGTCCTCGGCGGCGTCGAGGCGGAGCTCGCCACCCGGCTCGTCTACCGCGCGGACACCGCGGTGATGTTCGCCCTCCCGACCAGCAGGGCCGGCGTCGAGCTCGTGGTCGAGCAGGGCGACGAGCTCGAGCTGCGCGGCCGAGGCCCCTACGGCGGCGGGCTCCGCCTCCAGGCCGCGCTGACGCCGACCCGCGACGACTGGATGCAGCTCGCGATGGAGCCGTTCTTCACCTACACGCTGGAGCAGCCTGGCTTCTACGCCCGGGCGGGCCTGCTCGTCGCGATCGACGCGCCGCTCGGGTTCGGCCTCGCCGAGGACAAGGTCGCCACGCTGCGGCTCGCGGCCGGCCGCAGCTTCTGATCGCGTCGCCCGCCTCCGCCCGCCGCCGCGCCGCCCGCGCCGAGCCAGACGCCCGCCGTCCGTCAGGGGATCTCCCGCGCCCCCTGCCGCTCGCCGTCGTAGGCTTCCCTGGAGCGGGAGCGAGCGAAAGGCGGGGCGGTCACCATGGGCGAGCAGCACGTCTCCGAGCAGGCGAGCGAGGAGCAGCACCACGCGTTCATGCGGGCGCTGCTCGACGACGTGGAGGCGCTCGAGCGCCTCCTCCGGGAGGATCGCATCGAGTCCGGCGTGCGCCGCATCGGCGCCGAGCAGGAGATGTTCCTCGTCGATCGCGCGCTCCGGCCCGCGCCGCTCGCGCTGGAGGTGCTCGAGCGGGCCGCCGATGACCGGCTCACGACCGAGCTCGCTCGCTTCAACCTGGAGGCGAACCTCACCCCCCTCCCGTTCGGCGGCGACTGCCTGCGGCGGCTCGAGGCCGAGCTCTCGGAGGTCATCGGGCGGGCCGCCGAGGCCGCGCGCTCCGCCGGCGCCGACGTCCTGCTCACGGGCATCCTCCCCACCCTGCGCGCCGGCGACCTCCGCCTCGAGAACCTCACGCCGGCGCCTCGCTACCACGAGCTCAACCGCGCGCTCCTGCGGCTGCGCCAGGGCGACTTCCGAGTCTCGATCCACGGGCTCGACGAGCTCGAGATGACCCACGACAACATCCTGCTCGAGTCGTGCAACACGAGCTTCCAGGTCCACCTCCAGGTCGGGGCGCGAGAGTTCACGTCGCTCTACAACCTCGCGCAGGCGGTGACCGCGCCCGTCCTCGCCGCCGCGGTCAACTCGCCGCTGCTCCTCGGGCAGCGGCTCTGGCACGAGACGCGGATCGCCCTCTTCGAGACGTCGGTCGACACCCGCCCGACCGCGCTCGAGGGCCGGCAGCACAGGCCCCGCGTCCACTTCGGAGACGGCTGGGTGCAGGGCGGCGTGCTCGATCTCTTCCGCGAGGACATCGCGCGGTTCCGCGTGGTCATGACCGCCGAGACCGGCGAGCCCCCCGCGGCCGTGCTCGCGCGCGGGGAGGTGCCGGACCTCAAGGCCCTGCGGGTCCACAACGGCACCGTTTACCGCTGGAACCGCCCCTGTTACGGGACTCTGGCCGGGGTCGCGCACCTGCGCATCGAGAGCCGCGCGCTGCCCTCGGGGCCCACGGTCCTCGACGAGGTCGCGAACGCCGCCTTCTTCTTCGGCCTCATGTCCGGCCTCGCCGCCGAGCACCCGCGCATCGACCTCGAGATGCCGTTCGAGGACGCCAAGGCGAACTTCTTCGCGGCGGCCCGCCACGGCCTCAAGGCGCAGCTCACGTGGATCGGCGGCCGGAGCCTCCCTGCCCCGGAGCTCCTCCTCTCGCACCTGCTCCCCGCCGCCCGGGCGGGCCTCTCGGCCGCGGGCATCGACGCCGCCGACATCGACCGGTACCTCGGCGTCGTCGAGGAGCGGGTCCGCCGCGGCCAGACGGGCGCGCAGTGGGCGCTCGGCTCGCTCGCGTCCATGGCCGGGCGGGGCACCCCGGAGCTGCGGAACCGCGCCCTCTGCGCGGCGATGCTGGCCCGCCAGCAGGAGGAGGCCCGGGGCGGCGGGGCGGGGCGCCCGGTGCACGCGTGGGAGCCCGCCACGCTCGAAGACGACCAGGACCTCGTGCGCGACAGCTACCGGACCGTGGGCCAGTTCATGTCGACCGATCTGTTCACGGTGCGGCCCACCGACATCGTCGACTTCGCCGCGAGCGTCATGGACTGGCGGCACGTGCGCCACGTCCCGGTCGAGGACGAGCAGGGCCGGCTCGTCGGCGTCGTCTCCCACCGCGCGCTGCTCCGGCTCGTCGCCCGCGGCGCCGCGGCGGCGCCGAGCGGATCCGCGTCGCCCACGGTGGCGTCCATCATGCGGCCCGACCCCGTGACCGTCGCGCCGGACACGCCGACGCTGGAGGCGATGCGGATCATGCGCGAGCACCGCGTCGGCTGCCTGCCCGTCGTCGCGGGCGAGCGGCTTGTGGGCATCGTGACGGAGCGCGATCTCCTCGACGTCTCGGCGGCGCTGCTCGAGGCCTTCCTGCGCGAGGCGTGAGGGCCGCCTGCCGCCGAGAGGCGCCGGAGCGAGAGGGCAGGTGGCCGCGAAAACGCCAAAAGACGCCAGAAGACGCCAGAGAACGAGTTTCGCCCTCTGGCGTCTTCTGGCGTCTTGGCGGTCGGCTCCTTCGAGCCGCTCAGCGCTCTACGGGCGGGGCGCCTTTCGACCCCGCGCGGAGCTCACAGATCGCTGATCTCGACGCACGTCATCGCGTCGCCCTTGGCCTGGCAGTCGAACACGGTGCCGTACGTCTTGAAGAAGCCCTGCTTCGTGCGCGTGACGTGGTACCGCGTCCCGTCGATCTGCCGGATGCTCGTGTAGCTCCCCTGACAGCCGATCGCGCCGAGGCTCGCGAGCAAGAGCCCGAAAATCAAAGAACGCTTCATTCGCTCGCCTCCGTCGTTACCTCGACCTCGGTGCACTCCGCCTTGCCCGGCGCGTCAGGGCACATCCACATCGCAGGCTGGTTGTTCTTGTGACCGGCCACATACACATAACCCGGCGCCGCCGGCGCCGAGTCGCTCGCAAACGTCGCACAGCCCGCGAGCGCCGAAGCACCGCAGAGCAACGCACTGCATAGAATGAGTTTCCGCATGGCCAACCACGCTATCGGCAAGCTCAACCGTGGGCCAAATTAGCGCTCAGGCTGTCCCAACAGCTCTTCCTCCCACGTCGCTTTCTCGTGGAGCGCCTCGCCGCCCGCGACACCCTCGCCGCCCACGGTTGACACGCCGCGTTAGCGCACCTAAGGGAATTGCCCCAACCGGTGTGCGCTGGCGCGCCGGGATCCGGGGGGCTGCGCGGGGCGCGCGGGGCGGGCTCGCGATGGGCTCTCCGGCAGCAGAGGAGTCGACATGGCTTCAGGCAAGAATGGGAAGGGCGGCAAGGACCGGGTGGCGGTCGTTGCCGGGCTGCGCACGCCGTTCACCAAGGCAGGGACGGCGCTCAAGGCGCTGCGCACCGTCGATCTCGCCACCACGGTGGTCAAGGAGCTCCTCCAGAGGAGCGAGGTGACCCCGCGCGACATCACGCTGGTCGTCTACGGCCAGGTGGTGCCGACGCTCGACTGGCTCAACATCGCGCGCGAGGTCGTGCTGCGCACCGGCCTGCCCAAGGACACCGACGCCTACAGCGTCTCGCGCGCCTGTGCGACGTCGCTCCAGGCCATGACGAGCGCCGCCGAGGCGATGCTCGCCGGCCAGCACCACGTCGCCCTCGTCGGCGGCGCCGACAGCATGAGCGACGTGCCGCTCGGCGTCTCCCGGAAGCTCGCCTCCGCGCTGACCGACTTCCAGAAGGCCAGGTCGCTCGGCGCCCGGCTGGAGATCCTCTCCCGCCTCTCGCTGAAGGACCTCGTGCCCCCGATCCCGGGCTTCTCGCGCGAGCCCACCACGGGCGAGCAGATGGGCGAGGCCGCGGAGAAGATGGCGAAGCAGAACGGCATCTCGCGCGCCGAGCAGGACGCGATCGCCCACCGCTCGCATACGAACGCCGCGCGCGCCTGGCGCGACGGCACGTACGCCGCCGAGGTCATGCACGTGATCCCCCCGCCCTACGACAAGCCGGTCGAGCGCGACAACGTGGTCCGCGACGACTCGACCCTCGAGGCCTACGCGAAGCTGTCGCCGGCCTTCGATCGGCGGCACGGCACGATCACCGCGGGCAACGCGTCGCCGCTCACGGACGGGGCGAGCGCCCTGCTCCTGATGCGCGAGGGCAAGGCCAAGGCGCTCGGCTACCAGCCGCTCGGGTACGTCAAGTCGTGGTCCTACGCGGCGGTCGACCCGGGCTGGCAGCTCCTGATGGCCCCGGTGCTCGCCGTGCCGCGGGCGCTCGAGCGCGCCGGCCTCTCGCTCGCCGACATGGACCTCGTCGACATGCACGAGGCCTTCGCCGCCCAGGTCGCGTCCAACCTGAAGGCGCTCGCGTCGCCGTCGTTCGCCGCGGAGAAGCTCGGCCGGTCCACCCCCGTCGGCGAGATCGATCCGGAGAAGCTCAACGTCAACGGCGGCTCGATCGCGCTCGGCCACCCCTTCGCGGCGACGGGAGGGCGCATGGTGCTCTCCACGCTCCGCGAGCTCAAGAAGCGCGGCGGGCATCACGCGCTCCTCACCGTCTGCGCGGCGGGCGGCCTCGGCGCCGCCGTCGTCCTGGAGGCCGCATGACCACGACATCCGCCGCCGCCGCGCCGGCCCCCGCGGCCGCGAGCCCGCTCTCCCTCGAGGTGCGCCCCGACGGCGTCGCCGTCGTCACCTACGATGTCCCGGGAGAGGCGGTGAACACGCTGAAGCCCACGTTCACCGGCGATCTCGAGCGGATCGCGGGCCAGATCGCGAGCAACCCGCTCATCAAGGCGGCGATCCTCGTATCCGGCAAGGCCGACACCTGGATCGCGGGCGCCGACATCGAGATGCTGAAGAGCGTCGCCACGCCGGCCCAGGCCGAGGCGATGTGCCGGGCCGGCCACGAGGCGATCCTGCGGATCGTGCGCTCGCCGAAGCCGATCGTCGCCGCGATCCACGGCGCCGCGCTCGGCGGCGGCCTCGAGGTGGCGCTCGCCTGCCACGCCCGGGTGCTGAGCGACGACCGGAAGACGGTGCTCGGCCTGCCCGAGGTGCAGCTCGGCCTGCTCCCCGGCATCAACGGGCTCCAGCGGCTCGCGGAGCGCGCCGGCCTCCAGGTAGCGCTCGATCACGGCCTCACCGGCAAGAACATGCGCCCCTCGAAGGCGCGGCAGCTCGGCGTCGCCGACGACGTGGTCCCCGTGGCCATCCTGAGGGAGACGGCCGCGGCGCTCGCGCTCAAGCTCGCGCGTGTCGAAGCCGGCCCGCCGTTCCGGCCCAAGCGCGGGAGCGCGCCGAAGCTCGACTCCGCCGCGCTCACCCGCGCGGCCCTCGAGCGGAACCCGATCGGCCGTGCCCTGCTCTTCCAGCAGGCAGCGCGGCAGGCGCGCAAGAAGACCGGCGGGCACTACCCGGCGCCCGAGCGGATCATCGACGTGCTGAGGACCTATGCAGAGAAGGGCTTCGAGGCGTCGAAGGAGGTCGAGGCGCGCGCGTTCGGCGAGCTCGTCGCGTCGAGCACGGCGCACCGGCTGATGGAGCTCTTCTTCGCGACGAACGCGATGAAGAAGGACACCGGCGTGGACGACCCCGCCGTGCAGCCGAGGAAGGTCGAGAAGATCGCGATGATCGGCGCCGGCCTGATGGGGGCCGGCATCGCCTATGTCAGCCTGAACGCCGGCATCCCCGTGCGGCTCCGGGACCGCGACGACGCGTCGATCGGCCGCGGGCTCAAGTACGTGGCCGACATCCTCGGCGAGCGGGTGAAGAAGAAGCAGCTCACGCCGCTCGAGCGCGACGAGAAGCTCGCGCTGCTCACCGCGACGACGGACGGCTCGGGCCTCCGGAGCGCCGATCTCGTGATCGAGGCGGTCTTCGAGGATCTCGCGGTGAAGCACGCGGTCCTGCGGGACGTCGAGGAGCACGGCAAGGACGGGGTGATCTTCGCGTCGAACACGTCGTCGATCCCGATCTCCCGGATCGCGGCCGCGTCGAAGCGGCCGCAGAACGTGGTCGGGATGCACTACTTCAGCCCGGTGCACAAGATGCCGTTGCTCGAGGTCATCCGGACCGAGGCGACGTCTCCCGATGTGGTCGCGACGGCGGTGGCGGTCGGCAAGCGGCAGGGCAAGACGGTCATCGTCGTGAACGATGGTGTCGGCTTCTACACGAGCCGGATCCTCGGGCCGTACATGAACGAGGCGAGCTGGCTGCTCGCCGAGGGGGTCGCGATCGAGCAGGTCGACGGGGCGCTCGTCGCGTGGGGCTGGCCGGTCGGCCCGCTCGCGCTGCTCGACGAGGTGGGCATCGACGTCGCGGCGCACGTCGGCCCGATCATGCTCGAGGCGTTCGGCGACCGCCTCGCGCCGCCTCCCACGATGGCCAGGCTGGTCTCGGACGACCGCAGGGGCCGCAAGAACGAGCGCGGGATGTACCTGTACGGCGCGGCGGCGAAGAAGAAGGGCAAGGGCAAGCACGCCGACGAGAGCGTCTATGGCGTGCTCGGGTTGCCGGTGCCGAGGGCGAAGGACGGCCCGCCGGTGCCGGTCGAGGAGATCCAGCTGCGCTGCTCGCTCCAGCTCGTGAACGAGGCGCTGCACTGTCTCGGCGAGGGGATCCTCCGGAGCCCGCGCGACGGCGACGTCGGCGCGATCTTCGGCCTGGGTTTCCCGCCGTTCCGCGGCGGGCCGTTCCGTTACGTCGACAGCCTCGGCGCCGCGGAGGTGCTCCGCCGCATCGAGATCTACGAGCGCCGCTTCGGCAAGCGCTGGACGCCCGCCCCGGCGCTCGTCGAGGCGGCGAGGACCGGGAAGCCCTTCTACGGCTGAAGAGAGAGAGAAAAACCGCCAAGACGCCAAGACGCCAGGAGAAGAGAAGAACAGATCTTCTCTCTTCCTTGCGTCCTGGCGTCTTGGCGTCTTGGCGGTTTAAATTCTTCATCCATCCACCTCGCTCGCTGTTTCTATCGACCTCCATGATCACATCCGGCGCAGCCGCCGGCCCCCTCATGGCCCGCGCTTTGCTCTCCTCTCGGCGAGGGACGGAGCGGGAGGGGACCAGTCATGCGGAAGTGCATTCGCGACGCGGTGGTCGTTATCACCGGGGCGTCTTCGGGCATCGGCAGGGCGGCGGCGCTCGCGTTCGCGAGGCGCGGAGCGCGGGTCGTCATCGCCGCTCGGAACGAGGCGGCCCTCGAGGAGGTCGCCGCCGAGTGCGCCAGCGTCGGCGCGCGGGCGCTCGCCGTCCCGACGGACGTGAGGGACGAGCACGCCGTCCGGGCGCTCGCCCGCGCCGCCGTCGAGGTGTTCGGCAGGATCGACGTCTGGGTGAACAACGCCGCCGTGTTCCTCTACGCGCGCGCGGACGAGGCGCCCTACGAGATCTACCGCCAGGTCATCGAGACGAACCTGCTCGGCTATGTGCACGGGGTACGGGCCGTGCTGCCCTGTTTCCGCGCGCAGGGCGCCGGGGTGCTCATCAACAACGTCTCCGCTCTTGGCAAGTTCGGCGCGCCGACGATGAGCGCCTACGTGATCTCCAAGTTCGGGATCATGGGCCTCTCGTCCTGCTTGAGACAGGAGCTCTCCAGCACCCCGGACATCCACGTTTGCACGCTCCTGCCCGCGACGGTCGACACCCCCATCTACCAGCATGCCGGCAATACGACCGGCCGCGCCGTCCAGCCGATGCGGCCGATCGTCGACCCCGAGCGGGTCGCGGCGGCGATTGTCTCGCTCGCAGAGCGGCCGCGGCGCAGCGTGTATGTCGGCGCCGCGGGACGCATCGCCGCCGCGGCGTTCGTCGCCTTCCCGGGCCTCATGGAGCGGTTGTTCGCGGCCTACGCGATCCGCGCGACCTTCCTGGATCGCGCGGCGCCGTACACCGACGGCAACATCTTCGTGCCCATGAAGCACTGGACCGGCGTGACCGGCGGATGGCGCTCGACCTCGGGCCTCGCCGCGCTCCTCGACACCGCCCGGGTCTTCGCCGGCCTCGCGCTCACACTCCCGTCCACAGCGGCAGAGCGCATCAGGCCACGATGACATAGCCGTCCTGGCACCCTCCGTACGCGATTCCCCAGCCATCTTGACGCGCCATCGCCCCCGACGTGTCTCTCAACCTCGGGGGTCCTGTGACGTGTTCTCCACGGAGTCCCGGCATGCTGCGCCCACAACGACGATTCAATTAGAATAAGGAGGCGCAACGATGAGCCGTTATGTGGCGCGCACGCTCCGAAGCGATGACTTTTCGACTTTGATGGAACTGGAGACGACCCTCTTCGGCGACGCGGGCGAAGGGGAGCTCGGGCGGTATTACATCCGTCTTTGCTGCGACTTCTTCAAGGACTCTTGCTTCATGGTCGAGGCCGCGGGGAAGCCCGCGGGCTACCTGCTCTCCTTCACGCGCGGCAAGGAGGTCTACTGCACGACCCTCGCCGTCCTGCCCGAGTATCAGGGCTCCCGCGCGACGCACACGCTCCTCCGCGCGTTCGTCGGGTCGATCCTTGGATGGGCGGAGTCGTGCTGGTTCACCGTCGAGGAGGACAACCACGCCGCGCGGGCGCTGCACGCCATGCTCGGCGCCAAGGAGATCGAGGTCCGCCCCGATTTCTATGGAACCGGGCACCCGCGCATCATCTCGCGCATCGATCGCGACGCGTTCATGGCCCTCCGGGCCCGCTTCGAGAAGGTGGGGCTCGTCGATCGCCAGGCGGACGCGAAGGAGCCGCGCGCGGCGGAGAGCAGCGGCATCGCCGCGGTGGCCTGAGGCCGACAGACCATGACGACCACCGCTCCGCTCGACCACGGCCGCCGCGCACCGGCGGCGGCCGACCGGCCCTGGACCGAGGCGCTCTCCATCGCCAGCCGGCTCTCCGGCGTGATGGGGCTCGCGCTCGACACCATGTTCCGGACCAGCCTGCTGCCCACGCTGCCCGCCTCGCGCCACCGCGAGAGGGCGCGCCTCCTTCACGGGATCGCCCGGGACCTGTGCGCGCAGCACTCCCTGCGCGTCCGCGTGACCGGCGCGCTCCCCGCGTCGCCGTTCGTGATCGTGGCCAACCACGTCAGCTACCTCGATCCGATCCTCCTCGCGTCGCTCACCCCCTGCACCGCCATCGCGAAGCAGGAGATCGGCAGCTGGCCGATCATCGGCGATCGCGCGCGCGATCTCGGCGTGATGCTCGTCGATCGGCGGCGCCCGGCGAGCGGGGCGCGCGTGCTCCGGTGCGCGCTCCGGGCCCTTCGCCATGGCGTCCCGGTGCTGAATTTCCCGGAGGGCTCGACCACCCGCGGAGAGAAGGTCCTCCCCTTCCGGAAAGGCATCTTCGGCGTCGCCCGGATCGCGGGTGTCCCCATCGTGCCCGCGGCCATCACCTACGATGATCCGGAGCTCTGCTGGGCGGGCGACGACACCTTCCTCCCCCATTTCCTCCGCTTCTCCAGCCGCCGAGAGGCGAGCGCCCGCGTCGCCTTCGGCCCGCCGCTCGGCGATCACGGCGGCGCGGCCGATCTCGCGGACCGCGCCCGCGCCGTGATCCTGGACCTCTTGAGCCTGTAGGAGATCTCATGTCTCAACAACGAGCAGCCGCGTACCTGCGGCACGGGCAGACTCCGTTCTTTCGCCTCCCGACCGCGGGCTTCCACGAGGCCGGCGCGTCCGCCTATTCCGGCGCCGACGCCGTGCTCCTCGGCGTCCCGTGGGACGGGAGCGTCACGTACCGCCCCGGCGCGCGGTTCGCCCCCTACGAGCTGCGCCGCGTGAGCGCGCTCGTGCAGTCGTATCACCCCGGCCACGGCGTCGACGTGTTCCGCGCGATTGACGTGCTCGACGGGGGCAATGTGCCCTTTCCCCCGTTTCACGCGGACTCCGTGCGCGAGCTGATCCAGGCCTCGGTCGACGAGGTGCTCGCGGCCGGCGCGGTCCCGTTCGTCGTCGGCGGCGACCACTCCATCGCGCTCCCGGTGCTCCGCGCGCTGTCGCGGCGCCACGGCCCCGTCACGGTCGTCCACGTCGACGCGCACCTCGACACGAGCACCTCGGAGGTGTGGGGCGAGCCGTTCCACCACGGCACGCCGTTCCGCAACGCGATCGAAGAGGGGCTGATCGCGCGGAGCGCGCTCCACCAGATCGGCATCCGCGCCACGTGGGGCCACCCGGAGGAGGGCGCCTTCGCGGCGCACGCCGGGGCGACCCTCTACGGCATGGATCGGATCGACCGCGACGGCGCTCACGCGGTCGCCGCCGCCATCAGGGCAGCCGCGGGCGAGTCGCCCGTCTACATCTCCTTCGATATCGATGGCATCGACCCGGCCTATGCCCCGGGCACCGGCACGCCCGTGCCCGGCGGGCTCACCTCACGCGAGGCGTTCCAGCTGCTCCGCGGCCTCGCGGGGATCAACCTGGTGGGCATGGATCTCGTCGAGGTATGCCCCGCCCTGGACCACGCCGACATCACCCTCCACCTCGGCGCGCACCTCCTGTTCGAGGGCCTGGCCCTCCTCGCGACGCGCAAGGGCAACAAACGCGACCAGCGCGACCAGCGCGACCAGCCGCGCGGATGACGCGGATGACGCGAATCGTGGAATCGTGGAATCGCGCCACGTGAATCCGCTCAATCCGCTGGCGTCCGCCGCCATTCCGGTGTCACATAAGAGACACTGGGATGACACGCTCGCCCGCTCTTTGTGGCCGCTACGCCGATCTCCCGCAGCTCGATGACGCCTGGGCACGCCTGGCGCGCACCTACGGCGGACGGGAAATAACGATCGGGACGTCCGCAAACGGAAGGCCATTGCGGCGCTACGACTTCGGCAATCCGCTCGGTCCGACGTTCCTGCTGACGTCGCTCATGCACGGGGTCGAGGTGATCGGCGGGCTCGCGCTGCTCGATGCGGTCCGGTCGATCCTGGCGAGCGGGCGCGCGGGCGTGGCGGCGCGGGCGCGGCTCGTCGTGGTGCCGGTCGTCAACCCCGACGCGTTCGCCGACAACCTGGAGCGCCTCCGCGGCGAGCGGCGGGCGTCGCAGCGCTGCAACGCCCGCGGCGTGGATCTGAACCGGAATTTCGCGCCGCTGTCCTCGTCGCGGCCGCTGCACCCGTTCGCGGGCTCGCGGCTCCGGTGGTCGCCGCACTACACGGGGCCGCACGCCTTCTCGGAGCCCGAGTCGCGCGCCCTGCGCGACGTCGCGCTGGAGACGCGGCCTGCGCTCGCGATCGGCTTTCACAGCTGCGGCAACTTCCTGCTCTACCCGTGGGCGCACACCGACGTGCCCAACCCGCGCGAGCCGCTGTACCGGGCGCTCGGCGACGCCTTCTGCCAGGCTCTGCCGCGCGAGCGGTACGAGGTACGCCAGGCGGCGCACTGGTACCCCACGGTCGGCGACATGGACGACTGGCTCGACGCCAACCTGGGAACGCTCGCCTTCACGGTGGAGGTCAGCCGTCCTGCACGCTCCTTCCGCGACATCCGCCGGCTGCTGAACCCGTTCTGGTGGTTGAACCCGCGCGAGGCCGACGAGGCGATCGCCAACGTCGTCCCCGGCGTCGGCGCGCTCCTCTGCGACGCCCTCGACCGCGGCGTGGGCGGCGCGCCCTCGCGGGCGGCCCCGCCGATCGACGCGCCGCCTGTGGAGCTCTTCGCCGACGCCGCCGAGTGAAATGGCCGCGCTCGCGGCGTGCGCGCCGATGTCGGCGGTCGCCATCCCGCGCTGGCCAGAGGGCGACGGCGGCGAGGGCTGTCGAAAAGTGCCAGTCCCGCGCGCAGCATCCACTATCCTTCGGGCGTGGACGCCGCCACGCCCCGCATACCGCCGACCGTGCGGATCAGCCCGAGCGCGGCGGCTCGTCACGCCGGCGCCGACGAGTCGGACATCTGGCAGCACACCCCCGACGAGGTCGTCGAGGGCAAATACCGGCTGGTCCGACCGCTCGGGCGCGGGGGCATGGCCGAGGTCTGGCTCGCCGTGCACGTCACGCTCAAGACCGAGCTCGCCGTGAAGTTCCTCAGCGCCTCGCTGACCGGCGACGCGGAGCGGAGCCGCACCGTCCTGGAGAGGTTCCGGTTCGAGGCCCAGATCTCGGCCCGCCTGAGCGCGCGCACGCGGCACATCGTCGCGGTCCACGACGCGGGGGTTCACGACGACATCCCTTACCTCGTGATGGAGTACATCCCGGGGCGAACGCTGTTCGCCGAGGTGCGCCAGAAGGGACCGATCGATCCGGTGCGCTTCGGGCACATCCTTGATCAGATCGGGGACGCGCTCACCGTGGCGCACGACATGGGCATCGTGCACCGCGACCTGAAGCCCTCGAACGTGATGCTCGTCGACGCGCCCGGCGCGGAGCTGACGGTGAAGGTCGCGGATTTCGGCATCGCCAAGGCGCTGCACGGCGATCTGGGCCTGGATCGACCGCAGGAGACGGAGGCCGACGTCATGCTGGGCTCGCCGAACTACATGAGCCCGGAGCAGCTCGCCTCGCCGCTCGCGGTCGACGCGCGGGCCGATGTCTGGGCGCTCGGCGTGCTGGCCTACGAGGTGCTGACGGACTGGACGCCTTTTCACGGCAACAGCATCGCGGAGATCATCGTGGCGGTCAGCACCCGCGATTTCGAGCCTGCCACGGAGATCAAGCGGTCGCTTCCCCCGGGGCTCGACGCCTGGTTCTCGCGCGCCCTCGCGAAGGGGCCGGCGCAGCGGTTCGCCTCGATCCGCGAGATGGTCGGGGCCTACCACGCCGCGCTCTCGGCGCCGCCGCCCGAGCGGCCCGCGGAGGTCGCGCCGCCGCGGCGGCCTCGGGTGGCGCCCGCCGTGGCGCTGGCCTGCCTGACCGCGCTCGTCGGAGGGACCGCCGCGCTGGCGGCGCGCCTGCTCGATCGGCCGCGCCTGGAGCAGCCGGCGCGGCTGGTGGCCCCCGGCGTGCGGGGCGCGCTCCAGGGCGTGGCGCTGCGCTCGCCGCCACCGCCGCAGCCCACCGCAGCCGAGCAGCCGGCCTCCGCGGCGACGCCCGCGCCGCCTGCTTCCACAGCATCGCCCGCGCCGCCGGCCTCCGCAGCGCCTGCGCAGCCGCGCTCGTCCCAGCGCCGCCCCGGGAGTGACAGGGTCGCCCCGCGCGCGACGGCGACCGCCGCGCCCACGGTGCCCCGGCGCCGCAAGGAGATCGACAAGAGTGAGACCTTTTGAGCGACGGCTCATCACGCTCTGCAGCGCCGCCTTGCTCGCGGCGGCGCCGGCGCGCGCGCTCGCCGTCGGGGCCGAGGAGGACGCGAAGACGCTGTTCGCCCGGGGCCGCGAGCTGCGGAGCGCCGGACAGTGCGACCAGGCGGTCATCGCCTTCCGGAGCGCGCTGGAGATCTACCCCGAGGGGCTCGGCGCGCTCAGGAACATCGCCGAGTGCGAGGAGGAGCTCGGCCGTTATGCCTCGGCGAGGCGAGACTGGTGGGATCTCCGGCGCGCCGCGCTCCAGTCCAACGAGGCGAAGTACGCCGGGTGGACGGAGGACGCCGAGGCCCGCTACCGGGCGCTCGGCAGCAAGGTCGGGACGTTGACCGTCCGGCTGAAAGGCGCCGAGGGGAAGCCGCCGGTCCAGGTGGTGCTGGACGGCAAGCCCCTCGACCCGAGGCTCCTCGGCGTCGAGCTCGAGCGCGATCTCGGCGCCCACACGGTCGAGCTGTTCTACGGCGGCGCCGCGCCCATCGCGGAGCGCGCCGAGCTCGCGCCTGGCGCCCGTCAGGTCGTGACGCTGACCGTGCCCGCGCCGCTCCCGGCGCGCGACGCGCCCTCCGCGCCGAGCGCCTCCGGCACGCCGCCCAGCGGCATTCGCATGGGCGGCTACGTCGCGCTCGGCGTCGGCGGCGCGGGCGCGATCGCGACCGTCGTGGCGCTGGCCGTGCGCGCCGGCGCGCTGTCCGCGGTCGAGGACGGGTGCTCCCCCGCCGGCGGAGGTGCCTACGAGTGCCCGCCGTCGCTCCAGGGCGACTACGACACGGGCAAGACCGCCTCGACGCTCGCCAGCGTCTTCGCCGGCGTCGGCCTGGTCGGGATCGGCGCCGGCGTCACGCTGCTCCTGCTGAGCCCTTCCGAGCCCACGCCGCCGGCCCCTGGCAAGCCGGCGGCAGAGCTCGTCCTCACGCCGACCCCGGGCGGCCTCGGCTCGCGCCTGCTCGTGAGGTTTTGAGGTCCAGCGATCGGACGCGGCCGGCGCCGTGACGCGGAAGGCAACGCAGGGGCGCGCGTCGCTGAGCTTGTCTTTCCGCACCCGGGCGCTACCCCATAATCGAGGCGAGGGCGCGCGAGGCGGGGAGGTCGAGATGAGCTCACGGCGAAACAACATCCTTGGTTCGATTGCAGGGAGCGGCGCGGTCGCCGTCCGCGGGGCGGCGGAGGCGCTGTTCTCGGCGGCGGGCAAGCGGCTCCTCGACGAGGGCACGCGGGAGGGCCTGCGGCGCGTGATGGTCGAGAACACCACGGCGGTCGTGGACGCGCTCGCGCCCGGGCTCTCGCTTGGCGCGCAGACGACGGGGAAGATCATCGCGGAACAGGGCGGAACGCAGGCCGCCGCGATGGTCGCGCAGGCAGCGGGGCGGCACGTGGGCCAGGCGGCGCTCACCGACGGCGTCTCGGCCGCGGTCGCGAAGGGGCTGGCCCGAGAGGCGATGAGGGCCGCGGGCCGGGAGGTCCTGAAGGGCGCGGGCAAGGCGGCCGGTATCGGGTTCGTGCTCGACGGCGCCTTCGGTGCCTACGAGGGCGTCACGGCCTACCAGCGAGGCGAGATGACGCGGAACGAAGCGCTCGCGCACGCGGCGCAGGAGGCCTCGACAGGCGCGGTGGCGACCGGCGCCGGCGTGCTGCTCGCGGCGGGCCTCGTCGCGGTGACCGGCGGCGCCGCGGCGCCGCTCGTCTTCGCGGTCGGCGCTGGCGGCGCGATCGGCGCGAAGCAGGTCCTGCGGCGGCTCATCGGCCGGGTGTCCTCGAAGGTCCTGGCCCGTGACGTTGCTGACGGCGGCCAGGTGGGGTGACGCCGCAGAGGTGGAGTGTGTCCCGGCCAGCGCGCTCGCCGACTCGACCTCTCGGCGTGTGCGGCATTGCGTTCCTCTCGTTGCATCGGCCCCGCGGCGCCCCTGTGGCAATCGCCCCGTGCCTTTCGCGTGGTGGTGCTCCGACGTGGATCATCCCCATGCGACGACGCATCCGCCGGACAACATCACCATCGCCCCCTGGGGAGAGCTCTTCATGGCGGAGGATGGCTATCGAGGGAACTACCTTCGAGGCGTGACGCTGGACGGGCAGATCTTCGATTTCGCGCGCAACGCGCGGAGCATGAGCGAGAGTCTCTCCCTCCACCTCGGCCGCCCCGCCTCTCTCGCCCATCAGAGGGCTCGTGCCGCTCAGAACGGCGGCGGCGCCGTCTCGCCGGCCGGCAGCGGGCCCGGCTCCGGCGCGTGCTCTGACTCGACCGGCGCTGGCGCGACCCCCGGCTCTACCGGCCGCGGCTCCTCCCCTGGCGCCGGCGCGGTTCCCTGCGGCTCGGCTGGCGCCCCGCCGTCCGCCGGCTCCGCGCCCGCGTCCGTCTCGGGGACCTGCGCCTCCTCGGTCGGCTCCGTCCCGGCGACGAACACCTCCTCGATGGCGTCTTCCTGCCCCTCGCGCGCGAGGAGACCCGTCCGCGGATCGATCTTCACGCGCACGACGCCGCTCGGCACCGGGAAATCGGCGGCCGGGCGCTTCGCGTGCGCCTGCTTCATGAAGTCCACGAACGCCGGCAGCGCCGCCGTGGCGCCCACCTCGCCGTTGCCGAGCGGCGCCGCGTCGTCGTAGCCGGTCCACACGGCGCACGCGATGTCGGTCGAGTAGCCCACGAACCAGGTGTCCTTCGCCTGGTTCGTCGTCCCCGTCTTGCCGGCGATCGGGCGCCCCAGCGAGCGCGCCTGCTTGGCGGTCCCGCTCTGCACGACCGACGTCAACACGCTCGTGAGCACGTAGGCCTCCGCCTCCTCCATCACGCGGTGCCCCGGAGGGCGCGGCGGCAGCGGGATCTCCACCCCGCCGGGCCCGACGATCTTCGTGATCAGGACCGGCTGCTCGTGGACGCCGCCCGCGGCGATGCTCGCGTACGCGGCGGCCATCTCGCGCGGCGTGACCTCGTAGGCGCCGAGGGCGAGCGACAGGTCTGCGCCGAGCTTCGACTGGACGCCGAGCGCGCCGGCGAAGGCGACCACGTTCGAGGCGCCGACGCGCGACAGCGCCGACACCGCGGCCACGTTCACGCTGTGCGCCACGGCCTCCCGGAGCCGCGCCGGCGACTCCCCCTCGCTCTCATCGTAGTTCTGCGGCTTGTACCCGGCGATGGCCAGCGGATCGGTGTCGAGGATCGTCGCCGGCGTCAGCGTGCGCGCGTGGATGCCGTAGCCGTAGACGAACGCCTTGAACGTCGACCCAGGCTGCCGCCGCGCGAACGTCGCCCGGTCGAGCCCGCCGCGCACCGCCTCGTAGCCGCCGACGAGCGCGACGATCTCTCGCGTCCGCACGTCGATCGCGACGAGCGCCCCCTCGGGTCCGAGCTCGAGCCGCAGCGGCGCCGGGGCCGCGGGCTTCCCCGGTTTGCCCGCGGGCGCGGCGCGCCCTGCCTCTCCGGCGGCGTCCTCGTCCTCTTCCTGGCCTGCGGCGGCCGCTTCGACGACCGGCTCCGGCGCGGGGCCGATCAGGCTGACGCGCACGACCTTGTCGACGTCGGCAAACTTGCTCGGCGGGAGCCCGTTCGGGTTGTACCGCTGCGCGCCGCGGAGCGTGACCGTGCCTTCCAGCGTGCCCACGCGCATCGAGAGCGTCCCTCGGGCGTCGTCGGCGCCCGTCACGACTCCCCGGAAGACCTTGTGTCCGGCGGGCGTCCCCTCGAAGGCGGGCGGCTCTTTCTTGCTCCGCGCGAGCGGGCCGAGCAGCTTGTGCCGCTTCGCGTAGGCGTCGAGGTTCTTGCGGACGGACGCGCGCGCCGCCGCCTGCATCGCCGGATCGATCGTGGTCGAGATCGTGTAGCCGCCCTGCTGCGCGGCGGGCCCGACGAGCTCGCGCAGCAGGCGCTGCGCCTCGGCGACCACCTCGGGCGCGAGCTCGGCGAGCGATTCGGTCTCGACGGCGAGCACGACCGGCTCCTGCTTCGCTTGCGCCACCTGGATCTCGTCCGCGAAGGCCTTGCGCTGCATCTGATCGAGCACGAAGTCCCGCCGCGCCACGGCGCGCTCGAGGTTCACCCGCGGCGAGTACACCGACGGCCCCTTCACGACGGCGACGAGCAGCGCGGCCTCGGCGAGCGTCACGTCGCGCACGCTCTTCCCGAAGTAGTAGCGGCTCGCCTCCTCGACCCCGTAGCGGCCGTGGCCGAAGTAGATCTTGTTGAGGTAGAGCTCCAGGATCTCGTCCTTGGTGAGCTCCTGCTCGATCTTCCGGGCGAGGATGATCTCGCGCGCCTTGCGGTTGAAGGTCCGGTCCGGCGTGAGCAGGACGTTCTTCACGACCTGCTGCGTGATGGTGCTCGCGCCCTGCCGGGCCCGGGTCGAGCGGAGGTTCACCGCGAGGGCGCGGAGCATGCCGAGGTAGTTCAGCCCCGCGTGCTCGTAGAAGCCCGCGTCCTCGGCGGCGAGCGCGGCCAGCTTCACCTGGCTCGGGATCTCGCCGATGCGCACCACGGTGCGCCGCTCGGTGAAGACCTCGCCGAGGCGCGTCCCGTCGCGCGCGAGGATGCGCGTCACCTGCGGGGGCCGGTAGTCCTTGAGCTCATGGGTCGAGGGGAGATCCGCCTCGTAGTGCCGGATGACGAGCGCGATCGTGGCGGCGGCGAGCACGAGCAGCGCCGCGAGCGCGATCCCGATGCGCTTCGCCCACGTCGCGATCCCGGGGCCTCTCTCCTGCGGGGGCGCGCCTTCCGGCTGGCTGGGCGGGCGCTGCGCGCCCTCGAGGTGCGGCGCGCTCGACGGCCGCGTTGCGCCGCTGATGCGCTCAGGCGGCTCGCTCCCTCGCCCCGGCGGCCCCGACCGCCGCGCGGGTGGCTCTGACGCCTGACGCAGCGGATCCGATGCCTGACGCAGCGGATCCGACGCTCGGCGCAGCGGATCCGACGCCTGACGCAGCGAGTCCGACGCCTGACGCAGCGGATCCGACGCTCGGCGCAGCGGATCCGACGCCTGACGCAGCGGGTCCGACGCCTGACGCAGCGGGTCCGACGCCTGACGCAGCGGATCCGATGCTTGACGCACCGGATCCGACGCCTGATCCGGCGCATCGGTCTTCCTGACCGGATCGTCCCCGTTTCCCGCTGAGTTCCGTGATTGCTCCGAGGCCATGACGCCGTCCCCGTGAACGCTGGCGCAGGCGATGCGCATCCAGAGCGCCCGTCGCGCCGGCGCGGCGACGCTAGCACGCCCGCGGAGGCTCGCCTCGATCCGGGGCGCGCTCGCGGAGGATCAGCCCTGGAACAGCCGCATGGCCACGATGGTGATCAGGATGCCCGCGATCAGGCAGCCCGCCGCGATGCCGACGAGGAGCAACGGCTTCGCCTCCGCCTTGGCCGGCGCCTTGGTGGGCTGCTTGGCGAGGGGCGCCGGCGCGGGCGCCGGCTTCGCGGACGGCGCCGGCGGCTGCTGGACCATCTTCACCGTCTTCGCCGGCGACTTGAACGCGGACGGCGCGGGCGCCTTGTTCGCCTGGAGCGCGGCGGCGTGCTGTTTCGACGCTTGCTCGAGCGCCGCGTTCGCCTTCTTCGGCATCATCGCCGTGTAGCCCTTGCCCGCGCCGCCCGCGAACGGCTTGAGCGCGTCAGCGAACTCCGCGGCCGACTCGAACCGATCCTCGGGCCGCTTCTCGAGCGCCTTGGCGAGCACCGCGCTGAGCCCCGGCGGAAACTGCTTCCCGGGGACGCGGTCGTCGAGCGGGATCGGGTTCCTCGTCACGTGGTGCTGGATGTACTCCATGGGCGTCCGCGCCTCGAACGGCAGCTTGCCCGTGAGCACCTCGTACAGGATGGTCGCGAGCGAGTAGATGTCGCTGCGCGCGTCGAGCACCTTGCCCTGCGCTTGCTCGGGCGACATGAACTCCGGCGTCCCGAAGACCATGCCCTCCTGCGTGAGCATCACCGACCCCGGCCTGAGCTCCCGCTCCGTCACCTTCGCGAGGCCGAAGTCGAGCACCTTCGGGTAGTCCTTCAGCCCGCCGTTGGTCGACAGGAAGATGTTCTCGGGCTTGAGATCGCGGTGCACGATCCCCTGGATGTGCGCCTCCTGCAGCGCGCCGCAGACCTGGATGAGGACCGGGATCGCGCGCTCGACGGGCAGCGGCCCTTCCTTGCGGACCACCTGGTTCAGGTTCTTGCCCTCCAGGTACTCCATCACGATGTACAGCGAGCCGTCCTCGAGCTCGCCGTAGAGCAGCACCTTGACCGTGTTCGGGTGCGTGAGGTGGCTCATCGCCCGCGCCTCGCGGCGGAAGCGGGAGACGAGATCCTTCCGGTTCGCGAGCTTGGGGTGGAGGATCTTCACCGCCACCATCCGGTTCATCGCCGGCTGCGCGGCCTTGTAGACCGACCCCATGCCGCCGGAGCCGATCTTCTGAAGGATCTGGAACTGCCCTCCGAGCAGATCTCGACCGATATTCGGGTCCGGACCGGCAGCCATGCGTGGAGCCGGAAAATACCACGCAACCCACCCGTATCGTCTATGACCGAAGCAGCGGACGCATCGGATCCCACCGTGGAGCCAAAATGACCGTAAAAATTGACGCCCCCGGGACCGCCGAGGCGCTCGAGAGCCCGCTCCTCGCCGCCGCCGGCTTCTCGCACGCCTTCTTCACCCGGCGCGGCGGCGTCAGCGCCCCCCCGTGGGACACCCTGAGCTTCGCCATCGCCCTCGGCGACGATCCCGCCGCCGTCCGGGAGAACCTGGAGCGCGCCGCGCGGCGCCTCGGCATCCCGGCGGCCCGGCTCTATTTCCTCAGCCAGGTCCACGGCGTCGAGGCGCGGGTCCTCACCGGTGAGGAGGATCGCGACGACGTCGTCCGCGAGGTCGGGGACGTGACCCTCTCGCACGTGCCCGGCGTCGGCTGCGGTGTCCGCAGCGCCGACTGCGCCCCGATCCTCCTCGCCGATCGCCGGACCGGCGCCGTCGCCGCGGTCCACAGCGGCTGGCGTGGGACCGTCCGCCGGGTCGTGGTCGAGGCGGCCCGCGCGCTCCGCTCGCTCGCCGGCCCCGGCGCGGAGCTCGTCGCGGCCATCGGCCCGCACATCGAGGCCTGCTGCTTCGAGGTCGGCGACGACGTCGCCGCCGATCTCGCCGCGTGCTCCAGCGCGGGCGCCGCCGCCGTCGTCCGCGGGGCGCCCGGCGCGCGCCCGCACGTCGACGTCCGCCGCATCCTCAAGGCCCAGCTCACCGAGGTCGGCCTGGACGCAACCTCGGTCGAGGACGTCCCTGGCTGCACGGCGTGTGACCCCGCCCGCTTCTTCTCGTACCGGCGCGACGGACAGCGCAGCGGCCGCCTGCTCTCCGTCATCGTCGCCGGCCGTACCGTCATCGGCTAGAACGCTCCCATGGTCTCGCTCGCGCGCGACTCCTCGCCGATCGTGCTCGCCATGGTGGGCCTGCCCGCCCGCGGGAAGACGTCCATCGCCCGCAAGATCGCGCGGTACCTGTCGTGGCTCGGCCACCCCACGCGGCTCTTCAACGTGGGCAACTACCGCCGCGCGCACCTCGGCACCGCGCAGCCGCACCAGTTCTTCGACCCCAACAACACCGAGGGACGCCAGGCGCTCCTCGGCATGGCGATGACCGCCCTCGACGACCTCATCGGCTGGCTCAGCTCCGGCGGGGAGGTGGCGATCTACGACGCCACGAACAGCACGCGCGCTCGCCGGAACCTCGTCACCGAGCGCTGCCAGGCGCACGGCTTCCCGGTCGTCTTCATCGAGTCGATCTGCAACGACGAGTCGATCATCGAGACCAACGTCCGCGAGACGAAGCTCCGCTCGCCGGACTACCAGGGCGTCGACCCGGAGGCGGCGCTGCGCGACTTCCGCGCGCGCATCGCGCACTACGCCCGCGCGTACGAGCCGCTCGGCGAGCCCGAGCGGAGCTACATCAAGATCATCGACGTCGGCCGCCAGGTCGTGCTGAACCGCATCCACGGCTACCTGCCGGCGCGCCTCGTCCCGCTCTTGATGAACATGCACCTCACGCCGCACCCGATCTGGCTGACGCGCCACGGGGAGAGCGTGTTCAACGAGAAGGGGCTGCTCGGCGGCGACTCCGATCTCAGCGCGCGCGGCGACGAGTACGCGAAGAACCTCTCCGCGTTCATCCGCGAGCGGGCCGGCGACGAGCACGTCAACGTCTGGACGAGCACGCTGCGCCGCACCATCCAGACCGCGCGCCCCATGACGCAGAACCACGTCGCCTGGCGCGCCCTCGACGAGATCGACGCGGGCGTCTGCGAGGGCATGACGTACGAAGAGATCCGCCAGCAGATGCCCGAGGTCTTCAACGCGCGCGCGGCCGACAAGTTCCGCTACCGCTACCCGCGCGGCGAGTCCTACGAGGACGTCATCCAGCGCCTCGACCCGCTCATCATCCAGCTCGAGCGCCAGCGCTCTCCCGTGCTCGTGATCGGCCACCAGGCGGTGCTGCGCGCGCTCTACGCCTACCTCGTGGATCGCCCGGCGCCCTCGTGTCCGACGCTGCCGATCCCGCTGCACACAGTCATCGAGCTGACCCCGACGGCGTATGCCTGCGAGGAGCGCCGCTTCCAGCTCGCGCCCGCCGTCCAGGGCGGCGACTCGAGCACCGCGCACCCCTGAGCCAGGCCACGCGGCCGCGCTGGAGCGCGCGCGGCCGCGCTGGAGCGCGCGCGGCCGCGCTGGAGCGCGGGCTGCGGCGCGGCCGCGCCGGCTCAGCGATCCCGGCTGATCAGCTTGCGGAGGAGCTCCAGCGGGTGGAACGGCAGCATCGCGGCCATGTCGCTGTCGGTCCCGGCCCGCTCGAGCACCGCCCGCACCGCCGGCGCTACGATGCCCATCGGGTCGATCCGCTCCACGAGCGCGCGGAGCGCGCTGAGCGCCGCGCGCCCCGCGTCGATCCCGAGCGGGATGGCGAGGGCCGCCGGCACCGGCGCGAGGATCACGTCGCGCACCGCCACCGCCCTGGCCCAGGCGCCCGGGCTCGGGTCGACCTCGAGCTGCCGGATGGTCTCCGCCTCCGCGAAGCAGCCGAGCGAGAGCTCCCCTGCCCGCTCCTCGATGGCGCGCGAGAGGTGCCGGTAGTCGCGGCGCCAGTCGCCCGCGAGCAGCCCCATGTCCTCCCGCACCTCGTCCGGCCCGAGGATCAGGTTGATCCCGCGGGCGTCGCGGCGGAGCGCGACGCTCGTCCAGAGCTCCCCGCCCTCGAACAGGCCGATCACCACCGTCTTGCCGATCCCGGCGAGCGACTCCAGCGTGCCGCGCACGACGCCCGCCGAGGGGATCGGCACGCCGCGCAGCCTCGCCGGCCAGAGATCGATCCTCCCCACGAGGAGCTCCTCGCGGGCGAGCTGCAGCAGCAGGAGCGACTGGGCGATGAGGTCGTCGCCGCGCCGCACCCGCGCGCCGAACCGCTCCACGATGGCCTCGAGGACGCCCGCCTCGAGCACGGCGGCCCAGCTCGCGTGGTGGCTGGCGGCGAGCTCCTCCGCGGAGAGCGGGACGGCGCGCTGCGCGTCGTCGATCCGGAGCCGGCCCGCGTCCGTGTGCACGAGCTTTCTGAGCTTGCCGCCCGCGTGGACCGCGACGACGCCGCCGCGCGGCCGGCCGACCTCGCGCTCGTCGATGCCCGTGCGCCTGGGCCGGAACAACGACAGCACGCGAACCCAGTCGGTCGCGGTGAACCCCTCGAAGCGGACGTCGGGCGAGAGCACGGGGCGAGCCTACCGCCGGCGCGCTCCGTGCGCGAGCGCCACCCCGGAGCGCGTCGTCAGCCCGGCGCGAGCGCCGCCTGGCGGCGCACGGCTACGCCCCCCACCAGAGCATCTCGTGCACCTGGCTCTCGCCGCGGACGGGCACGATCACCCGGATCTTCTGGCCCTCGATCTGGACCACGTGGGCGGGGAAGCTGTCCGCCGGGTAGTAAAGCGACTTCACGAAGCCGTTCGCGTCGAGCCAGAGCAGGTGCACCCCGTCCGCTGTCGCCCCATGCATGAGGAGCATCCGCCCGCCGCCGAGCAGCGCGAACTCCAGGCCCTTGAAGCCCATCTCCTCGAAGCGCTCCGGGGACGGGAAGTCGTCGCCCACGGACCTGAGCTCCGGCACGTGCGCGCGGAGGTGCTTGTAGAGCGTGTCGTAGCGGACCTTCGCGAGCTTCGGGATCCGTCGGTCGCCCGCGGCGATGATCGGCAGCCGGTCCGCGTCGAACGTCGGCACCTCCACGTGGGTGCGGTAGCGATCCACGAGCCTGCCGCGGCCGATCTCCTCGTCGCTGAGCGCCTTGAGCCACCACTGGAAGATCGCGAGATCGCCCGTCCCTGCGCGCGACTCGAGCCGGACCAGCGACTCCCACAGGGGCTCCGGACCTGCCACTTCCCGCCGTGGTTCTTCACGACGCACGCCCCGACGTAGAGCGCCCCGTGCGTCACGAGGGTGACGAGCATGGGAGCATCTCCGCCCCCGCTCGCCGCCGGCGCGCCGCTGGATTCGCCTGCGGGCGCGAGCCAGGCGTCGCGTCGCTCGCGCGTCAGCGCCGCGCCCAGCCGGTGGACCGACGCATCGGAGAAGTCGAGCCCGAGGTCGGGCGCGCCGAACGCCGCGGGCGCGAGGCGGGCGAACACCTCCGCTGCGTGGTCGATCTGGGCCAGGATCGACGGGTTTCCCGCCGGGTTCGCGTCCGCGGAGCGCACGCCTGCCAGGTCGGCGAGCGCGTCGGGCGGGTAGTGCGGCGCGAAGAAGCGCTCGAAGATCTGGGCAGCCGTGATCGGTTCGGCGGGCATGGCTCGGGGCCGTGAGGGTGGGCGTGGCGAGGGGCGGGCGACCGCGGCCGGCCGCCGCGGCTCAGAACATCTTCTTGCGCTTCGACGAGCTCAGGATGCCGAGCATCTCGCGGTACTTGGCCACGGTGCGGCGGGCGATCTTGATGCCGTCCGTCTCCTCGAGGATCTTGACGATCGCCTGGTCGCTGTAGGGGTTCGACTTGTCCTCGGCCACGATGATCTTCTTGATCGCCTGCTTGACGCTCTCCGAGGCGATGTCTTCGTCGGCGACCCTGTGGATGGATGAGTTGAAGAAGTACTTCAGCTCGAAGAGCCCCTGGGGCGTGTGCACGTACTTGTTCGACGTCACGCGGGAGATGGTCGACTCGTGCATGCCCACCGACTCGGCGACGTCCCTGAGGATCATGGGCTTCAGGTAGCCCACGCCGCGCTCGAGGAACTCGCGCTGCTTCTCGACGATGCACTCGGTCACCTTGATGATCGTGCGCCGCCGCTGCTCGATGGCCCGGATCAGCCACTGCGCGCTCCGGAGCTTCTCGCTGATGAACTCCTTCGCCTTCGGGTCCCGGAGCATCCGCTGGGCGAGGTTCTCGTTGATGTAGAGCCGCTGGAGCCCCTTGTCGTTGTCGGTGACGACGAACTGGGTGCCGTCCTTGATGACGTACACGTCCGGGGTGATGGCGATGGTCTTCTCGTCGACCTCGGCGAAGTTGCGCGCCGGCACGCTCTCCAGCTTCTGGATCTCCTGGACCGCGTCGTAGACGTCCTCCAGCGGGATCTTCAGCGCCTTCGCGATCGCGGGGAAGTTGCGCCGCTCCACGTTGTGGAGGTGGTCCTTGATGATGGCCATCTCGATGTCGTCGAAGCCCAGCACCTCCGCCTGCACCCGCAGGCACTCCGACAGGTCGCGGGCCGCGACCCCGACCGGATCGAAGCGCTGGATCATCGACAGCACCTCCTCGGCGTCCTCGGGGTGGAGCTCCGCCTCCCGCGCCAGGTCCACGAGGCTGATGTCGGGCCCCTTCGTGCCGTCCGGACGTTCGCCCCCCTTGAGGTCGAGGTACCCCTTCTCGTCGAGGTTGCCGATGACGAGCAGCGCGAACTGCCGCTCGTTCTCGACGAAATCGCTCATCTGGAGCTGCCAGAGCAGGTGGTCGCGCAGGTTCGACGGCTTCGTCAGGTTCTGGTCGATCGGCGGCAGCTCTTCGAAGCCGCCCCGGTGCGCGGGCATGGCCTGCTGGAGCTGCCTGTTTTCCAGGAATTGCTCCCAGTCCACCTCCTTGACCCGCTTCTCCGTCTCGCGCGCCGCGATGTCGGTGTCTCGGTCGAACCGCTCGCCGTTCTCGAGCCGCTGCTCCGTGGGCAGGTCGGCGTTCCTCCCCCGCTGATCCGCCTTGTCGCCGTCCCGCGCCTTCGGGTCGGTCATGTCGTCCGCGAGGACAGGGTTGCCGTCCAGCTCCTTCCTGATCTCGTCGACCAGCTCGAGCCGTGAGAGCTGCAGCAGCCGGATGGCCTGCACCAGCTGCGGGGTCATCACAAGCTGCTGCGACAGCTTGAACTGGAGCTTCATCTCCATGCCCATGAGGAGCTCCTTCTCTCAGTTCGCCGCCAGCGCCACCCGCCGAACGGGGGCCGGGGCATTGCGCGAGGTTCGTGCCATCGAGTGTCTCATTGGTGGCCTCACCCCCAACGTAGCATCGAACGGGGCAGCGGCCCGGGTCTTGCTTTCACGTCTGCACCAAAAAATAGCGCAGGGCTTGCATCCTACACCGCTGAACATGGTTTCAGCCTTCGCCGCGGTAGATTTTTCGCCCCGCGCGGAGCTCTGCCCGCAGCCAGTTCGGATTGGCCCCCATCTGCCGATCGTTGCACTATCGGCCGCCGATCGGGAGGCTTGAAATCCCGAAAGGTTGGGCGAAGGCGCGATGGGAAAGCCGAAGGTGCGCGGACCTACGCGCGGGCACGGGATGGAGGGCGTGCGCGGCGGGGCGTCGTCGCCGGATGTCGAGAAGGAGCGGATCCTGTCTCGCTCGCCCCTCGCGTCGCTGGCCTCGCCGAGCCGGCGTGCGCTGTTCGAGCTCGGCAGGGTCGAGCGGCTCACGCGCAGGCAGTGCGTTTGCCAGCAGGATGCGCCGCCGAGGCACCTGTTCCTGATCGGGGCGGGTCGCGTGAAGGTCGAGCGCGTCGCCGACGGTCGGGTGGTTCCGCTCGGGCACCGCGGGCCCGGCGACCTCGTCGGCGAGGGCGCCCTCGCGGGCGCGACGGTCTCCTCCGAGAGCGCGACGGTGCTCGACGAGGGGGACGCGCTCGTGGTGCCGCTCGCCGGTCTCGAGCGGCAGCTCGCGTCCGACGCGGCGCTCCGCGGCGCGCTCGCCGCGGCGCTCGTGGCGCGCAAGCTCGAGACCGAGGCGCGCCTCGGCTCGCTGCTCCTCTGCACGGTCGAAGCGCGCCTGATCGAGTTCCTCCGCGCCGCTGCGCGGCGCTGGGGGCAGCCCCACACCGCTGGACAGCTGGTGTCGGCGCCGTTCACGCACGCGGACATCGCGCTGCTGATCGGGTCCACCCGCGAGACGGTCACCCTGCTGCTGGGCAAGCTGAAGCGCGCCGGCCTGATCGCGTTCGACCGGCGGCGGATCGTCATCCGGGATGGCGAGCACCTCGAGGCGCACGCCGCGACGGCCTGAGCGTCCGCCCGGAGGGGCCGCTGCGCGGCCTGCGCTGGAGCCGGTACACCGCGGCGCCGTTCGGCTCGATGAAGGTGCGCCGCTCTGCGGGGCGGCCTCCCGCGCCTTCCACGCCCGCCGCAGCGCCAGGCGCGCTCGGGCGGCTCCCCTCCAGCTCGCCGATCTCGCCCTGGACCAGACGGAGGCGAGGAAAGATCCCGGACTGCGTGGATTCCCGGGCGCGGAGGTCGACGAAGATCGTGCTGAGCAGCCGACCGAAGGCGTACGGCTTGAGCAGGACCTCGCTGACGTCGTCCGTGCCGTCGCACGAGGCCGGCTCGTCGGCACAGAAGATAACCCGCCGGGGCATCGTGCCCTCGCGCCGCAGGCGGCCCAGGATCTCCCGGGCGCCTTTCGTTCCGGGGGCGAGATCGATCAGCGCGACGTCGTAGACGCGCTCGCGGGAGAGGGAGATCGCTTCCTCCAAGGTCGCGGCCGGGCTGACGAGCGCGCCGCGGTTGCAGAGGAGGAGCGCCGTGGCCCTCCGGAGGACATGGTCCTGATCGAGGAGGAGAACGTTCGGTTGGTACGTCATCGGGTATCCCTGCGGCTTGCAGTCGAATTGCCCCGCATCGACGAGGACGGCGACGAGCGCGCCCCCTCCGTCGTTCAGCGGCAGCATCCGCGTCCGCGGACGGTCCCCCCTTCGCAACGCACGTGCCGAGGGGGAGGCGCCGCCGCCGCCCGGGCCTCGTTTCCCCTGTTCTCGGCGGCAACCCGGTCGTTCGAGCGTCGCTGCCGGTGAGGCTGCCCCGCCGACCCCGGGGCCGCCGCTGTGCCCATTTCGCGCTCCCTCCGCAGCGCCTCTCCGCCCCGACGAAGAGCGCCCCCCCACCCTGTCGGCTTGCCCACCGCGTCCTTGGCCGTCGGTGGGCGGTTCGTGCGCACGGGCCAGCCCAGGTTTGCGGCCCCTCCAGGGCGGCGCGGTCCGCCGATCCGCCGGTTGCTCCAGGCTCGACGTACCGCGGGCCACATGTCCGGACCGCTCGCGCTGCCCCGACCTGACGCGTTCGGCGCAACGCAGCAAACTGATTTTCCCGCTTGATGAGGCTGGCGTGGGGTGCCACAAGCGTCCGCGCGCACGAGTGGCGGAATTGGTATACGCACCGGTTTTAGGTTCCGGCGCCGCTAGGCTTGGGGGTTCGAGTCCCCCCTCGTGCACCACGGCTTGGCGCCTGGAGGACTCGACCAGCTCGCGGCGTGACGCGCCGCCCCGGGGCGCCTCCGCCGGGTAGCCCGGGACGGTCGTGGTCCGCTGGGCGCGCGGCGCGGGGACGAGCGTTCGTCGTCGGGCCGCGCGCGGATTTGAGGACGAACGCGTGATGGGGCCCGGGCCGCGGAGCCTCGGACGGCCTCCGGCGGCCTCCAGCGGATCGCCTCGGCGGCGTCGTCGACCGCGCGCGCGGTCCCGGAATTGCGCGACGCCCGCGGCGCGACTACGTTCGCGTTCCTCGGCCGGACCCTCTCCTCCCACCTGACCGCCGCGGAGCCAAGGCACGTAAAGATGTTCACTTGGGCGATGAAGAAGATTTTCGGCACCTCGCACGAGCGTGCCATCCGCCGCATGCGACCCCGGGTCGAGGTGATCAGCAGGATGGAGCCGGAGCTGCAGAAGCTCTCGGACGCCCAGCTCCGGGCAAAGACGGCGGAGTTCAAGGAGAAGCTCGCCAACGGGGCGACGCTGGACGACATCCTGGTCCCGGCGTTCGCGGTCTGCCGCGAGGCGTCGAGGCGCGCGCTCAAGATGCGCCATTACGACGTGCAGCTCATCGGCGGCATGGTGCTCCACAACGGCTGCATCGCCGAGATGCGCACCGGCGAGGGCAAGACGCTGGTCGCGACGCTCCCCTGCTATCTGAACGCCCTCGAGGGCAAGGGCGTCCACGTCGTCACGGTGAACGATTACCTGGCGCGGCGCGACGCCGAGTGGATGGGCAAGCTGTACGGCTTCCTCGGCCTGTCGACGGGCGTGGTCGTCAACCAGCAGGGCGACGCCGAGAAGCGCGACGCGTACCGCTGTGACATCACGTACGGCCAGAACAACGAGTTCGGCTTCGACTACCTGCGCGACAACATGAAGTTCTCGGCGCTCGAGTACGCGCAGCGCCCGCTGCACTATGCGATCGTCGACGAGGTCGACTCCATCCTCATCGACGAGGCGCGGACTCCGCTCATCATCAGCGGGCAGGGGGAGCGCTCGAGCGACAAGTACCGCACGATCAACGAGGTGATCCCGCAGCTCCGGAACGAGGAGCATTACGCCGTCGACGAGAAGGCGCACTCGGTGACGCTGACCGACGAGGGCGTGGAGACGGCAGAGCGGCTGCTCGCCTCGCTCCAGGTGCTCAAGGGCACGAACCTCTATGATCCGGTGAACCTCGAGACGCTACACATCCTGAACCAGTGCTTGCGCGCGCACACGCTCTACAAGCGCGACGTCAACTACATGGTACGCGACGGCAAGGTGCTCATCATCGATGAGTTCACCGGCCGCGTCCTGGCGGGGCGCCGGTGGTCGGACGGCCTGCATCAGGCCGTCGAGGCGAAGGAGAACGTCCGGATCCAGGAGGAGAGCCGGACGATGGCGACGATCACCTTCCAGAACCTCTTCCGGCTGTACAAGAAGCTCTCCGGGATGACCGGCACCGCGGACACGGAAGCGGCGGAGTTCCACAGCACGTACAAGCTCGACTGCGTCATCATCCCCACGAACAAGCCGGTGGTCCGCGTCGACTACGAGGATCTCGTCTACAAGACCGAGAAGGAGAAGTTCACGGCGGTCATCAACGAGATCCTCGAGAAGCACGAGCTCGGCCAGCCGATCCTGGTGGGCACGACGAGCGTCGAGAAGAGCACCGCGATCAGCCGGATCCTGACGAAGCGGGGCGTGAAGCACAACGTGCTGAACGCGAAGCACCACGAGAACGAGGCCTACGTGGTCGCGCAGGCGGGCCGCAAAGGGGCCATCACGGTCTCGACCAACATGGCGGGTCGCGGGACGGACATCATCCTGGGCGGCAACGCGGAGATGCTCGCCAAGCTCAAGTTCAAGGAGCAGAACCGCCAGCCCGAGGCGGAGCCCGAGGCGTTCGAGGCTCTGGTCGAGGAGATCAAGAAGGAGTGCACCGCGGAGGGCGACGAGATCCGCGAGATCGGCGGGCTGTACATCCTGGGCACCGAGCGGCACGAGTCGCGCCGCATCGACAACCAGCTGCGCGGCCGCGCCGGCCGCCAGGGCGACCCCGGGACGTCGAAGTTCTACCTGTCCCTCGAGGACGACCTCATGCGCATCTTCGCCGGGGATCGGGTGAAGAACCTGATGGAGCGCATGGGCATGCCCGACGACGAGCCCATCGAGCACCCGTGGGTGACGAAGAGCGTCGAGAACGCGCAGAAGAAGGTCGAGGAGCGCAACTTCGACATCCGCAAGAACCTGCTCGAGTACGACGACGTGATGAGCGCGCAGCGCAAGACGATCTACGACATGCGCCAGTCGCTGCTCGTCGGCCGTTACTCTCCCGAGATCATCGACGAGGAGGGGAAGCCGACGGGCGAGAAGCGGACGATCAAGCCGCTCGCGTCCATCGTGGAGCTGGTCCGGCCGGACGTCGGCTACCTGCTCGGCATGTTCGCGAACGACCCGGTGATGCCGCTCGACGCGGACGGCAACCGGCGCGAGATCGTGCGAAAGGACTTCGAGAAGACGGAGCGGTTCGTCGAGCTCGAGAACATGCAGCGCGAGATCTACACGCGCTGGGGCGTGAAGCTCGAGCTCGAGTCGCGCGCCGACAAGGTCCTCGAGATCTACGACGAGTGCTCGGAGCTCATGCCCCTGGCGCTCACCGAGCAGCGCGAGCGGCTGCTCGATCTGATGGACCGGATCATCGGCGCGATGGTCGAGGAGTCGTGCCCGGCCCGCAAGCCGCCGGAGGACTGGGACTGGGGCGGCATCTTCCAGGGCTTTCGCGAGCACTTCGGCGTCGAGCTGCCGGACGACATCGCGCACATCGGCGACCAGGAGACGCTGGCGCGGGAGCTCTACGACCGCGCCGAGAAGGCGTACGAGAAGCGCGAGGAGGAGATCGGCGTCGAGCTGTCGCTGCGCATCTTCCGCCACCTCTACCTGGAGGAGCTCGACAAGGCCTGGGTCGACCACCTGACCGACATGGACCACCTCCGCGACGGCATCGGTCTGCGCGGCTACGGGCAAAAGGACCCGAAGCAGGAGTACAAGAAGGAGGGCTACAACATGTTCGTCAACATGGTGGCCCGCGTCTCCTCGAACGTGGTCACGAAGCTCTTCAGCGTGAACGTCAGGCGCGCCGAGCAGGAAGAGGCGCAGATCGAGGCTGCGGATCGCGAGCGGCACGCTGCGGCGCTGCTCGACGCCGTCGCGCAGCACGACGAGTCCCTCCCGATCGGCGCGAACCCTGCCCCGGCGCTCCCGCAGCCTGCCGTCATGCAGGAGCAGGAGTGCCCCTGCGGCAGCGGCCAGCCGTTCAACAAGTGCCATGGTGTCGAGGACGAGGCGACGGCCTGAGCCGGCGCTTCCTGCCCGCTCCGCCTGATAGCTAGAACGAGGCAGCGAGGGCCCCTGCCAGGCCCTTGCTCCTCGGCATCTCACCCCCGCATGAACACCGCCTGAGGACCGATCCATCGGTTCCCGGAGGCAGCATCATGAAGGTGTTCATCGATTCAGGGGATATCGCGGAAATCAGGGAAGCGCAGTCGATGGGGGTCATCGACGGCGTCACGACCAACCCGTCGCTCCTCGCCAAGGCCGGCAAGCCGACGAAGCGGGCGATCGCCGAGATCTGCGAGGTGGTCGACGGCCCCATCTCGGCCGAGGTGGTGGCGGTCGAGAAGGACGCGATCCTCCGCGAGGGTCGCGAGCTCGCGAAGATTCACCGGAACGTGGTGGTCAAGGTGCCGCTCATCGACGAGGGGCTCAAGGCCGTCCGCATCTTCGCTTCCGAGGGCATCAAGACGAACGTGACCCTCTGCTTCTCGGCCGCCCAGGCGCTGCTCGCGGCCAAGGCTGGGGCCACGTTCGTGTCGCCGTTCGTCGGGCGCGTCGACGACGCCGCGGGAGACGGGATGGATCTCGTCCTGCAGGTCGTGACCATCTTCAGGAACTACGGCCTCTCGACGCAGGTGCTCACCGCGAGCGTACGGCACCCCGTCCACTTCGTGCAGGCCGCCATGATCGGCTCGCACGCCGCGACGATGCCGCTCAAGGTCATCAAGCAGCTGATCAAGCACCCGCTCACCGACGTCGGGCTCGCGCAGTTCTTGGCAGATGCGAAGAAGATCCCCGAGCTGGTATAGCGATCCCGTGGCCGAGAAGCGCAAGGAGAGCTCGGGGACGAAGCGCCGCGGGAGCCGCCCGGCGGCCCCCGCGGTCGTGTCCGTCACGACGCAGGGAGGGCCCTTCAAGGGGGTGTCGACAGCGGTCGTGCGCCGGCGGGCGAGCAAGATGCTCGCCCACCTCGCGTTGGAGGGCGTGGAGCTCTCCGTCGCCCTGGTGAACGATGAGGCCATCCACGAGCTCAACCGCAGCTACCGGCGCAAGGACAAGCCGACCGACGTCCTCGCCTTCCCGCTGCTCGACCAGAACGGAGCCAACTCGCGCAGGCGCGGCCGGCGAGGTCCCGTGGATCCGTCGGTGTGGCGCGGTCTTCTCGGCGACGTGATCGTCTCGATCGACACGGCCGCGCGGCAGGCCGCCGAGCGAGATCGCCCGCTGCTCGACGAGATCACGATGCTGCTCGGGCACGGCCTGCTCCACCTGCTCGGCTATGACCACAAGACCGACGCAGAAGAGCGGGAAATGACGGATTTGACCCGTGAGCTCGAGGTCGCGGCGGCGTCTCGAAGCAACAGCACCACTGTAATCAAACCACATCGCAGCACCGCGACGCCAAACGCGACGCCAAAGAAGACGGGGGCGCGATGAGTTATCGCTTGCGATGCGAAACCTCGCTTGTTAAACGGACGCCCCCTTTCGACTTGGAGGAGACATGCCCGGTTCGAACAAGCTGACCAAGGCGCAGATGATCGTCGGTCTTGCCGAGGCCACCCACCTCGACAAGAAGTCCGTGGCCAGCGTGCTCGATGCGCTCGGCGAGCTGGTGAAGAAAGAGCTCGGTCCGGAGGGGCCGGGCGAGGTCACGGTTCCGGGCCTCGTGAAGATCAAGGCGAAGGAGATCCCGGCCACGCAGGACCGGGAAGGCGTCAATCCGTTCACGAAGCAGCCGATGACCATCAAGGGCAAGCCGGCGAGCCGCAAGCTCCGCGCGGCGCCCGTCAAGGCGCTCAAGGACGGCTGAGCGGCGCGTCCGTGGCCGCAGCTTGCGTCGCCGCATCGGGCGGCGCGAGCTCCGGGGGCCCCGCAGGCGGTCGCGCCCCCGAGCTGACGCCCCGGGCTCGTTGCGGGGCCTTCGCTGTGGAGCGTCGCGCCCGGAGCGCACAGCCGATGCTCGCGAGGGCGAGCAGCGTCGCCATCGGGGCGTCGCCCAGCCGGGTGTAGAGCGTCAGCGGCGTGTCCCTGATCGAGGGGGTCGCAAAGGTCACCCCCGGCGCTGCGCTCTCGTCGCGGCTGCGCACCACGCCTCGGGCGTCGATCCACGACACGACGCCGAGGTTCACGGCGCGCACGAGATCCCGGCGCAGCTCGATGGCACGCATGACCGCGAGCCTCGCGTGCAGCTCGGGCTCGGCGCTCCCGGTGAACCAGGCGTCGTTCGTGATGTTGACGAGGAGGCTCGGGGCGAGCGTCCCGGTGATCCGCCGCCCCACCCCGGTGAGCGTGTCCTCGTAACAGTTGAGCACCCCGATCCGGAGCGCGGGCCCGTGCTCTCGGGGCAACGTGAGGGCGCGCGGCTCTGCGCCCGGGATGAGCCCGCCGCTTTTCTGGAAGATGCGCCGCAGCCAGGGCAGGTAAGCGCCGCCCGGGACCGTCTCGCCGAACCAGAGCAGCTGCAGCTTGTCCTGCGTCGGCTGCATGCTCCCATCAGGGAGCACGAGGGTCGCGGAGTTGTAGCTGTTCCGTTCCTCGACGCCGTCGGCGGCCTTCACGGGCGGCGCCTGGGTGATGAGCCCCGCGAGGATGGGGCCGCGGATGTCGGGCCCCAGGATCGCTCGACCGCCGCGCGGCGCCTGCCGGGCGCTGTGCGAGAGGGGGTAAGGATACGCCGCCTCGGGCCAGAGGGTGAGCTCTGCGCCGCCGGCCTCGGCCTCCCGGGTGAGCTCGTGCAGGGTCCGCAGGATCCGCGGGTGGTTCTTCGCTTGCCAGCGCTCATGCGGCCCGACCGCCTGGTTGACGAGCGCGACCCGCGCCGTCGGCAGGCCGGCGCTGGCGCGCTCGACCGCGGCCATCCGCAGCGCACCGTGGACCGCGAGCAACCCGAACAGCGCGACGCTCGAGAGCGCCGGGTAGAGGATCGCTCGGGGCAACCGAAGGCGGACGGGCCGCGATTCCTGAGCGAGCGCGCTCTCGAGCGGCCGCCCGCCCGGCGCTCTCCCCGAGGCGGCCAGACCGGCGCGGGTGAGCAAGGCCGCCCCGACGGCGAACAGCACGGAGACGCCCCGCTCGCCGATGAGGTCGGCGAGCTGCACGAGCGCCGGCCAGGGGCTCATGAGACCGGCAGGAGTCCAGCCGAAGACGGTCGGGATGGCCACGGCGGCGAACACGCCGGTCGCAAACGCGAGCTCGAGGGGAGCGCGCAGCCGCCGGATGAGCGCGCTCGTGATGCCGCCGCAGACCGCCCAGACCAGCGACTGAGCGGCCGCGAGCAGCACCAGCGCGAGGTACGAGGCGGCCGCGCCGAGAGGTGTGAACCGCTGGATGACCTCTGGCACGAAGCGCAGGCCCACGATGCCCGCCGCCGTTCCCCACACAGCGCCGCGCCCGAAGGCGCGCCAGACCGTCGGGGCGTCGTGGACGGCGGCCGCCAGCAGGGCGAGGCCAACGATGACGGCGGGGACCAGATCCGTGGGCGGCGCCGTGAGGGCGAACGTCGCGCCGCCAGCGAGCGAAAGGAACAGCGGGGCGCGGCCACGGAGCGCGCGCATGATCGAGGCCTGGGGCACGATGCGGCGTTATACCGCGTGGAGACGGTCCGGACCGCGACCGCGACGACGGCCTGGCCGAGCGCAGGACGGACGCGCACCGCACGGTCAGGGCGGACAGGAGGCTATGACGAGCCGCTCACCAGTAGATGCTGAGCCCGCCGCGGAAGAGCCCGCCGCCCGATGTGTTGGTCGTGCGGCCGGTGTCTGGATCCGTGAACTCGGGAACGAGCCCACCGTCCGTACGGCTGCGCACGAAGCCGAGCGCATCGACGTTCAAGGCGATGCGAGGGGAAAGCCGGAACTCGAGGCCGATGCCGCCGTGCGCACCGAAATAGTCGTACTCCGTATTCGGAACGAACTCGGTGCTGCCAGCCGCGGCCTCGCTCGAGGAGCGATCGACCTCGGCGTGCGCGATGTTCAGGCCGCCCATGAAGTAGAACTGGGTGCGGCTGCGCGGGTTGACGAACAGCATCCCGCTCAGCGAGAGCGGCACCTCGGTCCGCTGGTCGCCGTTGTAGTCCGTGCCCGCGAGGAAGTCGGCGCCTGCATCGATCGCAAACGCCGGGACGGGCCGGTAGCGCAGGCTGATCCCGACGCCTCCCATGCCAGCGTCCTCCGCGCCGCCGTGCTCGCGCCCCAGCATGACGCCCTCCATGCGGAGGTTGATCCCCCAGTGGCGCCGCCAGCGCCGCTTCACCGGCGGAGGCGGCGCCGGGGGCGCCACGCGGCGCACGATCACGCGCGGCGGAGGGGCCGCCCCAGGCGTCACGACGATCACCTGAGGAGGCGGGCCCGACGGCGAGGTCTCGTAGACGACGACCGGCGGGGCGGGACGGGCTCCTCTGGCCGGCGGGGGCGGCGGCGCCTCGGCAGGCGCGGCCTCGGCAGGAGCGGCGGGCGGAGGTTCTGCGGCGGGATCGCGAGGCGGCTCCACTTCCTCGCAGAACCACGCGCCGGGAGGACAGTTGCTGTCCTCCTGCGCGAACGCGCTCATCGGCGCGGTCATCGCCACCGCAACAAGGGCATGGGTCAAGCAACGGCGCATCGGGCGACTCCTCTTCGGTGCAGGGAAGTTAGCAACCGGGATGCCATCGACCATCTTGCGGGATCGTCGTCACCATGGCCACGCAGCACGCCGGCGTGCATCGGCCGCCACGGCGCGCTGTGGCGGAAGGTTCACACGCGCGCCGTTCCGCAGGGTACTAGCTCCCACGGCAGACGTCACGGCGCGGTCGCCCCCGTCGGGAACCCTGCCAACATCGAGACCGATCGGATTCCATCATGCCTACGGTTACGTTGAAGCAGGGTCACGTTCGGCCGGTGTGGTCGGGGCATCCCTGGGTGTTCGCTCAGGCGGTCGCGCGCATCGAGGGCGGCGCGGTGGCCGGGGACGAGGTCGTCGTCACCGACCCCTACGGCAGCGTGCTCGGGCGCGGGCTCTACACCCCGCGCTCGGCCATCCCGGTGCGCATGTACACGCGCGAGGACAGGCCGATCGACGCGGCCCTGTTCCGGCACCGGATCGAGCGCGCCATCGCGCACCGCCGCGAGCTCGGCCTGCCCGCGCGGGCGCCTGGCCACGAGACCGACGCCTTCCGGCTGATCCACGCCGAGGGGGACGGCCTGCCCGGGCTCATCGTCGATCTGTTCGGCGACGTGGTGGTCGTGCAGCTCGGGACGATCGGGATCAAGCGCCGCGAAGGGGTGATCTTCGACGCCCTCCAGGCGGCGCTCTCGCCCCGCGCGATCGTGGACAGGACCCCGGAATCCCTCGCGAAGCTCGAGGGGTTCACCGCCGACGCGGGCGTGGTGCGCGGCGATCCCGGGCTCGATCAGCTCCGGTTCGTCGAGCGAGGGCTGCGGTACACGATCCCGCTCGCGCTCGGCCACAAGACCGGGTTCTACCTGGACCAGCGGACGCTGCGGACCCGCGTCGAGCAGCTCGCCCACAACCGGCGCGTGCTCGATGCGTTCTGCTTCGTCGGCACGTTCGCGATGGCAGCGGCCCGCGGCGGGGCGAGCGAGGTCCTCGCGATCGACGAGAGCGCGACGGCGATCGAGGTCGGCGCGGAGTGCGCGCGGGAGAACGGGCTGCTCGACCGGATCAAGTTCACGCGCGACGACGCCCGCAAGGCGCTGCAGAACGCGTCGAGGCAGGAAGGCTACGATCTCGTCATCTGCGACCCCCCGAAGCTCGCGGGCACGCGCGCCTCCAAGGACACCGCGCTCACGGCGTACCGGCGCCTCGCGGCCGGGGCGTGCCGCGCCACGCGCCCGGGCGGCGTCCTCGTGCTCTGCTCCTGCTCCAGCGCCGTGAGCCTCGACGATCTGACCCGGGTGCTCGCGCTCGGCGCGCGCGACGCGCGCATGCAGGCCGCGGTGTTCGACCGGCACTTCCAGGGAGGGGATCACCCCGTCCCCGCCGCCTTCCCCGAGGGGCTCTACCTGAAGAGCCTCATCGCGCGCATCGACGCCCTCTGACGCTCGCCCGATGAAGCCGCTCTCCCTTGTGCCTCCCGACGCCGCGCGCGCCCTCGCCGGGGTGATCTTCGATCTCGACGACACCGTGCTGGATCACGGCGCCCTCACCGAGGCGGCGTACGCGGCGCTCTTCCGTCTACGCGAGACGGGGCTCGCGCTGATCGCCTGCACCGGCAGGCCCGCCGGCTGGGGCGAGGTGCTCCAGCGGCAGTGGCCGATCGACGCGACGATCGTCGAAAACGGAGCCGTCGCGCTGGTCCGTGAGCAGGAAGGCGACGTCTCCGGCCATCGGGAAAGGCACGCCCAGCGCGCCGGCGCAAGCCGCGTCGTCACGCTCGACGACCTGGACCGCGAAGCGCGGAGAGCCCGTCGGGCCGAGCTCGTCGGGCTCGCCAATGACATCGTGCGTCGTTTTCCGGCGGCGGCGCTCGCCGACGACAACGACCAGAGGGTGACCGACGTTACCATCGACATCGGGGAGCATCGGCATGTCCCGCCCGAGGACGTGCAGAAGATGCGCGCGGAGCTGCGCGAGCGGGGGGTGAGGACGCTGCTCTCGAGCGTCCACCTCCACCTCACGCGCGACCCGTCGGACAAGGCCACGGGGATTGTGCGCCTGCTCGCCGCTCGGTTCGGTGAGGACCCCACCCGGGCGCGGCACCGCTACGCGTTCGTCGGCGACAGCGGCAACGACGGCGTCGCCTTCGCCGCATTCGTGCTGACCTTCGGGGTGGCCAACGTGCGCGCCCACCTCGGCAAGCTGTCCGTGCCGCCGCAGTTCGTGGCGTCCCTCCCCATGGGCCGCGGGTTCGGGGAGATCGCCCAGAAGATCGCCGAACTGCGGAAGAATGCACCCGAACCGTGATCTTGCCGCGCGCAAGTCACTTCGCGCTGCGATCCGCCCCACACCTGACGCAGGTAACCTAGCCGCAGCACGCACCGACGGAATAGGATCGGCTTTCGGGAGGGGCGTGCCTCCCAACCCTTTACAGGGACGCGTGTTCTCGGGGACCATGACGTTGGTCCCTCGCCCGCCAGCGGCAGCAGATGGCGTTTCGACCCCCGACCCCCGGCCTCCTCGTCGACAACAAGTACCGCCTCGCGGAGCGCATCGGCGGGGGCGGCATGGGGGACGTGTTCCGGGCGGAGCACGTGCTCGCAGGTCGCGCCGTTGCGATCAAATTCCTCCACCCTGAGCTGGCGGACAACTCGGAGCTCTCCCACCGGTTCTTCCAGGAAGCGCAGGCGGTCAATCGGATCCGCCACCCGAACATCGTCGACGTGATCGACGCCGGCGTCGGCGAGCTCGGTCCGTACATCGTGATGGAGCACCTCGACGGCGAGTCGCTCGGCATGGCGCTCGCGCGCTTCGGTCGCCTCGACATGGAGGCCGCCGTCGGCGTCGCGATCCCGGTGCTCGAGGCGCTCGACGCCGCGCACCGCGCGGGGATCATCCACCGCGATCTCAAGCCCGAGAACATCTTCATCGCCTTCGATCCGAGCCGCGGCTCGGCCGTCGTCCGCCTGCTCGACTTCGGCATCGCCAAGGTGCTCGACTCCGACGGTCCCTCGCCGCGGACGCGCACGGGCGTCGTGTTCGGGACGCCCGACTATCTCTCGCCCGAGCAGGCCACGGGGGAGTCGCCGCTCGACGGTCGGAGCGATCTCTTCTCGGTGGGCGTGCTGCTCTACGAGGTGCTCACGGGCACGCGGCCGTTCCGCGCGCCGACCGCCGTGGCGACGGCGTTCCGCGTCGTGCACGCCGAGGTGCCCACGCTCGCCTCGGCGGGCGTGACCGTCGACCCGCGGCTCGAGGCGATCGTGCAGCGGCTCTTGCAAAAGGATCCCGCGAAGCGGTTCCAGACGGCCGGCGACGTCGTCCGCGAGCTCGAGCGCGTCGCGCCTGATCCGCCCCGAAGGACGACGGCGCTCGGCAGGCTGATCAACGTGCAGCGGCGGATGGCCCTGAGCCTGGGGAACGCCCCGGAGAACGAGCGCGATCGCCTCTCGTCCTCGCGCGATCGATCGCGCCCGGGGTTCGACGTGAACCCCCCGCCGATGCGCATCTCGCCGTCGATCGTGCCGGGCGGGCGCGTCACCGAGGCGCCGCCCGGGATGCGGCCGTCCTCCGAGCCAGCGAAGCCCGCGCCCGGCGTGACGCTCTCGAACGCGCTGCGAAGCCGCGGCTCGGAGCCCACGATGCTCTCGCAGCGCGGCGAGTCGCTGCCCACGGTGCGCAGCGCCGATCTCGGCCTCCGGGCCGAGCCGACCGTCCGCAGCGCGGACTTCGGCTCCCTGATGAACCGGACACGCGACACGCGGCGGCCCAACGTCACCCCGGTCCGGCCGCTGCCGGCGCGCTTCGCTGGGCAGTACCAGGTGCGCGGCCCGGTGCTGCGGAGCGTGGATCGCACCATCGTCGATGAGTACGGGAGGAGCGCGCGCGACGAGGTCGTCTCGCAGATGCCGCTCCGCTACGCCGACGACTTCAAGCACGACTCGATCAACGCGCTCGTCGGGTACGAGCTCGAGGCGCTCGACGCTTACATGGAGCTCGCGACATCGCTGGTCCTGCGCGATCTCGAGCGCTGGCGCGACATCGGCAGGCTCGGCGTCGGCGGCGAGCTGCACAGCCTCGTGCGCACGCTGTTCGCTCGCCCGCTGACCGACATCGCGTCGCTCATGCGCCGCGGGACCTCGATCTGGTCGCGGCTCTTCACGTTCGGCTCGTGGCGCGTGGCGACTGGCCCGACCGGGCGGGTCACGCTCCACATCGGCGACTTCGACCCTGCTTCGCTGCCGCTCCGGCTGTGGGTCGTGGGGATGGTCGAGGAGACAGCGCGACGCGCGTCCGGCGGCGGCGTGAAGGTCACGATCACGCTCGGCGAGCTCGGCTTCACCTCCGAGCTCGCCTGCGAGATCAGCCTCTAGCTCCGCCCGCCCGAAGTCCGGCCAGAGATGGCGGGACTTCGGCGCCGCTTCGCGGCGACCTCGCGCCGGCGGCCCTGGCCTCGTTTCCTCGGGGCTCCGCCCCGCTCCGCACCCCGGCGTCCGCTTCGCGGCCGCGCCGCGCCGGCCGCACGAGGAGCGGCCGCGCCGCGCCGGCCGCACCAGGAGCGGCCGCGCCGCGCCGGCCGCACCAGGAGCGGCCGGTGCTCGGGGATGTGCCGCAGCGCGATGGCTGCGCGTCGCTGGAGGCGTCTCTCAGGAAGGCTTGCGCGCGCGGTAGCACGCCTGACAGAACACGTCGCGGCCCTCGACGGGCTTGAACGGGACCTCGCCCTCGGAGCCGCACGACTTGCAGGTGATCGAGAACGTCGGACGAGTACGCGGCGCGCGGGGCTGCTGCGCCGGGCCGCGGCTCGGCGCAGCAGCGCGGCGCTCACCGGCGAACGAGGGGGCGCGGTAGTTGCCATCATCTCGGAAGGGCGCGCCGCCGCGCGGACGATTCGGGTAGTGACTCGGCACCGCCCAGGTGGGCGTCAGCCCCGAGTACGCGTCCTGCATCGGGCTGCGGTACTCGTTCACGTCTCCCGTGTAGCGGGGCTTCCGAGGCTGGCCGTCGCCGCGCGCCAGGCCGCGATGCCCCCCGGCACCTCGGGCCGGACCAGGGCGCTGGCGCTCCGCTGCGCGAGCCGGCGATCCGCTCTCCCCTCGATTGTCCTTGCGCGCACGGCGGCAAGTCCGGCACCGCTTGGGCGGAGCCGCGAGCTTCCGTTCGGCGTAGACGGCAGCTTCCGCAGCCGAGAATAGGAACGACGTGCCGCAGCTCGCGCAGACAATGTGCTCGTCTCGATGCTGTTCCATGATTCCTCTTTCGTCAGGCCGACGGGCCTCGCAGGCTCACGGGCTCGGGTGACTCGGATGACTCGGGTGACTGGAGCGCCCGGAGCTGCCCCGCTGCGCTGGAGAAGCGCGATTTACGCGGGGTTCTACGTGATATCGGTGGGATCGCCCTCTTGATGGGGCACGGGAGTGCCTACGGTGACATGCTTGTCAGGGCGGTCAAGCGTGCCGCCTCCACGCAACGCCAGGATCGATCGCGCGGCGCGGAGCTTTGATTTCGAAGCTCCTCACGATACCATCCGCGCGACTTTCACGAGGAGCGCAGCTCCTCCCGTGACGGACCACGAGCCGCATCTGCCCACGCCGCGCATCGCAACCAGTCGAAGCAATGAGCCATCCCTCCCTGCACCTCACCGCTCGTGACTTCGACGCGTACGCCGCCGAAAAAGCGACCTCGAAGGCCTACTCACGCCCCCGCCTCGAGGTGAAGCAGCGCGCGCTCGCCTGGGCGCGCGGCGTCGTCGCCCGGCTCGCCGAGCTCGGCATCTCGGTCGACGTCCATGGCTCGGACGAGCACCCCTCGATCCGCAACAAGCACCGGGCCGACTGCCAGTGGGTCTTCTTCTGGCGCGATCAGGCGGCGCGCGATGAGCTCGATCGCCTCCTCGACCGCGGCCGCTCGATCTCCGACGCGATCGACGATCCGAGCCCCTTCACGCGGCACGCGTTCCTCGCGCTGCGCATCTCGGAGAGCGAGGTGCAGGTGTGCTTCGCGGTCCACCCGGACGCGAAGGTGGACGTCGACAACCTCCGGGCTCGCCTCTCGGCGACCGAGGAGGCGACGGGCGCGCCGGCCTCGCCGCTCTCCGCGGAGCTCACGAGCGCGCTCCACGCGCTCCCGGAGCAGTTCTCGTTCGGCGCCGCCGGCGGCGATCGCGTGGCCTGCAGCGCGGCCACCCCGGACGCGATCGCCGAGATGCTCCGCCGCGCCGCCGACGGCCAGGTGCCGCTCTGGATCGGCTGGGCGGTCCCGCGCGAGACGGCGGTCGAGCACGCCGACATCCTCGACGAGCAGCTCGAGGACGCGCTCGTCGCGCTCGCCCCGATCTACCGGCTCGTCGCGTGGTCGCGCGAGAACGACCGCATCGCGCTCGACCGCAAGCTCGAGGGCATCGAGCAGGAGCGAGCGCGCGCCCACGCCGAGATCGAGGCCGAGAACGAGCGATGGCGCTCCGAGCAGGCCAAAGCGCGAGAGCGCTCGATGGAGCAGGCGCGAGCGCGCGGCGATGAGCGCGTCGAGGCCGCCCTGCCCGCCCGCCGACCGACCCTGGCGACGCTGTTCAAGTCGCCGAACAACGCTGGCGCTGGCGCTGGCCGCGGCGGAGAGCCGCGGCCCTCGCTGAAGCGCGTCGGAGAGGGCGTCACCCCCGCCCGGCGAGCGCCGCAGGGCGAAGCGGAGCAGCAAGCGAAGGTCGAGGCTCCGCAGAAGCCCTCGGCCGATCACGCGCCGCGAGCGCAGCGTGGTCCGTCCGGCGAGCCAGACGCTGCAGCGAAGGTCGCCCCGGAGCCCGCGAAGGGCGGCGTGCTGGAGAAGGGCAGCCGGGTCCGCGTGCGACGAGGCCCGTTCGGCGACAAGATCGGCGTGGTGAGCGAGCTCGACGGGCGCGGAGGCGCGCGCGTCCTGCTCGGCCTGCTCTCGACGAGGCTCGAGCTCGACGATCTCGAGCTCGTGGTCGATGGAAGAGATCGGCCCGCGCTCTCGACGTCGCACCGCAAGCCGCTCGCACCGACGCCGCGCAAGGCGCGCTGAGCGTCGCCGCGCAGCCCCCCCACGCAATGGTCAAGCGCGATCCATCAACCTACCCTGTCGGCCTCGGCGCACAGTTCCGCAGCAAGCTTCCGCTCTACCTGACGGGCGCGGCGCTGCTCGCTGCGCAGCAGTTCCTCATGGCCAGGCGAGATTTCCTGGTCAAGGACGCCGTCGACGCCGCCGTGAAGGCGCAGTCGAGCGAGGCCGCGCAGGCGGCGCTCGTCATGCTCGCGGTCAGCGTGGGCGCCGCGATCATGCGCGTGTTCTCGCGGGTCACCATCTTCACGGCGGGCCGCAACGTCGAGTACGAGCTCCGGGCGATCCTGCTCGCGCGCCTGCACAAGCTCGGGCCGTCCTTCTTCCGCAAGATGGCGACCGGCGACATCATGAGCCGGGCGACGAACGATCTGACGCAGGTTCGCCTCCTCCTCGGCTTCGGCCTGCTGAACGTCGTCGGCTCGATCTTCGCGTTCACGAGCGCCCTGTACGTGATGCTCCACATCTCGAAGAGGCTCACGCTCGCGGCGCTCCTGACGATGCCCGCGCTCATGCTCGTCACCCGGTCGTTCTCGACCAAGCTCTTCGCCCGCACCCGCGACAACCAGGAGGCGATCGGCGCCATGAGCGACCGCGTCCTCGCGAGCCTCGCGGGGGTCAGGGTCGTCCGCTCGTTCGCGCTCGAGGCGTCCGAGATGGCCGCGTTCACGAGCACGAACCAGGGCTACCTCGAGAAGAGCCTCGCGCTCGCCAGGCTGCGCGGCTCCATGGGGCCGCTCATGGGGGCCATCAGCTCGGTCGGCGTGCTCATCGTCTTCTGGTACGGCGGGCGGCTCGTGCTGGAGCAGCAGATGACGAGGGGGGACTTCGTCTCCTTCTGGCTCGCGCTCTTGCGGCTGACCTGGCCGATGCTCGCCCTCGGCTTCGTCGCCGCCATCGTCCAGCGCGGTCGCGCCGGCTACGTCCGGCTCAAGGCGATCTTCGAGGCCATCCCCGAGGTCGTGAGCGGCCCGATGCCCTCCCCCGATGTCGTCCGCGGCGCCATCTCCGTCAAGGAGCTGACGTTCTCCCACGGCGCGAGGAAGGTGGTCGACGGCGTGAGCTTCGAGGTCGAAGCGGGCAGATCGCTCGCCATCGTCGGGCGCACCGGCTCGGGCAAGAGCACCATCGCCACGCTGCTCGCCAGGCTCATGCCCACGCCGCGCGGCGCTGTGCTCCTGGACGGCGTCGACATCTGCGACCTGCCGCTCGACACCGTGCGCGCGAGCATCGGCTACGCGCAGCAGGATGCGTTCCTCTTCTCGACGACCGTGGCGCGCAACATCGGCTACTCCCTCGACGATCCGGACTCGCCCGCCGCGTTCGAGACGATCCGCGCGGCCGCCGCCGAGGCCGAGGTGCTGAACGAGGTGCTCTCGCTGCCTGACGGCTTCGACACCGTGGTCGGGGAGCGTGGCGTGCAGCTGTCCGGCGGACAGCGCCAGCGCGTCGCGCTCGCCCGCGCGCTCGTGCGCGAGCCGAACGTCCTCGTCCTCGACGATCCGCTCTCCGCCGTCGACGCGAAGACCGAGCAGGCCATCCTCGCCGCGATCGAGCGGCAGGCCGCGCGACGGACCGTCATCCTGATCACCCACAGGGTCGCGGCCGCGCGGCGGTGTGACGCGATCGTCGTGCTGGAGCAGGGTCGGGTCGTCGAGCGCGGCACGCACGACGAGCTCGTCCGCGCGGGCGGGATCTACGCGTCGTTCGCCGAGGAGCAGCAGCTCGAAGAGGATCTCGCGACCTTCGATGCGTCGCCGCCCTCACAGCCGGTGGGGCTCTCGTGACGCAACCGGCACACGGAGACAGCCCGACGATGCGGTCGAAATCTGGCAGCGTCTCGGCCGCGGGCGAGGCGGGCGCGGGCCCGCGGCGGCCGGCGCAGGCGGCGACGGCCAAGGGCCGCGGGGCGACGAAGGCGAGCCGCACCGAGGACGTGCTGAGCCGGTTCCACGAGGAGACACGGCTCGGCGAGGCGTACGACGCGCGCATGCTGCTGAGGCTGTGGCCGTTCGTGCGCCCGCAGGGCAAGCACCTCGCGGTGTCGCTGGCGCTGCTCGTCGTCACGGCGCTGCTGGCGCTCCTGCGCCCGCTCATCATGCGCGACGCGCTCGACGCGTTCGACACGCCCGGCGGGCTCGATCACCTCACGCGCAGCGGCCTGTTGCTCACGGGCATCATGCTCCTGGAGCAGTCGCTCGCCTTCCCGCAGCTCTACCTGATGCAGCTGGCCGGCGCGCGCGCGATGGCCGACCTGCGCGTGCGCGTCTTCGGCTTCCTGCACACCCGCCGCCTCGGGTTCTTCGATCGCACGCCGGTCGGCCGGCTCGTCACGCGCGTGACGAACGACGTGGACGCGATCGGCGAGATGTTCGCGTCCGGCGCGCTCAACGCGTTCGGCGATCTCCTCCGGCTCTTCGTCATCGTCGCGGTGATGGTGTCGCTCGACTGGCGCATGTCGTTGCTCGCCTTCGCGGCGGTCCCCCCGGTCGCCCTCGGCGTCAACTGGACGCGGCGGCGGATGCGCGACGCGTTCCGGGAGGTGCGGGCGAAGACGGCCAGGATGAACGCGTACCTCAACGAGCAGGTGTCCGGGATGGCCGTCGTGCAGGCCTACGCCAGGGAGGAGCGCTCGGCCGAGGAGTTCGACGAGATCAACGCGGCGTACCGCAACGCGAACAACCGCTCGATCGTGCTCGACGCGACGCTCGACGCCGCCATCGAGATGGTCTCGAGCGTCTGCATCGCAGCGGTGCTCTGGTACGCCGGCGTGAACAGCCTGAAGGACGAGATCTCGTTCGGGACCTTGTTCGCCTTCGTCGCCTACATCGACATGTTCTTCGTCCCGATCCGCGATCTCTCGGCTCGGTACACGCTCCTGCAGTCCGCGATGGCCGGCGCGGAGCGCGTCTTCGAGCTGCTGGACAACAAGGACGAGGACGCGACGGCGGCGGCGGCGACGAGCGGCGGCGACGCGACGAGGCCAGCGGACGAGGGCGTCGCGTTCGAGCTCGACAACGTCGGCTTCGGCTACAAGCCAGGCGTGCCCGTGCTGCGGCACGTGTCGATCGCGGCGAGGCGCGGCGAGAAGGTCGCGCTGGTCGGCGCGACCGGCGCCGGCAAGAGCACCGTGGCGTCGCTGCTGCTCCGCCTCTACGACGTCGATGAGGGCGTCGTGCGTGTCTTCGGCCGCGACGTCAGCGCGTACGCTCGCGACGAGCTGCGCCGCCAGTTCGCCGTCGTCCCCCAGGACGTGTTCCTGTTCCCGGGCACGGTGCTCACCAACGTCGCGGCCGGCGACGCGATCCCCGATCGGGCCAAGGTGGTGAACGCGCTGAACCGCATCGGCGCCCTCGACCTCTTCGAGCGGCGCGAGGGCGGGCTCGACGCCCCCGTGCTCGAGCGCGGCAGCAATTTCAGCGCTGGCGAGCGCCAGCTGATCGCCTTCGCCCGGGCGCTCTACCGCGACCCGCCGCTCCTCATCCTGGACGAGGCCACGGCCAACGTCGACAGCGACACCGAGGCGCGCCTCCAGCGCGCCCTCGAGGGAGCCATGGAGGGGCGCACCGCGTTGATCATCGCGCACCGCCTCTCGACGATCCGCGCCGTCGATCGCATCGTCGTCTTCCACAAGGGCTGCGTCGTCGAGCAGGGCACGCACGAGGACCTGCTCGCCGCGGGCGGCGTCTACAGCAAGCTGTACCGGCTGCAGTTCGCCCGGCAGGCAGCGACGAACGCCTAGGAGCGCGGGTCCTAGGGCTCCGCGCTCCCTCCGCCGGGATCGGCGTCGGCGCCGTAGCACCTGCTGACGCCGGTGCCCCCGGCGGCTCCCATCCCATCGCCGTCGGCGCCGGCCGCGCCTCCTGCGGCACCGGTCGCGCCGTCATCGGCGCCGATCGCGCCCCCGGCGACCACCCGCAGCCAGTACTCGGAGCAGCTGCCATTGACGATGATCAGGTGCTGGTCGTCCACGCAGGTCACCTCGGCCTGGTTGCCGGCCGCCTGCGCCAGCGTCCCGCCGCTCTTCGTACCGTCGCGCTCGAACGACAGGTACACCTGCCACCACCGCGGGCGCGCGCCGAGGTGATGCTTGAGCGCGTACCGCATGCCGCCCGGGAAGTAGAGGAGATCGCCGTCCGGCGCCGAGGTCTCGTAGATGCCCCCCTCCGGGGTGGCCTCGACGAACTCGATCGGCGGGTTCGATTCCTCGGACCTGTCGCACCTGTTCGGCGCGCACCCCGCCGCGAACGCCGCCGACGCGCCCACCGCCCAGGTGGCGGCCCATCTCAAGCGCTGCGCGGCGCTCCCGCCTGCGCCCTGGCTCCGCATCGCTCAGCCGAGCCAGCGCGCGGCGTCGAGCGCGTGGTAGGTGAGGATGAAGTCCGCCCCGGCGCGCCGGATCGACGTCAGCAGCTCGATCACGGCGCGCTTCTCGTCGATCATGCCGCGCTCCGCGGCCGCCTTGATCATCGCGTACTCGCCGCTGACGTTGTACGCGCCGAGCGGGAGCGTCGTCACCTCGCGCACGCGCGCGATGACGTCGAGGTACGCGAGCGCGGGCTTGACCATGAGCATGTCGGCCCCCTCTTCCTCGTCGAGCGCCGCCTCGCGCAGGCCTTCGCGGGCGTTCCCGGGGTCCATCTGGTAGCCCGCCCGGTCGCCGAACTTGGGCGCACAGTCGGCCGCCTCGCGGAACGGCCCGTAAAAGCCGGACGCGTACTTCACGGCGTAGGAGAGGATCGCCGTCCCCGTCAGCGACTCGGCGTCGAGGGCGCGCCGGATCGCGGCGACGCGGCCGTCCATCATGTCGCTCGGCGCGACCACGTCGGCCCCCGCCTTGGCGTGGACCACCGCCGCCCGCGCGAGCACCTCCAGCGTCGCGTCGTTGTCGACGTCCACCGCCCCGGACGCGTCCTGCCGGAGCAGGCCGCAGTGGCCGTGATCGGTGTACTCGTCCACGCACACGTCGGTGATCACGAGCAGCTCCGGCACGGCCTCCTTCATCGCCTTCACGGCGCGCGGCACGGGCCCGTCCGGATCGTAAGCGCTCGTGCCCGACGCATCCTTGATGCGCGGGAGCCCGAACAGGATCGTCCCGCCGATGCCGAGCTCCTTGCAGAGCCGCGCCTGCGCTGCCGCGGCGCTCACGGGAAGCTGCGAGACGCCCGGCATCGTCCCGACCGGCCGAGGCGCGTCGAGCGCCTCGTTGAAGAAGAGGGGGAGGATGAAATCTCCCGGATGGAGGGTCGTCTCGCGCACCAGGGCGCGGAGGGCGGGCGAGCGACGGAGCCGGCGCGGTCTCTTCGTGGGGAACACGGCGGCGGAGCATAGCAGCCCTGCGCCCGCGTGAGCCGCTCCGGTCCAGAGGAGCGCGCGATCCGTGGATCGCGTGGGCGCTGCGAATCGGTTAGTGTTCGCCCGAAACCGCCAGCATGAGAACGGCCCTCCACTTCCCGTTCCCGTTTTCCGGCCGCGCTCGCCCCGCCGCGCGCGGCGCTCGCGCCGGGCGCGGTCCGCGCGCGCGGCCGTCGCTCAGCGGTGGGCCGCTCCAGAGCGCGCGGCCGAGCGCGCCGCCGGGCCGGGACGCGACGTCATCGGCTGGGGAGTCTGCTGGGACGAAAGTGGCAGCGTGTCGTCGTCCTCATCCGCTTCCGAGCCGTCCTCCGGCTGTTCCGCAGGCGTCGCCGTGGCGGCGACCGTGACCGTTGCAATGTCGGACAGCGGGCACCACACGGTCCATGCCTCATTGCGGACGAAGCTATCGAGGGGGACCACTCCGCTCTCGATTCCGCGCGCGAGCTGGTCGAGCTTGACCGGCCCGACCGAGCGCTCCCCGTTGGTGACGTACCATCGGTCCGGAAAGCCGCGCTCCGAGCTCAGCAGCTCCTCGACCAGTTTCACAGATCTCATCGAATGGACTCCAGAAACCGCCGGACGTTGAATCGACCGGGTGCGATTCTAATCGCATAACGCACCGGGTCAACATCACTGCAGAATCGCTATGACAATCAACGTCTGCCATGCATCAACGAGAGAATGACGGGAGTTTGACTGTGTTTCCGAGGCGTAACGATCCTTCCGAGGAGAGCCCCGGCGCGGCGGCCGCGGGGGCGATGAACGACGGAGCGCCGGGCGCGGCCAGGCCAGGCATCGTGTACCTGGTCGGCGCCGGCCCGGGGGATCCGGGGCTCCTCACGCTGCGCGGCGCGGAGCTCCTCGCCACGGCCGACGTCGTGCTGCACGACGAGCTCGTCCACACCGCGCTGCTCGACCGCGTGCGGGAGGGCGCCGACGTGCGCTCGGTCGGCAAGCGCGGCGGCGATCGGGTGGTGAAGGACGCGAAGCAGGCGGAGATCGACGCAGAGCTCGTCGCGCTCGGCCTCGCGGGCCGCAGCGTCGTTCGCTTGAAGGGCGGCGATCCGTTCCTCTTCGGGCGTGGCTCGGAGGAAGCGGAGGCGCTCGCGCGGGCCGGGGTGCCGTTCGAGGTGGTTCCGGGCGTCTGCTCTCCGCTCGGCGCGACGGCCTACGCCGGCATCTCGCTGACGCACAGGCACATCGCCTCCAGCGTGATGATCGTCAGCGGCGTCACCCGGGCTGGCAGATCCTTCGACTGGAGCGAGCTCGCCTCGGTCCGCGGGACCATCTGCGTCCTGATGGGCATGCAGGCCCTCGACGCGGTGGTCGCGGGGCTGATGGGGCCGGGGCGCCGCGATCCCGCGACGCCGGCGGCGGCGATCCAGTGGGGTACGCGGGCCGACCAGCGCGTCGTCTCGAGCCGCCTCGACGAGCTGCCTCGCCGCGTGGGGGAGGCAGGGATCGAGAGCCCCGCGGTCATCGTCGTGGGCGCCGTCACGGGCCTGCGCGACACGCTCCGCTGGTTCGATCGGAAGCCGCTCTTCGGCAAGCGGGTGCTCGTGACCCGGCCGCGTCACCAGGCGCGCTCGACGTCGAGGCTGGTGCGCCTCCGCGGCGGCGAGGCGGTGGAGCTGCCGACCATCGAGATCCACCCGCCCCCCGACCCCGCGCGGGTCACCGAGGCTGTCCGCAGCCTCTCCGGTTACCACGCCGTCGTCTTCACGAGCGAGAACGGGGTGGCCTGCTTCTTCAAGGAGTTCGAGCGGCTCGGCCTGGACGCGCGCGCCTTCGGCCCTGCGCGCCTCGCCGCGATCGGCGTCGGGACCGCCGCCGCGCTCGCCGCGCGCGGCGTCCGCGCCGACATCGTCCCGCGGGAATTCCGCGGCGAGGAGCTCGCGGAGGCCATCCTCGCCGACCCCGCGCTGGCCGAACGCCGGGCGGCGTCCCCTCGAGTCCGCGTGCTCCTCGCGCGCGCGCTTGTCGCCCGCGAGGTGCTCCCCGAGCGCCTCCGCGCCGCCGGTTGCGAGGTCGATGTCGTGCCTGTCTACGAGACCCGCCCTGCGTCGGCCGGTCGCCGCGAAGAGCTGCTCCGGGCGCTCTCGGCGGGCGAGATCGACGTCGTGCTGCTCACCTCGAGCAGCACCGTCGACAGCCTCTGCGATCTCCTCGGCGAGGGCGCCGCAGCGCGCCTCGACCGCGTTCTCCTCGCGAGCATCGGGCCGATCACGACCGCGACCGCCGAGAAGCGGGGGCTCCGGGTCGGCGTGACCGCCGAGGTGAGCACCACAGCAGGTCTCCTGGACGCGCTGGATCGACATTTCACTGCATTGCAAGCTGCCCCTGGGAGCGCCAGGAGCGGATGAGCTGGTCGCACGATGTGCGACCAGCGCACCTGCGGAAATAAAGAGAGCGTCGCAGCGGACCTGGGGGGGAAAGGTCTCCGCCGCGACGCTCGATCCCACGTGAGAGCAGGGCGCGTGCCCACGACTTCTTCAAGTCGCTTCAGGCACTTAGGACGTCCTGGCAGGAGCCTCCTTGCGCTGCTGCGCGGCCACGGCGACAGAGATGCAAGGACGCTCCTGATTCAGCATTACCGTCGAACATCGACAGCGGCATTCCCCGGGGCCGGAGCAGGCGTACAGCGTCACAGCCGGACAGCGCTGGTGAGATGAGCGCCTTCCGGTGCCGTTCGGCTCACTCGAACGTCGCTCGCACCACGACGAACTTGTTGTTGAGCTCGATGGAAGTGAGCTTCTCGAAGATGCGAGGGCTGCCGAGCTCGTTCGACAAAGAGCCCGTGCGCCCGTGTTCGGTGACGAAGTAGAAGGTCTTCAAGCCCTTCTTCTTCTGCTCATTGATGTAGTCCTGGAACTTCTTTCCGCTCGACACGAAGGCCGCCAGCCGGTTGCCGGCATAGAAGTTCTCGCCCTTCCAGTTCAGCTGGTAAGCGACGAGCGGCCCTGGGATCTGCTGATTCGCGCGCACGTAGGCGAGCAGCGTCTCGCGTTGCCCCCAGTGCGGCGACGTCCGCACGAAGTACACGTCGATGCCCCACGCCGTGAACACGACGGCGAGCGCCAGGAGCGCGTAGACGACCTGGCGGCGCCAGCGCGCGACCATCAGCAGCAAGCACAGGGCAGCCGCGGCGGCGGTGAAGGCCCACAGGGCCGCCGAGAAGTCGAGCGACTGCGGCCAGGGGCGCTTGTAATTGTACGTGAACAGGTGCAGCAGCCTGGCCTGGCTCGGCTGTCCCTCGCGCACCGTCGCGAGATCGCGCCCGACGAGGAACACGAGGAGCGCAGCGCCGAGCGCGATGGCGCCGAGCATCGCGCGCTCGTAGCTGACCACCGCGGCGGAGCGCGCCGATTGCGCCGGCGAGGAGGCGCCGCTCGAGCGGCGCGCGAGCCCTCCCACGCGGCCATCGAGGCGCAGCATGTCGTCGAGCAGGATCCCCGTGAGCATCGCCGCCGGCGGGACGGCCGGCAGGATGTAGTGATGGAACTTCGTCAGCATCAGGGAGAACAGCGCGAAGCCGAAGAGGAACCATATCGCCAGGAACACCGAGGCGTCGCCCTGGCGGACGTCGGCCGAGCCGCGCTCCCCCGGCGCCGCGCCCTCGCGCCGCCTGAGCCACCACACGAGCGACGCGGGCACGAGCCCGGTCCACGGGAACATCGCGTAGCCGAGCTGCCACACGTAATAGCGGAAGCTCACGTCGTCGCCCTCGTTCGTGTCGTGGACGTGGGTGAAGGCGCGCTTGAACATGTCGTGGAACAGGAGCCTGTCGGTGAACGGCTGGCCATGCCGCGCGTACATCGCCACGAACCACGGCAGCGCGACGCACGCGAGCACGAGCAGCCCGACGGGGATCTCCATCTTGAGCAGGTCGCGGTACCGGCGGGAAACGACGACGTAGCCGAGCGCGCAGAGCACCGGGAGCCCGAAGCCCGCCGGCCCCTTGGCCATCGTGGACAGGGCAGCGAAGAACCACGCCGCGAGGAAGAGGAGCCGCTGGACGCGCCGCTCGCCCCAGCTGGCGTACAGGACGATCGCGAGCGTCTGCGCCCAGACGAGCGCCTGGAGCGCAGGCTGAAGGCCGGGGAGCACGGGCAGCACCGACCGGCAGGCCTCGTTGCCGGGGAGACCGCAGTTGCCCGGTGAGCCCGAGCTGAAGACGTCGCCGCGGAAGTGGAGGCCGAAGGGCGAGAGGCCGATCTCGACGTGACGCGAGAGCAGGTAGAGGATCTGCGGCAGCGCGCAGGCGAGGATCGCCCCCAGCACGAGGTGATAGGCCGAGAGGCCCACCTTGAGCGGGCCGAGATCCACCTCGTAGACGCGCGCCTCCTCCGCGTCGTCGGTGTGGATGCCGAGCAGGAGGAGCGCCATCGCCGCGGCCATCGTCGCGACGAAGGGCATGTCGGTCATGGTCTGGTGGGAGACCAGGAACCACTGCGGCATCGTGGCGAGGACGAGCCCCGCAAGCAGCCCGGCGCGGCGGCTGAAGATGCGCGAGACGGCCTTGTAGAGGAGGTAAACGGCGACGAGCGTCAGCGCGAAGACGGGGAGCCTGACGGCCCACTCGGGCCACGGGGTGCGCCCCTCGGCGGCCGCCGAGAGCATCTCGCCCGACCGGTAGCGGACGCCGAACGCGGCCATCGCGAGCGCCTGCATCCAGAAGTCGAGCACCGGCTTCGACCAGAACCAGCCGTCCTGCGCCCACCACAGGGAGATCCAGTCGTTCCTGGCGAGGATCTCGCGCGCGACCTCGCCGTAGTGCGTCTCCCAGGGATCGGTGAGCGAGTGGCTCCCGAGCATGGGCAGGTAGAGCAGCGTGACGAGGGCGACGAGCCAGAAGCCGTGCCGCCGGCCGAGAGGGCGCGGCGCTCCCGCCTCGTCGACGCGGCAGGGACCGAGGCGCTCGCCGAACCGGAACGCGCCGATGACCGCCGTGAGAAACGCGACAGGGACGGCGACCGCGGGCACCGCCAGCGAGAGCAGCGTCGGCGCGCCGTCCGACGAGAGAGGGCTCGGCGAGAAGAAGCCAGCGACGCTCAACGCGATCAGGGCGAAGAGCGCGACGAGCCCGCCCCCGAGCAGCGCGAGCGGGCCGAGGAGGTCGCGGATCGCGACGCGCGTGGCGACGCGCTCGGGCCGATCGTCGAACGTGCCGAGCAGATCGAGCAGACCGATCGCCGCGATGGCGACGCCGAGCGCGCCGATCGGGACACCCCAGCGCAGCTGGGGCGCGAGCGCCATCACGACGAACGTGAGGAGGGCGCCCGCGGCGGACACGGCAGCGCCACGCCAGCGGAGCGGGTTGCCCTGCGGCACGAGGCGAGCCTCCTCGGCGTCGCCCGCGGCCCCGTCCATCCCGACCGTGCCGTCGCCCCCCGCAGCCCGGTCGTCAGGGGAAGGCGCGCGCGGCTCAGGTGCGCTGGGGCTCTCCAGATCGCCCGCGGCCGTCCCGTCGCGGGCGTCCGCGGGCGCACCGCTGCGTTTGTCGTGTGTGTCGTTCATGGCTGCGCCAACCGCGGAACGAGGCGCGGCCCTGGCGTAGCAACTCCAGGTCGCCGGGCAAAGCAGCGGTCGCATGCGCCTGCGCTGCGCTCCCGAACGCGCGCGCTCCGCGAGCGACGTCGCGGCGCAAGGAGCGCCCCTACGTACTTGGATCGATGGGCCTCACGCGCCCACGAAGGCGCCCCGCCCCGTTCGTGCGTCTCGCGGGCGCGACAGGAACAGGGGCGGGTCGACGGCCACGGCCAGGCCGCGGCCACCGCCTACTTCGTCAGGCGCGCGATCTCTTCCTTGATGATCGTCTCGGCGAGCACCGGCACGACCTCCCACACGACGCGCTCCACGACGTCGCGGGACAGCGCCATCACGGCCTCCACCTGCTCGGAGGTGAGGCCGAGGCCCTCGAGCTTGCTCGCCATCTGGCCGTTGACCTGCGCGGAGGCGGTCGCGGCGACGGCGGCAGGCCCCGTCGCGGTCTTCGGCACGCCGGACACCGGCGTCGGCGAGAAGGCCATCGTCGTCGTGACCGGCACGTTCGCCGGGCCACCGGGCGCCGTCTTGACGGAGGCCTGGGCCGGCGCAGCGCTCGTGGCCGGCGCGTTGGGCGTGTAGATGAGGGTCTTCGCGCGCTGGAGCGGGCTCGCTGCCGCCGGCTGCGCGGCGGCTGCCGGCTGCGCGGCGGCCGCGGGCTGCGCGGCGGCGGGCTGCGCCGCAGGAGAGCGCGCGGGCGCAGGCGCCGCGGCAGCGGGGGCCGCTGCGGCGGCGGGCTTCGCTTCGCCGCGCGACGCCAGCAGCTTCTTGACCTTGTCGATCATCTGCTGCGTGTCGAACGGCTTGTCCATGTGATCGTCCGCTTGCGCGCCCGATCCCTTCGCGGGGTCGAACGGGTTCTGCTTGGACGACAGGATCAGGACGGGCGTCGCCGGTGAGGCCTGCTTGATCGCCTTGCACAGCTCGTAGCCGTTCTTCGGCTCGAGCGTGACGTCGGCGATCACCAGGTCGGGTTTATCGCTCTTGAGCTTCTGCAGCGCAGCGTCGGCGCTGCTCGCCGTCACGACGCGGAAATCCTGACCCGCAAAGGTGATTTCGAGCACTTTGCGCATGGTCACGCTGTCGTCTACGGCGAGAAGGGTGCTGGCCACGAACGGGTCTCCTCTCAGATGGCGAGAAAGCGATGACGGCTCTGGATATCTTCGGCTCCGGTCGCGCGATGTGTCAACATTCGCGGTGTATTTCGCCCCCGCGGGCCCCGCGGATGTGCGTTTTTCGCGCCGGTAGAGCCCGGTCCCACGCTGGTGGGCGGAGCCGAGGCGCCCCCCGGTGAGCTTGTACATGCGTCCGCTCCGACCCGCCACTCCGCCGAGCCAGGAAGACAAAGCCGCCGAAACGACCGGCGTCCGCCCGGCCGCCCAGGTGCGACCTCCGCAGGATGGCCGCTGGACGGTGCCAGCCGAGCTGGATCGACGCCCGCTGGACGGGGCCGTCCGTGCGCTGGCCGCGGTCTCGTGGTCCGACGCGCGCCGCTTGATCGAGACCGGCAAGGTGCTGGTCGGGAGCGCGGTGGCGACGAGCGCCCGCCGGCGGGTGCTCAGCGGGGAGCAGATCGAGGTCCGCTTGCACGCGCCGAGGCCCGAGACCGTGCGGCGGCGCAAGCTCGAGGGCGAGCTCGTGGTCTACGCGGACGCGAGCGTCGTCGTGGTGAACAAGCCCGCCGGGGTGAGCACCATCCCGTACGGCGACGAGGATCCCGCGGAGCAGGCCGCGACCCTCGACGCGCTGGTGCGCGAGGTGCTGGCCAGGCGCGACCGCCTGCGCGGGCGCGCGCCGCTCGGCGTGGTGCAGCGCCTCGACAAGGGGACGAGCGGGCTGCTGGTCTTCGCGCGGACGCTCGCCGCGAAGAAGCACCTCGCGCAGCAGCTCCGCGTCCGCGCGATGCACCGGCAGTACCTGGCGCTCGCGCACGGCGCCGTCCCGCGCGGCACCTACCGCAGCTACCTCGTCGAGGATCGGGGCGACGGGCTGCGCGGCTCGGCGCGAGAGGGGCGGCGCGAGGGGCAGCTCGCGGTGACGCACGTGGAGCCGATCGAGGTGCTCCGAGGGCCGCAGGAGGGGGCCGGCGCCGGCGGCGTGACGCTCGTCGCGTGCCGGCTCGAGACGGGACGGACGCACCAGATCCGCATCCACCTCGCGGAGGCCGGGCACCCGCTCGTCGGCGAGACGGTCTACGTGCGGGACTACCGCGGGGCGAGGATCCCGGCCGCGCGGCTGATGCTCCACGCGGCCGAGCTCGGCTTCGACCACCCGGCCGACGACCGGCCGATGCGCTTCCAGGCGCCGCCGCCCCCGGACTTCGACGACGTGCTCGATCGGCTCCGCGAGCCGCAGCGGAAGGGCGCTACTTGACCTTGCCGCGGACCTCGGTCATCGCCGCGGCCGTGGCGTCGACCAGCGGCATGACCTTCGCGTAGTCCATCCGCGTCGGGCCGAGCACGCCGACGGTCCCGGCGACGCGGCCGTTTTCCATGTACGGCGCGGCGACGAGGCTGAGCTGGCCTCCGCCAAGATCGCCCGCCTCGCTGCCGACGAACACGGTGACCTCACCCGCGCCGGCGGCGAGCGTCCGGTCGAGCAGATCGACGAGCTCCTCGCGCTCCTCGAGCGCCTTCATCAGCTTCTTGAGCCGATCGACATCGGCGTACTCGGGCAGATCGATCAGGCGGTTCTGCCCCTCGATGACGACCTCGCTCCGCCGGGTCACGTCGGCCGTCGCCTTGCTGCCGAGCTCGAAGGCGCGGCGCCTCAGCGCGTCGATCTGGAGGCGCTCGTCCGCGAGGCGGCGGGCGAACAGGTCCCGGATCTCGCCCAGCGTGCGCCCCTCGATGACGTCGGCGAGCAGGTTGTGGATCCGGGTGAGCTCGCCCTCGTTGATCGCCTCGTCGGCCGAGATGAAGCGGTTCGCGACCGAGCCGTCGGCGAAGACGAGCACCGCGAGCAGCTGCCCGGGCTTGGTCGGGATGAAGCGCAGCTGGGCGAGGGCGCGGAGCTCCGCCCGCGGCGCCGCCACGACCGCCGCGGCGCCGGACAGCTCCGAGAGGTAGCGCCCGGTCTCGCGGAGCGGATCGCTCGCCCCCGCGTAGATCTCGGTGAACCTGGCGCTCAGCTCGGCCTGCTGCTCGGGAGACAGCGACCGGAGCTCGACGAGCGCGTCGATGAACAGCCGGAGCGCGCGATCGGTCGGGATCCGCCCGGCAGAGGTGTGCGGCTGGTGGAGGTACCCGGCCTCCTCGAGGTCGGCGAGCACGTTGCGGATCGAAGCAGCCGAGAGATCCAGCCCGTACTTCCGGGCGAGCGTCCTGCTGCCAACTGGGTCGCCCGTTGCGATGAACTCGGTGACCGCGGCGAAAAGGATCTTCCGAGATCGATTGGAAAGATCACTCATGTCAGCTGCATGCAGCGCACAAGCGCGCCGCCGTGGCTACCTGGACCAGGGACCGCCCGGACCGGGAAGCCATGCGGGCCGGACCTTCGCTCCCGTACGTCAAGCTGCGCGTGCGGGCGCTCGACCCACGGACGCGCATGCGACCCATTTTGAGGCGATCGCGCGGCCCGGTCAAATGTCGCGGTAGGATCGGCGAGTAGCCACCCCGCGCACGGGGCCCCGCTCCGTGGGATGGCGGCGCGATCGGCCACGTGGCACGTGGTCGCTCGGCCCCCCGAGAGGCCCCGAGAGGGCCTGCCTGCCTTGCTTCGCACGAGGGATGTACCGCAACGATGCCGCCCGCACGCCATGCCGCCGCTGCCTGCGCGCTCGCCCTCGCGCTCGGCCCCCTCGCCGCCGCGCCGAGCGCGCAGGGCAAGCCGAAGGTCAGGTACCACCAGGACTGGGCGAAGCACCCGTCGGCGCGCTACGCGGCCATGAGCGCGGCGCAGTGCCGCGCGGCGCTCACGCAGCGGAAGATCGCGTTCGAGCCGGTGCCGCGCGCGCCGGGCGTGCTCGCTCCGGTGCGGCTGATGCAGGGGGTCGGCGGGGTCCTCTACCGGACGGCGCTGCCGGCGCATCAACGCGCGGACAACCCGTACGACGTCTTCGACTGCCGCCTCGCGCTCGCGCTCTCGGACTTCAGCCGGATCCTCCGCGCGCACGACATCGACGAGGCGCTGATGTTCTCGGCCTGGCGGCCTCCGTCCAGGATGTGGCCCGAGGGCAGGCTCGCCACGCGGCACCCGGGCGGGCTCGCGATCGACCTCTACAGGCTCATCAAGGAGCCCGTCGGCGGCGGGTTCGCGGAGGATTGGCTCGACGTGGAGCGCGACTTCGTCGGCAGGCGCGGCGCGCCGGTCTGCGGCGAGAGCGCAGGCCCGGCGGGGAGGCCCCGCGGGGCCGGCAAGGGGGCGGGCAGCGGCCCTCCAGCGGACGCGGCGGCGCGAGAGCTGCGATCCATCGTGTGCGAGGCCGTGGATCAGCACATCTTCACGTCGATCCTCACGCCCAACTACGATCGGGCGCACAAAAATCACCTGCATCTCGAGGTGACCCCCGGCGTCCAATGGCATCTCGTGCGCTGATCCGGGACGGGACGTCGTCCGTCCTCCCGCGCGCAAACCCGCTCTCCCTCCGAGGTCGACCCGCTATGTTAGCCCGCGTGCCCGCACGAAGACCCCCGCTCTCCCGCGCGTCCGCCGCGCTGGCGCTCGCCGCTGTCGCGCTGTCGTTCACGTTCGTCGGCTGCCCCTGCGTCAGCGGCCCCGTGAACGCGAGCCCTGGCCTCCGCTGGTTCCTGTTCTCGAACTTCGGGGCCAGCAAGATCTGCCCCGAGATGCTGAAGAGCGGGGTCTCGCTGCGCCTGCAGGACAGATCGGCGTCCATCGGGCGGTTCTTCCCGATGCAGTGCTCGTACGACGTCAACGACGCGGCCCAGACGATCACCGTCCACATCGCCGGCACGGGGTACGGCTACATGCAGCCGGCCAAGCGGGTGGGCTTCTCGCTCACGACGTCCGTCGAGTACCGACCCGACTTCCAGCTCGCGGACGACAACGTCTACGTGTGGGGACGGCTGAACCGGATCGTGCAAGGCCCGAGCTTCCAGCTGGGCTACGTCGAGAACCCCGTCATCGACGTGATGGCCAACGTCCCGCCGTTCGGAGGGCTCGCCAACCTGCTCGGCAACCAGATCGTCGCGGGCGAGCTGACCCGCGGGTTCACCGTCCTCTACAACGAGGAGACCGGGAAGGATTTCACGCTGGGGATCCTCACGCCGCCCCAGCGACCGCACCACCCGTTCGAGGCCGAGGACGAGGAGCGGTACACCTTCGCGAACGAGACCATCGAGGTGCACGCGCACCAGCGCGACTACCTCGGGCCGTTCGAGATCGCCGACTCGGACCAGGCGCTCTACCTCAAGGTCAGCGCGCAGGGCGCGCCCGTGGACCTCATGATCGTCGACAAGCCCACCGGCGACGCGTGGCGCGAGGCGTACCAGACCGGCAAGCCGCTCGGCCCCCCGCCAGGCCCGGTGCAGGCAGGCGGCCCTCTCCAGCCCGGGATCATCGAGACGCGCCGCTACGCGCTGCGCCCGGGCCTCTACTACGTCGTCGTCGACAACACGGCGGCGGCCGGCCTGGTCGCGCCTCCCATCACGCTGCTCAGCCCCCTCGGGGGGCCGGCCGCTCAGGTCAGCTACATGGCGCAGGTCGGCGAGTAGCGCCGGCGCGCGGGGGCACGGACAGCGTCGGCGAGATCACGCCACGGGGGCTCGGTCGCCGGCCTTGACGCGGTTCGCCGCGAACGGGATAAACTTGCCATGGCCGTCATGGAGAGAGAGGGGAGCAGCGCCAGCCACGTCGACCAAGTTGCCCTCGACCGGCTACGCGCTCGCCTCCAGGCGTACATGGCCAAGAAGGGGCTGAGATCGACGGCGCAGCGCCGGCTGATCGTCGACACGTTCTTCTCCGGCGCCCCGCACATGACCATCGAGGACCTGCTCGCGGAGGTGCGCGCGCACGACCGAGGCATCGGGTACGCGACGGTGTACCGCACGCTCAAGCTGCTCGCGGAGTGCGGCGTGGCCTCCGAGCGCCGGTTCGGGGATGGCCTTAGCCGCTACGAGCTGGCGGACGACGCCAGCGCGCACCACGACCACCTGATCTGCGTCAACTGCGGGAAGATCATCGAGTTCGAGGAGCCGCGGATCGAGGCGCTCCAGGAAGAGATCGCCGCGAAGTACGGCTTCGAGGTGACCTGGCACAAGCACGAGATGTACGGCGTCTGCGCGGACTGCCGCGACGGCAAGGACACCACGCCCGACGTCTCGTAGCCCGCCGCGGCGCGGCGAGGAGCCCCGCGCCGGCGACCGCGCCCGGCGCTCAGCTCTTCGCGTCGAGCGCGCGGGCGTGGACGACCGCCATGACGCCGCCGAGCAGCGAGGCGATGGGCGCGTAGGCCGGCGGGAGCACGAACGCGGCGATGACCGCGGCGCCGACGAGCGCCGGGGCGACGCTGAGCGCGAGCCCGACGCGCGCCTCGAGGCGCGTGCGGTGCGCGAGCGCGAGGGAGAGCGCGGCGTCGCGGACGTCGTCCGACGCGAGGACCGTGGAGAAGTCGGCGGGCGCCGAGCCGGCGGCGCCGAGCGCCACGGAGACGTCGGCGGCGCCGAGCGCGGCGTCGTCGACGCCCGCGTGGCCGAGGACGGCGACGCTCGTGCCCGCGTCGATCAGGCGACGCACCTCCGCGCCGCGATCCGCGGGGAGGATCTCGGGGCGGATGTGATCGATGTCGAGCGAGCGGCCGATCGCCTCGCACGTCTCGCGCGCGTCGCCCGACATCAGCACGGGCTCGATCTGCGCGTCGAGCAGGTGCTGGATGGCGGCCCGCGCCCCGGGGCGCAGCCCGTCCTGCAGGCCGATGATGCCGACGAGGCGAGCGCCGACCGCGACGAGGACCACCGTGCGCCCGAGCGCCTCGAGCTCGGCGACGCGGCTCTCGGCCGCGGCGATCGAGATCCGCTGCTCGAGCATGAGCGCGCGGTTGCCGACGCAGAGGTCCTCGCCGGACGAGGTGACGGCCGTCACGCCGAGGCCGGGGTGGAAGTTGGGGTTGCGCACGCCGTCGGGCCGCAAGCCGCGGGCGCGCGCGGCGCGGACGATCGCCGTCGCGACGGGGTGCTCCTCGGTGCGCTCCGCCCCGGCCGCGAGCGCCAGCACGTCGCTCGGCTTGAGCTTCTGCCCGGTCGCCTCCAGCTCCGCGAGCTCGGGCTCGCCGAGCAGCAGCGTGCCGCGGGCGCAGAACACGGCGACCGAGGTCTTCCCTGCGCGATCCCAGGCGTCGGCGCTCTTGTAGACGATGCCCCGGCGGAGCCCGAGCAAGATGCCCCGCGCGACGTGCACCGACGCGATGGATGCCGTGATCGCCGTGGACAGCGCGGCGAGCACGGCGGCCGCGGTCATCGCGATCTCGACCGGAGCGCGCCCGGCGACGAAGGCGGAGAGCGCGCCGATCGCCGCGGCGCCGATCGCCCAGCGCTCGGTCAGGGCGCGGGAGGCCTGCGCGATGGGCGCGAGGGCGTCCGCGCGCCGGCGGGCGTCGAGCAGGACGCGCGCGACCGCGCGATCGCCGCCGGAGAAGGTGCACGCGCCGACGAGGCGACCCCGGACCACGGTGGCCCCGGCGACGACCGGGTCGCCGTCGCGGCGGCGGGTCGGCGTGGTCGCGCCGATCCAGGGGAGGACCTCGACATCGCCGCCCGTGACGACGAGGTCGACGGGGACGACCTCCCCCGCGTCGACCTGGACGCCCTCGCCCGGTCGCAGCTCGTAGAGCTCATCCCCGGCGCCCTCGAGAGAGCCGCCGTCGCTGCCGCGCTGCGAGGCGCGGTCGGCAGGCGCCTGACCCTGCGCCCACGCGCCAGGCGGCCGGCGCGCCGGCGTCGAGAGCACGGATCCGATCCACGCCCGCTCCGCGAACACGCGATGTCGGGCGCTCTCGATGAGCCACGCGCTGATCGCGCTGGCGGTGGCGATCACGCCGGCGAGCGACGCGGCCTCGGCCGCGAGGGCGCGGTCCTGACCGAAGAGGGCCCAGACGGCGGCCACGAGCCCACCCAGGACGGGCGCGAGCATCGGCGCCGGGTGCGGATCGGTGGCGTCGCGCGCGGTCGTGGCGGCGCGGCCGAGGAGCATCCCGGCGCTCACCGTGGCGAGCACGATGCGCGCGCCGATGACGAGCTTCGCGTCCCCGGCGAGGGTGAGCGCGACGGCCAGCGTCCCAGCGATGATCGCGAGCACGAGCAGGAGCGCGCCGATGTCCCGCGCCTCGACCGCATCGTAGCGCTGCGGCTCCTCGCTCAGGATGGTGTTCCCGATGGGCTCGAGCAGCGCGCGATCGTCGTCGAGGACGGGCAGGTCCGGGAGCTTCTCGTCGAGCGACACGGGCGGGAACGCGTCGACGATCGGCGCGTCGAGGTCCGCGACGCGCGCCGCGCCCTCGTCGGCGCTCGCCCGCGCGGGCTCGGCGCGCGCCGCGGAGGCGTGGTGCCCGCCGGCGCCGGGCGGCGCGCCCGACGGGAGCCCCCGGGGAGGAGCGCCGGCGAAGGGCGCGCCCGACGCCGCGAGGCCAGCAGGCCGGCCGTCGCCCGGCGCAGGCGCCGCTTCACCGAGGAAGGCGTGGCGGCACCGCGCGTTGCAGAAGTAATGGAAGCGCTGATCGAAGATCGCCACCTGCCCCGCGCGCAGCGGATCGATCAGCTTGCTGCAGCCCGAGCACGGGACGGGGGCGGCGGCGGGACCCGCGGCGCGCGAGGCGACCACCTCAACCCGCAGCCGGCGTCTCGGCGAGCGCGGCCTCGACCTCGGCCAGCGCCTCGTCGATCTGCGCCTCGCTCACGATCAGGGGCGGCGTGAACCGGAGCACGCTGTTGCCCGCGATCGTGAGCAGCACGCCGCGATCGCGCACGCGGCCGAGGGCGGCGCGCGCGTCGACGGTCGGCGCGAGGATGAGCCCGCGGAGCAACCCGCGCCCGCGCTCGCCGAGGCACACGCCCGGCAGCCGCGCGGCGATCGCGGCGAGGCCGCGGCCGAGCCGCTCGCCGCGCTTCAGGGCGGCCTCGCACAGCTTCTCTTCCTCGATGACCGCGAGCACCGTGCGCGCCGTGGCGGAGGCGAGCGCGTTGCCGCCATAGGTCGAGCCGTGCGAGCCCGGGGGCAGCGCGCCGTTGAGCCGCTCCCGCAGCACCAGCGCGCCGACCGGGAACCCGCCGCCGAGCCCCTTCGCGAGCGCCGCGGCGTCGCTCTGGACGCCGTCGTACGCCGCGCCGAGCCAGTGCCCCGTGCGCCCGATGCCGGTCTGCACCTCGTCGACGAGCAGCAGCGCGCCGTGCTCGTCGGCGATGCGCCGCAGCTCGGCGAGGAACCCCGCCGGGGCCGGCAGCACGCCGCCCTCCCCTTGCACCGGCTCCACGAGGATCCCCGCGACGTCCGGGCCCATGGCGGCGCGCACCGCGGCCACATCCCCGTAAGGCACGTGCGTGACGCCGTCGAGCGAGGGGCCGAAGCCCTCGCGGTACTTCGGCGTCCCGGTCAGGGCGACCGCGCCGAGGGTGCGGCCGTGAAACGCGTTGTCGAACGCGATGATCCGGTAGCGCCCCTCCTCGCCCCGGTTGAAGAAATGGCGGCGCGCGAGCTTGAGCATCGCCTCGTTCGCCTCCGCGCCCGAGTTGCAGAAGAAGGCGCGATCGAAGCCGGTCTTCTCGCAGAGCTCCTCGGCGAGGCGGAGGTTCTCCGCGTTGAAGAAATAGTTGGAGACGTGCATCAGGCGGCCCGCCTGCTCCGAGATGGTCGCCACGAGCCGCGGGTGAGCGTGCCCGAGCGAAGCCACAGCCACCCCGGCGCACATGTCCAGGTACCGGCGCCCCTCCGTGTCGAAGAGCTCGCAACCCCTGCCGCGGTCGAGGACGAACGGCGGCTGGCGGTAGTTGCCGAGGAGGTGCTTCTGCGCCGCGAGGAGCGGCGCGCTGGCGGGCGTCGAGGCGTTCGCCGGAGGGGGTTCGGCGGCGCGGCTTGTGGCGATGCTCATGGATGGCGATCTAACGCCGGGCGGGGCCTCGGAGCAAACGGTCGATGCGGCGCCCGCAGCGGATCGTGGAGACCCGGGCAAACCATGCGTCCGGAGCGCCTCCGGAGCGCCTCTGGAGCGCGTCCGGAGCGCCCGGGCGCCGACCCACGCGGGCGTCCTGGGCCGGGGCGGCGGCACGCGCCGGCGCGCTCGGGCGCCGGCGCTCGCCTCCTGCCGACCATGGGCGTGGCGATTGCCAGCGGATCGCGGCTGGTTATAGTGCCGCCGTCCTATGAGCGATTCGGAACAAAATGGGTCGAACCAGAACACGGGGGAGACGGCGGAGGCGCAGGCTGAGCGCGCAGAGCCTGCGGAGCAGCAGGCCCCCGCCCCCGAAGACAAGCTAGGCGAGGTGCAGGCGGAGGCCGCGCGGATGCGCGAGCAGCTGCTGCGCACCGCCGCGGATTTCGACAACTTCCGTAAGCGCTCCCGGCGCGAGGTCGAAGAGGCGCAGCGCCGCGGCCGCGAGGCGATCCTGAAGGATCTGCTCCCGGTCTTCGACAACCTCGAGCGCGCGGCCAGCCACGCCGAGAGCGCGCCGGACGTGAAGTCGGTCGCCGAGGGCGTCCGGATCGTGACGAAGCAGTTCGTCGACACGCTGGAGCGCATGGGCATCAAGCGCATCGCCGCGGTCGGCAAGCCCTTCGATCCCAGCGTGCACGAGGCCATCCAGCAGCTCGACTCGACCGAGCACCCCGCCGGCGTCGTGATCGCGGAGGTCCAGCCGGGATACATGCTGGGCGATTACCTGATCCGCGCGGCCATGGTCGTCGTCTCGAAGGGCTCGCCCGTCGAGCCGGCGCCCGCAGCGAACTGAGCCTCCGCGCGGCGTCGCGCCGGCTCCCTCGGCGCACACCTCCGGCACGGTGCGCATCCTGGCGGTGATCCTGTCCGGGATCTGCCGTGCCCCGCTACCTCACCGCACGATCTCCCCAAATATCGCGGGCGCCCAGGTCGTCTCCCCACCCGGCGAGCATCCAGGCCTGTAGTATCTTTCGCCGCATATGGGGAAGGTGATCGGCATCGATCTCGGGACGACGAACTCGTGCGTGGCTGTCGTCGAAGGGGCAGGCGTCGCCTCGGCGAGCGATGTTCGGGTGATCCCGAACGCCGAGGGCGCGCGCACCACGCCTTCCGTGGTCGGCTTCCCCGCGAGCGGCGAGCGCCTGGTCGGGCAGGTCGCGCGCCGCCAGGCGGTCACGAACCCGCAGAACACCATCTATGCGGTGAAGCGGCTGATGGGCCGCAAGTTCACCGCGCCCGAGGTCAGCAAGCAGATCAGCCTCGCGCCCTACAAGATCGTCGAGGCGCCGAACAGCGACGCGTGGGTCGAGGTCAAGGGGCGCAACTACTCGCCCCCCGAGATCTCGGCGGTGATCCTCGGCCAGATGAAGCAGGTCGCCGAGCGGTTCCTCGGCGAGCCCGTGACGGAGGCGGTGGTCACCGTCCCCGCCTACTTCGACGACGCCCAGCGGCAGGCGACGAAGGACGCAGGGCGGATCGCCGGGCTGGACGTGCGCCGGATCATCAACGAGCCGACCGCCGCGGCGCTCGCCTACGGCCTCGACAAGGTGAAGGCCGAGACGATCGCGGTCTACGATCTCGGCGGAGGCACGTTCGATATCTCGATCCTCGAGATCGCGAGCGGGGTCTTCAGCGTCAAGGCGACCGGCGGCGACACGCACCTCGGCGGCGAGGACTTCGACCAGCGGATCATCGACCTGCTCGCCGACGAGTTCGAGGGGAAGAGCCGCATCGATCTGCGCCGGGACCGCATGGCGCTGCAGCGGCTCAAGGAGGCGGCCGAGAAGGCGAAGCACGAGCTCTCGTCGTCGCTCGAGACCGAGATCAACATCCCCTTCATCGCCGTCGGCCCGGGCGGCGGGCCGCTCCACCTCGAGCGGACGATGCGGCGCAACGAGCTCGAGATGCTCTGCGAGGGCCTCATCCGGCGGACCATCGACGTCTGCCGCGCGACGCTCGGGGACGCCAAGCTCCCCGTCTCCGCCGTCAACACGGTGGTCCTCGTCGGCGGCATGACCCGGATGCCCGCGGTGCAGGCGGCGGTGCGCGAGTTCTTCGGCCGGGAGCCGAACAAGGGCGTGAACCCCGACGAGGTCGTCGCGGTCGGGGCCGCGCTGCAGGGCGCCGCGCTCTCCGGACAGGTGGACGAGGTGCTGCTCCTCGACGTGACGCCGCTGTCGCTCGGCGTCGAGACCGGCGGCGGCGTGAGCTTCAAGCTCATCCCGCGGAACACGACCATCCCCACCGAGCGGAGCGAGATCTTCACGACGAGCGTCGACAACCAGAGCTTCGTCCCCGTGCACGTGCTCCAGGGCGAGCGCGAGATGGCCGCGGACTGCCGGAGCCTCGCCCGCTTCGAGCTCACCGGCATCCCTCCGGCGCCGCGCGGGCTGCCCAAGATCCAGGTCACCTTCCGCATCGACGAGAACGGGATCGTCCGCGTCGAGGCGCGGGATCTCGGGACGGGGCGGGTGCAGGAGATCCGGGTGACCCCCACGAGCGGCCTCACGCCGGACGAGGTCGATCGGCTCGTCTCGGAGGGCGAGCGGTTCAAGGAGACCGACGCGCTCCGGCGCGATCTCGCCGAGCTCCGCAACCAGGCAGAGACCCTCGTCTACACGACCGAGCAGGCCCTCGAAGGCTACGGCGATCTGCTCGACGCCGAGCTCCTCGGCGAGGTCCACGCCGAGTGCGCGGCGCTGCGGAAGCTGCTCGAAGGCGGCGGCGACCTCGACGCGCTCCGGGACGCGTACGCGCGCCTCGAGGGGGCGGCGTTCCGGATCGCGGAGTCGATGTATGGAGGGGACGATGACGCCGGCGCGAACAAGGCCGTCGAGACATGACGCGCGGCTAGGCGACGCGGCCGGGGCGACGGCGCCGGCTCGCGCGCCGATCGCGGGCCGTCCCCTCCGGAGCGCCGCGCGCGCCAGAGGCGCGAGGCTGCGTGGCGCGCAGGCGGGGCGATGCTGAGCGAGACCTTCGGGCGGTATCGCTTGCTCGAGCGCCTGGGCGAAGGCGGCATGGCCGAGGTCTTCAAGGCGAAGAGCTTCGGCGTCGAGGGGTTCGAGAAGGTCCTCGTCATCAAGCGCATCCTCCCCAAGCTGGCCGAGCAGGGGCGCTTCGTGGACATGTTCGTGCACGAGGCCAAGCTCGCCGTGCGCCTCTCGCACGCGAACATCGTGCAGGTGTTCGACCTCGGCCGCGTCGACCATCCGAACGGCGATCCGACGAGCTACTTCATCGCGATGGAGTACGTCCCAGGGCTCGACCTGGCGACGCTCCTGGCCCGCTGCCGGAGGGCGAAGAGGCCGATCCCCCTCGCCATGGCTGTCTTCATGACGGCCGAGATCGCGAAGGCGCTCGATCACGCGCACCGGCGGCGCGACGAGCAGTCGCGCCCCCTCGGCATCGTCCACCGCGACATCTCTCCGCAGAACATCCTGCTCTCCTGGGAGGGCGAGGTGAAGGTCACCGACTTCGGCATCGCGAAGGCGACGCAATCGATGACCGACGAGGAGGTCGGCGAGAACCGCGCAGGGAGGATCCGCGGGAAGCTCGCCTACATGAGCCCGGAGCAGTCGCGCGCCGGCGCGATCGACGGCAGGAGCGATCTCTTCTCGCTCGGCACGGTGCTCTACGAGATGCTCGCCGGGTCGAACCCGTTCGCGGCGCCGACGGCGTTCGAGATCATGCGGCGGCTGCAGGCGAGCGAGTATCCGCCGCTCGCGCTCGTGCGCCCCGACGTGCCCCGGTCGCTCGTCGACGTCGTGAGCACGATGCTCGCGAAGAACCCGGAGGATCGGTTCCCCGACGCCGGGCGGCTGCACGAGGCGCTCCTCGGCTTCTTCTATGCGACGGCCGAGCGGTTCGGGGCGAACGACCTGGCCGAGTTCCTGGAGCCGTTCCACGAGGAGAAGAGCGCCGAGATCCAGGCGGGCGCCGTGCTCCAGGAGGAGCCGAACGGGGCCAACGAGCGCACGCCCGTCGAGGTGCCGCACACGACGAGCACGCGCAGCCGCTCGGCGTCGGGGCTCCTCCAGCTGCTCGAGAAGCCCGACAGCGGCCCGGCCGCGCGCGGGCTCGGCGAGCGGCGCGAGGTCACGGCGCTCGTGCTCATCTTCACGGGATCCGAGGACGACGCGGCGAGGCGCATGGCGCGGGCCCGCGATGTGCTGGCCCGCTACGGCGCGCTGCTGCTCGAGCAGGAGGCGTCGCAGCTCGTCGCCGTCTTCGGGCTCGGCGACGCCGACGGCCGCGACACGGAGGCCGCGGTGCGCGCCGCCCTCGTGATCCTGCGCTCGCGCGGCGGGGGCGCCGCCGTCTCCGCCGGCATCCACCTCGCCCGCATCCTCGTCGACAGCGCCGGCGCCCCGATCCGCGACGAGCGGCTCACCTCGCTCATCGCCTCGGCCCAGGCGCTCGCCCGCGCGACCGAGTCCCAGGTCGCCGTGTCGAACCTCACCGGGCGCGTCCTCCGCAACGCGTTCACGACCGAGGAGCTGCCCGGCGCGGGCCGGACGGCGCCCGAGGGGGGGCGCGTCGTCACCTCCGCGCAGCCCCCGGACGGCGCGTACGGCCGCTTCATCGGCCGCCGCGACGAGCTCAAGCAGCTCGGCGACATCCTGGCCGCCGCCACGAGGAAGCGCGCGCAGATCGTCGTCATCCAGGGCGAGCGCGGCATCGGCAAGACGCGGCTGCTCGCCGAGATGGAGCGGCGGCTCTCCAAGGGCGACTACAACGTCGGTGTCTACGTCGCCTCGTGCCCGCACAACGGCGCCGACGTCCCGTGGAGCGGCCTCACCGCGATGCTCCAGGTGCTCTGCGGCATCCAGGAGGGCGACGACGAGGAGCGCATCCGCGCGGTGCTGCCGCGGCTGCGGGCGCTCGGCCTGCGCGAGGACGAGTCCGCGGCCGTCCTGGGTCAGCTCGGCGCGGCGCTCGCCGAGCGGCGGGCGCCGCAGGGGACGACCGCGATCCTGCGCACGGCGTTCCCGCGCATGGTGCAGAGCCTCTGCGAGGATCGCCTCCACTGCTTCGCGTGGGACGACGCGCAGGCGATGGACCAGCTCACCGCCGAGACCCTGCTCGCCACCGCGGGCCGCGCCGGCGGGCTCCGCGCCGTGCTGATGCTGGCGACGCGCAGCGACCCGCCGCCGCTGCTCGAGGCGCACCCCCACTTCTACCGGCTCAAGGTCGGGGAGCTCTCGGACAGCGACAGCGCGCGCCTCATGTCGGCGCGCATCGGCGCGACCTTCCTGCCGCCCGACGTCGTCGCCTTCTGCCGCGAGCGCGCCGGCGGCCACCCGCTCTTCCTCGAGGAGCTCATCAAGGAGCTCCTCGACTCCGGCGCGCTCAGCGTCGCCGGCGGCGTCGTGAAGGCGCGGCTCGACGGCGCGTCGGCGGTGCCGCGCTCGCTGCGCACGCTCATCGCGACCCGGGTGCGGCGGCTCGACCCGAGCGACCGCGCCGTGCTCCAGGCGGCGGCCATCCTCGGCGATCCGGTGCCGACCGAGGTCCTCGCGGCGCTCCTCCAGCAGAAGCTCTCGGTGGTGAACCGCGCGATCTCCGGGCTCGCGACCCGCGATCTGCTGCGGCTCAAGGGCCCCGCGCAGGCGAGCTTCGCGTCGCCCATGCACGGGGAGATCGTCCTCGACGCGATCCCGCCGGAGCTCCGCCGGGAGCTGCACGCCGCGGCCGCGGCGGCGTACGTCGCGGTCGTCGGCGAGGAGAGCGCCGAGCACGCCGAGCGCATCGGGCAGCACTTCTACCAGGCCGGCGATCGCGACCGCGCCGCCACGTTCTACGCGCGGGCGGCGCTCCACAAGATCCGCGCGAGCCAGCTCGATCCGGCGCTCCGGCTCATCTTCCAGGCGCTCGATCTCGGCGACCACGCCCACCGCTCGCCGGCGGAGCTCTCCGCGTGGCTCGGCGCGCTCGCGGACGTCGTCGTGCGCGTGCGCTCCGCGCCCGATCTCGCCGACGTCGCCGCCCGCACGCTGAGGCGCGTCGACGAGGCCGGCACGCCGGAGCAGAAGCTCTCGGCCCGCGTCGACCTGGCGCGCGCCCTCGGCGCGGTGGATCTCTTCGCGGACGCGTACGCGAGGCTCGAGGAGGCCTACGCCCTCGCCGGCGATCGGGAGGACCTCCGCCGCAAGGCGCTCGCGTGCGAGACGGAGATCGGCGTCCGGACGGGCGACTTCGCGCGCGCGGAGCGCGCCGTCGAGCAGCTCGAGGCGACGGGCGCGATCGACGATCCGAGGCTCTTGCTCGCGATCTCCCAGACGCGCGCGGCGACGGGCGACATCGCGGCGGCGCTCCGCGCCCTCGATCGGGCGGAGGCGCTCGGCGATCCGGGCGACCTCGCGGCGGCGAGCGAGCGCGAGAAGCAGCGCGTCCTCGTGCACGTGTTCCTGCGCGACTTCGACGCGGCGGTGAAGAGCTCCGCCCGCGCCGTCGACCTCGCCCGGTCCGCGGGCCTGCGCTTCGAGACCGCCGCCGCGCTGCACAACCTCGGCGACGCGAGCCGGCGGCTCGGCGATCTGCCGCGCGCCTACGCGTCGCTCACCGAGTCGAAGGAGCTCGCCGAGGAGAGCGGCCACGAGCGCCTCGCCTCCATCAACCGCGCGCACCTCGCCTACCTGGACGGGCTGAGCGGCGCGGCCGGCGCCGGCGAGCTCCTGCGCGAGCTCGCGCGCTACGCCGACGCGCGCTCCTACCGCACCGACGCCCTCGAGAGCCGGTACCTGCTCGGCGCGCTCCTGAAGCAGCGGGGCCTGGTCAAGGAGGCGCGGCGCGAGCTCGCCGAGGTGCTCGATCTCGCGTCCGCGTACGGCAACAAGCTCGTCGCGGACGACGCGCGCTCGGCGCTGTCCGAGCTCTGACCCCTCGCGCTCGTCGCTCGTCGCGCGGCGATCCACGCGACGAGCGGCCCGCCGGCGGACAGAGGGCCCGTCAGCCGGCAGGTCGCTCTCGTGCCGCGCGCGCCTTCCGCGTCGCGCGCGCGGGGGTCACTCGTCGGCGAGCTTCTTCTCGAGCGCCTCGAGGTGGGCGCGGACCTGCGGATCCGAGTCCCGCTGCGCCTCGATCTTGCGGACGGCGCTCATCACCGTCGTGTGATCGCGGTTGCCGAAGGCCCGCCCGATCTCCGGGAAGCTGCACTTCAGCCGCTGCTTGCAGAGGTACATCGCCACGTGGCGCGCGAAGGCCACGCTCTTGTGGCGGTCCTTCGAGGTGAGGTCGATCGAGCGCAGGTGGAAGTGGTGGCACACGGCGCGCTGGATGTCCTCGACGCTCATCATCTGCGCGCGCGGCGGCGACGTGGCCGTGATCTCGGCGCGCGCGAACGGGAGGTCGACGGGGCGGCCCGTGAGCGAGCTCTTGGCCGCCAGCCGGATCAGCGTCCCCTCGAGCTCGCGGACGTTGGAGCGGACCATCTGCGCGAGGTAGAGCGCCACGTCGTCCGTGAGCGCGATACCCTCGAGCGCCGCCTTGTTCCGCACGATCGCGACGCGCGTCTCGAGCTCCGGCACCTGGATGTCGGCGACGAGCCCCCAGGAGAACCGCGAGACGAGCCGCTCTTCCATGCGCTCGAGGTTCTGGGGGTACTTGTCGCTCGTCACGACGATCTGCCGGTCGAGCGTGTGGAGCGCGTTGAAGGTGTGGAAGAACTCCTCCTGCGTCTGCTCACGTCCGGCCAGGAACTGGATGTCGTCGACGAGCAGCACGTCGCAGCTCGACCTGTACCGCGTGCGGAACTCGTCCATCCGGTGGTGCTGGATGGCCGTGATGAAGTCGTTCGTGAACTTCTCGGCCGAGACGTAGATGATCCGCGCGTCCGGCCTGCCCTCGAAGACGCGGTGCGCGATCGCGTGCATGAGGTGGGTCTTGCCGAGCCCCGTGCCGCCGCAGATGAAGAGCGGGTTGTAGCGGCGTCCCCCGCCGCCCGCGGCCGCGATCGCGGCCGCGTGCGCCAGCTGGTTCGAGGGGCCCACGACGAAGCTCGCGAAGGTGTGCTTCGGGTTGAGGTCGTCCGGCATCGACGGGACGCGCCGGAGCGTCGGCTCGGGGCGGGGCGCCGGCGCCGGCGCCGCGCTGGTCGGCCGCACCACGAGCGCCCGCGGACGCACCGGGGTGAGCTCCACGCGCTGCGCGATGGGCGAGACGAGGTTCTGATCCACCGTCCACGCGACCTGGACCGACCAGCCGGTGAGCTCTCGGATCTTGTCCGTGAGCGCCGGCAGGAAATTGTCCCTGACCCACTCGAGGACGAACTCGTTCTGGACACGCAGCGTCAGCACGCCGTCGGTCAGATCATCGAACTGAACTCCCCCGAACCACTGATCGAAAGTGGCCGGGGAAAGCGCCCGCGTATGCTCGATCGCCCGATCGAAGACCTCGCGCGGCTCGTGTTTCGGAATCGTCATCGCTGCTCTGAAGTCCGCTCCACGAAAATAGGTTTCGGGGGCGACCGAAAGAACCGTCGCCCCCAACTTATCCACAGGTCTCACAGCGAGGACTCGCCTCTAACTCCTGGAGATCTCTATGTTATTCTGAATGTAATCGAAGGGCGTGTCGACTTTTCAACAGTCCGCCCACGGCCGCTTCGTCCTCGGGGAATCATCCGCATGCCCCCGCAAAATGCGGGCGGACAGTACAGCCCTCCTGTACCGGGACCCGGCCCGGCCGCAGCCGAGCACGTCGATCGAGGTGGGGGTACAGCCGTCGCGTCGAGGTCCATCGCATTGAAAGACAGATCGGCACAGCCGTCCCCCGTACCGCCTCACAGAGCTCGGTAACTCGCAGCGCCCCTTTCGAGGCCACCCTTTGGAGGACCCGGTGCGGCACGGAACCGCCCCGAGGACGAATCGGAGGTAGCACCGGGTGAGTCCGGGCGTCTATCCCCAACTGCGAAACTTGGCTCAAGTATCCGATAGTATTGTTATAAATTCAGTCCCTGACACACTGCGAAGCCGGCTTCGCGTCGACCGAGCTCTGGCTGCCGGACACGAGGCGCCAAAACTCCCGACGCGGGGCGGTGATTTTTACGACGCGCTCACGATTGCAGAGCAAAACCCGCTCATTTCGTCGTCAAGAGGCTCGACGTGGCGGCTTTTCCAGCTTTCTGAGGAAGGCGGAGTTCGTCCAGTACAGAGCGACCGAGGTGCGCCGGTTTTCAGGAGCCAAGAATTTGCCCCCAGGGTCCAGGTGTGCGGTATGGCGAGGCGATGTCGTCGGGGATCCGGTTGACAAGGGGGGCACTCCTGGCGCAGCGGTCGGAGCGGGCGTCGCGCCGGGCGGCGGCCGCCGGGCGGGCCAGGGCCCTCTCGGCGGCAGGCGCGCTCCTGATGGCGTCGGCCGCAGGGCCGGCGGCGGCCGACGAGCTGCCGCCGCAGCTCGCCTATGGCTACGGCGAGAATGAGACGCCCCGCGCCGCGGCCTTCGGGGGTGCGCTGCGCGCCCTCGGGAACGGGACGTCGGCCGTCTTCCTCAACCCGTCCGCCATGGTGGAGACCCGCGTCTATCACCTCCAGGGGCTCTTCCAGGGGAGCCCCGAGGCCGGCCGGCACGCCTATGGCGGCGTCGTCGTCGACTCGGTCACCGGCAAGCTCGCCGGGGCGCTCTCCTTCGTGGGCGGCTTCGTCGACATGGACGGCGGCATCGAGCGCTCGTACCTCGACGCGCGGGCAGGCCTCGCCTACCCCTTGACCGACCGCGTCTTCGCCGGGCTCACCGGCCGCTACGCCAAGATCACGCAGGACGGGACGCTGCGTGAAGGCGGCCTCGGCGACAGCCCCGTCTCGGGCGGGCTGCGCGAGTGGGAGAACGGGAAGCTCGTCGGTCGGCACTCCTTCGTCGACACGTTCACGTTCGACGCCGGGCTCACCGTCAAGGCGACCGACAGCCTGCACATCGCGGTCGTCGGACAGAACCTCACCTACCCCGACCACGGGCTGCTGCCCACGACGGTCGGCGGCGGCGTCGGGTTCGGCACCGCCGACTTCTCGATCGAGGTCGACGGGCTCGCCGACCTCAACTCTTACCGCGACACCACCTTCCGCTTCATGGCCGGCGGCGAGTACCTCGTCGCCGATCACTTCCCGCTCCGCGCCGGCTACCGCTTCGACCAGGGCGCCGACCAGCACGCGCTGTCGCTCGGCCTCGCCTACGTGGGGACCCAGTTCTCCGTCGAGGGCACCGTGCGGCGGGCCCTCGCCAGCGGAGGACCCACCACGTTCGTGGTCGGGCTCGCGTACCACCTCGAGTCGAGCGGGCTGACCCGCGGCTCGTCCGACAGCTTCTAGAGCGGCGGTCACCCGCTTCGGATACGGGCCCATCTCGACGTTTTCGGTGCGCAAGCGCACCGGAGTGCGCTTGCGCGCCGAAAACGCCGATCTGGGCCCGTCTCCTGTGCGGGTGACCGCCGCTCTGCGACGCGTCCGGAGCGAGCTTCGACGGCCGATCGGCGCGCCTGCGCCGACCTCGGGGGCCGGCTCCCCCTTCTCGCCGCGGCGCGCCTGCTCTAGGTCGGCCCTGCGTGCTGTGCCTGACCCTACCGACCGATCCACGCTGGGCTGACGTGGCGCTCGCCGATCTGCCGGCGCTCCTGACCGACCACGCGCACTGCGAGATGAAGGCGGCGTCGAACGCCCTGTCCCTCGCCGCGCGCTGGCCGTCGCTCCCGCGCCTCGCGCGGGCGCTCGTCGACCTCGCCGAAGAGGAGCTCCGGCACTTCCGCGCGCTGCTCGACGTGATCGAGCAGCGCGGCCTCGCGCTCGGCAAGCCGGAGACCGACGTCTACGCGAGCGAGCTGCGCAAGGCGGCCACGAGCACCTGCGCGCGCAACGCGAAGGCAGCGCTCATCGATCGGCTGCTCGTCGGCGCGATCATCGAGGCCCGCTCCTGCGAACGCTTCAGGCTGCTCGCCGACGGGCTGGCGGCGCGCGACCACGAGCTCGCGCCTCTCTACGAGGAGCTCTTCGCGTCGGAGGCCCGGCACTACCGGACCCTCGTCGACCTCGCCGTCGAGGTCGCCGGCGACGAGGGCGCCGCCCGGAGCCGGCTGGCCGACCTCGCGCGCGCCGAGGGCGAGATCGCCGGGCGGCTCGGGACGGCACCGGCGGTGCACGGGTAACATGCGGAACGTGCGTAACGTGCGTAGGTGAACATGGAGATCGATCTGATCCGCCTCGACCGGGACGTCGCCCGCGCGGAGCGTGCGTGGCGCGCGGCGCTCGGCGACCTCGTCAGGCGCGGTCCGGCGCCGCCCGGCACCGACGAGGACGGCCCGAGCGCCGCCGAGGCGAGGGCCAGGCTCGAGAACCCGCTCGATCCCTTCCGGCGCGTCAGCTCGCGGACGACCTACCTCGAGCTCACCGGCAAGACCCCCGGCCTCGGCGCGGAGCTCGGGCTCGCGAGCCCGACGCCGTCCGCCGCGCCGGACCCGACCGGCCTCGCGGCCCCCCTCGCCGACTGGGTCTGCGCGCTCACGCTGGAGCGCGTCGTCTGGGCCGACCGCGTCCGGCTCGCCGCGGCCTGGCACGCGCCGCTGGTCACGATCGACCTGCCCGAGCCGGCGCGGATGTCGCCCCACGAGGCGCGCCTCAGGCTGCTCGCCGACCCGACGAGCGCCGGGCGGCAGATCTTCGCCGAGGCGCTCGCCCGAGGATCCGGCGCGGTCGCCGACGCCGCCCGCGTCCTCGTCGAGCGGAGGCACGAGGCGGCGCGGCGGCTCGCGGAGGAGGGCCTCCGCGCGATCGAGCTCCCCTGCGACCCTCCCGGCGCGGCGATCGGCGCCGCGGACGCGCTGCTGCGCCGGACCGAGTCGGTGATCGAGCTCGAGCCGACCTGGCACGCCGCGCTCGGGCGCGCCGTCGGCCGCGACGCGGCGTCGGGGTGGCCAGCGCGGCTCGGCCCGCGGTGGATCGAGGAGCTGTTCCGCGCGACGAAGCTGACCGACGGCGTCGCGATCGATCTCGGACCGCTGCCGCGGCCGCTCGGCGCGGCGTCGTTCGCGCGCGCGCTCGCCCGCTTCGGCGCGGCGCTCGCGCGTGGTGGTGGAGCGCGCGGGCCGTTCGCGCTCTCCCGCGCGCCGTTCGATCTCCGGCAGGCGCGCCGCGCCGCGCTGTTCGGCGGCCTCGTCGCCGATCCCGTCTTCTGCGCCCGCGCGCTCGGGCTCGGCCAGGGCCGCGCGCTCGATCAGGCGCGCGCCACCGCGCGCAGCCTCCTCCTCTCGCTGCGCCTCGACGCCGCGACCGTGGCGCTCGTGTTCGGCGCCGGCCAGGGCGGAGGCGGGCACGTGCTGCTCCGGGCCTCGCGCGATCGGAGCGACCGCTTCGAGGAGACCACCGCGCGCGCGCTCGGCGGGCCCATCCCGGGAGCGCTCGCCGGCGTCATCCCGGCGCTCGATCCCGGCGCGGCGGTCCGGCTCGCCGGGGCGCTCCTCGCAGCGCGCGATCGGCGCAGCCTGATCGAGCGCTTCGACGAGGACTGGTTCCGCAATCCGCGCGCCGCCGAGGCCATCCGCGACGAGGACGGCGCGCGCGCGCCGGCGCCGCGCGCCAGCGAGGGCGATCTCGAGGCGGGCCTCGGAGAGATGATGCGCTCGCTCGCGGACCTGTAGCGCTAGCATCACCCGCGCTCGCACGCCTGGAGCGCGACCGTCACCCGTTAGCGAAGCGTGCGATCACGAGCCTGTGGCGCCCGTCACCCGCGAGCGGCGCGCGGCCGCGTCGTCAGGAGACGTGATGTTAAAGAGGGGCTCGTCCGCCCTGCGAGAACCCTTCCAGCTTTGACTGACACGTGCTAGTGCCGGCTCGCGAAATCGCCCCCCCGAGGGGCGTGGGGCAGCGAGCGGCTCGCGCTGCGCCGCCCTCGTCGCCGAACAAGCACCCGTGAACCCGAACGCAATGCACCCACTCCTCGCGTCCGGCGCCAGCCCCATCGCCGTCGACTTCGATCTGACGTTCCTGGCGCAGGTCGTCCTGTTCTCGACGTTCGTCGTCGTGCTCAAGCCGCTCCTGTTCGATCCGCTGCTCCGCGTCTTCGAGGAGCGCGAGCGGCGCACCGACGGCGCCAAGCGGGAAGCGCGCGAGATGGACGAGCGCGCCGGCGAGCTGCTCACCCGCTACGAGGCCGAGATCGAGAAGGTCCGGCGCGAGGCCGGGATCGAGCGAGAGCGGCTCCGCGCCGAGACCGCGAAGATCGAGGCGCAGATCATGGCCGAGGCCCGCGCGGAGACGGCGCGGATCCTCGAGGACAGCAAGGCGAAGATCGCGGCCGAGGTCGCCCGCATGCGCGGCGAGCTCGCCGCCGCCCAGCCCGCGCTCGCCGCGGAGATCGCCGCCAGCATGCTCGGCCGCGAGGTGCGCCAGTGAAGAAGCCGCTCCTCCGCTCCTCGCTCGCGCTCGGCCTGGCCACGGCGCTCGCCGCCGGCACCGCGCTCGCGCAACAGCCGGGCTCCGAGCCGGCGCTGCCCCCCGGGCACCCGCCCATCCCGTCGCCTGCCGAAGGGCAGCCGGGCTCGCAGCAGATGCCGCAGCGCCCGCGCGACATGCAGCCCGGCCGGCCGCTCGGGCCGGGCGGCCGCCAGCTCCCGTCGGGCCACGGGGTCCGTCAGCCGGGCATCCTGCCCGGCCGCGGGCGCCCCACGCCGCCGCCGGCGCCCGAGCCGGCGTCCCACGGGGAGGAGCACTGCCCCGGGCACGGCCCGACGGATCCGCCGCCGCACGTCAACTGGTGGCACGGCCTCATCGGCGTGAACAACGAGGCGGCCGCGAAGGGCGGCGTCAACGCGCTGCTCTGGCGCTACAACAACGAGCAGAACCCCTGCGATCCGAAGAACGAGCCGCCGCCGTTCCTCGCGTCGGTCCTGAACTTCGGGCTGCTCGCGTTCATCGTCGTCCGCTTCGGGAGGAAGCCCATCGCGGAGGCGCTCAAGAAGCGCAAGCAGACGATCACGCAGGAGCTCGACAACGCGTCGCGCCTCAAGCAGGAGGCCGAGCAGCGGCTCGAGGACTACGAGGACAAGCTCACGCGGCTCGAGGAGACGCTCGCGGAGCTCAAGGCCGAGCACGCGGCGCAGGCGGAGGTCGAGAAGGCCCACGTGCTCGCCGAGGCGGAGCAGCGGCGCGTCCGGATGCGGCGCGACGCCGAGTTCCGCGCCGAGCAGGAGCTCAAGGCGGCGCGCGCCATGCTCCTCCAGGAGGCGGTGCAGAACGCCGTCGCCGCGGCCGAGGAGCTGCTCCGGCAGCGCATCGGCCAGCAGGACCTCGACCGGGTCAACGAAGAGTACCTGAAGGCCATCCCCGCGGCCGTCTCCGCCGGCGCCCCCCGCGGAGCCCAGACCACCGGAGCAGCGACATGAGCTACGAGTCCGTCGCCCGACGCTATGGGCGCGCGATCTTCGAGATCGGCAAGGAGACCGGGACCCTCGCGGCCCTCGCCAGGGAGATCGGGGACGCCAGCGCGATGTACTCGGCGAGCGAGGAGCTCCGCCTCGTCCTCGACAACCCGCTCATCCCGGAGGCCTCGCGCGAGGAGCTGCTCCGTGAGATCGCCGGCCGCGCCGCCTTCTCGGACGTGACGAGGAACACCCTCCTCCTGCTGGCGCGGCGCCGGCGGCTCGCGGCGCTGCCCGAGATCGCGCGGCAGCTCGCGCTCCTCGTCGATCAGGACCAGAACGTCGCCCGGGCCGTGGTGACGAGCGCGGGCCCGCTGACCGACGGCTACCTCGAGCGGCTCCGGGCCGAGCTCGAGAAGGCGACCGGCAGGAAGATCTCGGTCACCCACAGGCAGGATCCCTCGCTCATCGCGGGCGTGGTGACCCAGATCGACGATCAGGTGATCGACGGCAGCCTCCGGACCCGGCTGTCGAGCTTCCGTGACAACCTGCTCCGAACCTGAGGGGACGCGAGCAAGCACCCCTGTTTCATGATGGGTCTTGGCCCGGCGCTCGCCGCCCCCTCGACCTTGACGACGTTGATTCCGCAGCCCAAGCGTCTCCCCACAGAGGACTCCGCATGCAGCTCCGCGCCGAAGAGATCTCCCAGATCATCAAGAAGCAAATCCAGAATATCGACAAGGCCGCTCAGGTCACCGAGACGGGCACCGTGCTCACGGTGGGCGACGGCATCGCCCGCGTGCACGGCCTGAGCCGCGCGATGGCCGGCGAGCTCGTCGAGTTCACCGGCTCGGAGGGCGGCAGCCTGATGGGGCTCGTGCTGAACCTCGAGCAGGACAACGTGGGCGCCGCCATCTTCGGCGACACGAGCGCCATCAAGGAGGGCGACGCCGTCAAGCGGACCGGGCGCATCATGGAGGTGCCCGTCGGCGAGGCGACCCTCGGGCGCGTCGTGAACGCGCTCGGCATGCCGATCGACGGCAAGGGCCCGATCGATACGAAGGAGCGCCGCCGCGTCGAGGTGAAGGCGCCCGGCATCATCCAGCGCCAGCCGGTCACCGAGCCGATGCAGACCGGCATCAAGGCGATCGACGCGATGATCCCGGTCGGCCGCGGCCAGCGCGAGCTCATCATCGGCGACCGGCAGGTGGGCAAGACCGCCGTCGCCGTCGACGCGATCATCAACCAGAAGGGCAAGGGCGTCATCTGCGTCTACGTCGCGATCGGCCAGAAGCTGTCGACGGTGCGCCAGGTCGTGGACAAGCTCGATGCGCACGGCGCGCTGGAGTACACGATCATCGTCGCCGCGACCGCGAGCGAGACCGCGCCGCTCCAGTTCATCTCGCCGTACACCGGCGTGACCATCGGCGAGTACTTCCGCGACAGCGGGCGCCACGCCCTGTGCATCTACGACGACCTCTCGAAGCAGGCGGTCGCGTACCGCCAGCTCTCGCTCCTGCTCCGCCGCCCGCCGGGCCGCGAGGCGTACCCGGGCGACGTCTTCTACCTCCACTCCCGGCTCCTCGAGCGCGCCGCGAAGATGGCCGACATCTTCTACGTCGTGTCGAAGGGGACGAAGATCGAGGGCGGCGACGCCTCGTACCGCGGCGTCGACGGCAAGGCGCACGTCGGGGCGCACGGGATGCACTCGGCGAAGGACTCGCTCTGGAAGACGATCGACGGGGCCCTCTTCGAGAAGCTCGAGCAGGCGCGCAAGGACGAGAAGAAGGACGAGATCAAGAAGCTCGAGCAGCAGCTCTCGGACAAGGCGAAGGCGAGCGACTACGAGATCGTCCGTGATCCGAAGTCGGGCGGCTCGCTCACGGCGCTTCCGGTCATCGAGACGCAGGCGGGCGACGTGTCGGCGTACATCCCGACGAACGTCATCAGCATCACGGACGGGCAGATCTTCCTCGAGGCCGACCTCTTCTACTCCGGCGTCCGCCCGGCCATCAACGTCGGCATCTCGGTCAGCCGCGTCGGCGGCAACGCGCAGATCAAGGCGATGAAGTCGATCTCCGGCACGCTCCGCCTCGATCTCGCCCAGTACCGCGCCATGGCCGCGTTCTCCCAGTTCGCCTCGGACCTCGACGCGAAGACCCGCGCGCAGCTCGAGCGCGGCGCGCGCCTCACCGAGATCCTGAAGCAGGGCCAGTACGTGCCGCTGGCGGTCGAGAAGCAGATCCTCATCATCTACGCCGGCACGCAGGGCCTGCTCGACAGCCTGCCGGTGAGCTCGCTCGGGCGCTTCGAGGAAGAGCTCTACAAGTTCATCGAGGCGAAGCACCCCCAGATCTTCGTGGACATCCGCGAGAAGAAGGTCCTCGACGACGACCTCAAGTCGCGGATGACGAAGGCGATCGACACCTTCAAGAAGCGGTTCGCTGTGGAAGCGGCCGGCGCCTCGACCGCGGCCGACGAGGATGGCGCGGGCGACGACGAGGAGGAGGCGCCGGCGCCGAAGGCCAAGTCGAAGAACGGGAAGAGCGCCTCGAAGGCAAAGGAAAAGTAGGCAGCCGTGCCCAGCCTCAAGTCCATTCGCAAGCGGATCTCCAGCGTCAAATCGACGCAGAAGATCACCCGCGCCATGAAGATGGTCGCGGGCGCCAAGCTCAACAAGGCGCAGCAGCGCATCACCGAGCTGCGGCCCTACGCCGTGAAGGTGCAGGAGGTGCTCTCGGCGATCACGCGCGACGCGGCTCCCGCGGCCGAGGCGCTCGCGGCGGAGGGGCACGGGGTTGAGGGGGAGGCGGGCGCGCTCGCCGGTGGCGAGAAGGCGCTGCACCCGCTGCTCGTGACCCGCCCGGAGCGGCGCGTGCTGCTCCTGGTGCTCACGAGCGACCGCGGGCTCTGCGGCGGCTTCAACACCAACATCAACAAGCGCGCCGAGCGCGAGTGGAAGAGCCGGACGGAGGCGGGACAGGAGGTCCAGCTCGCGCTCATCGGCCGCAAGGGCCGGGACTACTTCAACCGCCGCGGCGCGCCGATCCTCGAGTACCTGGCCGGGGTCTGGGACAAGCTCAACCTCGAGACGGCCCAGGCCGTCGGCGCGAAGCTCCTCGCCCCGTTCAACAAGGGCGAGGTCGACGCGATCTACCTCGTCTACAACGAGTTCAAGAGCGCGATCACGCAGACGGTCGTCGTCGAGCGGCTCCTGCCGCCCGCCGGCGGTCCGGCGAAGGAGCAGGAGCAGGGAGACGAGGGCGGCCACGGCGCGCCTTCCGCGGCGTCGGAGTTCCTCTACGAGCCGGACAAGGGCGCGCTCCTGGAGCGGCTCGTGCCGATGTACGTGGACATCTCGATCCTGCGCGCGCTCTACGAGTCGATGGCGAGCGAGCTCGGCGCGAAGCTCACGGCGATGGACGCCGCGAACAAGAACGCCAAGGAAGTGATCGACAACCTGACGCTCGAGTACAACAAGGCGCGTCAGGCGGCGATCACCAAGGAGCTCATGGAGATCATCGGCGGCAGCGAGGCGCTCAAGGAGTAGCGAGCCGCGCTGCACGCCGGGATCTTCGATCTCCGCCTCGGGGCCGGTCGCGCGCGCTACCGGCTCGCGTTTCGGGGGCTTCGCCCCGCCTCTCTTCACTCGAATCACCCGCAGCGCCCGCCCCCGGCTGCCCGGCGCTGGGCAAACATCCGAGCAGCCAGCACTGGCGGAGCTGACCGGGCGGCCCCATGGTTGCGTTCCCGTGCTCCAGCCCATCAACCCCGATCACCCGGAACCCCGCAAGATCGCGCGAGCGATCGATCTCATTCAGAAGGGGGAGGTCATCGGCTACCCGACCGATACCGTGTACGGGTTCGGGTGCGACCTGATGAACAAGGCCGCTATCGAGCGGGTGTATCAGATCAAGGGGATGCGCCAGAACAAGAACCTGGCGTTCATCTGCCCGGATCTGAGCGACATCGCGCGCTACGCGATCGTCGAGAACCAGGCGTACCGCATCCTGAAGCGCTTCCTGCCCGGGCCGTACACCTTCATCCTCCCCGCCACGCGCGAGGTGCCGAAGTACGTGCACCTCAAGCAGAAGACGGTCGGCATCCGCGTGCCGAACCACCCGGTCGCGCTCGCGCTGGTCCGAGCGCTCGGGCGGCCGCTCATCAGCACGACCGCGGCGCCTCCTGGGGAGGATCCGATCATCGATCCGGGGGAGATCGACGATCGGTTCCCGGGGCTCGCGCTCGTCCTCGACGCAGGGACCGGCGGGGCCGTGCCCACGACCGTGATCGATCTGAGCCAGGGCGATGTGCAGATCGTCCGGCAGGGCGCGGGGCCGACGGACGATCTCGTCTGAGCCAGGGCGAGAGGGAGAGAGGGGCATCCGAGCCGCCCGGCCCGAGGAGAGGGAGCTCGTAGAGCCCAGTCAGGGACGTTCCGGCTCGCCGTCCGCGGCTGGAACGGACTCGTACGCCGTGTACACGATCCCCTCGCGGTCGAGCCGCTCCCGCGCCGTCGCGAAGGCGAGCGGGCTCCTGTCGCCGCCGACGAAGCGGCGGCCGAGGCGCGCGGCCGCGACGAGCGTGGTGCCGCTGCCGCACATGAGATCGGCGACGGTCGCGCCGGGCGCGGAGGACGCGCGGACGATGCGCTCCAGCAGCCGCTCCGGCTTCTGCGTGGGGTAGCCGGTGGCCTCGCGGCGCAGCGGGGTGTTGGCGACCATCCCGGGAATGTCGCTCCACACGCTCCCGAGCCGGCGGCCCTCGTCGGCGTAGTACCGGTACGCTTTGCCGCCGAGGATCCGCTCGCGGTACAGGCGGCCTTCCTCGTCGCGGTGCTTGAAATGCATCGCGAGGCTGGTCTCGGCGTACGGCTCGCGGAGCATCGGATCCGCGACGTTGTAGACCACCTGGCCGCGCTCGCCCGCGGCGCGCGCGTAAAGGAGGATCGTCTGGTGCGTGACGGAGAAGCCGCGCGCGCCCCGGCCGCCGTTGCCGGGCGCCCAGATGATCTCGCCGAGGAAGGCGCCGCGGCCGAACAGGCGATCACACGCGACCTTCGCGTCGTGGACCGCGCGGTGATCGAGGTGCAGGTACAGCGTCGCGCCCTCGGTCATGCGATCGCGGATGGCCGCGAGGCGCGGCTCGAGCATCGCGACGAGCGCGTCGGCGCTCGCGCGATCGTCGTACGCGTCGGGCCCGCTCTCCGGCCGGCGCCGCCCGCGCGCCTGGCCGCGCGCCGCCCGCGCGGTCATCGTCGTCCCGACGCCGAAGGGAGGATCGAGGTAGACGAGATCGAACCGCACGTCCGCGGGGAGCGCCGCGCAGACGTCGGCCGCGTCGCCATGCGCCAGGAGGTGGCTCACAGGGCGCTGTCCGGAGCCGCCACGCGAGAGCCCGCGGCGGCGCTTCCAGGCAGGAGGTCGTCGAGCAACGCGGCGGCGAGGTCGCCGTCCGACGGCGCGATGAGCTGCGGCACGGCCGGCAGCCATGGCCACTGCGGGCCGCCGCCGAGGCAGCCCGAGAGGGCTTCGTCGGGCGTGCACGCGACGCGGAGGTGGATGTGATCGGCGTGCGCCGTGCTGTCGCCCGGCTGGAGCAGCACGCTCTCGGCATACCAGATGAGCTCCGGGTCCTCGCCGAGCGCGCGGGCGTACTCGATGAGCAGCGCCTCGAGCCAGCGGGCCACGAAGAGCCACTGGACGTGCGCGTCGGGCGAGCGGACGAGCGACTTCACGAGCAGCCACTCCCGCTCGACGTCGAAGCGGACGTACTGCGGCGCGCCCGCGCGCGGCGACGCGGGCTCCTCGGCGCCATCGCTGATCCGCGCGAGCCCGTCCGGCCCGAAGGCGACGAAGCCCGGCGAGCGCACAGGGCGGCCGTCCGGGGTCAGCGCGTAGAGCAAGAGGTCGGCGTCGCGCCCGGTGCGGTGGGACCGGTGCCCCCGCGTGGCGCCGCCGTAGCGCGCGGAGAGGTCGCCGACGACGAGCGGCTCGCCACCCGGCCGCGCCAGCGCCACCTCCGCCGCGGCGCGCTGGACCGCGGCGACCAGCCCCGCCGTCCCCCACCGGATGCCGTTGCTGCGGAGCAGCCGGTAGCCTGGGCCCTGCTTCGGGAGCTCGACGGCGTCGGTGATGACGCCGTGGTGCGGGACGCCGATCGAGCCGCGGAGCGAAGGGGCGAGCGGCGTGGGCGAGGAGCCGACGCAGGCCGCGCAGCAGAGCGCGACGAGCCCGAGGAGGAAGGTGGCGAGGAGAGGACGGCTGGGCATCACGACGAAAGAGAGGAGGGCCGCGGCGCCAGGCACCGGACGGACGAAGCTGACACTGACAGCCGCTCGTTAGCCGCGCGGGCGGCGGAGGGGAAGTTCTCGGCTCACCGGGGTGCCCGAAGCGCGGCGCGCACCGCGATCGTGGGTCCAGCCGGCGAGGCAGATGAGCTCGCCTGCGCGCGTCCGCTCCCCGTGGTTGTTCAGGTCGTTGATCATCCATAGAGGCCCGTCGTGGGGCAGATCGGCCTGGTTCAAACGCACACCGGGCTCGGGAACAACATGGCTGTTTCGGTGATCGCTCGTCCTCCTGGCGGAGGTGATATCGCAGGGTCCTGCGTCCCGAAGTGGTCTCTCGACGGTCGATATCGAGCATCGATGGATATCCGCACGACTCAGCGCGTGCGAACCGGCGTCGCGTCGGGCCACGCACAGGCGGCCAAACTGCCACACGGATCTGGCGATTCCACCAGACGAGGTCGCGTCCCATCGCGAGCTCGCGCGCAGCGGCCACGCTCGCGGCGCCGCGCGGCTTACGCTCCCCCTGCCCTCGCGGAGCGATCAGCGCTAACACCCTCGCGCCATGGATCCCGAGCAGCGCGCCACCCAGCGGAACACCAGCCAGGGGAGCACGGGCGCAGATCGACAGCCGCCGCCGGCGGAGGAGCCCGAGGGCGTCGCCTGGAAGGGCGCGCTGGCCGTCGCCCTCGTCGTCGGTGGCCTCGTTGTGTGGCGCGCCTGCTCCACACCGGGAGGCGCCGCGAGCGACACGCCCGCGCCGCCCAGCGAGAGCCCCGCGGCGTCCGCGCCGAGCGACACCGACGATGCCGGCGCGGCGCAGGAGCCGCCGCCCCCGCGCTGCACGCCCGCGAGCCCGCCGCCGTTCGTCATCGGCGACGCGCCGCCGGCCGCGCGCGGGGCCGAGGAAGGCGCGGGGGGCGGCGGCGCGGACAGCGTTGAAGACATCGCGCCGTTCGCCGTCGAGGTCGGCCGCGGGACGACGTTCTCCGGCGGGTTCGCCGTGGGCGCCCAGCGAGAAGCCGAGGGCGGGACCGTCGCGATGGTGGCCACGCTCTCGGCCGACGGCGCCCAGGGGAAGCTCGTCCGGCTCGCGCGATCGCGCGGGGACATGGATCCTCCGGTCGTCGCAGGCGCCGGGGGCGCCATCCTCGCCGCGATGCTCGAGCCGAACGCGGGCGGGCGCGCGATCAAGGTCGCCAGGGTCGAAGGGGACCACGTCACGTGGGGGGCCGAGCTCGCCGAGGGGCGCGACGAGTCGCTCGCGCTCGACATCGCCGCGTCCGGCGAGCGCGCGGTCATCGTCTGGGACGACGTGACCCGCGACGGCAAGCGCTCGCGGATCATGCTCGCCTCCGCCGACGTGGGCACGCTGCGCTCCGTGACGTCGGCCCGCCCGGTCTCCCAGCCGAGCACCGACGCCGAGACGCCGCGCGTGATCGGCCGGCCGGGCGGCTACTGGCTCGCGTACATCGCGCGCGCCGAGGAGCCGGCGCGAAAGGCCGCGGCAAAGAAGGACGACGGCGACGAGGACACGGCCGCGGCGGGCGAGACGATCGCCCACCAGTGGATCGAGGTGGTCCCCCTCGACGAGACGGGCGCGCTCACCGCGACGCCCCGCGCGGTCACCCCCAAGAACGGACACGTGCTCGCGTACGACCTGACGCTCGGCGAGGACGACGGGCTCATCCTCGCCTTCCGGGACGACGACACCCCGAGCGGCTCGATCGGAGGGCGCATCAGCGCCGTGCTGGTGCGGCTCAGCGGCGCCAGCGAGCCGCGCGTGCTCGTCGGCGGCGATCGCGACCAGGACGCCCCGCCCGAGGCCGCGCTGGGCCTGGGCGCCGGGGTGCCGGCGCTCCTCCCCGGCGCTCGAGGCACGGGCGGGCAGGACCCGGCGAAGGCCGCAGCCGCGGCATGGCTGGCGATCGCGAACGCGTCCGGCCCGACGCAGCTCGCGGCGCTCACCGCGAGAGGCGAGCTCGAAGGCGGGCTGCGCGCCGAGCCGGCCCTCGGGCGCGGCGAGCCGATCGCCGCCTCCGCAGAGGCGCTGCTCGTGGCGCAGCCGGCCGGAAAAGCGATGAAGCTCGCCTTGCTGCGCTGCGCGTCGACAGCACCGTTCAACAAGTAGGTCGCCCCTGTATCGGTAAGCGCGCGACGCCAGCGAGCAGGCGCATCGACTGTAGATTGAGGGCGCGTGGATGTGTAGCATCCGCGGCGGTGGCCCACGGGGACGATCCGCAACACGAAGCGTCGCGCCGGCCTGGTTTGCCGAGCTTGTCCGGATCGCCGGACGAAGCTGGCTGGGAAGCCAATGCCGACAACGCTCAAATGACGCGCGCGAGCGCGCAACCTCAGCCCGGCGCGAAGACGCTGCTCGTCGGCACGAGCACGTCGAGGCTCGACGCGCCGTCGAGCGCGAGCGCGCCGACGGACGGCGAACCGCTGCCGGCGGCTGCGAGCGCGCCGACGGACGGCGAACCGCTGCCGGCGGCTGCGAGCGCGCCGACGGACGGCGAACCGCTGCCGGCGGCTGCGAGCGCGCCGGCAGGCGGCGAACCGCTGCCGGCTACCTCAAGCCCGCTGCCGCCGCCGAACCCGCTGCCGCCGCCGAACCCGCCGCCGCTGCCGAGCGCGCCGCTCACCTCGAGCCCACCGCCGCTGCCGAGCGCGCCGCCGCCAGGGCCGAACAAGACGCCGGCACCGAGCGTACCGCCGCCAGTTCCGAGCAGGCCACCGCCGCTGATCCGCCGCAAGGACGGCAGCGTCGCGAGCGCGCCGCCGCCGGCGCCGCCATCGCTTGCGCCGCCGTCGAGGCCACCGCCGCCGATGCCTCCGGGAGGCGCGTCCAAGACGACGGCGGCGCCCCCTGGAGCCAGCCCGGCCCGCCCTCCGGCGCGCGGCCCAGGCCAGCGCCCGCCGAGCCCGAACCGCGCCGCAACGCAGCCCGCTCCAGGCTCCGCCGCGAGCGCGGGGAAGCCGGCGCCTGGCTCCCAGCCGGGCGCCCCTGCCCAGGCGATCGCCGCCTTCGACGCAAGCACGACGCCGATGCCCATCTCGGTCGAGCCGACGGCGACGCCGCTGCCCATCTCGGTCGACCCGACGGCGACGCCGCTGCCCATCTCGGTCGAGCCGAGCTCGTCGCCGACGCCCATCTCGGTCGAGTCGATCGAGCCGGCGCTCGCGCAGAGCGCCGCGCCGGCATCCACGCGAAGCGCCGCGCCGGCGCAGAGCGCTGCGCCGGCGCCCGCACCGAGCGCTGCGCCCGCACCGAGCGCTGCGCCTGCACCGAGCGCCGCGCCGGCGCCCGCACCGAGCGCTGCGCCTGCACCGAGCGCTGCGCCCGCACCGAGCGCCGCGCCAGCGCCCGCACCGAGCGCCACGCGCACGCCTTTGCCAGGCGGCGCGCCCGCGCCGGGCGCCACGCGCACGCCTTTGCCAGGCGGCGCGCCCGCGCCGGGCGCCACGCGCACGCCTTTGCCGGGCGGCGCGCCCGCGCCAGGCGCGCCACGCGCGCCGATACCGGGCGTCACGCCGAACGCCGCGCATGCGCCGGGTGTCACGCCCGCGGCGCCCGCGCAGAGCGCCGCGCATGCGGCGACCGTGCTGCACGCGCCGAACGCCGCGCATGCGGCGACCGTGCTGCACGCGCCGAGCGCCGCTCCTGCGCCCGCGCCGAGCGTCACGCACGCGCCCGCCTCGCCCGCCCAGCCGCCTCCGGCCCCGCGCTCGCAGCCGAACGCGCCCGAGGCGCCCGCGCAGAGCCCGCAGCTCGCCGCTCCGGACCTCGCCACCGAGCTCCAGCAGCGCGCCGATCGGCTCAAGGGCAGCGATCCGGTCGGCGCGGCGCGCGCCCTCGTCGAGCTCGGCATCCACGAAGAGCGGGCGCTCAAGAACCCCGCCGCCGCGCGCCGCTCGTACGAGCGCGCGCGACAGCTGTCCCGCACGCTCGAGCCGGCGCTCTCGCGGGTCCACCGCGTGCTCGACGCGCGCACCGAGCTCGCCCTCGCGCTCGAGGTCGTCGAGGACAAGCTCCGCGTCGCCGAGACCGACGCCCTCCGGGCCGACCTCCTCGCCGAGCGGGCGCGCCTGCTCCAGGCGCTCGGGCGGACGCCCGAGAGCTGCGAGGCGTTCACCGAGGCGCTGCGGCTCGTCCCGCTCCACGCCGCGTCGCTGCGCGGGCTCGAGATCGCCCTCCGGCGCGAGAGCGCCCGCGGTGCCGAGCAGGCGGCCAAGGACCTCGCCGCGCACCTCGACCGGCTCTCCGCCGCCTACGCCCCGGGGCGCGGGCGGCCGGACGGCGACGGCCAGCTCACCGCCTGGATCCACGTCGAGCGCGCCGCCGTGCTCGATCGGAAGCTCTACAAGCCGGAGCTCGCCCTCGCGTCCCTCGAGGGCGCGATCGCGTTCGATCCAGGGCCCGGACCCGTGCGGGAGGCGCTCCGCCGCCACCTCGTGCACCACGACGGCATCGTCGGCCTCGTCAGCGCGCTGTCCCTGGAGGCCGATCACGAGAGCGACGACGACCGCGCGGCGCGGCTGCTCTACACGGCGGCGCGGCTGCTCATCGACAAGATCCGGTCCCCGGCGGACGCGGTGCCCCTCCTCCGGCGCGCGTCGACGCGGGCGCCGGCCGGCTCGCCGACCGCGCGGCGCGTGGTGGGCGAGCTGATCCGCCTGCTCGAGGCGAGCGGCATGCTCGAGCTCGCCGCCAACGTGCGCCAGAAGGAGCTCGCGCTCCTCACCGACAAAGAGGCGATCATCCACGAGCACGTCCGCCTCGCGGAGATCTACGACACCCTCGGGGACGCAGAGCAGGCCGCGCTCCACGCGACGCGCGCGCTCGAGCTCGATCCCGAGGACAGCTCGACGCGGGAGCGGCTCGACCGCGCCCTCCAGCGCCTCGGCCACCACGCCGAGCGCGTGGAGGTGTGGACCGCCGTCGCCAACGCGGACCGGCCCGCGCCCGTCCGGGTGGCGGCGCTCCTCCGCGCCGCGGACATCTCCGAGCGCCACCTGAAGCGGCGCGACGAGGCGCTCGCCATCCTGCGCGCCGCGTGGGCGATCGAGCCGGGCAACAGCTCGGTCTTCGACGCGCTCTCCGCCCTGCTCACGCCGGACGCCCTGGCCGTCGAGGAAGATCCGCGCGGCGTGCAGGCGCGGCTCGACCTCTACACGCAGGCCGCGAGCGCGACGGAGGACCCGACGCGCAAGATCGGGCTGCTCGAGAAGCTCGTCTCCATCTGGGAGGACGAGCTCGCCCAGCCCGCCCGCGCCGTGGAGGAGATCGAGAAGATCCTCGAGATCGACCCGGAGCGGCGCGCCGCGATCCTCGCGCTCCAGCGCAACGCCGCGCGCGCGGGGGACGCGCAGCGGCTCGCGCGCGCGCTCTGCGCCGAGGCCGAGCTCACGAGCAGCCCGCGCGAGCAGCGCAGGCTCCTCCTGCGCGCCGCCGACGTCACCGAGCTCAGGCTCGGCGACCGCGACCGGGCCTCGTCGCTGGTCGACCGCGCGCTCGCGATCGATCCGACCGACCCCGACGCGCTGCGCGCGCGCGTCCGCCTCGACGAGCGCGCCGGCCGGTACGAGGAGGCGCGGCGCGCGCTGCTCAAGCTCATCCAGCGCGACCCCGCGGGGGACGCGGCGTTCAGCCTCTGGATCGAGGTCGCGGGGCTCGACGAGCGGCGCCTCAAGCGGCCGCACAGCGCCGTGGAGTCGTACCGCGAGGCGGCGCGGAAGAAGCCCGCTCACCCGCTGCCCCGGATCGAGATCGCGCGGCTCCTCCGCGAGACAGGCAACTACGAGAAGCTCGTCGAGGTCCTCAGCTCGCTCGCCGACGAGGCGCAGCGGCCCGACGACCACGCGCGGCTGCTCTTCCAGGCGGCCGAGGTGCAGGAGCTCGCCCTCGGGCGCGATCAGGACGCCCTCCGCCTCCTCGCCCGCGCCGACGCGGCGCTCGCCTCGGGCCAGCACGATCCGGCGATCCTCGACGCGATGGAGCGAATCTACGTCCGCGCCGGCGGCGCAGGCGTCGGCGTCGGCCTCGGCGCGCCCGTCGCGCAGCGGCCCGCGACCGGCGCCCGCGCGTCCAGCCTGCCGGGGATGTCCGCCTCCATGATCGCGAGCGAGCTCGCGGGGCTGTATGCGCGCTGGCTCGAGCGCAAGCCGCCGGCGCTCGTCGATCACGCGCTCCGGATCTCCCTTGCGCTGGTCCTCGCGGACAGCAGCCCGCGCCAGGCCGTCGAGATCCTGGAGGGGCTCGTCGGGGTGGTGCCGAACCACATCCCGGCGCTCCGCATGCTGGAGCAACTCTACCGGCACCTCGAGGCGCCGACGTCGCTCGCGACCGTCCTGCGCGCGGAGGCCGACGTGTTCACTTCCTCCACCGCGCGCGGCGGCGCCCTCTGGGAGATCGCCTCGCTCGAGGAGCAGCTCGGCCCGAGCGCCGCGCTCGAGGCGCTCGCGCGCATCGTGAAGGAGGCGCCCGACGACGCGGCCGCCCACCTGGCGATCCTCCGCATCGCCGCCAAGGCGAGCCCCGCCGATCCGATCGCGCCGCGGGCGCAGGCCCTCTTCGCCGGCGCCATCCGCGACAGCCGGGAGCTGACGCCCGATCCCATCGCGCGCGCCCTCTACAGCGTCGAGGAGGCGCTCCTCGCGGAGGCGCAGGCCGACGCGGACCCCGCCGCCGCCCGCGCGGCGCTCGCCGGCTTCCGCAACGCCCTCGGGCTGTGGCCCGAGAGCCTCATCGCGGCGCGCGGGCTCGATCGGCTCGCGCAGCGCCTCGGCGACCGCGCGAGCGTGATCGCGGCCCAGCTGGCGCTCGCCGACCTCGTCCTCGGAGCGCCCGCGCGCGCGACGCACCTCGTGCGCGCGGCGGAGCTCACCGCCGAGGACGCGTCCCCCGAGGGCCGCGCGCGCGCGCTCGAGCTGTACGAGAGCGCGCTCCGCGCGGATCCGAGCTGCGTGGCCGCTGCGCGCGCGCTCGCCAGGGAGCTCGCGGGCGAGCCCCAGCGGCTCACCGACCGGCTGGGCGAGGCGCTCGGCAAGGCCGCGAGCCGCGAGGCGATCTCGCTGCTCGGCACGGAGATCGCCCGGTCGGTGCTGCAGCACCACGGGCGCCCGGGCGCGATCGACGCCGGCGTGGGCATCGCGGCCGTCCGGCGGGTGATCGAGGCGCTCCCGAACGACGCGGCGGCGCTGCTCCTGCTCGCGCGGCTGCTCACCGCGCAGCGCGTCTGGCTCGAGGCCCGCGACGCCCTGAAGCGCGCCGTGGCCGCCGCGACGGACGCCGAGACCAAGATCGCGGCGCAGTTCCTCATCGCCGATCTGTACGAGGGGCCGCTCGCGAACCCGGCGCTCGCCCAGGACGCGCTCCAGGCGGTCCTGTCGCTCGACGCGCAGAACCGGCCCGCGCTCGAGCGGCTGCACAAGCTCGGCGTCACGCGCGGCGACCACGCGCTCGCGCTGCGCGCGCTGGGGCGCCTCGTCGAGCTGTCGCCCGACCCGGGCTCCCGCGTCGAGGCCGCCCTGCGCCTCGCGGACGCCTACCGCGACGCCGGCGACACGGCCGGCATGGTCCGCACGCTGTGCGACGCGATCGTGAGCGCGCCCGGCGGCGACACGCGCGGGTGGGTGGCGCTCGCCCGCCTGTACCGCGTCGACACGAGCGAGGGCGCGACGGCCTACGCCAAGGCGCTCGCGCAGCTGCTCGAGGTCGCCGAGTCGCGCCGCATCCCGGCCGATCCGCGCTGGCTGACCACGCTCGGCCTGCTCGAGTCGACCCTGCTCGTGCGGCCTCGCGACGGGCTCGCGCGCCTCCAGCAGGCCGTCGCGCTCCCGGGCGCGCCGCCCGAGTCGCGCACCGCGCTCGGCCGCGGCCTCGAGGCCGCGGGGCGCAACGCGGAGGCGGTCCAGGTGCTGCGGGACGTGCTGACGCCCGATCCGGAGGTCTTCACCCGGCTCCCGGACCTCGGCCCGGCGCTCGCCGCGCTCGAGGCCGCGCTCGCCAAGGACGGGCGCGCGGAGGAGCGGATCACCGTGGAGGAGGTCCGCGCCTGCCTCGGCGAGGTGTCGCTGGACCGCATGGCCCGGCTCAGGAGCCGGCGCGTCCCGTCGGAGGCGCCGTACGCCGGGGCCTTCGCGGGCCCCGAGATGGGCCGGCTGCTCCTCCCGGAGGCCCGGAGCCCCTGGATCGACGTGGCGCTGGCGATCGCGCCGATCGCGGCCAAGGCGATCCGCTTCGAGCTGAGCAACTTCGGCATCAGCTCGCGCGAGCGGATCGGCCCGCGCGACAACCACCCGACGCGGCATCTCGCCGAGCGCGTGGGCCGCGCGCTCGGCATCGAGGCGTTCGAGCTCTACCTCGTCCCCTCGTGGCAAGGGGCCGCCCGCGTCTTCCCGGGTGATCCCCCTGCCCTCGTCGCGCCGACGTCGTTCATGGAGCTCCCGGAGCTCGAGCAGACGTTCGCGCTCGCCCGCCTCTTCGCGCGCATCGCGGTCGGCTTCACGTTCCTCGACGAGATCCCGGCCGAGGCCACCGACGGCCTGCTGCTGGCGTCGATCCGCACGATCGATCCCGGCTTCGGGTCGGGCGCGATCTCGCCCCCGCGCGAGCACGCCGCGCAGCAGATGCTCCCCGGCGTGCAGCGGGCGATCGGGCGCCGCCAGCGCAAGATGCTCGAGGAGCTCGCGTCGACCGTCGCGGTGTCGTACGACGCGCGCGCCTTCGTCCTCGGCCTGCGCCGGAGCGAGCACCGCATCGGCTACCTGCTCTGCGGCGACGCGCTCGCCGCGATCGACTACCTCCGCCGGTACGATCGCGACATGGCCCGCTCGACCGAGGAGCCCCGCCTGCTCCTTCAACACCCGGTGTCGAACGAGCTGCTGCGCTACGCGCTCTCGGCCGAGGCTTACACCGAGCGCCGACGCGCCGGCTCCATCTGGCCCGCCGTCTGAGCGGCACGCGCCCGCTGCGGATACGGGCCCATCTCGACGTTTTCGGTGCTCGGCGTACGGGAGAGTACGCCTGCGCGCCGAAAACGCCGATCTGGGCCCGTCTCCTGTGCGGGCGCGCGCCGCTCGGCGGGGCGCGTTCCGGGGCGGATGAGCTCGGCGGCGGCGAGTCACTACAGATGAGCCTGGTGGGGGCGCGCCACGATGAACGAGCGGTGGTGACGCGGGTTGGCAAGGTGTGTTTCATGACCGGTGATATTCGGTATCGAGAAGATATCGACGCTTCCGCGGTGACACGGACGTACAGTTGACCGGTGATGTTATGTGGCTCCCGGGATCGCGGTGGGCAATCGAACATCCGTGTTGAAAAATCACTGCGGTTCTGCGGCGACAGGGACGTACACGCGAATACCCATGTCGTATGGAGCGGCGGGGCGGCGGTGCTGCGTCGAACTCGTAATTGTCCGACCGGAGCGGTGTCGGGGCGTTTGAGGCGCGCGGAGAAGGTCAGGAGGACGGCGCGTGGTATCCTGAGCTTTGCGTGAGCAATCCGCTGATGCCAGGCGCCCTGGTGGCGAGTCGCTATCGGGTCGATCGCCAGCTGGCCGAGGGAGGCATGGGGGTCATCTGGGCCGCCACCCACCTCGCGAACGGCGAACGTGTGGCGCTGAAGCTGCTGCGCCCCGGCACGGCGGATGACGCGTCGACTCGGCGGCGCCTCGTCCGGGAAGCGCGCGCGGCGGCGGCGGTCGATCACCCGAACGTGCCATCCATCCACGACGTGCTCGAGCTCGACAACGGGACGCCGTTCCTCGTCATGGATCTGCTCGAGGGGGAGTCGCTCCGCGACAAGCTGCTGCGCGAGGCGCAGATCCCCCTCCCCGAGCTGTCGCGCATCCTGCTGCCGGTCATCTCGGCCGTCGGCACCGCGCACGCGCTGGGCATCGTCCACCGCGACCTGAAGCCCGACAACATCTTCCTGCTCACGCCCGACGCGGCCGCGCCACGCGGCTCGCCCGGCGCAGCGGACGCCGCCGCCGAGGAGCACCCGAGCGGCGCGGCGGCGCCGGGCTCCGCGGATTCGCCGGCGGCCGCGCAGCACGACGCCCGCGTCCGGGTCCTCGACTTCGGCATCGCCAAGGTCACCGCGGCCCACGGCGAGAGCAGCTGGTCGTGGGGGCGCACCGGGACCGGCGAGATGCTCGGGACCCCGTACTACATGTCGCCGGAGCAGATCCTCGGCGAGCACGACGTGGATCACCGCGCCGACATCTGGTCGCTCGGCGTCATCCTCTACGAGTGCCTCACCTCCGTGCGGCCCACCGAGGCCGAGAACATGGGCAAGGTGATGAAGCGCGTCCTGACCGGCTCGATCCAGCCGATCGGGGAGAGCGCGCCCACGCTGCCCGCCGACGTCGCGGCCATGATCGATCGCATGCTCAGCCCGGATCGCGCGCAGCGCCCCGCCGATCTCCGCGAGGTCGGCGCGCTCCTCGAGCGCTACGCGGCCGTCGCCCTCCGCCCCTTCGGTCCCCCGGCGGCGCCCAGGGAGCCGGAGAGCGACTCGCTCGTACCCAGCGCCCGCGCCAGCGACCCGCTCGTGCACAGCGCCCGCCTCAGCGGCTCGCTCGCGCCCGACGCCCGCACCAGCGACGCGTTCCCGGCCAGCACCGCCGATCTGGACGGGGAGGCGTCGATCGCGACGCTGCGCGCAGGCAGCCTCCTGCCAGCGCCCCCCTCGAGCAACCGGCTGCGCGCGCGCAGCGCCGGAGCGGCCTCCCTGGAGGCGCCGCCCGACGCCGCGGCGCTCTCCACGCCGGAGGCGGCCGACGACGCCGCCGCCCTCGCCGAAGAGGGAGCGATCGCTCCGTCGGCAGCGGCGCGCCGCGCGAAGCGCGCAGGGCTCAAGCTCGTCGCCGCCGGCGTGCTCATCGCCGCCGGAGCAGGCTTCTCGCTGCTCCGCTGCTCCGCCTCGTCAGCGCAGGAGTCGCCCCACCACCGCGTCATCGCGCCACAGACGCACGCTCCATCGAACGATGAGTGATCGGGGCAACTCCGGATCTGCCGGAGAGCCCTTGAGGGAGCCGCCTGAACGAGCCAGTGTCGAGCTCGCCAAAATCCGGTTGTGACGCGGTACGACCGCGTTCTGCCCGGTCGGATTCCTGTTGCGCCGGGATCTTGAACGCGGCCACGCTCTCTTACCTCAGGAGAGCTTCATGCCCAGCGATGTCACCGTCCGGATCCGTTCGCCCCGAGGGTTCGTCGACCTGCCTGGCACCGTGGATGCCGTCGGGCCAGCCGCGTCCTCCGCCTTCGAAGAGCGAAAGTCCGCGCCAGGCATTCACCTGCTCGCGGACGCGGTGAGCGACAGCGCTTATGCCATCTCGCTCTCGGCGCCGGTCCCCGGGGAGAGCCTCGCGGCGCTCCGGGAGCGCGAGGGCAGGGCGCTGCTCATCGTGTTTCCCGGCCACTCGCCCGTGCGCAGGCGGCTCTGCGCCGTCGCCGTCTCCAACGTCGAGGTCGTACCGGATCCGGGCGTGGCGTCGCAGGCGGCGCCGCTCGACCTGAACGCGGGGCGCGAGGGCGCCGCGCCGCTCTGGCTCCTGCCCGCCGGGGTGTTCAGCGCGAGCCCGACCCTCGGTCCCGACGGGCCCGCCGCCCGGGATGCCCTCGTCACCGCGGCCCGGTGGATCTCGTCGCGCCGGACGAGCACGCTCACGCAGCTCTTCCCGCCGAGCGCGTTCCACCCCGAGGAGCCGGTGCGCAAGGAGCGGCTCTCGGCGCGCCGGGGCGCGGCGCTGCTGGATCAGGCGCGCGCGGCGCTCGAGATCGCGGCCGTGGGCGGCGACGAGGCGAGGCGCGATCCGACCGCCGCTGCGACCCTCCGCTCGGCGGCGACGACCATCCTCTCGCACCTCATCGCGACGTCGCTGGACGACCGCGGCTTCGCGCCGGTCGCCGAGCGCGCCGCCGAGGAGATCCTCGCGCTCATCGACAGGGAGGCGGGCGACGAGACGGCCCGGCCGGCGCTGCGCGCGCACGCGATCCACCTGCTCCAGCTGCGCGCCCCGGGGCTCACGTCGGCCCAGCAGGAGCGAGCGCGGGCGCTCGTCCGCGGGCTGCTCCGGGAGGCGCCGCCGTACGACGAGCTCACGGGACCGTGGAACCTCGCGATGTGCGGCGCCTCGGAGTTCCACGAGGGCGAGTGCAACATCCTCGTGTCGACCCACGGCTTCAAGGAGATCGCCCTCCCGCCCGAGGCGCCCCCGTCGCCGAACGGCTGGAGCCCTTACCGCGCCTTCGAGGCCCCCTTCAAGACGCCGGCCGGCGAGCCCATCCGCGTCTTCGCCCGCGCCGCCGCCCCGCGCGACGAGAACCTGGAGATGGGGATGGCGTTCTTCATCGGGCTGCTCATCAACCGGCACGCCCAGCTCGGCGCCTTCGACCTCCGCGCGGCCGCGGTGCAGGTGAAGCAGGAAGGGTACAAGCTGATGATGAACTCGCAGTGCGCGGGGCTCACCACGCGCTTTGCCATCTCCCAGATGTTCCCCGACGCGGACATCTACTCTTCGTGGGGCTCGACGTATTTCAGGACCGGATCGGACGGGGTGGTCACCTCCTCCGAGGGGGTCGACTGCTTCGTCGCCGCGCTGCGCGGGATGAGCGAGCGCGCGTCGCACGCCGAGCTCGACGCGCGCCTCCGGAAGGCGCAGTGGCCCCACCCGCAGGCGCGGGTCCCCGGGTTCTCGCAGTTCGTCGGGCCCTCGCACCCGCTCGTCGTCGCCCGCTACTCCGACGTGAACCGGGACGGGCGCGCGGATTACTACGACGGCTTCCTCGACTTCCAGCTCACGGACATCGCCGAGGACATCGAGGCCTCGATGACGCCGCGCGACCCGGGGGTGAGCGCGTCGCAGATCGGCGGCGACGGCGCAGCGGGCCTCGACTGGGCGGCGGGCAGCCTCAATCGCGTGGCGCAGTACTCGGACATCTGGGCGGGGCTCACGGGCCAGAGCGAGCTCTACTATGCCTTCCAGTCGGGGGGCTTCTTCAGCCACCGCGAGCCGCCGCTCGACGTGCCCACGGGCGACGCCGTCCAGCAGGATCTCGGGCGGCTCCCGGCCGTCACCCGCTTTCAGCAGAGCAAGGAGGCGCTCGGCGGCCTCTCGGTCGAGGTCATGTTCCACAGCCACCTGAGCCACGCGGCAAAGGAGCTGAAGCGCCTGCTCTGCGCGGCCGACGCCATGCGCCGCGCCTTCGATCTCGGCCACCTCGCGGGCGAGGAGGCGCTGTCGACGCCGCGAGGGCAGCGCTGCGCCATGCTCCTCACGATGGCCGGTCTGCTGGAGTTCCCGGCGGACCAGAACCGCATCGACGGCCTGTGGTCGATGGCGCTCAGGGCGCTGCGGCTCCCGGAGGTCTCCCGCAGCGCGGTGCGCGCCTGCATCACCGAGGAGGACCACGAGCTGTCGAACTACTACGGATCGCGCCGCGGGCTGGGGCAGCTGCTGGCGGCGCTCGAGAAGAGCGACCCCGTCGCCTTCGAGCAGCTCGGCGCCGACGACCCGCTCGTCGGCAGGCTCGCCGAGCTCGACGCCGGCGCCGTGTGACGACGCTATGTTGACCCAGCGACCCAGCGACCCAGCGACCCAGCGACCCAGCGAGCCGACGAACCAGCGAGCCGACGAACCAGCGTGACCGCGCCGACCGGCGGGGACACGGGCCTTGCAAAGAGGGCCTTGGAGGGGCTATGCCCGGAATGGGACTTCATGCTGTGCCCTCGTTGCCATCGGCGGTACGCGGATGACCACCGCTTCTGCCCGCACGACGGAGAGAAGCTGGTCGCGAGCCACGACATCCGGCGGATCCGGTCCCAGCCCACCGAGCATGTGGGCACGATCGTCGCCGAGCGCTACCGGGTGCGGGGCCTGATCGGCAGCGGCGCCATGGCGCAGGTGTTCCTGGCGGAGGACACGAAGAGCGGCGCGCCCGTCGCGCTGAAGCTCCTGGAGCAGAGGTTCCGCCGCGAGCCCAAGGTGAAGGCGCGGTTCCTCCTGGAGGCCAAGGCCGCGGCCACGGTCGTTCACCCGAACATCGTCGAGGTCCTCGATATCGGCCTCCATGAAGGGTCGCCCTACCTCGTGCTGGAGTTCCTCTTCGGCGAGTCGCTGAGCTCGCTGCTCCTGCGCGAGAAGCGGCTGTCCCCGGAGGCCGGCGTCCCCTTCCTCCTGCAGGCCGCGGCCGGGCTCGGCGCGGCCCACCGCGCGGGGATCGTCCACCGCGACGTGAAGCCCGCCAACGTGTTCCTCGTCGGGGAGAAGGGCGACGCCTGGGCGGCCAAGGTCGTCGATTTCGGGTTCGCGAAGCTGTACGAGCACTCGGGGCTCACGCAGGCCGGGGTGACCGTCGGCACGCTGGAGTACATGGCGCCGGAGCAGACCGTCAGCGACCCGCCCGACGGGCGCACGGACGTCTACGGCTTCGGCATGCTCATGTACCGGATGTTCACCGGCCGGCTCCCCTTCAGCGTCACGCGGAGCTCCTCCCCCGCCCTGGCGCCCGCCATGGACGAGGCCGTGGTCCTGGCCAATCAGCTCGTCACGCCGCCCCCGCCGCCCAACCTGGGTGAGAGCCCGGCGTCCCGCGCGCTCGAGGCGGTGATCGCGAAGTGCCTGCGCAAGCGGCCGGAGAACCGGTATGCCTCGATGGAGGCGCTCTGCGAGGATCTCGCCCGGCTCGGGCGGCCAGGCGCGCTGGCGGCGCACGCGCCGATCGCCTCGCCCGACGTGTACGCGGCGCAGACGCCCTATGGCGAGCACGCGGCGCGGTTCCTCTACAAGCAGCTCGGAAGGGTGTACGGCGCAGCGCCGTAGCCGCGGCATGCCCGGAGCGCGCTCCCTCACGCGACGCACCGGTGCGCGCTCCCTCGCGCGACGCCGCGCTCCCGCGCTGGCCCCTTGCGCCGCCGCCCTCGGCTGGCTGCTCTGGCCGCTCGTCGCGGGCGCGTCGCCCGAGGAGCCGCTGCAGGCGGCGCCGGCGGCCGCCGCCACGGAGCCCGACATCCGCCCCACGCTGGCGTGGCTCCTCGTCCAGCTCGTGCCGAGCCCCGAGCTGTGGCTCGAGCCGGGCGAGGCGCACTTCGGGTTCCGGTGGCAGGTGACGCCGCTGCTCTACTCGTTCGGGATCAACCGCAAGCTCTCGCCGTGGCGCGCCTTCATCGCGGAGCCGCTCACGCGCCACTCCGGCTCGATCGAGCTCTTCGGCTCGCCCGGGTACGTCGCCCGTCCGGGCGCGTTCGCCGATCGCTGGCTGATCCGGGGCGGCGTCCGCGCTTATTTCCCGCTCCTCGATGGAGGCGACTACCTGTCCTGCTCGCTCGGCGGATCCGCGCTCTTTGCTCGAGGGCACGTGGCGGCCTCGTACGAGGCGGGGGTCTATACCCTGTTCGGCGCCCTGGGCGCGCAGGTGGCGACCACGCCGACCGCCGCCTTGCGATCGACCACGTTCACGCTCAGCATCCGCTACTTCTGACGCCGCGCATGGCCACGCGCCCCTCCTCGTCGCCAGCTCGCCTCTTCGCCGCGGCGCTCCTCGCGCTCACGGGCCTGTCGTGCAGCGTGCCCGCGCGCATCCTGGAGAGCAACGTGGCGAGGCTGTTCGCGAGCCCGCTGCCCGTGCCGGACAAGGTGCGCGCGCCGTACCGCCCCGAGGCGCGGCTCGCCGCGCTGTGGGTCGGGCACGCGACCGTGCTCGTGCAGATCGACGATCGATGGATCCTGACCGACCCCGTCTTCACGTCGACGGTGGGCCTCATGGTGAAGCGGCTCGTCGAGCCGGGGCTCGCTCCGGAGGATCTGCCGCCCATCGACGCCGTGCTGATCTCGCACATGCACCTCGACCACCTGTCGCTCGGCTCGCTGTCCCTGATCGAGCCGAAGGTCCGCGCGCTGCTCGCGCCTCGGGGCGGGCTCGTCTACGTGCCCAACTATAGCTTCGCGTCGTTCGAGGTCCCGACCTGGACGACATGGCGGCAGGGTGATCTGAAGGTCACGGCCGTCCCGGTGCGGCACTCCGGCTATCGCTACGGGCTGGACCGGGACTGGATGACGGAGAGCTTCACGGGCTATGTCGTCGAGTACCATGGGATCGCGGTCTACTTCGGCGGCGACACCGCCTACGACCGCGACGACTTCGTGAAGACGCGCGCGCGATTCCCCTCGATCGATCTGGCCCTCTTGCCGATCGCGCCGGTGGGGCCGCGCGAGTTCATGGAGAGCAAGCACGTCGATCCGGCGGAGGCGGTGCAGGCCTTCCTCGACCTCGGGGCGCGGCGGATGATGGCCATCCATTTCGACACCTTCATCAACAGCACCGATACGTTCGGAGAGGCGCCCCGCGAGCTCCGGCGCGTCATGGCCGCGCGCGGGCTGGGGCCGGATCGGGTGTTCCTGCCCAGGCACGGCGAGCAGCGGGTCCTCATCGCGAGGGGCGAGCCCGGGGGCGCGGCGGCGGCGAGCGCGGCGGCGCGCGGCCAATAACGGGTCAGTCGAGCTCGCGCAGCGCCGCCGCGTAGTCCTCGGGCGTGTTCAGGTTGCGCAGCGATCGCAACGCCGGATCCGCAGCGCGGAGCCGAGGATCCGAGAGCAGGAGCTCCGGATCCGCGACCAGGGTGCGCGCCCGCTCGAACAGCGTGGAGAGCCGCAGCCTGCCCTCGGCGAGCAAGGCCGCCACCTCGCCGCGCACCGAGCACGCGTACACCGCGGCGAGCGGGTGATGGTGCCCCTCCGCCCGCGGCACCGCGATGGCGTGGCCGCCCGCCTGGAGATCCGCGAGGCGCCGCACGAAGGCGGGGTGCAGGAAGGGCGAGTCGGTCGAGGAGACGTAGGCCCGCTCGGCGAGCGGCGCGATCGCATCGAGCCCGGCCGCGATGCCCTGCAGCGGCCCGCGGCCCTCCACCGGATCGCGCGCGAGCAGCACCCCGTCCGGCAACGGCGGCAGCTCCTGTCCCGGCGCCGCGACCACAACGATCGGCCAGGCCGCCTCGCCGAGGCGCCGCACCACCCGCTGGAGCAGCGCCTCGCCCCCGAACGGCAGCCATGCCTTGGGGCGCCCCATCCGGCTGCTCTGCCCGCCGCACAGCACGACGCCCGCGAGCCCGGCCACGCGGCCCGCGCCGTCGCCGTCCTCCGAGGGCGCTGTCATGAGCTGCACCGCCGCCCTGCATACCACCCCGCCTCGGAACATGCGCTCGCTGCGCGCGCCGAGCGCTGCCGCCGATGCCCCCGTGCCACGGCACAGACACTGCGTCACCTCGCGGACGGGGGCAAGATGCTGGTGTCGCTCGCCGGCGCGATGAGCACGGCCGAGCTGGGGGTCTCCCTCGCCGAGATGATCCGCCAGGGAAAGGTGGACATCATCTCGTGCACCGGCGCCAACCTCGAGGAAGGGCACCTGCTCGGTTGGGTGAGTGTCCCGAGGCGGTGCGTGCATTTTTGCACCGGCCTGGGCGCGCATTGCGAATCGACGGTTCGTCCGCCGGCGGGTACCAAAGCCTTACAACGACGGCAGGGCGGGCCTCGCGCCGCCCGCCCCTTCGCGGGGGTGCGCGCCGCCCCGACCCGTTCAGGGCGCCGTCATCCCACGCACCAAGGAACCCCAATGACACTTCGGCCGACTCACCTGTCTTTCGTGGCACGCGCCCTTCCGGCGTCCATTCTTTTGTATACAGCTTGCGGCACCCCCGGCGTCGATCTCGAACCCGCACCCGACGGCGCCCCTGCGGCCGAGGTGTCGGCCGCGCTATCGTCTTCGACGACCGTCATCAATCGAGAGATTCCGATTCGGTTCGTTCAGTTCGTCGACGGAACCAACGACTCGCTCGGCCGGACCGCCCTGAACGAGCAGATTGCCGGCGCGAACGCCGCCTTCGTCAAGGCGGGCATTCGCTTCTCGCTGGCCGCATCGGTCGTCGTCACGAGCCCGACCTTCACCAACATCGGCGGCAGCTACGCCTGGCCCTCGCCCCCTTCGTCGGCGCCCCCCGTCGCTTTCAACCCCGGCTGCGCGGCCCCCGGGCTGAGCGGCACCGAGTCGGAAGAGATGGCCCTCTTTCGCGCCGCCTCGCTCTGCGGCAACGAGAACGAGATCGTCGTCTTTACCGTGCGCTCGAGCAGCCAAGCCTGGGGCGCCTACCCCTGGGAGGGCAACGGCATCATCGTGCAACGCTACAACATGGGCGCGGGCAACCGCACCTTCGCCCACGAGCTGGGGCACTACTTGGGCCTCTCGCACTCGTTCCGCGGCGCGGGCCTCGGCTACGATCTGTCGAACCCCAACCTCAAGAACCCCGCGACCGGCGCCCCCGCCAAGCTCGCCGACTTCTGGGACCTCGTGTACAAACCCGCCGACCTGCCCCCGGCGACCACGACCAACGTCTACTTCTCGAGCCGAGTGCAGGCGGCGGGCTACCCCGAATCGTCGCTGCGACCCATTCAAGGCAACAGCGGCTGGGCGCAGAACCCGCTCGGCTTCGCCTGCTTCGGCTCGCTCAACAACTGTCCCCCGGCCGAGCCCGACCGCACGTTGCGCTTGGCCGTGCCGCGCACGGGCTTCGAGTACGCCGACTGCAACCAGGCCGACCCCGGTTACAGCCAAACGTGCCTTTGCGTCAGCTTCCCTTCGGCCTGCGACATTCTTTATACGGGCGACGACGGATTGAAGGGCCTCGGCCTCACGCTGCCCGGCCACACGCCGTCGGCGCCGAACCTCGGCGCCAACCTCATGAGTTATAACTACGATCCGGGCTACACCGGCGACCGCTGGTCGCTCAGCGACTCGCAGGTCGAGCAGGTGAAGCGCGTTCTGACCCACGACGTCGACTCATCGTGGTTCGCCGGCGCCAGAGGCAAGAGGCCCGCGCTCGGCATCGGCAAAGGCTGGAGCGACTGGGAGCCCGTCGGCGCCGGGGTAAGGGGGCTTCCGGCCGCCGCGACCAAGCCGTCGGGCCAGCTCGATCTCGTCGTTAGAAACGCCGACGCCACCTTCGGCAGCAAGGTGCAAAACCCCGGCTCGACCCCCTCATGGTGGCCGTCGCAGCTCGGCCTGGCGGGCCTCGGCGGCTCGTCGAGCAAAGCGCCGGCGCTCGTCAGGCGGGGCGACCACCTGAGCGCCTTCATGCTCGGCAATGACAGCTCGGTTTACCACAAAGTGTGGGACCCTATCCTCGCCGGCTGGTGGCCCTCGCAAACCACGTGGGACTCTCTCGGGGGACCCGCTTCGGCACCGCCGGTCGCCGTCTCGCCCGACCCCGACTCGCTCGACGTATTCACGCTGAGCGCGTCGGGCAAGGTCTTGCACAAGTCGTGGTCGACCTTGACGGGCCAGTGGTCGCCCTCTCCATCTGGCTGGAACGACCTTGGCACGATGGGCTCCGCGCCGACGGCCGCCTCGTGGGGCGCCGGCCATATCGACGTCATCGCGCTCGACGCCAGCAAGCGGGCGTACAACAAGGTCTATAACGCGTCGGCCGGCTGGTGGCCCTCGCAGACGGGCTGGCAGGGCCTCGGCGGCAAGCAGTTCGCCGAAACCCCGGTCGTCGATTCGTGGGGCGCCGGCCACCTCGACATCGTCGGCCGCGGCGCCGACGGCCGCGCGTACAACAAGGCTTGGGAGGCGTCGGGTTGGTCGCCCAGCCAGACCGACTGGTATGACATGGGCGGCGACCTCGCGGGGCCCCCGTCGGTGGTCTCGTCGGACGTCGGCCACCTCGAGGTCGTCGCCCGGAGCACTGACGGTCGATTGCTTTACAAAGAGTGGAGCGCGGGCAGCTGGTGGCCCGGGCAGACCGACTGGGCGACGCTCGCCGTCGACGTCGGCGGCGACCCCATCCTCGCGAGCTCGGCCCCGGGCAGGCTCGACGTCTTCGTCGTGGGCCCCGACGGCACCCTCTGGCACCGTTCGCGGGACCTTTAACCCCGAATGGCCCCGGGGCAGGGCGCCGCTCATCAGCGGCGCCCTGGGGTCCCAAGGTGCCCGCGCAACGCCTCGGTGACGAGCTCGATGACCGCCCTCACCGGCTCGGCGAGGGACGCCTCTTTGCGGTATACGATCGAGAGCCGGCTCTTGCCGAGGCTCTCGCCCGTGAGCCGCCGGAGCGAAGGCTCGAGCGAAGCGAGAATGCAAGGCAAGATGGTGATGCCCATGCCGGCGACGCAGGCGGCCAGAAGGTCGCTCACCTCGCGGTACCGCATGAGCACGCGGGCGCCTTCGCTGCGCTCTTCGAGCCACCGGGCCAGAGGGGCGTTGCTGATGCCGACCTCGAACCCCAACAGGTCGTGCCCCCGAAGGTCGCGCGAGCCGACCGAAGCCGGGTGCCGCGCCAGGTAGGCTTCCGATGCATACAGCGACCAATCGAGCTCGCCGATCTTCTTGGCGATGAGATCGTCGCCGTCGACCGTGCCCGAACGCAGCGCGACGTCGGCCTCGCCCCTTCTGAGGTCGGCCGGGCGGCTGCCGCTCAGTATCTCCAAGACGATTTCGGGGCGGGCGGCCTGGAAGGCGCCAATGTGCGGGGCGAGCAAGCGGCCGAAGGCTGAGGGGGTGGCCAGCTTGATCCGAACCGTTTGCGACCGCACGGCCGCTTGCACCGCGAGCGCCGCCTGATCCATTTGCTCGAGCAGCGGCGCGACCGTCTGGCCTATCGCCGTGAGCGAAAGCCCCTCGGGGCCGCGCGTGAGCAGCGGGGCGCCCAGCGCAGCTTCGAGCGCCACGAGCCTGCGGCCTACCGTCGAGTGCTCGACGCCCAGCGAGCGCGCCGCGCCAGCCAACGTTTTGGCCCTCACGGCCGCGAGGGCGTAGCGAAGGTCATTCCAGTCGAGGTCCGACGGCTTGGTCACGAGGGGTACAGCTTAGCCCAGGTGTGCCTTCGGCTGGAACGTCACGAAGCTGGCCGGCACGGACAGCGCGCGCGGTAGGTCGTCGTGCGGCCAGCAAAGCACACACGCGGCCGCGCCGCCCAGGTCAAGGCGAGGGCGCTCGCCCCTGCTCCTCCGCGCTCGACAGCGCGACCTCGCCGAGCACGCCGTGGTTCGCCGCGCCGAACACGTTGTCCGGATCGACGGCCTGCTTCACCTGCCGCATGAAGGCGCGCGCGCCGTCGGAGTAGATGTCCTTCACGAAATCCTGCCGGATCTTGCCGATTCCATGATGGTGGGAGAGCGACCCTCCGGCGGCGAGGATCTCCTCTCGCGCGGCGTGCTCCATCTCGGCGTAATGGCGCACGGGGTCGTCGACGCCCTTCGCGTAGAAGCCGAGATAGAAATAGATGCAGACCCCCGTGGGGTAGACCTGGGTGATGCGCCCGGTGAAGAACGGCTTGCCCGGCAGGCGCCGCTGCTCGTGCTCGCGCAGGACGCGCTGGCGCACCCGGTCGTAGAGCTCGAGCGCGCGGCTCCACGGGACGCTCGTCTCGAAGCTCTCCGCGATCGCCCAGTGCTCGAACGTGAGATCGCGGATGTACGCGATGCCGAAGGTGAGCTGATAACCACGCTCGCCGTTCGCCGCGCCCGCCTTCATCCCGCCGTGCTGCGCCGCGATGCGGTAGAGCGTCTTCTCCTGGAAGTCGACCTCCTCCTTCGTCCCCTCGAACACGAGGGTGGCGACGGCGAGCTGGTGCGGATCGAAGCCCTTGATCCGGGTCACAACGAGCTTCTCCGCCTCGCTCTTCACCCGGGCGAGCACCCCGGACTTCTTCGGCTTGAGCGCCTGACCGAAGTGGAACTGCGTGTTGTCCATGACGCGCACGCTCGCGGGCAGCGCGCCGGCGCCCTGCAGGTCATAGAGGAACGCGAGCCCGCGCGCGAGGTCGGGGAAGATGACGCTGCCGTAGCGCTGGACCTCGGGCAGGGGGAACAGCTTGACGACAGCGCTGGTGACGATTCCATAGTTGCCCTCGCTGCCGAACATGCAGTTCTTTGGGTTGGCGCCGACGCTCTCGCGCGGGGCCACGTGCGGCCGCTCGACCACGCCATGCGCGGTCACGACTTGCATGTCGAGGACGAGATCCTCGATGTTGCCATAACGGTTCTTCTTCATCCCGCTCGCGTTCGTCGCGATCCAGCCCCCGAGCGTCGAGAACTCGAGGCTGTCGGGCTCGTGCCCCATGGTGAGCCCGTGCTTCTCGAGCTCCGCGACGATGTGCCGCCCGGTCGCGCCCGCCTCGATGCAGGCCATGCGGTTCACGGGATCGAGCCAGAGGATCCTGTTCATGCGCCGCATGTCCACCGCGATCACGGTCCGCTCCTCGTGGATCGACAGGCGCAGGGCGTCCGTGACGTTGGTGCCGCCGCCGAACGGGACGAGGCACGCGCCGTGCTGCTTGGCGATCTCGGTGACGCGCACGACGTCGTCGTGCGACGCGGGGAACACGACGAGATCCGGGACGCGCTCGAGGCGCTCGTAGCGGATCGCCCAGATCTCGGCCCCGGTGTGGCCGTGGCCGCGCCGGAGGCGCACGAGCGGATCCTGCGAGATCTGATCGTCCGCCAGGAAGCCGCGGAGCGCGGCGAGCAGCTCGCTCGCGACCTTGGCGTCGGGGATTTGAGGCGGGTAATGCGGCTCGTTGCGGTTCTCGTAGGAGAGCGGCGCGGCGAGCGTGGCCGACATCCACGGGATCAGCGACGGCAGCTCGACGTTGCTGATGCTGTACCGCGTGCCGGTGAGCACGACGCTGCCGCTCGGCTTGACGACGAACCGGGTGTCGGCAAAGCCCCAGCCGTCCTTGCGCTCCTCGTCGCGCGCCTCGTCGCGCGCCGCGGGGCCCGGCACGATGCGCGTGCTCGACGGCGTCGCGCCGCGCGAGGAGAGCAGCGTCGAGCCCGAGGGAGTCTCACGTCTTCGATTCACCATGGAGATAAGACCTTCCAAGCAACCCGCGCACGAGCGCGCGTCCAATCCGGCGTAGATCGCGCTGGAGCGGGCCGGACATCCATCGAGGGAGCGCGGCCGCCGATCGACGCCGCGGCTCCTCTGGGCCTGCTCAACGCGCGGCGATGGTGGCACGAACGTCTGCGGGCGTACCACCGGATACTTGGGCGTGGCCGCGGGCCCGTGGATAATGCGCGCAGAGACGCCGCTCGCGATGCGCCCTGCCCCTTTCTTCCTCGCGATGTGCGCAGCGGCCGCGCAGATCGGCTGCGAGCGGCCTGCCAACGTGGGCGCCGGGCTCGCGCCTCCGCCCATCGTCGCGCCGGCCGCGCCCCGCGACGTCGCGGAAGCGACCCGGGAGGCCCGCGCCGCGCCGGCAGACGCCATCGCCGCGCCGGCCGCCACCGCCGCGCCGGCAGACGCCACCGCCGCGCCGGCCGCCACCGCCGCGCCGGCAGACGCCACCGCCGCGATCACGTTCCTCGCCGGCGGCGACGTCTGCCTCGGCAAGGCGCTCGGCCAGGAGCTGCTCCGCGATCCGGCGTACGATCCGTTCGCCTCCGTCGCGGCCCTGTTCGCGTCCGCCGACGTGCGCTTCGTCAACCTCGAGAACCAGCTCAGCGACCAGGGCGGAGAGACCCAGCACGCGCGCCATCCGCTCGTGTTCACGGGCCCTCCGGCCGGCGCAGACGCGCTCGCGCGCGCCGGCATCGGCGTCGTGTCGCTCGCGAACAACCACATGTGGGACTACGGCAAGGGCGCGTTCCTCGAGACGCTCGGCCATCTGGAGCGCGCGGGCGTCGCCTACGTGGGCGCCGGCCGGACGCGGCTCCAGGCGTACACGCCGGCCATCATCGAGCGCCGCGGCTTCCGCGTGGCGCTGCTCGCCGTGACCGGCATCTGGAACCAGGGCTCGCTCTGGCAGCACCCGGCGCGGGAGTTCGTCGCGGGCGCGGAGCGGGACGGGCTCGCCGCCGCGGTGCGCGCCGCGCGCAAGCAGCCCGGCGTGGACGCTGTCGTCGTGAGCTACCACGGCGGCACCGAGTACCTGGACACCCCGCTCCCTCAGGCGCGCGCGCTCGCCGGCGCCGCCATCGACGCGGGCGCCGACGCCTTCGTCGGCCACCACCCGCACGTGCTCCAGGGCATCGAGCTCCGCCGCGGCCGGCCCATCTTCTACAGCCTCGGCAACTTCCTCATGAAGGTGAAGAGGACCGGCCCCGCGGTCGAGCTCGCGATGCTTGCGCGCCTGCGCCTGCGGCGGGGCGCGCCGCCCCTCGCGGAGATCTGCCCCGTGCGCAGCGAGGGCCTCGGGACCGTCCCGCTCGCGGCCGACCCCCGGCGCGCCGAGACCGAGGCTGCGTTCGCCAAGCGGATGCGCCGCGTCTCGGCGTTCGTCAAGGGCGATCCGGCGATCGGCCCCTTCGCCGCCGACGGCTGCGCGCCGCTCGAGCCCGCGGCGAAGGCGGCCCCGGCGCCGCACCCGGAGATCGCCGGCCCGATCCGCTGAGCGACGCGTCGCGGCCTTGCGGCGGGCACGCGCGCGAATCGCTCGGCACCGTCGGTCGGCGCCGGCTGTTGGGCGGAGGCCGCCCGAAAGGGCGCCCGCGAAGCGGGTCGGAGCGAAGCGGAGAGCCTCGATGGCGTCGAGCACGGCGCCATCGAGGCATTGGATCAGGGCGTCGCGTTCCAGACGCGACCAGACGCAGTTCCATTGCTACCGGGGTTGAACACCTCGACGGCCAGGACCTGATAGGTGGGATCGTCGCTCGCGTCCAGGTTGTTCGTGTTCGGAAGGATCCAGCCGTTGTCGGCCCATGCCTTCACGTGATCGGCGAATACGATCTTGTGATCCTGCCCGAGAGCCTGCGGCTGAGCAGGCTTGCTCCAGTATTGGTAGAAGGTGGAGCGACCATTGATAGAGGGCTGCTGCTGCCGCGTCGAGCGGTACGTGGAATACTGAACTCCATCGCTCGTGAAGGTCTTGCCAGCGGTAGCGCCCTGGCTGGGATCATAACTCCATCGCTGCAGGATGTAATACTCCACCAGGTGTGCCGCGTTGGAAGTGGGCATGGTCTTGTCGTACCCCCAGCCGTACAAAGCGATATAGCTCGCGCCGCTATCGTTATTGAGGCGGTAGCCGATCACCCTCTTCTCATCTCCGTAATGCCATCCTGGACCACCGACATAGTTATAGCCGCCGCCCTGCCAGGTCACGCTGAATTCGCCATTCGGGTCCACGGTCAAAGACGTAGAGCCGCCGTCTTTCCAGTGAGTGAAGAAGAACTCACCGACGTGGCCCGTCGCGTGATTCGAATTGATCACGGTCTTCTCAGTGTATTGCTGAGTGTAGGCTGAGTACTTGGAGAAATCGGGGAGGGGGTCGGGCGTGACCGTCGTATCCAACTCTCCATCGTTGGAGAAAATAGCAAATCCTGCGATGGTCGGGCTCTCCACACCCTTAATCAGCTCAATCGTGACGCTGCCGTCATTCACCGCAATATCCGCGAAGGTCTCCGTGTAGCCCACGTCATGACCAACCTCGGCATAAATATCCAGATCATTGACAACCGTGTTGCCTTCAACCGCAACGCTAAACTTGCGCGAACCAGCGCTGGTTTTATCGATTTCCGCAAAATGCAACTTCACGGTGTATTTGCCATTGGCAGTAACCGGGACTTCATACTTGAACGAACCATACCGCTCTGTTTGATAAAGCTGCCCACCAACGACAGAGTCTTGCGTGCTGTTGGTCGAACCACCGCCAGAGTATTTGTCCGCCTGGTACTCTACGCCATCAACCATTGAACTCGAACTACTACCGGAGTCAATGGCGACCACCAATGCGAGATCGCCGCCAGACGAGCTGGAGCTGCTCGAAGATGAGCTGGAGCTGCTAGAAGACGAGCTGGAGCTGCTCGAAGACGAGCTAGAGCTGCTAGAAGACGAGCTAGAGCTGCTAGAAGACGAGCTAGAGCTGGAGGATGAAGAGCTGCTAGAAGACGATGAGCTGCTCGAGGGCCCTGTGGTATCGTCATCACCGCCACAGGCTGCCAGCGCGACTGACGCGAACGCCAGTATGAACCAACGAGAGAACTGATTCTGCTTTGAATTTTTCATAGATGTTTCCAATGTTTCCCGAAGATGCACACGAAGCGACTCGCCTGTCAGGGACTCTCTGTCGCGCATTGAGACCAGGGGAGACAACGACATTCGCAACTGATCACACAGGATCACGTAGTGCCATTCGCAGAGTCCGAAACCTTATCCGGACACCCATGCTCTCCCTGGAAGATCATGTGGTCCTTCGACTAGATTTATACGCCATGAAGCGACCGCGACACAACGCCATTTTGCGCGGTTTCATTGCTCGTGTTTCTCATCCAACATTGGCACAGAGGGAGCGGAAAATGCCAACAGGACTGAGACAGGCCGGACGAGAATCCTATGAGTGGATCGCGCAGAGAGGCGCGTTCCGGCTCCAGCCGACGGTCATGCGACTGAGCAGGTCGAGGACGACGTACAGGCAGTAGAAGACCCCAGGCAGCGGCCCGCGCAGCCCGGTGATGTCCCACGTCCAGATCTGGTTGGGGGCCGTAGCGGTGAGCGTCGGCTTGGCGTGCTTCATCGGCGCACGCTGGGCGCGCCGCTCGCCGCGCTCGCCGGAGGCGGCGAGCAGCCGGTACATCGCGCGGATGGAGGCGAGATGGACGCCGCGCGACAGCAGCGTCGCGCAGACCTCCGGCGGGGCTGGTCGACCTCAGGCCCGCCCGCGCCGCGCGCCGTCCACCTCGTCGACCGCCTCGAGCGCGCTCTCGATCTCACGGACGAGCTCGTCCGCCGCCTGCTGCTCCCTGTCGGCGCGCGCCTCCACGGCCGACGCGTCGAGGCGCAGCTCCACCCGCCGCAGCACCTCAGCGACCCGCTTGCCCTCCGTCGAGGCGGCGTCCACACGCCGCCGCTTCAGCGCGCCCAGCGCGGCCTCCACGGCCGGCACGAGCGGCGCGGCCACGACCGCGTCAGCGGCCCTCAGCTTGGCCCGGGTGCGCTTCGCAAGATCGAGCAGGCGGCCGCGCGGCGATCGGGCGCGCCGGCGCTGCACGACCCACCCGATCGACGCGAGCACGGAGGCGCCGAGCAGCACGGCCGCGCCCTGCACATAAGGAACGGCCGCGGGCGCGACGGGCGGGAGCACGGCGTCCGGCACCTCGACCGTGATGCCCCCGCGAAGGCAGCTGCCCAGCTCCTGCGCCGTCTGGAGCCGCGAGCGCGCGAGCGGCAGGAGCCGGAGCGGAAGGCACGGGGCCTCCACGCCCGCGAGCGCGCACGCGGGGGCTGGATCCCCGGTCGCGATGGCGTGGACCTCGTGGGTCGCGGGGTCGCGGCTCGTCATGTGGAAGCCGCCCTGCTCGAGGTCGACGAGCCCGCCGCTGTCGACCGACGCGCCGCCCGGCGCGCCCGCGGGCCAGGTCGTCGTCGCCGCGTCGATGACCGAGGCGTCGGTCGAGCAGACCAGCTTGCCGCGAAGGACGATCTCGCCGCCCGGCGCGACGTCGACGTGCTGCGCCGCCACATCGCGCCGGAGTGTGAATGTCTGGGTCATGTCCGCCCCTCGGCTCCGCCCGTGGATCGCCCTCGCGCCATCGTGCCCCGAGCCCCGCCCTCAGTGAAGGTGCGTCCGCGACGCCGTCTCGAGCAGCATCGCCAGCACGAGCGGATCGCCCAGGCCGCCCGCGGCCCCCGCGTGGCCGCGGAGGCGCGCGAGGCGGGCCGCATCCTTGAGGAAGAGCGGCTCCCCGAGCGCCTCGGCCGCGGCATGCAGGATCCCCTCCCGCTCGGAGAGCAGCGCGGCGGCGCGGTCGCGATCGCCGAGCGCGATCTGACGGGCGGCCTCGGCCAGCGTCTCGCCGGCGGCGAAGCCCTGGATCGTGCGGGCGACCGACGGGTCGACGCTCGCCGCGCTGTCCGCGTCGCCGGTCGCGTACGCGACCCGGAGCGGCGCCTCGTCCACGACGTTCTTCTTGGCGACGCGGTCCTTGAACTTGAGCTCGATCGCCGCGATGGCCCGCGTGTCCGCGCCCGCCGGGAGGCCCAGCTTGAAGAGCATCGCGTGGCTGTCGTCGCGCGAGAACGCCGGGATGAAGAACCGCATCCCGCCCTCGGCGTCGTCCTGCCGGTCCCGCTCGATGCCGTCGCGCCGCGCGGACTGCGCGTCCGCCGCGACCTCGATCGTCCGCACGCGCGCCGCCTCCACCTCGTTCAGCCGGCGCGACCCGTAGACCTGGAGCAGCTTCACGTCCGGCTTCAGCCGCACCCGCAGCTCGACCGCGGTCGCGACAGGATCGAGCCGCCTGTCGAGCTCCGTCGCGAGGGCCGGGGCGATCTGATCGGGATCGCGCAGGTAGTAGTACCCGCCCGCGCCGTCGCTCGCGATGGAGCTCATCAGCGCGCCGTCGTAGTCGGCGCCGAGCCCGAACGTGCTCGTCTGGACGCCGCCCTGGAAGGCGTCGAGCGCGAGCCTCGAGAGCCGCTCCGAGCTCGTGATCCCGGAGTTCGCGCGCCCGTCGGAGAGCAGCAGCACGACCTTCACCGCGCCCTCCGGGATGCCCGGCCGGCCGGCCTGCGCGTAGCCGAGCGCGAGGCCCTGGCCGATGTTGGTGCCGCCGCCCTCGCGGATGCCGTCGATCGTGGCCTTGATCTCCGCTCGCCGCGGCCCGACGGGCCCATCGTCGATCCTGACGTCGGCGCCGCTCGAGAAGGTGACAAGGGAGAAGTCGTCGTTCGCGTCGAGCTTGTCGACGAGCGCCCGGGCCGCGTCGCGCGCCCGCGCCATGGGCTCACCCTGCATGGATCCGCTCACGTCGAGCACGAGGTGCACCGACAGGTGCGGCCGCGCCGCGGGCGCCTGCGCCGTCGAGCGGAGCGCGACGCGCACGTGCACGGGGCCGCCGCCGGGCGGGACCCGCGTGCGCTCGAGGTCCGTGCGCAGGGCGAGCGCCGAGCCCTTCGGGACGTCGATCGACGGGGCGTAGCGGGCGCCGACGTCGCTGACGAGCTCGCGCCCTTCGGGTGGGACGATGCCGCGCGCGACCGCGGACTCGAACGCGGCGAGGTGGCCGCCGCCGGGGCGGTACGTGGTGGCGAAGCGGCCGTTCGGGTCGAGGCCCGCGGCCTCGGGCGCCGCGGCGCGGGCCGCGCCCTCGCCCGGCGCTCCGGTGGCCGACGGGGCGGGGACCACCAGGCCGTCGACGCCCGCGCGCCCCTTCCCGCCCGCCATGTCGAGAGTGGGGGCGGCGGGCTCACGCGCCGCCAGGGGTGCGGCGGCCGACCCCACGGCCTCGCTCTTCGCCTCGGCGGCGTTCCCCAGCGGCATCGATGCCGGGGACGCTTCCGAAGGCGCCGACGTCATCGGGGCTTCCTTCGTGCTGCACGCGATCCCCGCCCCCGAGAGCCCCAGCACGAGCGCGCCGCCGAGGAGCGCTCGCTTCACCCACGCGATTCCGAGTTCGTTCATGGTCTTCCCCTCCCGCGGACAGAGCGGGTGCTCGGTCTGACGGGTGAGCGCCGCATCTGTTCTGTCGCACCGCTCCCGAGCGACGGCCTCGGCCGCCGCCGGGCGCTCCAGCCAGAGACAGCGGCGATCGCACATTGTTCGGCAGGAGTCGTCCGTGCGCCGGCATTCGACCTCCGCGTGCCCGGCCGCCGCCTGCGTGTGCGACAAGCCCGGAGGCGCTCGGCGTCGCTCCTGCACGGAGCGCGGCTGCCGGCCCGGCCCGCCTCCCCGCCTCAGCGGATGTTGACCCTGAGCCTCGTCGGGCGGCCGTCGCGCTCGACGACGACGGACAGGCTCTTGTCGGAGCGCATGCGCGAGTAGGCCAGCATGGCCTTCTGTGGGTCGGTCAGGTCGATGCCGTTGACCGACTTCACGAGATCGCCGCTCTGCAGCCCGAACGACTCGAGCACCGAGCCGGGCTTGATCATCATCTTCAGCCCGACCACCTTGTCGTCCCGCATCTCCGGGACCGCCGCCGAAGTCTGCGTCACGAGCTCGGGCTGCGCGAAGATCTTCTCGGCCGCCGAGCGGTCGATGTCGATCTCCGTGTCGCTCACCCGCTGCATCCGCGAGGCGATCTCGGGCGGGACATCGCTCCTGCTGCTCGGGCGGTACGTCGCGCGGGACGGAGCCGGCGGTGCCGCCTGCGGCTCGGGCTCCTTCTTCCCGCCTTCTCCGCCCTTCTTTCCGAGCTGCATCTGGCAGCGAGCGCCCCCCGAGGTCGAGGTCATCCACACCCGATCCCAGGCGATGTCCTGGACCTTCCGGCCGCCGATCTCCCCGCCTCGCCGCCCGAGCGCCGTGTGTCCACCATCGCTCTCGAAGGCGGCGAACGACCATTCGGGGTCCTCGGACATGGCGATCAGCACGACGCGGCCCGTATCGCAGGGTGGAGCGAGGTAGGGGTCGAGCTGCGAGAGATCCGCCGGGACGGCGGGCGCGGCGCTCGGCGGGGGTACGAGCGGCCCTGTCGTCGAGTCGAACGGATTGCGCTCCAGGATCGGCGCCGCGCTCGGCGGGGGATCCTCGGAGAGCGGCGCCTCGACAGGATCTGCGACCGGGGGGGCGGAGGTCTCGCCGTCCCGCGTGATCTGGTGGGCGATGAGATGAGATACCCCGGAGGCCTGAAAATACGCGGAGACCGCGACCATTCCTCCCAGGATGAATGCGAATCGGCGCTTGACGAACGCGTCCGGGTTCATGGGTAACGCTCCTCCTGGCCGGAGCGCGCCGGGGCTCGCTGCGCGAGTGTCCCTTGCCGCCGCGGCGTTCGCGGCAGTGCACGCCCTCGCCACCGGCAAGACCGCGCCTCGGGACGAGCACCGAGCGTGCCTGCGCGGCGCCGAACGCGACGCGCGTCCCCATGTGGCAGGGATTGCCGCTCTGATTGGACCGCTCAGCGACGATTGACGCTTGTCCGATACGGACGCGGAGCGCGCCCCGCGAGCATCAGGTGCGTCGTCCGGTGGAACAACCGGAAGATCCGTCGATCAGGGCAGAGCTGGCGGGTAACGGGGACGGCGCCACGAGCGAGCTCGCGCGCTCGCCCGGGGGGATGGGGCGAGGAAGGGCGCGCTCGGGGACCGACGAGCGTCCTTCGCGCGGCTCAGCGGAGCGCGTACTCCAGGCCCCAGATGTCCACGGAGCTCCGCGCTGGGTAGTACACGGTGAGCTCGTCCGAGGCCTCGAGTCGGGCGGCGTCGATCAGAGGATCGGAGAAGAACCGGCCCGAGTCGGCGGCGTCGAGGAGCGTCCAGGTCGCGTAGCCATCGCTCGGGGAGGCGCCGGCGATGCGGAGATCGGGGAGGATCGCATAGACGTTCTCGGTGGAAGAGATCGCGAGCTTGCCCCGGAAGTTCTGGACCACCTTCAGGCCGATGCCGTGGCGCGCCCAGGTCCCGTCGGTGTCGCGGAGATAATGGAAGAACTCGCTGCGCGTTCGCGCGCTCGTGAAGTTCGAATTGTCGGCCTCGGCGTCGGGGAGGTGCGAGAGCAGCACATGGACGCGGCCGCTCGCGTCCACCGTCATGTGTTCCTGGTTGATGAGCCCTCGGTTCTGGCCGATGGGCCACACGGAGAGGCCCGTCGTGCTCCGTGTCACGAAGGAGGCGCCGGTCGTCGCGACCGTGGCGCCCGCGTTGTTCTTCCAGGTGCGCCCGTGATCGTCGCTGTAGACATACAGGAGATCGTGGTTGGTCGTCGCGTCGGGCGTGTCCCGCCAGCACCACGCCGCGTGCAGGCGCGAGCCGCCGCGCGTGTACGACAGCCCGTGAAGATAGGCGTTCATGCTGGCGTCGGTGCCCTCGATGTACTCGCCGAGCGCGGTCCAGGCGTGCGTCGTCGCGTCGTACTCCCACAGGTGCTCGTCGCCGCTGCCGCTCTCGCCGATCCGTGCGCTCAGGAGCATCCTGTCCCCGCCAGGCTCGGTGACGAACCGCGGATAGGTCACGAGGGAGACCCGGCTCGATCCGACGAGCGCGCTCGCGACGGCGCCGAAGCTCGAGGCGGCCCAGGCCGCGCCTTCCGGGTCCGTCAGGAGGCCCGTGACCGAGCGGCGGTAGTGCAGGTCGCTGCCGTGGTGATCGAACGCGAGGTGCAGCGTGCCGTCGCCTGGCGCGATCCCGAGAGAGATCGTGTTGTGGGCGTCGTCGGCGCTCAGCCGATAGTCCTTGAAGTCGAACTTCTCCCAGCCGCCTGCCGCTCCGCCGGGGCTCGTCGACAGCCGCCGTCGCGCGAGGACGACGTTGCGGTTGGTGTTCCAGAAGGCGGTGTACTGGAAGCCGCCGAACGACACCATCGCGTCCTGCTGGAACGACTCGCCGTTCAGGTAGCCGCCGTAGGACACCACGGTGAGCCCCGACTCCGCGAGCTTTCCCTCGCCGAGCTTGACGATCCCCGGCGCGACGGGCTCTGCCCCGCCGCCGCCAGTCGTCGTGCTGCCGACGGTCGTGCCGCCGCTCGTCGCGCCGCTGGTCGTCGCGCCGCCCCCCGCGCCGGTGGCTTCGGAGGTCGTCGCCGCCGCGCCGCCGCTGCCTGGGTTCGCGCCGCCTGAACCTGAGGAGGTCGACGACTCGGGCGTCGAGGGGCGCTCGCCATCGCTGCAGCCCGTCAGCCAGGCGACCGGCGCAAGGACGGGCAGAATGGAGAAGATAAGTCGGAGGGTCATGCGTTTGCCCGAGGATACTGCCGTACCGCAGCGGTACCAAGCGAGGCAAGCGGTGCTCCTTGAACAATCGCGGCAAACAGCTTTCCAGCAATCGCATTGCGCCGTCATCGCCCACCGACCGGCGCGGTCCGGAGAGGACGCTCCACACGAAGACCTGGCAGCGCAACGCGGTGTTCGAGCCGGTGAGGGGGAAGTGGGCGGTCGTTCGGCGTAGATCATGGCAGAAGCTGGCGGTCGTCCCCCCGGGACACCGCCATGCGACGAGAGCGATCCGATGCGACCGGTCCCCAGGAAGCCCATCAGGCCGCCGGCGCGAGCGCCGCTCACATGAAAACATCCATGGTTTCGACCACTTGGCCGCCACGCTGCTCGACCCAGCGCCCCGCTCTGCTCCTCGCTGAGCCGCCTCTCCGCGGCGCGGCGATGCGCTTCCTCCGGCGATCGACGGCAGCCGCAGCGCTGCTCGCGATCACGCTCGCGCCGTGCGTCGCCGCCGCCGCGCCCGACACGCCGCTGCCCCATGCAAAGCCGCCCGCGGAGCCGTCCGGTGATGCGCCGCCGGCACCGGCGGCGCCGCCCTCCGATACGCCGCCGGCGGCGCCGCCCCCCGATGCGGCGCCAGCAGCGCTCGTCCCACCAACGCCGCTCACGCCGCTCGGCGCCGACTACCCTGCTGGGGCGCATGGTGACGCGACGGTCCGCCTCGTCCTCACGGTCAACGCCGACGGGACCGTCCGCTCCGCGGTCGCCGAGGATGGCGCGGAGCCGTTCGCATCGGCCGCCGTGGCCGCCGCAACGTCGTTCCGCTTTGCGCCGGCCACAAGGAACGGCGCGCCGACCGCCGCCAGGATCCGCGTCGAGGTCCGCTTCACCGAAGCCGCATCGCCCGCGCCGCCCGACGCCTCCGCAGCCGCGCCGCCCGGCGCCTCCACGCCCGCGCCGGAGCGCCCGGCCACGGAAGCCGGGCCGGCGCCGAGCGCGCCGCGCGCGATCGAGGTCACCGTGCGCGGCGAGCAGCCGGCGCCCGGCGTCTCCAGCTTGAGCCGCGGCGAGGTCAGGATCGTCCCCGGCGCGTTCGGCGACCCCTTCCGCGCCCTCGAGGTGCTCCCCGGGGTGACCCCCATCGTCTCGGGGCTGCCGTTCTTCTACGTTCGCGGCTCACCGCCGGGCAACGTCGGCTATTTCCTCGACGGCATCCGCGTCCCCTACCTCTATCACCTGGGACTCGGGCCCTCCGTGGTCCATCCCGGCATCGTCGATCGCGTCGACCTCTACCCGGGCGGCTACCCCGCGCGTCACGGTCGGTACGCCGGCGGCATCGTCGCGGGCGAGACGACGCCGCCGCTCCCGTACTGGCACGGTGAGGGCATGCTCCGGCTCGTCGACGTGGGCGGGCTCGTCGAGGGGCCCTTCGCCGGCGGCCGCGGGGTCGCGCTCGTGGGCGGCCGCTACTCGTACACGGCGTTGCTCCTCTCGCTCGCCGCCCCCGAGGTCGCGCTCGATTACTGGGATTACCAGGCTCGGCTGTCCTACGAGGTCGTCCCGGAAGGCCGGGTGAGCCTCTTCGCGTTCGGCGCCCACGACTTCCTCGCGAGCGACGAAGACGGCGAGAGGACGACCCTCTTCGACACGACGTTTCACCGGCTCGATCTCCGGTACGACCAGGCCTATGGCCAGGGCAGCGCGCTGCGCGGCGCGCTGACGCTCGGCCACGACGAGACGGGGATCGGGGACGACCAGAAAGCGTTGACTCGGAGCCTCGGCGCGCGCCTCTCGCTCGCTCACCGGCTGCGCGACGAGACCACGATCCGCGCCGGCATCGACGCCGTGATCGACGACAACGAGATCGATCTCGGGACCGACGCCGGCGCCCCTCCGGGCGGCGTCGCGCCGGACGATGACGACGACGTCCCCGTCGACGATCTCCTCTTGAGCCGCGTCGACCTCACGGTGGGCGGCTACATCGAGTCCGACATCGCGATCACCCCGCGCCTGCGCATCACCCCGGGGCTCCGGCTCGATCTCTACCACTCGGACGGCACGGTCGCGCTCGCCGTCGATCCGCGGCTCTCGGCGCGGCTCTCCCTCGGGCGCGGCGTGACGTTCGTGCAGGCGCACGGCATCGCCTCCCAGCTGCCGAGCTTCGTCGTCCCGATCCCCGGCTTCCGCCCGCGCCTCGAGGACGGCCTCCAGCGGAGCTTCCAGTCGAGCGCCGGCCTCGA